>SFIE01000011.1 GCA_004555405.1 Subdoligranulum sp.
GAATTGTATGTCAATTCGATCTGCGTTTTATGGTAGATTCCACCGGAGTATCTACTTGCCTTCTGCTCTTTCAGAAAGTCCAGCAGAGTGATCGGCCCTGCTTTTCTTTTGTTGGTACGCTCCGGCTTTTCTGCACTTTCCGGAATGTTCCATGTCTTGCCGGTAAGAAACGCACCGTTCACACGCCCCTGGGCGCAGTAATTTCTAACGCTGCGCTCGGATACATCCCACTTTTTCGCTGTTTCAGCAACTGAAAGATATCGCATCTATGATCCTCCGCCATATAATCCATCAAAAACTATGTTAATCTATTACATAGTATATCACATCATCGGCAAAAACATCAATGGCGATCAATCTATATTTTCACACTTTTTGCCGACATAGGAAATACTGTTTACGGATATAGAAGGCCGAACTCCATCGAAAATGAAGCCCGGCAGTCGCTTTGCTCTATGCCGCCATGAGGCGCAGCTTTCTCATAGAAACCCTATCTATATTATAGCATATCGCTGCAATACGCTCTATAGCCGGAATGAAAGGTGACTCAATGTGCATAGGCTGGGCGGTGATGTTTTTTCGCCGCCTAAAAAAGCCCGTCTGCACGGCCGAAAATCACGGCCTGCAAACGGGCTTTTATCAGCATAACAGCTTTTTTCGGGGCAGCGTTCGCTGCGGCTTGCATTCGTTGCGAAAAGGGGAATTTTAATTTCCCATTGACATTTTTTGCAATGGGCCCGTATCACATTGCAGCACCGGCTCCGCGCCGCTTATTTTCCGCCTCAGAAAAGGTAAAACTCGGTTTGGTCACTGTCGGGGCGGTAAACCGACACATAATGGCCGTCGGCGCTGGCGTAGGCAAACGCCATATCGGCCGGTGTGCCGGGCAGGCGGATCAGCTCGCTGCCGTCGGCGCTGCACACCACGGCATCGCCGCCGTCGTCCTTCACCGTCAGCGGCGAAACCTGGCCGGACAGGGACCCGTTGTATTCCTCGGCAAGGCTTTGCATGGCGGGATATGCCACCGAAGAATAGGAATCGTCGTCGGTTTGGGTCAGGCTTGTGACCTCGCGCTCCTCCTGCAGCTGCCCGTCCAAGCCGTAGATCTCGGCAAACAGGGTGTAGGTTTGCGGTTCGCCGTCCAGTGTGTACACGGTGTAGGCGTCGGTTTCTGCGCCATCGGCATCCTTCCACACAAAACGGATCAGCGCCTGCTGGCAAAGGATCACGGGGGCACCATCTTCGCCCACGATCAACTGGCCTGTGGCAGGGCATACGGCATAGATCTTCGTGCCGTAGCCCTTGCTCATCCACGAGGTGATGAACCAGCCGCTCTCGGCACTGCCGTTATCGATCGCAAAATCGAAATCTGCCGTATAGATCAGCTGGCCGCTGGTTTGGGCAGCCGCGCCGACGGGCTCTGCAAACGGCCCGGCGGGGGCAGACTGCGCCGACACCCAGGCGCTGCTGTCTGCCAATTCGGCCTCGCTTTGCACCGGGGCCGAGGCGGGGGCGCTTACAGCGCTCGAGGCCGGGGCATCCTGCCCGCAGGCGCAAAGTGCCAGAGCAGGTGCCAGCAGCAGGCCGAACAGTTTCGTTTGGTTACGCATAGTCAGTTCCTCCTATTTGAGCGGGTCCCCCCACAATGATCGGTTTTTGGCAGCTGCGCGGCGGCAGCGCCCTTATACGAACAGCTCGATCAAAAGCACCAGCGCACAGCAGATCACCGAAACGGGGAAAAGCCCAGCGCCCATCCATGCGGCGGCAATGCCTGCGGCCAGCGCTGCCGCACCCGAGATCGGCGTTTGGGTGGCATGTATAATGGCGGGAAAGGTCATCACGGCCAGCGTGGCATAGGGCACATAATACAAAAACGATTGAATGAATCGATTGCGGATCGGCTTGCGGATCAGCGTGAGGGGCAGAATGCGAATGGTGTAGGAAACCAGCGCCATCACGGCAATGTACAAATAATTACTGGGCATGGGCTTCTTCCTCCTCGACTGGAATGGGGAACAACACGGCGGCCCCGGCCGAAAGCAGCACGGTGAGCAGAATGGTGCGCGTGCCCTCGGAAAGGGCGCGGATGCCGGGCAAAACGCCGCAGGCATAGCTTACGGCAAAGCTGAGCAGCACCAAAGCGGCCACCACGCGGTTTTGCCGCGCAGGGGGAATGATGATGGCCAAAAACATACCGTACAGGGCCACGCTGAGGGCGCTCACTACCCGCAGCGGCAAAAGGTTGCCCGCCATAATGCCCAGCGCCGTGCCCATCGCCCAGGCGGGGGCGGCCAGCAAAATGGCGCCGTAGGTGTAATAGGGGTTCAGCGCGCCCGGGCGGGAGATCGTGATGCCGAACAGCTCGTCGGTGACATCATAGCCAATGAGCAGCCGGTGGAAAAACGGTGTGCCGGGGGCAAAGCGCTGGGCCAGCGCACAGCTCATCAGCAGATAACGCGCATTGGCGATGAGCGTGATAATGGCCACTTCGGCCAGCGTGGCCCCGGAGGCGATCAGCGAAAAAGCCGCGTATTCTCCGGCAGAGGCGTTGTTGAAAAGGCTTGCCAAAAATCCCTGCAGCGGGGTAAACCCGGCGTGGCGGGCGGCAATGCCCAGCGAAAACGAAACGGCAAAATAGCCCAGTGCAATGGGCACACCGTCGCGCATACCCTCGGTAAACACCCGGCGGCTGAACGCCCACGCCGAGGCATCGCCGCGCAAAGGGGTGCGGTGCTGTGATTTCATCATGTGATCCTTCCTTCTTCTTTCCGTGCGGCATCGCGGCACAGCTTTGCCCGGCAGAGTGCAAGCGCTGCGGCCAAAGCAGAAAACTGTGCGGAAATGCCATAGAAAACGGGAAACCCCTATTTTTTACACAAACTCCGGCGGCCGTGCGGCCAAGGCTTTTCCGGCTGGCCACACACCGCCACCTTACCATTATAGCGCGCCGCCTGCCGGGAAAAAAGCCCCCGGCAAAAATTTTAACGCACAGCGGCCCTGCTGTGCGTTGTGAGGCCCGGTGCGGCCAGGCTAAGACAAAAAGCAAAACCCTATTCATAAAAATATTACTTTTTGGCGATGGTTTTGCACAGAGCCTGTGTTGACTTTTGCCGCGGCAGCATGGTATAGTGGGGGTGCTGTGTTTTGCACGGGAAAATACTTTTCCGGCGCGAACACAAAATTTCGCGCACAGGGGAATGAAATCCGGCCTTTGGCGGAACACTATGGATAAGGCGCTGCTGCTTTTGCGCGCCGCCGCAGGGCTTTGCATGCTTCCCCGCGCAAACAACGAAACAGGCGGCCCCGGCCCGCAAGGTGCTGGGATGCCGCCGCAACGAAAAGGAGAATCCCACTATGATGAAAAAAGTCCTCAGTATGGCACTGGCTCTGGCAATGGCCCTTTCCCTGGCCGCCTGCGGCGCGGGCTCTGCTTCCGGCTCGGCAGCCGACAGCACCGCCCACACCCCCAAGATCGCTGATGCTACGGCACTGCTCACCGAAGTGTGGAACGCCCACGCCGACAGCGAAAAGTTTTCGGTGACCGGCGGCGACTACGATAATATGGTAGACGAAGCACCCGGCAAGATCGGCACCGAGGACGGCGAGGCTATGAACAGCCTGTTTGCCTTCCCCGCCGACATGGCCGACAAGGTGGACGACGGCGCTGCCCTGACCCACATGATGAACGCCAACACCTTTACCGCCGCTGCCTATCATGTGGCCAATGCTGCCGATACCGAAACCCTCACCAAGGCCCTGCGTGACAGCATTCAGTCGCACCGGTGGATGTGCGGTTTCCCCGACAAGCTGGTGATCATGACCGTGGGGGATTATGTGCTGGCCCTGTACGGCGCAGAGGATCTGTGCGATACCTTTAAAACACACACCGAAAATCTGTATCCCGGCGCAGCCGTGGTGTATGACGAAGCCATTCAGTAACGGGTGAGCAACCAGGCGTATGCTGTTTTCAAGTATTCCGTTTTTATATTATTTTCTGCCGATGGTGCTGGGGGTATACTTTGTGTGCCCCCGGCGCTTTCGCAATGGCGTGCTGCTGGCGGCAAGCCTTGTGTTTTATGCATGGGGCGAGCCTGAATTTGTGTGGTTCATGCTGCTTTCCATTGCGCAGGGCTATGGCTTTGGCCTGCTGGCCGAGCGCTGGAAAAACGACCCCAAGCGCAAAAATCTGCCGCTTGCGGCATCGCTGTGCATCAGTCTGGGGCTGCTGGGCTGGTGCAAGTATGCGGGTTTTTTTGCGCAGAATCTGCGGCAGCTCACCGGCTGGGATATCCCGGTGATCCGGGTGGCGCTGCCCATCGGCATCAGCTTTTACACCTTTCAGATCATCAGCTATGTGGTGGATGTGTGGCGCGGCACGGTGCCTGCACAGAAAAATCTGATCAATCTGGCCGCCTATATCGCCATGTTTCCGCAGCTGATCGCAGGGCCCATCGTGCGCTATGCCGATGTGCGCGAGCAGCTGAACACGCGCCGCACCACCGGGCAGGACCTGGCCGCCGGGCTTTCCCGCTTTGTGGCAGGCCTCAGCAAAAAGGTGCTGCTGGCCAACACACTGTACGCACTGGTAACGCAGTTCAAGGCGGCCGAGCAGCGCACGGTGCTGTTTTGCTGGCTGTATGCGGCGGCCTATGTGCTGCATTTGTACTTTGATTTTTCCGGCTACAGCGATATGGCCATTGGCTTGGGGCGTATTTTCGGCTTTCATTTTCCCGAAAACTTTCAATATCCCTATATTTCCCGCAGCGTTACCGAGTTCTGGCGGCGCTGGCATATCAGCCTGGGAGCATGGTTTCGTGACTATGTATACATCCCGCTGGGGGGCAACCGCGTGTCGCGTGCCCGCTGGGTGCTGAACCTGGCGGTGGTGTGGGCGCTCACCGGGCTGTGGCACGGTGCTGCGTGGAATTTTGTGGCGTGGGGGCTGCTGTTTGCGGTGCTGCTGCTGGCCGAAAAGCTCTGGCTGGGCGAATGGCTGCACCGGCACCCGGCCCTGGGGCATTTTTATGTGCTGGCGGCAGTGCTGGCAAGCTTTGTGCTGTTTGATGCCGATTCCGTTGCCGGGGCGCTGGGCGTGCTGGCCGGCATGGCCGGGCTGGCGGGGCTGCCCGCCGCCGATGCGCTGAGCCTGTATTGCCTGCGCAGCTATGCGGTGCTGCTGCTGTTGGCGGCGGTGGGCTCTACGCCGTGGCCCCAAAAGCTGTGGCAGCGCCTTGCAGGCCGTGCGCCATGGCTGTGCGCCGTGCTGGGGCCGGTGGGCCTTGCGGTGCTGCTGGTACTGGATACCGCCTTTTTGGTGGACGGCTCGTTCAACCCGTTTTTGTATTTTAGGTTTTAATGCGTATGAAACAGGAAAAATTACAACAGGGCCTCACGCTGGCGCTGCTGGGCCTTGTGGGGCTGGGGCTGGCTGCGTGGGCCTGGCTGCGCCCGGCCGATGCGCTTTCGATCAGCGAGCGGCGCAAGCTGGCGCAAAAACCGGCCCTGAGCGTGCAAAGCGTGCAGTCGGGCCAGTGGATGCAGAAATTTGAAAGCTACAGCTTGGATCAGTTTCCGCTGCGGGATACACTGCGCGGGCTGAAGGCTGCCGTGCAGCTGGGGGTGTTTTGCCAAAAGGACAACAACGGCGTGTATCTGCAAAACGGCTATGCCTCCAAGCTGGACTATCCGCTGCACACCGACTCGGTGGAGCGCGCGGCGGATAAATTTTTGCAGCTGCAAAAAACCTATTTAGAAGGAAAAGCCGGGCATGTGTATTACGCACTGATCCCGGACAAAAACTATTTCATGGCCCCGGCGGGCGGGTATCCGGCCCTGGACTACGAAAAGCTGGCACAGACCATGCGCCAGAAGCTTTCGCCCGGCATGACCGAGATCGATCTGTTCAGCACCCTTTCGCTGAACTGCTACTACCGAACCGACCCGCACTGGCGGCAGGAAGCCCTTGTGCCCACGGCGCAGTATCTTGCGGGGCAGATGGGCGTTTCGCTGGGGGATGACTACAGCGAAACCACGCTGCAAAGGCCCTATTACGGGCTGTACTACGGCTATGCGGCGCTGCCCATGCAGCCGGATGCGCTTACCTATCTGACCAGTGCCCGCATGGCGGATTACACCGTGACCAACTATGAATCCGGCCGCGAAAGCCCGGTGTATGATCTGGACAAGGCGGCGGGCAATGATCTGTATGAGGTGTTTCTTTCCGGCCCGGTATCCCTGCTGACCATCCAAAACCCGCACGCGCGCTCCCACCGCGAACTGGTGATCTTTCGCGATTCCTTCGGCAGCAGCCTTGCGCCGCTTCTGGCCGAGGGCTACAGCGAGATCACGCTGGTGGATATTCGCTATCTGCCCTCGGCCCGGGTGGGGCAGTTTGTGGACTTTACCGGCAAGGATGTGCTGTTTTTATACAGCACGCAGGTGCTGAACAACAGTGAAGCGCTGAAATAACATCGTTTTCTGCAAAACAAAAAAGGCTCTGCCCGTCTGTGCCGCCATCAGGCACAAAAGGCAGAGCCTTATTTTTATGCGGTTTCGTTCTCCGAAGGCGTTTCGGCCGCAATGGGGTGGCCGTAGTAGCTTTCCCAGGCACGGTTCCAGTCGCCGTTCACATCATCGGATACATCATTAAAGTACAAAGCCTTGGAATGCACCAGCGGCAGGGTGTAAAGCGTTTCGCCCTCGGCCAGCTGCTGCATACCGGCAACGCGGCTGTCATACCCGGCAGCATAGGCGGCGGCTGTGCCGTCGGCCAGCTCACGCACAACATCTTTCAGATTGCTGCCGCTGTAAACCAGCAGCCCCAGTGCAAACACCACCAGCGCGGTGCGCCACCCGGCAGAATCACACCAGCCGTCCAGCCACGCAGGGCGGCCCTTGTGGTTGAACCATACCGTGGTATAAATTACGATCACAGCCGAAACCAGCAGGAAAATCATCCACAGAATGTTGACAACGCGCCCTTCGCCAAAGTTGCCCATGGCGTAGTTGGGCACGCACATGGCGCCGCACCACAGCATGGCGCACGCTGCCATCACCCAGATGGGGTTGGGCAGGCGCACAGATTGCGGCGGGCGAATGCACAGCGCCAGCCCAAAGGCAAGGGCCATACACAAAAACCACTCGGCATTGCTCCATTCGCCCAGCCATGCTTCGGCCTGCTTGATCACGGCAACGATGGTGCCGGGCACCGAGGCTTCATGCCCCAAAGCTACCTGCCGCACGGCGGTGCCAGGGGCCAGATACATGATGGCAAAGCCCACGGCGGCCGAAGCAAGCGGGGCAAGCAAGGCCTTGCGGCGGCTGATGAGGGCGGCCAGCAGCAAAACCAGAATGTTTAAAAAAGAGGTGACATGGTTGCCGCCCGAGATCACAAAGCTTAAAATCACCGCACACACAAGCTGGCGGCGCTTGCCCGAAGGCGCAGTGAAGCGCAGCACAAGGCCGATATTCACAAGGATCAGAAAGAAAAACGGGGTATAGTTCCACGCGCCGTTGAACCAGTACAGGCCCTCGGCCATGCTGGGAAGGCCCTGCAGAAGCGCCGTCAGCAAAATGGCGGCACAGCACGCCTTGCTGAGCGAAACGCCCAAGCGGTCAAAGCAGGCAGAAACAAAATAGTACAGGCACACCGCCATCAGCACCATCAGCAGCACCGCACCAATGAAATAATATCGTTCGCCAAAAATGCCCGGTTGCAGCGCCAGCACAAAAACCGAGGTGTACAGCCCCTGCCAGGAGTAGTAATAGCTGATATCCACGCGCGCGGCCTCTTTGAGCAGGGCAAACAGATTGCCGCTGCCGCTTTGCACCATGTGATACAGAGAAACCGAATAGGAAAAATCATCCACACAGGGGCGGCTGTAAATGCTTATGAGCAAAAACGGCACCACGGCCAGAGCCATGGCAGCCAAAACGATCCATTTGGCATGGGCGCTGATACACCGCAGCACCCGGGCATAAAACGCTTTCATTTTTTGAAGCATACAAAATCCTTTCCGGTTTGAGAAAAAAAGATCAAAAACCGCCGCGGCAGCGGAAAAATAAAACAATAGTAATACTATAACACAAGGGCGGGGAAGTTGCAATTCTCATTCCGCGCTGCATGGGGGCAAACGGCAAGGGACCTTCACTTTTTTTGCTGCTGCAGATATTCCAAAAGCGTTCGGCTTACCACCGAATTGGCAGTTTTGGAAAAGGCAAGGCCCAGGGTTCGGCAGCAGGCGGGCTCAAGAGGGCGCGATACCACCCCCGGGCAGCCGAAGGCCTGCATCACCAGCTCCTGCGAAATGGTAACGCCCAGCCCGCTGCGCACAAACGCCATGATCAGCGGGTCATCCCGGAAGCTGTAAGAAATACTGGGCTTTACCGGGCATTTCAGCATCAGATGCTGAATGTCGTTGTCGCAGCCGGGGGTTTCAATGATCAGCGGATAGCGGAACAGCTCCGGCAGACTCACGCTTTTTTGCGCGGCAAGAGGGTGATCGGCCGGAAAAACCGCACACAGCGGATCGTCCAAAAGAGGGTAAAACTTTAAATCGTCGGCCAGAATGGAGGAAATAAACCCGCAGTCCACCTGCCCGCGCACGATCCAGTCACGGATCTCGTCATAGTTGCCGTCTAAGATCTCCACCTTCACCTTGGGGTAGTTTTCCTGAAAATAGCGCACCACCTGCGGCATCCAAAGGGTGGTCACGCTGGAAATGCTGCCCACGCGCAGTTTGCCCTCAATCTTATGGTTGATATTAAAGGCGGCCTGCCGCAGCCGGGCCTTTTGGCTGGCCATTTCCCGGATATAGGGCAGCAGGCGCGCACCGTTGTCGGTAAGGGTAACGCCGCGGTTGATGCGGGCAAACAGCTGCACCCCCAGTTCCTCCTCCAGCCCGGCCATCATCTGGCTGATGCCGGACTGTGTGTAGTTCAGTGCATCGGCGGCCTTGGAAAAACTGCCTGTTTCGCACACTTTTAAAAAAATCTCGTAACGGTCTTTCTGCTCGCGCATTCTGTTCTCCCATTAGTAAAAGTTATATGGCATAACAAAATCATTCGGTTTACTGATATGGTAACATGTGCTATCCTATATTGCAAGTGTTCCGCCGCGGCACAAAAGCCTGCGGCGGGCGGCCCGGCAGATCGCGGAACATCAGGGAACAAACCGGGCCGGCATCAGGATAGGAGTATCAGGAATCATGAAAAAGAAATCAAGCAGTTTTTCTGGACAGATCGGCTTTGTGCTTGCTGCCGCCGGAAGTGCGGTGGGTGTGGGCAATCTGTGGCGTTTTCCCTACCTTGCCGCAAAGGACGGCGGCGGTTTGTTTTTGCTGGTGTATCTGGCACTGGTGCTGACCTTTGGCTTTACGCTGCTCACCTCGGATATTGCCATTGGCCGCCGCACAAAGCAAAGCGCCATCCGAGCCTATGAAACCATGCGCCCCAAATGGAAATTCTTGGGCGTTCTCACTTTTTTGGTGCCGGTGCTGATCATGACCTATTATGCCGTGATCGGCGGCTGGATCACCAAATACGCGGTGGTGTATCTCACCGGCCAGTCGTCGGCCGCTGCGCAGGACGGCTATTTTACCGGCTTTATCACCTCCTCGGTTTCGCCGGTGGTGTTTGCCCTGCTCTTTATGGGCGTTACGGCCTTTATCGTGTACAACGGCGTGGAGGGCGGCATCGAGCGTGTTTCCCGCTATATGATGCCCGTTTTGCTGGTGCTGGTGGTGGTGATCGCCGGTTACTCGCTCACCCTCAAGCACGAGGATGCTTCCGGTCAGCTGCGCACCGGTCTGGAGGGGCTGCGTTATTATCTGACCCCGCACGTAGAGGGGCTCACCATCGGCCGCTTTTTGCAGATCCTGCTGGATGCCATGAGCCAGATGTTCTTTTCCCTCAGCGTTTCCATGGGCATTATGATCACCTACGGCTCGTATGTAAAGCCGGAGGTGGACTTGAACAAGGCCGTGAACCAGATCGAAATTTTTGATACCGGCGTGGCCCTGCTGGCCGGTGCCATGATCATTCCCGCTGTGTATGTGTTCTCGGGCACCGAGGGCATGAGCGCAGGCCCCAGCCTGATGTTTGTTTCGCTGCCCAAGGTGTTTGCCGCCATGGGCGCAGCAGGTGTGTTTGTGGGCATTCTGTTCTTTGTCACGGCTATTTTTGCCACGCTTACCTCCTGCATTTCGGTGCTGGAATCCATTGCCGCCAACTGCATGGAAATTTTCCACACAGGCCGCAAAAAAACCGTGCTGGTGCTCACGGTCATCTATCTGGCTGCCTCGGCAGTGATCGCACTGGGCTACAGCGTTTTCTACTTTGAACTGCCGCTGCCCAACGGCTCGGTGGCCCAGCTTTTGGATATCATGGACTATATCAGCAACAGCGTTATGATGCCCTTTATTGCATTTTTGTCCACCATTCTCATTGGCTGGATCATGACACCGGACTATGTGGTGAATGAAATGCAGCGCAACGGCGAAAATTTCCGCCGCAAAAAGCTGTATCGCGTAATGATCCGCTATGTGGCCCCGGTGATGATGCTGGTGCTGTTTATGCAGTCTACAGGCATTCTGGCAAACCTTTGATCAACAACTCAAAATAAATGCTGCGCAGCTTTTGCTGCGACAGGCTTTCGTAAAAAATGGGGTTCCCATGCGGTCGGCATGGGAACCCCATTTTTGGGCCTATCAGATGGTAAAATCGCAGAAATTCACAGCTTTCGGTCTGCCAGCACGGCAAAGGCAAGCTCGGTGCTAAGGCTCGGCAGGGCAGCCACCTTGGCCTGGTCGGCAGGGGAGGTTTTGTAATAATACGGCGTCATTTTAAAAAGCTCATCGATTTTTTGCGGGGTGTCCAGCGTAAGAGTCCAGCACAGATCGCGGCGCGCAATGCTTTCAAAGCCGGGCAGGGCCTGCTCAATGGGCGAATTTTCGTAGGGCTTTTCGTAAATGGCGGCCTTTAAGCCAAACAGATGCCTTGGCAGCGGCACAGCGCGCAGCAGCACACCGCCGGGCCGCAGCACCCGGGCAAATTCCCCGGCGGCGCAGGGAGCAAAGATATCCAAAATCAGATCGCAGCTTTCGGGCAAAACCGGCAGGCGGAAGGCACTGGCCACCACCGCCTGCTTGGCAAACGAGCGGCGGGCAACCGCCTTGGCGGAATCCCGCGAAATATCAATGGCTGCAATGTGCGGCGCCTTGCCGGCCTCGGCCAGCGCCTGCGCAATGCCCTGGGTGTAATAGCCCTCGCCGCAGCCTGCATCCAGCACGGCGCAGGGCGAAGGGGCGTACTCCACAGCCAATTCGGCCAAACAGCTGCGCAGCGGCTCGTAAAAGCCCTGCTCTAAAAAACGGGTGCGGGCCTCCACCATCAGTCGGTCATCGCCATGGCGGCGCGCGGCACTGGCCTGGCTTTGCAGCAGATTGAAATATCCCTGACGGGCGCGGTCAAACCGATGGCCGCCGGGGCAAAAGGCCTCTTTTTCGGCAAAAGTAAGCGGCTGGCCGCACACAGGGCAGCAAAAAATCTTCATAAGAAAACCTCGAAATGGGTGTTTGTATCCTATTATTATAATCGCAGGGCAGGCAATATGCAATCAGCGCTGTGTGAAAACAGCCGAAAATATGCCAGAATCGGAAAAAGGAATTGTGGCTATTGGAAAAAAGAATCGTAAAAATTCCGGTTTGCGCTTTTCGGGTATGGAAACCCCGGATAAATGTGTTATAATAGCAACAAAGCCGCGCTTTCTGCGGGCGCGGCCCGCTGATTATGAACGGACATAAAAGCCGGGCACAGCCCCGGGAGTGGAAGAAAGGATGACCAACCATGAAATTCTACATTGATACCGCTAATGTGGATGAAATTCGCGCCGCCAACGACATGGGCATTATCGCCGGTGTTACCACCAACCCCAGCCTGATCGCAAAAGAAGGCCGTGACTATGCCGAAACTCTGAAAGAGATCGCCAGCATTGTCGATGGCCCCATTTCCGGCGAAGTGAAAGCCACCACCAAGGATGCCGCTACCATGATCGAAGAGGGCAAGGCCATTTATGCACTGGACCCCAAGCACATGGTGGTAAAGATCCCCATGACCACCGAGGGCCTGAAGGCCATCAAGGCTCTGTCGGCTTTGGGCATTCCCACCAACTGCACGCTGATCTTCTCGGCAAACCAGGCACTGCTGGCTGCCCGCGCAGGCGCAACCTACGTAAGCCCCTTCCTGGGCCGTTTGGACGATATCAATGAGGACGGTATTCCTCTGATCGAAACCATTTCCGAAATGTTCAGCAACTATCCCGACATTGAAACCCAGATCATCTGCGCTTCCGTGCGCACTCCTGTGCATGTGACCGCCTGCGCTCTGGCCGGTGCCGATATTGCCACCGTGCCCTACAAGGTGCTGATGCAGATGACCAAGCATCCCCTGACCGATCAGGGCATTGAAAAGTTCATCGCCGACTATGTAAAGGTGTTTGGCGAATAAGCCTCCGATTTGCTTTTATAACGGCGGCTCCGGGCAGGGGCCGCTGATCATTGAACTTAGGAGATCACCATGACTGAAAAAGAAAAGCTGCAGCTTCAAATCGAAGCCTGTGATCTGCGCCGCAATGCGCTGATCGCCATTCACGCCTGCAACAGCGGCCACCCCGGCGGAAGCCTTTCCGCTGCTGACCTGCTCACCTATCTGTACTTTAAGGGCATGAAGATCGACCCTCAGAACCCCAAGTGGGAGGATCGTGACCGCTTTGTGCTGAGCAAGGGCCATGCTGCCCCCGGCCTGTACAGCGCCCTGGCACTGCGCGGCTTCTTCCCCGTGGAAGAACTTACCACCCTGCGCAAGATCGGCAGCCGCCTGCAGGGCCACCCCAACATGAATACCGTGCCCGGTGTGGATATGAGCACCGGCTCTCTGGGCCAGGGCATTTCCGCCGCTGCCGGCATGGCCAAGGCCGCCAAGTATCTGAACAAGGATCTCACCGTGTACACCCTGATGGGTGACGGCGAGCTGGCCGAGGGCGAGTGCTGGGAAGCCTTTATGTTTGCTTCCAACTACAAGCTGGACAACCTGTGCGTGTTTGTGGATGTGAACCGCTTGCAGATCGACGGCCGCACCAGCGATGTGATGAACACCGAGCCTTTGGACAAAAAGCTGGAGGCTTTCGGCTTCCGCATTCTCAAGATCAACGGCCACGATATGGCCGAGATCGAAAAGGCCGATGAATTCTACAAGGCAGGCAAGGGCCAGGGCGTGCCCACCGCCATTCTGATGGACACCCTCAAGGGCAAGGGCGTAAGCTTTATGGAAGACCAGGCCGGTTGGCACGGCAAGGCTCCCAGCGATGAAGAACTGGAAAAGGCTTTGGCAGAGCTGGATGCCGCCAAGGCAGAACTGGAGGCAAAGTGCAATGGCTGATATGAAAAAAATTGCCACCCGCGACAGCTATGGCAAAGCCATTACCCAGCTGGGTGCAGAGCATAACGATATCGTGGTGATGGATGCCGACCTGGCAGGCTCCACCAAGAGCGGCGTGTTCCGCAAGGAATTCCCGAACCGTCATTTCAACTGCGGCATTGCCGAGGGCAACATGATGGCTGTGGCTGCCGGTATGGCTGCCATGGGTCTGGTGCCTTATGTGAGCAGCTTTGCCATGTTTGCAGCAGGCCGCGGCTTTGAGCAGATCCGCAACTCCATCGGCTATCCTCACCTGAATGTAAAGATCGTGGCAAGCCACGGCGGCATCAGTGTGGGCGAGGACGGCGCAAGCCATCAGTGCTGCGAAGATTTCGCCCTGATGCGCTCCATTCCCGGCATGGTGGTCATGTGCCCTGCCGACGATGCCGAGGCACAGGCCGCTGTGCGCGCTGCCTATGAGCACAATGGCCCTGTGTACATCCGCACCGGCCGTCTGGCAGTGCCCCAGTTCCATGAAAGCGTGGATTTCGGCTTCAAGATCGGCAAGGGCGAGGTGCTGCGTGAGGGCGATGACATTGCCATTATCGCCACCGGCCTGATGGTGGCCGAGGCTGTGGCTGCCGCCGATGCACTGGCCGAAAAGGGCATTCACGCCCGCGTAGTCAACCTGTGCACCATTAAGCCTCTGGACGAAGAGCTGGTGGTGAAGGCTGCCAAGGAGTGCGGCAAAGTGATCACCTGCGAAGAGCACAATATTCTGGGGGGCCTGGGCGAAGCCGTTTGCGGCGTTCTGTCCGAAAAGTGCCCCACCCCCGTGCGCCGCATCGGCGTGAACGACGAATTCGGCCACAGCGGCCCCGCTGCTGCGCTGCTGAAGGAGTTTGGCCTGTGCGCCGAGCATATCGTGGAGGTTGCCGAGGAATTTGTAAAAGCCTGATCGGCAAGTCCTTTTTAGACAAACAGAGCGCCTCGGAAGATCCTTTCCGGGGCGCTTTTTATAAAGAAAGCTGAAAAGCAGCATTCGAGGTTATCAATATGAGCAAACCCAAACGATTTGAAACTGTGTATCAGGAAAGCACAATGCTAACCGAAAAAACGATCTTTGTTGACAAAGAAACCGGCGTGAATTATCTTTATATTGCGAATGGTACCGGCGGCGGGCTGACGCCGCTGCTGGACAGCGACGGAAAGCCCGTTGTTACCCGGTGATATTAAAAAAATAATTCAGTGAGGTTTTATGCAACTGTATTTTGCCCCCATGGAGGGCGTTACCCCCTGGCACTACCGCCAGACCCATGCCGCGCTTTTCGGCGGAGTTGACTGCTATTACACTCCGTTTTTAAACCCCACCGAGGCCGGGCTTGCGGGCAAGGCCCTGCAGGAGGTGCTGCCCGAACACAACCGGGGGGTGAACACGGTGCCACAGATCTTAACAAACAATGCCGAGCGCTTTGTGCTGGCCTGCCAAACGCTGGCCGAGCTGGGCTACACCGAGGTGGACCTGAACCTGGGCTGCCCCAGCGGCACCGTGGTGGCCAAGGGGCGCGGCGCAGGCTTTCTGGCGCCTTCGCGCCGGGAGCAGCTGGAAGCATTTCTGGAGGAAATCTTTGCCAAAAGCCCGCTCAGAATCAGCTTGAAAACACGCCTTGGCATGGAATCGCCCGGGGAATTTGCCGAACTGCTGGCACTGTATAACCGCTATCCCGCCGCGCAGCTCACCATTCATGCCCGCGTGCGGGAGGATTACTACAAGCGCCCCGTGCGCTGGGATGCCTTTGCCGAGGCACTGGCGGGCTGCCGCCTGCCGGTGTGCTACAACGGCGATATTTTTACCGCCGAGGACTACCGCCGCTTTTGCAGCGCTTTTCCGCAGGTGCAGCGCGTGATGCTGGGGCGCGGCCTGGTGGCTAATCCTGCGCTGGCGCGCGAGATCATCGGCGGCCAGCCCCTGCAGGCCGCGGAGCTGCGCCGGTTTCACGATGTGCTGTTTGCACAGATCTGCCAGCGCCCCGGCGGCGATAAAAACGCGATATGCCGCATTAAAGAGCAGTGGAACTATTGGGGCGCAATGTTTGAAGGGGCCGAAAAGCCGCTGAAAAAGCTGCGCAAGGCAAGCCGTATGCAGGATTACACACAGGCCGTGGAGCAAATTTTTGCCTGCCCGCTCACCGAAAGCAGAAAATATCATCTTGTGTAAAACAGGCCGCCCGGCTGTGCAAAACAAGCACAGCCGGGCGGTTTTCCTCTTACTCTCTTTATCGTGCAAAGCAGCGCTGCGGCGTTACAGCTCCAAAAATGCTTTCAGGATCGAAAGCCCCACCGGGCCGCTTTTTTCGGGGTGAAACTGGGTGCCCATCACGCTGCCGCGCAGGGCGGCGGCGCAGATGCTTCGACCGCCGTAGGGGCTGTCGGCCAGCCGGTCGGCTTCGTTTTGGGGCTTGGCCTCGTAGCTGTGCACAAAATAGCATTCGCCCCCGGCGGGCACATTTTGCAGCGCCGTGCCCGCAAAGCTGCCGTGGGCGGGCACAAGGGTGCGCCAGCCAATGTTGGGCACACGCTGGGGGGCACCGCTGGTATCCACGGCGGGAATGCGCTCCACACGCCCGGGGATCAGCCCAAGGCCCTGGTGCCGCCCAAATTCATCGCTTTCGTCAAACAGCATCTGCATACCAAGGCAAATGCCCAAAAGCGGCGTTCCCTCAGCGGCTTTTTGGCGGATCGGCTCGATCAGCCCCAGGGCGGCAAGGCCGTTCATGCCGTCCTCAAAAGCGCCCACGCCGGGCAAAATCAACCGCGGTGCGGCCAGCACGGCCTCGGGGGTCTGCACAAATTCCACCTGTGCGCCGCAATACTCGGCGGCGCGCCGCACGCTCAGCAGATTGCTGAGGCCGTAGTCGATAATGCTCACTTTCATAAGCGCACCTCCACACCGCCTGCACGGATCTCCTGTTTCAGCTCGGGCACGGTGGCCTTGCCGTAGTGCAGCACGGCGGCGCAGGCCACGGCATCGGCCCCGGCGCGGGCGGCATCCAGAATATCCTCGGCGCAGCCCACACCGCCGCCGCATACCACGGGAATGCTTACCGCCTCGGTGACGGCACGGATCAGTTCCAGGTCACACCCCTGCTGCAGGCCCTCGTTGTCCACGCTCATCAGCAGGATTTCTCCTGCCCCCAGCGCTTCGCCGCGCTTGGCCCATTCAATCACATCCAGCCCCGAGTGCTGGCGGCCGTTGTCGTAATAGGCTTCCCACTTGCCGCTTTGGGTGCGGCTGCGCTTGGCCTGAATGGAAAGCACCATGCACTGGCTGCCGAAGGCCTCGGCCACCTCGGTGATCAGCGCGGGGCGCTTGATGGCAGCGGTGTTGATGGCGGCCTTGTCGGCGCCCATGCTTAAAATATGGCGCACATCCTCCACGCTGCGCAGCCCGCCGCCCACTGTGATGGGAATAAACACATTCTCGCTGGTTTTTTCCACAATGTCGCTCAGGTTGTTGCGGTTGTACAGGCTGGCCACAATGTCGATGTACAAAAGCTCGTCAATGCCCTGCTCATAATAGCGGCGGGCAAAGGCGTTGGGGTCGCCCAGTTTGCGCAGCCCCTCTAATTGAATGCCCTTTACAAGATTGACATCCTTTACATCCAGCCGGGCGATCAGCCGGATCTTTTTCTTATCGGTCATGTTTGCTGCCTCGCGGGTCACCCCAAAGCACTTCGCTGTCGCCCTCGTAGGGCTGATAGCGCAGCTTCCACATACCGTCCTCGTATTTCCACAGATGGGGCGAGCGGAAACGGTCGGCCAGATGCATAAAATATTCGCGGTCCATCTTGGGCTGCTCAAAGCACTTGTAAGCTTCGGGGAAATGCTGTTTGTCGATGGAAAGATACTGCATGATCTCTTTTTCAAAGCGGTCGGGGTATTCGCCGTCAAACTTTTTGCACAGAGCCCGGGCTTCGTCCAAAGTGATCTCGTCGTTGCGGATCTCCTGCGCAGCGTCATAGGTGGTGCGGCCGATGCCGTATTTGATGTAGGTGGTATAGTAGAAAAAGTCGTCCACCTTGTCATCAATGGAGTTGTATTTGGAATAGGTGCCCTGTGTGCGCTCGGGGCTGGGGCGGAAGCCGCCATGCTCTACGCTGTAGTAATAGGCTCCCTGGGGGTGCCATTTTTCGTAATAGCCCAGATACCGCACCTGAATGTGGTTCTTTTCCAGATCGCTGGTTTCGCAGGGCAGATAAATGGCCAGATCGGCCTTATCCACCTTAAAATCCTCCTGCAGCTGGCGCAGCGAAACACCGCCCAGATAGATATGGTCGTAATCGTTCACGGCAAAAAAATGCTCGTCGCGCAGGGCCGAATTGTTGTCGGCAATGGGGTTGCCGAACTCGGCCTCGTTTTCGCCGTAGAACACCAGCGGAATGCCAAAGCGTGCGGCCATTTTGGGGGCCAGCTGCTTCTGCCCCAAAATAAACGGCTGGAATGGGTGAAACAGGTTTTCGGTGGCCAGTCGGGTGAGCAGGCGGTGGGTCTGCCCGTTGGGGGTACACAGATAGTTGTCAAACCCGGCGTGGATCCATGCCTGCATGTTGTCCCACCCCCACGGGGTGTAAATGTGCGGGGCCCATGTGACGGTGAGGGGGTGCATACCGTATTTATATTTCAGAAGATGGGCGGCGTAAAAGCTGTCCTTTCCGCCGCTGCCGGGCACTAAGCAGTCATAGCTGCCGTCGGTTTTGCGATATTCGTCGCACAGCTCGCGCAGCTCACGCTCGCGCTCGGCCCAGTCAATGTGGTGGTTGTTTTTGTTGTGGCAGGCGTGGCAGGCATCGCACACGCCGTCCTGCTGGATCACCATGGTTTTCTTGATGCTGTCAATGGTGTGCTCAAATTCATAGCAGCTGTTGGGCTTCTGGTTGCTCATCACGCACTCTTTGCAAAACTGCACATGGCGCGGCAGGCCGTAGTAAACCTCTCGCTGATCCTCGGGAATATCCGGGGCATACTTGCTGTAGTCGATCTCTTTGTAACGGGGCAGCGGCATCATAAATGCAAAACCTCCTTTTTGCGGTTTCCCTACAAAAAATTCGTATTTTTTGCGGGAACCGGCGCTTTCCTATCCTCTATATCGATGGCCAAAAACAAAAAAACGGCGCTTTGGGCAGGAAGATCCTTGCTCAAAGCGCCGTTGCTTTGCGATTATGATAGCACGAAACGCACCGCTTGGCAAGATGCTTTTTGCACAGGAGTAAACCCATGCACAAAATAAAAGAATGCATGAAAAACTTAACTAAATAAACTTATTGTTTTTATAGGATAAACAGTTGACATTTATTGAAAGCGGTTCTATAATGTGACTTATCATCCGTAAAGAACAAAGGCGTTCCGGAAGGCAGAGAAAGCTCTGCACACCGGTGCGCTTTTTTGTTTTTGCGGTGGGAAAGTGGGCCAGCCTGCCCGGCATAGCGGCCGGGAGAGCGGGCCGTGTGGGAAAGTATATAGATTAGGAAAGGAAAGTAAGCGATGGAAAATTTTACCGAAAGAAAAACCCCGGCGGGGCTGTACCAATCGCAGTTTGAGCATGACAACTGCGGCATTGGCGCGATCGTGGATGTAAAGGGCCGGAAAACACACCAAACCGTCACCGATGCCCTGCACATTGTGGAGCATCTTGAGCACCGTGCCGGTAAGGATGCCGAGGGAAAAACCGGCGACGGCGTGGGCATTCTTTTGCAGATCGGCCATAAGTTTTTTGTGAAGACTGCGGCGCAGATCGGCATCAGCCTGCCGGAAGAGCGTGACTACGCTGTGGGTATGTTCTTTTTTGAGCAGCAGGAGGCCCGGCGCGCCCATGCCATGAAAATGTTCGAGATCATCTGCCGCAAGGAGGGGGTGGAGTTTCTGGGCTGGCGCAAGGTGCCCACGCACCCCGAAATTCTGGGCCAGAAGGCGCTGGACTGTATGCCGGATATCTGGCAGTGCTTTGTCAAGCGCCCCGAAACTGCCGACCGCGGCCTTGCGTTTGACCGCAAGCTGTATGTGGTGCGCCGCGTGTTTGAGCAGAGCAACAACGCCACCTATGTGTGCAGCCTTTCCAGCCGTACCATTGTATATAAAGGAATGTTTCTGGTAAGCGAGCTGCGCGGCTTTTATGCCGATCTGCAGGACGAAGACTACCAAAGCGCCATCGGCATGGTGCACAGCCGGTTTTCCACCAACACCAGCCCCAGCTGGATGCGCGCCCACCCCAACCGGTATATTCTGCACAACGGCGAGATCAACACCATTCGCGGCAATGTGGATACCATGCTTGCCCGCGAGGAGAGCATTGGCAGCAAGGTGCTGGGCAAGGATATGAGCAAGGTGCTGCCCGTGGTGAACCAGCAGGGAAGCGACAGCGCCATGCTGGACAACACGCTGGAATTTCTTTTGATGAGCGGTATGCCGCTGCCGCAGGCCGTGATGGTGGCCATTCCCGAGCCGTGGGCCAACGACCGGCACATGAACCAGAAAAAGAAGGATTTTTACCAATACTATGCCACCATGATGGAGCCCTGGGACGGCCCGGCCTCCATTCTGTTCAGCGATGGCGATGTGATGGGCGCTGTGCTGGACCGCAACGGCCTGCGCCCCAGCCGCTATTATGTGACGGATGACGGCAGGCTGATCCTTTCCAGCGAGGTGGGCGTGCTGGAGGTGCCCGAGGCGCACATTGTGAAAAAAGACCGCCTGCGCCCCGGCAAAATGCTGCTGGTGGATACCCGCAAGGGCGAGATCATAGACGATGAGGCCCTCAAGATGAGCTATGCCAACAGCAAGCCCTACGGCGAATGGCTGGATCGAAACCTGATTCGTTTGCAGGATCTGAAGATCCCCAACCAGAAGATCGAAAGCTACACCCCCGAGCAGCTGGACAGCCTGCGCAAGGCATTCGGCTACGACAGCACCGATGTGAGCGCGGGCATTCTGGCCATGGCACGCACGGGCGTGGAGCCCACGGTGGCCATGGGCGATGACACCCCGCTGGCCTGCCTGAGCATGCACCATCCGCCGCTGTTCAACTATTTTAAGCAGATGTTTGCACAGGTCACCAACCCCCCGCTGGATGCTTTGCGGGAAAAAGTGGTCACCAGCACCACCGTGTATGTGGGCAGCCACGGCAATCTGCTGGAGGAAAAAGCCGATAACTGCAAGGTGCTGAAGATCAAGAACCCGATCCTGACCGAAACCGATCTTTTGCGCATCAAAAGCATGAAGGTGCCCGGCTTTAAGGTGGCGGTGATCCCCATTACCTATTACACGGGCATCAGCCTGGAGCAGGCGCTGGAGCATTTGTTTATCGAGGTGGACCGCGCCTACCGCGACGGCGCGAATATCCTGATCTTGTCTGACCGGGAGCTGGATGAATTCCATTTGCCCATTCCCAGCCTGCTGGCAGTGAGCGCGGTTTCCAAGCATCTGGTGCGCACCCGCAAAAAAACGGCCATGGCGCTGATCCTGGAAAGCGGCGAACCCCACGCCGTGCATCATTTTGCCACGCTGCTGGGCTATGGCGCGTGCGCAGTGAATCCCTATCTGGCACAGGAAACCGTGGGCGAACTGGTGCGCGACGGCAAGCTGGACAAGGATTTCTACGCGGCGGTGGATGATTACAACAACGCCATTTTGGGCGGCATTGTGAAAATCGCCTCCAAAATGGGCATTTCCACCATTCAGTCGTATCAGGGCAGCCAGATCTTTGAGGCGGTGGGCGTAAGCCAGCCGGTGATCGAAAAATATTTCACCAACACCGTAAGCCGCGTGGGCGGCATCACCCTGCAGGATATTCAGGGCGATGTGGAATACCGCCACCGCAAGGCCTTTGATCTTATGCGCCCGCAGGCCAATCTGGGGCTGGAGCCGGACTGCGACGAGCATTTGTTCCGCCCCGAAACCGTGCAGCTGCTGCAAAAGGCTGCACAAACCGGCAGCTACGAGATCTATAAGCAGTTCAGCTATGCCATGGAGCACACCGCCCCCAACGGCACATTCCTGCGCAGCCTGCTGGAATTCAATTATCCGAAAAAGGGCATTCCCATTGAACAGGTGGAGCCCGCCGCCGAGATCGTAAAGCGTTTTCAGGCGGCTGCCATGAGCTACGGCGCGCTGAGCCGCGAGGCCCACGAATGTCTGGCCATTGCCCTCAACCGTTTGGGCGGCAAAAGCAACTGCGGCGAGGGCGGCGAGGATGAGGACCGCTACGGCACCGAAAGCAACAGCGCCATCAAGCAGGTTTCCTCGGCCCGTTTCGGCGTGACCAGCAAGTATCTGGTGAATGCAAAGGAGATCCAGATCAAATTGGCACAGGGCGCAAAGCCCGGCGAGGGCGGCAATCTGCCCGGCGCAAAAATTTATCCCTGGGTGGCCAAGTGCCGCCACTCCACCACCGGCGTGGGCCTGATCAGCCCGCCGCCCCACCACGATATCTATTCCATTGAGGATCTGGCGCAGCTGATCTACGACCTGAAATGTGCCAACCGGGATGCCGATATCAATGTAAAGCTGGCCGCCGAGGCAGGCGTGGGCACCATTGCCAGCGGCGTGGCCAAGGCAGGCGCACAGGTGATCCTGATCTGCGGCTACGATGGCGGCACGGGTGCAGCCCCGGCCAACAGCATGCAGAATGCCGGTTTGCCGTGGGAGCTGGGCCTTTCCGAAACCCACCAGAGCCTGATCCTGAACGGCCTGCGCAGCCGCGTGCGCCTGGAGGTGGACAGCAAAATGCTCACCGCACGGGATGTGGCGGTGGCAGCTATGCTGGGCGCCGAGGCATTCGGCTTTGCCAGCGCGCCGCTGGTGGCCATTGGCTGTATTATGGATCGCTGCTGCCATAAGGACACCTGCCCGGTGGGCATTTGCACCCAAAACCCCGCCCTGCGCGCCAGATTCCGCGGCAAGCCCGAATATATCATGAACTACCTGATGTTCGTGGCCGAGGAGCTGCGCGAATACATGGCAAAGCTGGGAGTCCACAATGTGAACGAGCTGGTGGGCCGCACGGATCTGTTGCGCAAAAAGCAGGGCCTGCAGGGCCCCCGCGCACAGCATGTGGATCTGGAGGCGCTGCTGCACAACCCCCTGATCTCCAACAACTGCATCCATTTTGAGCCCAAGGATGTGTATAACTTCCATCTGGAGCAAACCGCCGATATGAAGGTGCTGCTGAAGCGCTTTAAACCGGTGTTTGATAAGCCTGTGCTCAAGAGCATCGATGTGCAGGTGGGCAATACCGACCGCACCTTCGGCACCATTTTCGGCAGCGAGATCACGCGCCGCTTCGGCAGCACGCTGCCTGAGGATACCTTTACGGTGCGCTGCAAGGGCAGCGGCGGACAAAGCTTTGGCAGCTTTATCCCGGCGGGCCTTACCATGATCCTTACCGGCGACTGCAACGATTATCTGGGCAAGGGGCTTTCCGGCGGCAAGCTGGTGGTGAAGCCCAGCCCCGAGGCCACCTATAAGCCCGAGGAAAATATTCTCATCGGCAATGTGGCGCTGTACGGCGCAACCGGCGGCAAGGCCTTTATCAACGGCGTGGCCGGTGAACGCTTCTGCGTGCGCAACAGCGGTGCTGTGGCCGTTGTGGAGGGCGTGGGTGACCATGGCTGCGAGTATATGACAGGCGGCACCGTGGTGGTGCTGGGCCGCACCGGCAAAAACTTTGCCGCAGGCATGAGCGGCGGCATTGCCTATGTGCTGGACGAGGACAGCGATCTGTATCAGCGCCTCAACAAGGATATGGTGGGCATGGAACCGGTGGAGCAGGGGCACGATGTGGCGCGCCTGAAAGAGTTGATCAAAACCCATGCCGATCTTACGGGCAGCCCCCGGGCCAAGGCCATTCTGGCGGATTTTGGCCGTTACCTGCCCAAGTTTAAAAAGATCCTGCCGCACGATTACGATCATATGCTGCGCCTGATCGCCCGGGCCGAGGAAAAAGGCCTGGACAATGAGCAGGCCCAGCTGGATGCATTCTATGCCCAGAAGGCGGGCAAATAACCCCCGGAAAGCCATAAGCCGGGCTTATCAAAACAATATATAAAATTGTTGCGTATATTTTAAAAAAAGCATTGACAAGCCGCCGGGGCGGCGCTATAATACAGGCATGGAAAGCAAAGGCGCTGACCTCGTTTACGAGGCCGGCGCCTTTTGGCTTTTCCGGTGGGCAGCCCGGCGGGCACTGTGCCTTCAGGCTGCCGAAAGCAAACGCAATGGCGCGTATGGTTTCTTTTGCAAAAGAGGGGGCAAAGGAAACTGCGCGCGTTTTTCAGTTTGCACATCTTATTGAGGAGGGAAAGGTATTATGATCGAAACAAGCACACTTTTGGAGCTGATCAATGGCCAGCTGTTCGGCGTTTGGTTTTTGATGGGCACCGCGCTGGTGTTCTGGATGCAGGCCGGATTTGCCATGGTGGAGGCAGGCTTTACCCGCGCCAAAAACACCGGCAATATCCTGATGAAAAACCTGATGGATTTCTGCATCGGCTGCGCCGTGTTTATTCTGCTGGGCTTCGGCCTGCTTTTGGGCGAGGATACTTTCTATGGCCTGATCGGTATGCCGAATATGGACATTTTGACCAACTACGGCAGCTTTGATTGGAGCAACTTTGTATTCAACCTGGTGTTCTGCGCCACCACCGCCACCATCGTTTCGGGCGCCATGGCCGAGCGCACCAAGTTTTTGAGCTACTGCATTTACTCGGCGGTGATCTCGGCAGTGATCTACCCCATTGAGGCACACTGGATCTGGGGCGGCGGCTGGCTTTCGCAGCTGGGCTTCCATGATTTTGCAGGCTCCACGGCCATTCACATGGTGGGCGGCATTGCCGCGCTGGTGGGCGCATGGATGCTGGGCCCGCGTATCGGCAAGTTTACAAAACACAGCGACGGCACCGTGCAGGTGAACGCCTTCCCCGGCCACAACCTGCCGCTGGGCTGTCTGGGCTGCTTTATCCTGTGGTTTGGCTGGTACGGCTTCAACGGCGCTGCCTGCACCACGGTGGACCAGCTGGGCTCGGTGTTCCTTACCACCACGGTGGCTCCTTCCATCGCCACGGTGGTGTGCATGATCTTTACATGGCTGCACTACGGCAAGCCGGATGTTTCCATGTGCCTCAACGCTTCGCTGGCGGGCCTTGTGGCCATCACAGCCCCCTGCGATGTCACCGATTGCACCGGTGCTGCCGTGATCGGCGCAGTGGCTGGCTTGCTGGTGTGCTTCGGCGTATGATTCCTGGACTATGTGCTGCGGGTGGATGACCCTGTGGGCGCAGTGGCTGTACACATGATGAACGGCATCTGGGGCACCGTTGCCGTGGGCCTGTTTGCCAATCCTGCCGTGCCCGGCTACAGCATTGCCGATGCTGATGGCAATGGGATGGCTGGCCTGTTTTACGGCGGCGGCTTTAAGCTGCTGGACATCCAGCTGCTGGGCTTTGCCGCAGTGGCTTCCTGGGCCGCAGTGACCATCTTTATTGCATTCAGCGTGATCAAGCACACCATTGGCCTGCGGGTGAGCGCCGAGGAAGAAATTCAGGGCCTGGATGCCACCGAGCACGGCCTGCCCAGCGCCTATGCCGGTTTTGCCATTATGGACACCAGCAACACCCTGACCATGGATGTGAACGAAAACACCGATCTTGGCACCGGCGATTATGCCGAGGCCACGGATTTCCAGAAGGAGGCTGCCGTGAAGGTGGTGCGCACCACGGCGGTGGATGTGCCGGATACGGGTATGTACAAGGTTTCCATTATCTGCAAGCTGAGCCGCTTTGATGAGCTCAAGAAAGAGCTGAACGATCTGGGCGTTACCGGCATGACCATGACCCAGGTGATGGGCTGCGGCGTGCAGAAGGGCTCCGGCAGCAAATACCGCGGCGCTGAGATCGACGCCACCCTGCTGCCCAAGGTGAAGGTGGAAGTGATCGTTTCTACCATTCCCGTAGACAAGGTGATCGAAACCGCCAAGAAGGCCCTGTACACCGGGCATATCGGCGATGGCAAGATCTTTGTATACCATGTGGCGCGGGTGGTGAAGGTGCGCACCGGCGAAGAAGACTTTGCCGCCTTGGCGGATGTGGAGTAACTCCGCCGCATAAAAAAGACATTTCCTATTTTCCTTTTCCGTTTTCGTATATCGACTGAGCACACAAAGGGCTCCGGCAAACCGCCGGGGCCCTTTGTGCGTAAGGCATTTGTATTTTGCCCGGTTTATGATAGAATACTGGGTAAAGCAAACAGGCCTGCAAAGCGGCTTTGCAGGAAAATGTGATACGGAGGCGGACGATGAAAGCACTCACATATATCAGGCACGGCGAATTTGCCCTTATGGATAAACCCAAACCGGCGCTGCAGTCCCCGCGGGATGCCATTGTGCGGGTAACGCTGGGCTCCATTTGCACCAGCGATCTGCACATCAAGCACGGCTCGGTGCCTCGCGCTGTGCCCGGCATTACGGTGGGGCACGAAATGGTGGGCGTTGTGGAAGCCGTGGGCACCGAAGTAAAAACCGTGCGCCCCGGCGACAGAGTGACTGTGAATGTGGAAACCTTTTGCGGCGAATGCTTCTTTTGCAAAAACGGCTGGGTGAACAACTGCACCGATGCAAACGGCGGCTGGGCGCTGGGCTGCCGCATAGACGGCGGGCAGGCCGAATCTGTGCGCGTGCCCTATGCCGATCAGGGCCTTACCAAAATTCCGGACGGTGTTTCGGATGAGCAGGCACTCTTTGTGGGGGATATTCTGGCCACGGGCTTCTGGGCGGCGCGCATTTCGCAGATCCGGGAACAGGATACCGTGCTGATCATCGGCGCGGGGCCCACGGGCATCTGCACGCTGCTGTGCGCCATGCTGAAAAACCCGAAGCGCCTGATCGTGTGCGAGCAAGACCCCGCGCGCGCCGCGTTTGTGAGGCAGCACTACCCGCAGGTGCTGGTTTGCGGGCCCGAAGAATGCGAAGCCTTTGTGCTGGCCAACAGCGATCATGGCGGCGCCGATGTGGTGCTGGAAGTGGCCGGGGCCAAAAACACCTTTGCGCTGGCATGGCGCTGCGCAAGGCCCAATGCCGTGGTAACGGTGGTGGCGCTGTATGACGAAGCGCAAACCCTGCCCCTGCCGGAAATGTACGGCAAAAACCTCACCTTTAAAACCGGCGGTGTGGATGGGTGCGACTGTGCCGAGATCCTGCGCCTGATCCAGCAGGGCAAGCTCGACACAACCCCGCTCATCACGCACCGCTATGCGCTGAGTGAGATCGAACAGGCGTACCGGATTTTTGAAAATCGGCTGGACGGCGTGATCAAGGTGGCCATCACCGCCGGGTAAAACGAAAAAGTCCCCATAAAACCCCAGCCGGGGCTGCTGCATTCTGGTGCAGCGGCCCCGGCTGAAGCTTTTTATTGGAAACACTGGAACGAAAAATGGCAGAGTTATTTGCCGCTGTCGCCATAGTTGGCCAGCACGCGGGCCGAAGGGTCCTGCACATCGCAGCCCTTCCACGCCTTGTTGGGCATCCAGAAACCGGCCACCATATGCGCCTGGCCGGGATAGAATTTCTCAAACAGCTCGCGGTACAAAAGCGACTCTTTGGTAAAGGGCTGGGCAAAGGTGTAGGCCCGGCGCTTTTGCTCAAATTCCTCGTCGGTATACTGCGCTTCGGCGTATTCCTTCAGATCGTCCACCATCGAGTGACCCACGGCATCGCTGAAGGCAGCCTTTTCGCGCATCAGAATGTCATGGGGCAGCCAGTCGCCCTCAAAGGCATGGCGCAAAAGATACTTGCCCTTGCCGTAGGTGTTCAGCTTGAGAGCGGGGTCAAGATCCATCACATACTCGGCAAAATCCAGATCGCCGAAGGGCACGCGTGCCTCCAGCGAGTTCACCGAAACGCAGCGGTCGGCCCGCAGCACATCGTACATGTGCAATTCCCGGATACGCTTTTCGGATTCCTGCTGAAAAGCCTCGGCGCTGGGGGCAAAATCGGTGTATTTATAGCCAAACAGCTCATCCGAAATTTCACCCGTCAGCAGCACGCGCAGGTCGGTGTGCTCGTGAATATACTTGCACACCAGATACATTCCGATGGAGGCGCGGATCGTGGTGATGTCATAGGTGCCCAGCAGCGCTACCACCTCGGGCAGCGCCTGCAGCACATCGGATTTGCTGATGATCACCTCGGTGTGCTGGGCCCCGAGATATTCGGCCACCCGCTTGGCGTATTTCAGGTCGATGGCATCCACATCCATGCCGATGGAAAAGGTGCGGATGGGCTTTTTCAGCAGCCGTGCCGCCACGGCGCATACCAACGAGGAATCCAAGCCGCCGGAAAGCAAAAAGCCCACGGGTGCATCGGCATCCAGCCGCTTTTCAATGCCCGCCACCAGCTTGGTGCGAATGTTGGCGCAGGCGGTTTCCAGATCGTCATGGCGCACGGCGCGCACCTTGCTTACATCGCGGTAGCACACAAACCGGCCGTCCTTGTAATAGTGGCCCGGCGGGAAGGGAAAGATCTCGGCGCAAAGGCCCACCAGGTTTTTGGGCTCGCTGGCAAAAATATATTCGCCGCTTTCCAGCTTGCCGTAATACAGGGGCCGAATGCCAATGGGGTCACGGGCGGCGATCAGCTTGTCCTGCTGGGCATCATACAGGATCAGCGCAAACTCGGCGTCCAACATTTTAAACATATCCACGCCGTATTGCTCATACAGCGGCAGCAGGATCTCGCAGTCGGATTCGCTTTGGAAGGTATAGCCCTTGGCCTCCAGCTCGGCCTTTTGCCGGCGGAAGCCGTAAAGCTCGCCGTTGCACACCACGGCGTTGCCGTGCAGGGTAAAGGGCTGCATCCCGCTTTCCGAAAGCCCCATAATGGCCAGCCGATGAAAGCCCAAAAAACCGTGAGGCATCTCGGCAACGCGGGTCATATCCGGCCCGCGGGAGATCGTGCGGTCAAAATAAGGCCCCACCTCACGGGCGGTGAAGGAATCTCCGCTGAATCCAATAATTGCACACATAACTTTTCCCCCTCGCAGCAATAAAAAAAGCGACAGCGGCGCGGTGGGGCACTTGCCCCAAGCCGACGCCATTGTCGCTTTTATATGCTGATTTTCTCTTACTGCACCACCGGCCCCAAAAGCCGGAACGAAATATGAAACACAGAAACCGGATTCAATGGAATTACTATAGCACCGCGCAAAAGCATTGTCAAATATTTTTTTGGCTGAAATTTGCACAGCTTTTAGGCTAAAAAAGCAAGGATTTCTCAGCATAAAATAAATTGACAGCGCCCGCCAAAATGCGTATAATTCAAACTGTAAACAAGGGAGTTTACTGTGCAGAGGCAAGTTGCCTCTTGTTCAGTAACTCCTTTTTTGCTTTTATACGGAGAGAAAACGCAAATGGATGCGTATAGAACAAAAAACTGCAAAGGGGAACCAGGGCTATGTTTTACACAGAAGAAGACGTATTTTCTTATATCGAACAGGAAGATGTAAAGTTCATTCGCCTCACCTTCTGCGATTTTTCGGGCAAGCAGCGCAATCTTTCTATTATGCCTCACGAGCTGAAGCGTGCCTTTTCGCAGGGCATTTCCTTTGATGCCTCGGCCATTGCGGGTTTTGGCGATATGGTGGAATCGGATCTGTTTCTGTTTCCCATTCCCGCCACTTTTTCGGAAATGCCGTGGCGGCCCAGCCGCGGCAAGGTAGTGCGTATGTTCTGCCACATTCGCCATCCCGATGGGCGGCCATTTCACCTCGACAGCCGCTATCTGCTGGAGGATGCCGTGAAAAAGGCCCGGGCGGCAGGCATTTCGGTGCAGTTTGGCACCGAGTTTGAGTTTTATCTTTTCAAAACCGACGAAAACGGCGATCCCACCGACCAGCCCTTTGACCGTGCCACCTACATGGATGTTTCGCCTGCCGACCGGGGCGAGGATGTGCGGCGCGAGATCTGCCTGACGCTGGAAAGTATGTCCATTTCGCCCGAAACCTCGCACCACGAGGAGGGCCCCGGCCAGAACGAAATTGATTTTCGCTACAGCGATGCGCTTTCCGCCGCCGACAACGCCATGCATTTTGTCACCGTGGTAAGCGCCATTGCCGCCGCCAACGGCCTGTATGCCGATTTTGGCCCCAAGCCCATTCCGGGGGAAAGCGGCAACGGAATGCACATCAATATGTCGGTGAAGTCTGACGATGGCTGGGATGTGATGCCCGCCTTTATGGCCGGTGTGCTGAGCCATGCGCGGGAAATGACCGCCTTTTTAAACCCCACCCCGGCCTCGTATCACCGGCTGGGTGAAAAAAAGGCTCCGCGCTATGTGACATGGAGCCACCAGAACCGTTCGCAGCTGATCCGCATTCCGGCGGCCGAGGGGGAGTATAAGCGCTTTGAGCTGCGCAGCCCGGACCCCACCGCCAATCCGTATGTGTGCTTTGCACTGCTGATCCACGCGGGGCTGGATGGCATTCAGAAAAATCTCACCCCGCCCGAGCCGCTGAATGTGAACCTGTACACTGCCGGGCCCGAGATCACCGACGAGCTGCAGCGTCTGCCGGACTCGCTGGAGGAAGCACGCGAGCTGGCGCGCAACAGTGAATTTATTCGCGCGGTGCTGCCTGAAGATATTTTACAATAAAATAAAAAGCACAAAGGAGTGGCTGCCATGGTAACAGGAAAAAGAAAATATCGTGTTCTTGTTGCCGGCGCCAACGATAAGCTGGGGGAGAGCATTGCGGCACTTTTGCCAAAAAATGAGTACGAGCCACCGGTGTTTGCGGCCAGCGTGGGCGAAATTCGCCGCCTTGCGCTGGAATCCACCATGGATCTGGTGGTGCTGAACACGCCTTTGAAAGATGAGTTCGGCACGCGCCTGGCGCTGGATCTGGCCGACTACAACATTGCGGTGCTGCTGATGGTGCAGGGGGATGTGTTCGATCAGGTGTGCTATAAGGTGGAGGACTACGGCGTGCTTACGCTGGCTAAGCCCGTTTCACGCCAGAGCTTTTACACCGCCGTGAAGCTGCTCACCGCCATGCGGGCTAAAATGCTGCGCATGGAAAAAAAGAATCAGGCCCTGCAGGAAAAAATGCAGGATATCCGCACCATCAACCGTGCCAAGTGGCTGCTGATCACCAACCTGCAAATGACCGAGGATGAAGCGCATTATCACATTGAAAAAAAGGCCATGAACAGCCGCCTGTCACGCCGCGAGGCAGCCGAGGAGATCATTCGCACATACGATCCATAATATTTTTTTGTATGCAGATAGAAAGGGGAACTTTGGAATGAAGAACACAAAGTATATTTTTGTTACGGGCGGCGTGGTTTCGGGCCTTGGCAAGGGCATTACCGCCGCATCGCTGGGGCGGCTTTTAAAGGCCCGCGGCCTGAAGGTGGCGGCGCAGAAGCTGGACCCATATATCAATGTGGACCCGGGCACCATGAGCCCTTACCAGCATGGTGAGGTGTATGTGACCGAGGACGGCGCAGAGACCGATCTGGATCTGGGGCACTACGAGCGATTCATTGACGAAAATCTGAACCGCTACTCCAACCTTACCACGGGCAAGGTGTATTGGAATGTGCTTAACAAAGAGCGCAAGGGCGAATATCTGGGCTCCACCGTGCAGGTGATCCCGCATATCACCAACGAGATCAAGGAGTTTGTATACCGGGTGGGCCGACAAACCGATGCCGATGTGGTGATCACCGAGATCGGCGGCACCATCGGCGATATCGAATCGCAGCCCTTTGTGGAGGCTGTGCGCCAGATCTCGCTGGAGGTAGGCCCCGAAAACAGCCTGTTCATTCATGTAACGCTGGTGCCGTTTCTGCGCGGATCGGATGAGCATAAATCCAAGCCCACACAGCATTCGGTGAAAGAGCTGCAGGGCATGGGCGTAAAGCCGGATATCATTGTGCTGCGGTGCGATGAACCGCTGGAGCCCTCGATCTTTAAAAAGATCTCGATGTTCTGCAATGTTAAGCCGGACTGCGTGATCGAAAACATCACGCTGCCCACCCTGTATGAAGCGCCGATCATGCTGGAGAAAAACAATTTCTCGGCCATCGTGTGCCGCGAGCTGCACCTGAATGCACCGGATATTGATCTGAGCGGCTGGAACGCCATGCTGGAAAAGATCCGCAGCCGCACCAAAACCGTTACCATCGGCCTGGTGGGCAAGTATGTGCAGCTGCACGATGCCTATCTTTCGGTGGCGGAATCGCTTCGGCACGCCGGGTATGAGCTGGGCGCCAATGTGAACATTCGCTGGATCGACTCGGAAACCATCACCGAGGAAAATGTGGCCGAGGTGCTGGGCGACTGCTCGGGCATTCTGGTGCCCGGCGGCTTTGGCGAACGCGGCATCGAGGGCATGATCACCACCGCCAATTACTGCCGCAAGCGCCATGTGCCTTATTTTGGCATCTGCCTTGGTATGCAGATTGCCGTGATCGCTTTTGCCCGTGCCAAGGCCGGGCTGGCCGATGCCAATTCGGGCGAGTTTGACCCCGGAAGCACCCACAAGGTGATCGATTTTCTGCCCGATCAGAACGATGCCGTGGCCAAGGGCGGCACGCTGCGCTTGGGGGCATATCCCTGCGCCATCAAGCCGGGCACCCGGATGCACGAGGCCTATGGCTGCGAGCTGATCAGCGAGCGCCATCGCCACCGCTACGAATTCAACAACGATTTCCGCGAGGTGCTCACCTTGTCCGGCATGGTGATCAGCGGCACCTCGCCCGATGGCTATATCGTGGAAACCGTGGAGCTGCCCGACAACAAGTTCTATGTGGGCGTGCAGTTCCATCCTGAGTTTAAAAGCCGCCCCAACAAGCCCCATCCGCTGTTTGTAAGCTTTGTAAGGGCCGCCTTGGAAACCGCCGAGGAAAAGTAAAACCCGGGCATGGGGCCATAGCCCTTTATAAAAATTCGCGCCAGCGGTCGGCGGCGTTTTGCTCAAACTGTTCCAGCTCACGCGCCAGCCGCTGGGCGTTTTCGCTGGCGGCGGGGTTGTCGCGCCGGGCCATCACACAGCCAGTCACCCCCAGGCAGCAGCCCTGGGCCAGCATTTGGGCCAAATGCCGGTTGCTGGGGTCGGTGCGGGCTTTCAGCTGCACCCCCACATCCATGCACAGGCGGCCCACCACACCGGGGGTGCTGGCCTGGCTGCCCATGCTTTCCAGCGCGCGCTGTGCGGCGGCCTGAAACTGCCGATATTTTTTCTGCTGCACGGCCATTTCGGCCTTCATGGCGCTGTCGGGCGTAATGGGCATCAGCTGGCTCAGCGCCGTGCAGGCGTTTCCGGCATTGCGGGCGATCCTGTCGTACAGGCGGGTGTCCGGTGTGGGCGCGGCCTTGTATGCATCCATAAAAAATCAGCCTCCTTTTATGGGCAGTATACCCAAAGGAGGCTGATTTTATGTATACGATCCGCTTTGGCCCGGCGGGCGGCATTGTAAAATGCGCCGGCACCGCCAGGGGGGTTATTCCGTTACCAGGCAGTCGCCGCCCTTTTCGCGGGCAGCGCGCAGGCGGTCATCCAGCAGGGTGGCTATGCCCTGCCAGTCGCGGCGCTCGGCCCAATCGGCCGTGGCCACCGAGAAGGTAAACTTTACGCGTTTGTAAATATCCACCACACACTCCTTGCGGGCGGTTTCGCACAGCTCCTGCATCCACTGGGTAAAGCTGGCATAGTCGCGCCCTTCGCAGCTAAGCACCACGCAGCTGCCGCCCAGCTTGGCCACCAGCCCGTCACGCACCTGCATATTGATCTGCTGCTTGAGCAGGCCGACCACATAGCCCATCACAATATCCACCGCGCTGCGGCCATACTGGTTGTGAATGCCGTCCAGCTTATCCACCGACACTATGGCAAAGCACACATCGGTGCCCTGGGCGGCTTTCTTTTTTACGATCTCGGAGTACACTGTGTCCAGATATTCGCGGTTGAAGGCGCCGGTCACATAATCGCGGTACACATTGCGGTTCACTTCCTGCAGGCTGCGGGCAGCGGCGTGCATACCGGCTTCGTCCATGGAAAGGCTCTCGGTCATCACGGCCTTCAGGCTCAGCACCAGCTCACGGCCTTCCACATTCACATAGTGGCACTGCAGCTCTTTGGTGTGGCCGTTCTGGGTCATCAGGCGGGTCACACGGCGCTTTTCGTGCAGGCAGCGAATGTCGGTGTGGGGGCCATGCTCCTGACTATCCTCCCAATAAGAGGGATATTCCGAAACAGGCTGCAGGGTGTGGGGGTCCAGAATTTTGCGCGCATGAACATCCAGCAGATTCACTTCGTCAAAAAAGTTCTGCAGTATGTCAATGGTTTGGTTCAGTTCGGCAACGGTATACTCTGTTTTCATTACGCTTGTCCTCTTGCTCTTAGGCAACACCGCACAATTTCCGCCTGACGGCTTAAGCACCGCTGCCGCGGCTGCGAAGCACAATCTGCGCCCGAAAAATACTCGATAATACACAAAGTATTATCTGCGCTTTTTACTTAGCAGCTTGCACTTCTCGCTGGCTGCATCGGCACTTAGAATGATGCAGTATTGCCCTTACTCTTCCGCCCCGGAAAAGGGGCTTTTTACCATATAATAAATAAACTCAATATTATAAACCCAACCAGCTTGCATTGCATACAATACAAACTGTTGTAATTTTACAGATTAAACAAATTGTATTACGCCCGCAGGTAGGTTTCGCTCAAATCGCGGATCTGCCTTGCCAGCGCCGGGGTGCATTGGCCTGCGCCCACACGCCAGCACCAGTTGTTTTCCACGGTGCCGGGGGTATTGATGCGTGCCGCCGCGCCTTCCTCCAGCCAGTCCTGCAGGGGAATCACCGCCAGCTTGGCCGGGCTTGCCAGCGCCGTGCGCACAATGGCGCGCACCGGGCTTTCGCCCTTGGCAGCGGGCATATATCGATTGGCAAAGCTGCGCTCAGGCTCCGGCGCATGGGCCAGCCAATCGGCCAGCGTGGTATTGTCGTGCGTGCCGGGATACACCACGCAGTTTTGCATATGATTGTGGGGCAAAAAGTCGTTTTCGCCGCCCGAAAAAGCAAATTGAAGCACCTTCATGCCGGGAAAGCGGCTGTCGGCCAGAAGCTGGCGCACCGAGTCTGAGCTTTCGCCCAGATCCTCCGCCACCACGGGCAGCGGGCCGATGGCGTGTTCCATGGCTTCAAAAATTTCCAGCCCGGGGCCTTTTTCCCATTTGCCGGCGCGGGCGGTCTTAGCCTCGGCGGGAATGGCCCAATAGGTGTCAAACCCGCGGAAATGGTCGATGCGCACAAGATCAAAAATGCGCAGCGCAGCGCGCATACGGCGGATCCACCATGCATAGCCGGTTTTTTTGTGGTTGGGCCATGCATACAGCGGGTTGCCCCAGTGCTGGCCGTCGGCACAGAAAAAATCGGGCGGGCAGCCCGCCACACGGGTGGGAAAGCCCTTTTCGTCGGTTTCAAACAGATCGCTTCCGGCCCAGGCATCGGCGGAATCGGCCGAAACATAAATGGGCATATCCCCCATGATGCGCACATCGCACTGGGCGGCCTTTTGCCGAAGCAGCTGCCACTGGCGGTCAAACTCATACTGCACAAAGCGCCAGTATTCCAGCTCATCGCTCTTTTCCTGCTGCACGCGGGCCAAGGCTTCGGGGCGGCGGGTACGCTGTGCCTCGGGCCAGTGCTGCCAGTCGCGGCCGCTGTTTTCGGCTTTTAGAACCATGTACAGGGCGTAATCCTCCAGCCAGTCCTTGGTGCGGCACAAAAAGGCGTTGAACTCCTCATCGCGATGGGTATCGCATCCGGGCACCGGGCGGCGGGCCTTCCATACGGCATAGGCTTTTTGCAAAAGCAAGGCATGGTTAGCCTGCACCAGCGCATAATCTACGCGGTTTTGGTTCCGCCCCCAGCGAAGCGCCGCACAGTCAGCCTTTTGCAAAAGCCCGTCGGCGATCAGAAGATCCATGTCGATGAGATCCGGGCTGCCTGCAAAGGCGCTGGGGCTCTGGTAGGGGCTGTTGGCACATCCGGTGGGGCCAACGGGCAGAATCTGCCACACATGCTGGCCTGCCGCCTGCAGAAACTGCAAAAAGTCGTAAGCAGGCTGGCCCAGACTGCCCATGCCCCACCCGCCGGGCAGAGAAAAAATGGGCAGCAGAATGCCGGCAGTACGGCGCAGATAATATTGCTGCATGGCTGGCATATCCTCCCTTGTGCAAACCCATGCCGCACAGGCAGCACGGTGCCGCATGGCGCGGCGCAGATTCTAATTAGTACTATTATAATCAAAACCGGCTGATTTTTCCAGCACTTTTACCCTGTGGGGCGTATCTTTTACATTATCACCAATTATTGCTTTGTGAAAAAGCGTTTTTTCGGGCTTTTGATTCCGGCTCTGTGGGCGGCGCGCCCGGCAAGGCTTTTTTCTTGTGCTTTTGCGGGAATCGTGGTAAAATAAATTACTTATGAGATCATTTTCTTGCAGAAAGGAAGCAACCCCTATGCCGCAAACCGAACGCCTGTTTCAAGAGGACTCTTTCTGCCGCCGCTTTACGGCGCAGGTGGTGGCCTGCGAGCCTTACAAAAGCGGCTGGCGGGCCGAGCTGAGCCGCACCGCGTTTTTCCCCGAGGGCGGCGGCCAGCCGTGTGATCTGGGCACGCTGCAGCCCCAAAACGGCCCTGAGGCCCAGGTGCTGGATGTGCAGGAGAGCAAGGGGCGTGTGCTGCACACGCTGGATGCCCCCCTGCCCGTGGGCGAAAGCATAACGGGCGAGATCAACTGGCAGCGCCGCCGGGATGCCATGGAGCAGCACAGCGGCGAGCATATTCTTTCGGGCCTTCTGCATACGCTGTTTGGGGCCGACAATGTGGGCTTTCACATTGGCCCCGATCAGGTGCGCATGGATATGAGCGTGGAGCTTTCGGCGGCCCAGCTGGCCTGTGCCGAGGAAAAGGCCAATGCCATCGTGCGCGAAAATGTGCCGGTGCTGGTGTCGGTGCCCTCGCCGGAAGAGCTGTCGGCGCTGACATACCGCAGCAAAAAAGAGCTGGAAGGCCCTGTGCGCATTGTGGAAATTCCGGGCGCCGATGTGTGCGCCTGCTGCGGCACCCATGTGGAGCGCACCGGGCAGGTGGGGCTTGTGAAGATATTGACCCACCAGAATTATAAGGGCGGCACGCGGCTGATGATCGCCTGCGGGCAGCGCGCCTTTGCGGCCCTGGCGGCCGAGCATGATGCCCTTACCGCAGCCTCGCAGCTGCTGAGCGCCAAGCTGCCCGAGGTGCCCAGTGCGGTGGAACGGCTGCTGGCCGAAAATCAGGCGCTCAAGGCTGCACGCGCCGAAGCCGAAAACCGCTGGTTTGCCGCCGTGGCCGAAAGCGCACCCGCCGAAAAGCCGTTCTGCACGGCTGCCGAGGGCCTTTCGGGCGACAGCCTGCGCCGTTTGGCGCTGGCCATTGCCGAAAAAACCCATGCAGCGGCCGCGGCGCTTTGCCCCCGCCCCGAGGGCGGCTTTGCCTATGCGCTGGCCCCGGCCCCGGGCGAGGATGCCCGTGCGCTGGCCAAAGCGCTGAACCTTGCGTTTGAAGGGCGCGGCGGCGGAAAGCCCGCCCTGTGCCAGGGCAGCATTGCCCGCGGTGATTTGCAGGAAGTAAAACAATTCTTGGAAACAACGGAGATCTGATACTATGAGAATGCGATTCAAACCCTATGCCCGCCCCGAACTGCTGGCCTGTGATTTTCATGTACACGAGCCCCTTTCCATGCAGGGAAAGTGGAACCAAAGCTATGCCCGCCCCGAGCAGCCTTTGTATCTGGAGCTGGGCTGCGGCAAGGGCGGATTTATCAGCCAGCTGGCATGGCAGCACCCTGACATCAACTATCTGGGCATTGATATGACCGATAAGGTGCTGATCCTGGCCAAGCGCAAGCTGGAGGCCGCCTATGCCGCCCACGACCAAAAGCCCGACAATGTGAAGGTGTGTACATTCGACATCGAGCGCATTGCCAATGTGTTTTCTCCCAGTGACCGTGTGGGCCGCATCTACATCAACTTCTGCAATCCGTGGAGCAAAAACAGCAGCAAGAAAAAACACCGCCTCACCCATGGCCGCCAGCTGCTGAGCTACCGCACCTATCTGGAGGATGGGGGCGAAATCTGGTTTAAAACCGACGATGACGATCTGTTCAACGATACGCTGCAGTATCTGCCCGCCTGCGGCTACGAGATCACCTGGCAGACCCGAGATCTGCACGAAAACGAGCCCAGCTGGAACCTGCGCACCGAGCACGAGGGAATGTTTACCGAGCAGGGCATCAAGATCAAGGCGCTGATCGCCCGCAAGCTGCCCGACGGCGAGGGTGTAATCCGCTGGAACAAGGCGCTGGAAAAGAGTATCGACGGCCCGTTTTTGCCCGAAGAATGACCCCCGCCGCCCTGCGCCGGAACAAAGAAATGCATATTCCGCCGTTTGAGGGGCATTCCTAAAGCAAAGCATTTTTCAGGGCGCGCTGCCCTTTTTTCGGGAGGTTTTGTATGGCCATCACAAGCCCTTTGCAGGCCCTTTGCCTGTTTTTTGTCTACAGTTTTCTCGGCTGGAGCGTAGAGGTTGCCTTTCACGCCGTTTCGCTGGGCAAGCTGGTGAACCGCGGCTTTTTAAACGGCCCGGTGTGCCCCATTTACGGCTTTGGGATGCTGGGCATCCTGACATTGCTTGCACCGCTGGAAAACAACCTGTTCTGGTTGTTTTTGGGCGGCATGGCTGTCACCACCACCATCGAGCTGGTGGGCGGCTGGGCACTGTATAAGCTGTTTCACACCCGCTGGTGGGATTACTCCGATCTTCCCATGAATCTGGGGGGCTATATCTGTGCGCAGTTCAGCCTGTACTGGGGCATCGGCACGCTGCTGGTAATCAAGCTGGTACACCCCACCGTGCTTTTGATGCTGCATCTGGTGCCGGGGCCTGTAAAGATGATCCTGTGCGCGGTGTGCAGCGTGGTGTTTCTTTTGGATATCGGCGTTTCGGCCAGCACGGCTGTGGGGCTGGACAAACAGCTGCGCGAGCTGGATGACATTCGCACCGGCCTGCGCAAAACCAGCGACATGCTGACGGAGAAAATCGGCACCACCGCCATGACAGCCGACGAACTGCTGGACGAAAAGCGCCTGCAGCTGATGCTGGCCAAGGCCGAAGGGCTGGACGATCTGGAAAACTGGCGCGGCGAGATCGAACAGCGCGCCAAGGATCTGCGGGCCCGGCGCACGGCAGTGCTGGAAAAGGTGCGCGGCAATGCATGGTTTGGCGAGCAGCGCCTGCTGAGCGCCTTCCCGGGGGCACGGCGCAGCAAGGAGGGCAGCACCGCTTCGCTGATCCTGCTGCGCGCCGAGCTGGAGCGCACCCGCCGCGAACTGGCCCGCACCCAAAGCGCGCTGGCCAAAGCACAGGCCGAACTGGAGCAGCTGCGCAAGGCCTCTTGATACATATTGATGAACAATGTGTAATCATGGATTGGATTTTTCGCAAAGCAGGGCAGTCTGGCTGCCCTGCTTTTTGCTTTATTTCGCTGGTTTTTTTGCTTTGCCGCTCTCGGCGCTAACGGTTATCGCTATAAGGAATAACAAAATATATGGCATTTTATGGAAAACTATAGTATATTATGTACAAAAGGGGAACCGGTTATGGACTGCTATGATATCAACCTGAAGCATCTGGCCTATTTCAGCAAGGTGGCCCGGCTTGGCTCGATCAACAAGGCGGCGCAGCTTTTATACATATCGCAGTCCCATCTGGGCAAGATCATTCACGATCTGGAAAAAAGCGTGGGCGCGCCGCTGTTGAACCGCAGCCGACAGGGCGTAACGCTTACGCCCGAGGGCACCGCGTTTTTAGAAAAGGCCACGCTGATCTTAAACGAGATGGAAAGCCTGCATTTTCACCCGCAGGCCCCCGGCGCCACCCCCGAAACGCTTTCGGTATCCATGACAAAGTTTTCGCATGTGATGGAAAGCTTTATCTCGGTGGTGCAAAAGCACAGCGAACAGCCCGAATTCACCCACCGCCTGTACGAGGGCCAGGTGAACGAAGTGGTGGACGATGTGCTGCAGGGGCGGGTGGATATCGGTGTGCTGCATTTTCACCGCGCCCGGCGCGAGGCTTTTGCGGCGGATCTGGCGGCCAAAGGGCTCAGCTATCATTTTTTGGCCTATGCCGAGCCGCGCATCGTGATCTCCAAGGATCACCCGCTGGTGCGTGCCCACAAGTCTATGACGCGCGAAAATCTGGCCCCCTACGGCTTTGTGCGTTATTTGGGGCTTTACGATGATGTGCTGGCCCAGCTGTGGGGCAGCGCCTTTTCGCAGGACCGCTTGGGCGGCAAAAAGGAAATTTTTGTCACCGGGCGTGCAACGCTGATGAATCTGATCTCGCAAACGGATTTTTACAGCGTGGGCATTCACGATTTTGATAAACAGCTTTCGGATTTCGGCGCGGTGTCGCTGCCGATCCCGGGGTGTCAGGCATCTGTGGAATTTGGCTACATCACGCTGCAGGGCGTGCCCATCACGCAGATCGGGCAGGAATTTCTGCACGAGGTGCAGGCCGCGCTCACCCACGAGCAGACCGACTGAGTTTTTTATGATTTCGCAATACCGCAATCACACAGGAAAATATGGAAAGGGAAGGATCGCTATGATCGAACAGCTTTTGCAAAAGGCCGTGCAGGTTGGCCGCCCGTTTATTGAAAAGGGAGCGGTTGCTACTTATATCCCCGAGCTTGGCAATGCCGACAAAAACAAGCTGGGCATTTGTGTTCACACGCTGGACGGCGGGCGTTTTGCCTGCGGCGATGTTCACGACCGGTTCAGCATTCAGAGTATTTCCAAGGTGATCACGCTGGCCGCTGCCCTGGAGCTGTGCGGCTTTGACACCGTGTTTGAAAATGTGGGCATGGAGCCCTCGGGCGATGCCTTCAACTCGCTGATCAAGCTGGAAATTTCCGGCAGCCATCCCTATAACCCCATGATCAACTCGGGCGCTATTGCGGTGGCCAGCTACACCCAGCCGCGCATTTCGTTCAGCAATATGCTGGCGCTCACCCAGCAGCTTTGCCACGATAAGGGCGTGGTGCTGGACGAAAAGGTGTATCACTCCGAAATGGAAAATGTGGCCCGCAACCGCGCCATTGCCTATCTTTTGGAGAGCAAGGGCGTGATTAAGGGCAATGTGGAGGAAGCGCTGGATTTCTATGTGCGTATGTGCTCGCTGAGCGTTACCGCCGAGGGCCTTGCCAATCTGGGCCTGCTGCTGGCCAACGATGGTGTTGACCCCAACGGCGGCGGCCGCCTGCTGGAATCGGACACTGTGCGGGTGGTGAAAACCATTATGCTCACCTGCGGTATGTACGATGGCTCGGGCGAATTTGCCGTGCGCGTGGGCCTGCCCACCAAGAGCGGCGTAGGCGGCGGCCTGCTTTCACTGGCCGATGGGCAAATGGGCATTGGCATTTATGGCCCTGCGCTGGATATCAAGGGCAACAGCATTGCGGGCGAACAGATGCTGCGTTTTCTTTCCTCGCAGCTGCATTTGCACATGTTTGACAGTTCCCGTTTTGCCGTTGATCCGAAAACCATGCTGTAATGGATCGGCACGCCATTCGCAGACTATAGTTTTTTTAAGTGTATTTTGTGCGTTTACAGGTATTTTTTCCTTTGCTTTGTACAATTTGCAAAAAAACAGCTGGTAAAGTGAAGCAAAATACGCTAAAATGGTACTAAAGTTAAAAAATTGTTCATATATGGAGGTGAGGCACACAGTCAGCCCGTATAGAAAATCTGCAGAGCTTATACGGGGCTCTGCACGGAAAAGAAAGTGAGAATGAGTTATGGTTACTGAAATTATCGGCGCGATCAGCGGCTTTATGTATTCAAAACTGCTGATCATCCTGCTTCTGGGTGCAGGCATTTATTTTACCTTCCGCACCGGCTTTGTGCAGTTCCGTCTGTTCGGTGAGTCGGTTCGCGTGGTATCCGAAAAGCCCGACAAAGAGGGCTCGGTCTCCTCGTTCCAGGCACTGATGGTTTCCACTGCATCGCGCGTGGGCACCGGCAACATCGTTGGCGTTGCCACGGCTGTTTGCCTGGGCGGCTACGGCTCTGTGTTCTGGATGTGGATCATCGCCCTGATCGGCGGTGCTTCGGCTTTCATTGAAAGCACTCTGGCACAGATTTACAAGCATCGTTATTCCGATGGCACCAGCTACGGCGGCCCTGCCTACTACATTGAGGCCGCCCTGCACAGCCGCCCTCTGGCCATGCTGTTTGCCTGCAGTATGCTGGTTACTTACGCCGGCGGCTTTAACATGCTGGCTTCCTACAACCTGCAGTCCACTTTCAGCATTTACTCTTTCTATAACCCCACCGTGACTCCTTGGGTCATCGGCGGCATTCTGGCTGTTCTGGTTGGCTACTGCCTGGTTGGCGGCGGCAAGCGCATTGTAAAGGCCACCTCTACTCTGGTTCCCATCATGGGCGTGATCTATGTGGCAGTGGCTCTGTTCGTAATCATCACCCACATCGGCCTGCTGCCCGGCGTTCTGGCCACCATTTTTGCAGAAGCCTTTGATTTCTCTGCCATCTTCGGCGGCTTTGCCGGTTCCTGTGTGATGTACGGCATCAAGCGCGGCCTGTTCTCCAACGAAGCCGGCGTGGGCAGCGCTCCCAACGCAGCTGCTACTGCTGAAGTAAGCCACCCTGTTAAGCAGGGCCTCGTGCAGATGCTGAGCGTGTTCATCGACACCCTGCTGCTGTGCACCTGCACCGCTATGATGTGCCTGTGCTCCGGCGTGCAGCCCACTGCCGAAATGGCAGGTGCCCCCTATGTGCAGGCCGCTCTGGCCAACGCACTGGGCATGGTTGGCCCCATCTTCATCAATATTTCCATGGTGCTGTTTGCCTTCACCACCCTGCTGGGCAACTTCTACTATGTTGACAACCTGCTCACCTACATTATGAACAAGGTTCCTTCCAAAACCTTTATGACCTGCTTCCGTCTGGTTGCCGCCGGTATCATCTGGCTCGGCGCCGGCATGAGCATGAGCCTTGTTTGGGATCTGGCCGATGTGCTGATGGGCGTTATGGCCATCATCAACATTCCTGTTATCTGCATTCTGGGCACTCCTGCCATCAAGGCCCTCAAGGACTACACCGCTCAGAAGGCAGCAGGCAAGAACCCCGAATTCAAGTCGGCAACGGTTGGTCTGGAAGGCAAAACCGAATGCTGGGAATAAGCTGAATCTGCCCTTGACCCTTTGCGGCACCTAAGGGGCTGATGTTCGGTATGTTCTGCCGCCCGCTCGATTTTTGGCCGAGCGGGCGGCTTTTTTATCAGTTTTAAAAGGAGAATGGGTATGTATCCAAGAGTGGTCGTTCGACTGGATCATCTGCGCGAAAATGTAAAAGTGGTGCGCGAGCTGTGCGAAAAAAATCATATTTCCATCACCGGCGTTACCAAGGTGTTTCGCGGCGATCCTAAAATTGCCCAATGCTATCTGGACGGCGGGCTTACCATGCTGGGGGATTCCCGCACCGAAAACTTAGAAAGAATGCAGTCACTGCCTGCCGAAAAATGGCTCATTCGCCCGCCCATGCTCAGCCGTGCCGCCGAAACCGCCCGCTATGCCGATGCCGCGCTGCATTCGGAATGGCAGGTGATCGAGGCCGTGGCCGCCGAAGCCGAAAAGCTGGGAAAAAAGCATAAGGTGATCCTGATGGCGGACTTGGGCGATATCCGCGAAGGCTATGTGGATTACGACGAGCTGCTGCGGGTGGCAGCCCGGGTGGACACACTGCCCGGGGCCGAGCTGTATGGCCTGGGCGTGAACCTGACCTGTTTTTCCTTTATTCAGCCGGACGAAGAAAAAATGCAGCTGCTGGCCGAGCTGGCCCGAAAAGCCGAGGAGGCAGCCGGGCACCCGCTGCAGGTGGTGAGCGGCGGCAATTCGGCCACGCTGGATCTGATGCTGCGCGGCGGCATCCCCACCGGCATCAACGATCTGCGCCTGGGCGAAAGCCTGCTGTTCGGCAAGGAACGCGCCAAATACCAGTATCTGCCCGGTACCCACCGGGATGTGTTCACACTGGAATGCGAGATCGTGGAGCTGAAGGAAAAGCCCTCGCTGCCCTGGGGGCAGGTGGGCGTGGATTCGTATGGCAACAAGCCCACTTTCTGTGACCGCGGCCAGCACCGCAAAAAGGCCGTGTGCGCACTGGGACGGCAGGATTTTGATGCCGAAACCTGCACCCCGCTTGACCCCGGCGTGATCATTCTGGGCGCAAGCTCGGACCATTTGATGCTGGATGTCACCGACAGCGAAAAGGAATACCGCGTGGGTGACATTGTGCAGCTGCAGCTGGGATATTTTTCTACCATGCGCGCCTTTACATCGGAGTATGTAGAAAAGGTGTATCTGGGATAATGCCCCGGCCAAACCCCGCATAAAGCAAAAGCCCCTGTTTTTCCGAAATGAAACATCGGAAAAACAGGGGCTTTTTGGAGGTCAAAGCTGCAAAAGCGCAGCGGCATAGCAGGCGTAGGCAAGGTTCAGCGCGGCGCATAGGCCCATCACGCAAAGGCAGCACACGGCCGAGCCCAGCCGAAACGGCTTGCCATGGTTTGCGCCCCACAGCACCTCGGCCCCCAGCACCACCAGCATGGCAGGGGAAAGCCTGCAGGCCAGCCAGCCGTTAAAACCCGGCAGAAAGTAACACCCAAGGCCCACCAGCCCTGCCGCGATCAGCGTAAGGCCAAGGCTCAGGCTGCCCACCCAGCGGGTGCAAGTGTTTTGCTGGCTCATGCGTTATTCCTCCTCGTGCGTATCGCTCTGCGGCTGATATTCTTCGTAATCCGGCTTTTCAGGCTGCTGGGGGCCTTTTACCAGCCACACACCCACAGCGATCACAGCCATGCAGCCCAGCAGCTCGGGCATACGGTTCAGCACGGCATACACATTGCCCAGAACGCCGTTCATCAGGCCCATATCCTCAAGATACCAATACAGTTGGCCTAAAATGAACTTATTATACAGTGCGTATACGCCGACGAACACCAGCCCCCAGCCCACCAGCTTGTGGCGGCGGGCCACCAGCGCCTTCATATCGGCCCAGCTGCCCATATCAAACAAAAAGTCATCCGGCTCGGCAATGCCGCTCAGAATGCGGCTGCGCAGGTTGAGCGAGTCAAAAAAGCTCACCATCCACACAACGCCCATCAGCACGCTGAAGGCATCCATAAACCAGGTAAGCCAAAAGGCTGCGCAAAAGGCCAGCAGCACGGAAACGCCGCGGCGCATATAGCCCTGATACATTTGCCCTGCGCCGGGAACAAACGAAAAGCACAGGGTGAGAAATCCACTTTTATTTTTCATGATCGAAACCTCCTGTGGTTGATTGAATGGTTTGCAGGGCCTGCTCCCACACAGCCCTTACCGGTGCGGCAGGGCTTCGCGGGTGCTTGGCGGCCTCTAAAAATTCGCAGGAATCCGGTGCGGTGATGGCCGGGCGCTCGGGCGCCAGTGCCCGGGCAGCGGGGCTCAGCATCAGCGTGCTGGCGCCGCTCCACAGCCCAATGGCCATCACAGCCGCCGCACACGCCACCACGCCGCGCCCCAGCCGGGTTTGCATGGCGCGCACCCACAGGCTTTGCCGCACGGCTTTGCCCAAGGGCTTGGGCGGCTGCTCCGGTGCCGTCTGCGAGAGCAGCAGGGTGTAGCGGTCCATACAGCGGTCACAATAAGCCAGATGCTCGGCGGTTTCCAACCGGCCCAATTCGTCCAGCGTGCCCTCTTGCAAGGCGGTGAATGCCTCGTTGGTCAGGCAGCCTTTTTCGTTAAACAGTTCCATCCCGTGCTCTCCTTTCCAGTATTTGCTGCTGCAGGATCTTTCGGCCGCGGCTCAGCTGTGCGCTCAGCGTTCCCGGCGGCCGCCCGCACAGCCGTGCGGCTTCGCCGGGGGATTTTCCCTGCAGCAGACACAGTGTGCAGGGCGTTTTGTAGGGCTCGCGCAGCGCCAGAATCAGCTGCTCCACCTCTTTGGCGCCGTCACGGTTGGCCAGCAGCGCCTCAGGGCCTGGCGCAGTATCCGGCACATCCTGCCCCGGGGTGGAGCCGTCCGCCGAAAGGCTCACCCGGCGATTCCATGCGCTGCGCAAATGGTCTTTGGCTTTGTTGGCAGCTATGCGCGCCAGCCACTGGGCTTCGTGCCCTTCGGGGCAGCGCTCTATGCTGCGCCACGCCGAAAGAAAGGTTTCCTGAGAAAGATCCTGGGCCAGCTCACGGTCATGCACCAGCTGCCAGCACACGGTGTATACCAGCTTTTCGTATTGATTCACAAAGCTTTCAAACTGCGCTGCGTTCACGGGCGGCCCTCCTTTCCCTTTTTAAATGCGGCCTTCAACCGGCTTCATACAGTAATACGGGCCCGTGTGAGCATTTGCTGCAAAAATTCTGAAAAAATAAAAATTCCCCAGCCGGTGTTTTGCAAAAAAAACAGCCGACTGAGGAAAAAGGGTCTGGTCAGATTCTGGGGCGGGGCAGCCTGGCGGCCAGGCGCGGCGCAAAGCGCTGCAGCAACAGCATGGCCATGCCCCACACACAGGTAAAGTTTACGGCAATCACCGCCGCCATCAGCCCAAACACCACGGCGCTGCCGCCGGGCAGCGAAAGCAGCAGCCATGCGGCCTCGGCTACCAGCAGCACCAGCGTGAGCGCCACGCGCTTTACGCCGATGGTGATGTATAAAAGCGAATGGGTGCTGCGCACACGCAGCAAAAACACCAGAAACAGGCTCAGCATACTGGCGGCTGTGGCACCCACGGGCCCCCACATCCGAATGAACACCCAGTTCATAAACAAATTGCTGATGGCACCGGCCAGCATGGTGAGCAGCGAAAGGGTGCTGCGCTTGTACACCATGTAAACGCTGTTTAAAAAAAGGTTCAGGCAGGTGAAGGCTGCTGCAATGGTGAGCAGGGGCACAAACTGCCATGCATCGTAAAAGTTTTCTTTAAAAATGTGCATCAGCGGCTTGCACAGCCAAATTACGCCCGCCGCACAGCAAAACATTAGGCCGGAGTACAGCTTGAACACGCGGCTGAAAAACTCCTCGCGCTCGCTTTCCTCGGTCACGGCGGAAAGCTGCCAGGCCTCATTGAAGATCTGGCCCACCGTGTTTACAAGGGTGGGCATAAAATAGCCGGTGGAAAGCAATCCGGCCCAGCTTTCGCCCGAAAGCCCGCCCACGCCTGCGCACATGGCGCTTACAAAAAACAGATCGCTGGCGTTGATGATCCAAAAGCTGGTCTGCGCGGGGATCATGGGCAGGCTGTAGCGCAGCATATCCTTTAACAGGCGGCGGCTGAAGCGCCGAAAATTCAGATAGCGCCGCAGTCCGGCCACCGTGAACACAAAAATGGTGCTCAGGCCGTCGCCGCAGATAATGGCCAAAAGATAGCCTGCCGCGCCCAGCTTGAGAATGTTCAGAAACAGAATATAGAACATCAATGTGCCGAAGGTACACAAAATGCCGTCAATGGCCACAAGGCGGTTCAGCATACGGCTGCGCACAAACTGGGTACACAGCGTGCGCAGGCAGCTTACCAGCACATAGGCGCACAACAGCATCAGATAGCCGTTTACACCCGGCAAAAAGCGCAGCAGCGGGCTGCACAGCAGCAGGATCAGAAACCCTGCAAGAATGCTCACAAAGCCGTTGGTGAACACCTGCGTTTTGCTCACGCCCTTATCCAGCCCAAAGCGGATCACCGCAAAGCTCATGCCAAGGCTCACCAGGGGAATCAGCAGGTTGGCGCACTGGCTGGCCAGCTTGGTCACGCCCATCACGGCGGTGTCGCCCAGCGCATAGGAAAGATACGGCTGCACGATCACGCTCAGCAATTTGCTGGAAAAATTGGAAATAGCAAACAGCAGCGTGTTGTTGATCAGCGTATTATATTTTTTTCTGTCGGTTCGCGCCACAGCGGGCCTCCTTGAAACAACTTAATGCCGTTTAAATATCACTGCGCAGCAGGGCACGGCGGGCCTTCCAGTCCGGCATACGCTTTTCCACCTCGGCCCAAAACAGCGGGCTGTGGTTGGGCACAAGCAAATGGCAAAGCTCGTGCACGGCCACATATTCCTGTGCGGCCAGGGGCTTTTGCACCAAACGCAGCGCAAAGGTGATGCGCCGCCGCTTGAGATTGCACACGCCCCAGCGGCTTACCATATCCCGCATACAAATTTCGGGCAGGCCCTGCGGCACACTGTCGGCAAACAGCGGAAACAGCCCCTCGCAAATGGCCTGCATCTGCATAAGCGCCTCGGCCTTATCGGGAAGCGGGGCGCTTTCGGCCTCTGCCTGCGCGGCGCGGGCCTTTTTGGCATGAGCGATCCAATCGGTATTCTGGGCCACAAAGCGGTCTGCCTGTGCGGCGCGGGCCCTCAGGGGGGCCGAAACCGAAACCTCGCCATTGCGGTGTACATGCAAATGCATCTGCTGGATGCTGCGGCGCACCAGCTGGTATTCTATGCCCGCCGCACAGCGGGCCTCGGGGGCGGGGGAACACTTTTTCACAGCCGCACTCATGGCATTACCCTCGCACACTTTTGCGGCAAAGGGAAGGCATGGGCAGCTGTGCCAGCAGCACCGCACCAAACATAAGCAGCCCGCCAAACAGCTCGCGCCCGGTCATGCTTTCGCCCAGCACCACCCAGCCGCTCAGCGCACTGAACACGCTTTCCAGGCTCATGGCCATACAGGCCAAAGCGGGGGGCACGCCCTCCTGCCCAAGAATTTGCAGGGTATAGGCCACGCCGCTGGAAAACACGCCTGCATAGGCAATGGCCCCGGCAGCCGCCATCAGGCTGGCCGGTGTGGGGGCTTCCAGCACCAGCATCAGCACGGTGCTTTCCACGGCCACCACCAAAAACTGCGCCCACGAAAGGCACACGCCGTCCGCCAAGGGGCTGAAATGGCTCACACACAGGATCTGCACGGCAAACAAAAACGCGCACAGCAGCAGCACACCGTCACCGGCAGCCAGTGCAAAGCCGCCGGGCTTGATGCACAAAAGATACAGCCCCACCACGGCGATCACCACGCAGGCCCAAATTTTGGCCTCGGGGCGCTTGCCCAGCACCACACTGAGAATGGGCACCAGCACCACATACAGCGCCGTGATAAACCCGGCTTTGGCGGTGCTGGCATTGGCCATGCCCAGCTGCTGGCTGGCGCTGGCCATGCAAAGCGCACTGCCGCACACAAGGCCGCCCAAGGCAAGCTGCTTGCGTTGGGCGGGGGTTTGGGGCAGCACCGGCTTGCCGCCGTTTCGGGCGGCGGCGCGGGCACGCACGGCGATCACGGGCAGCAAAACCACCACAGCGATCCAGCTGCGGCCCATCAGATAGGTGAAGGGGCCCACAAGCTCGGCCCCAAGGCTTTGCGCCACAAAGGTGGTGCCCCACAAAAATGCTGCCAGCAGCAGCATCAGCAAATGGCGGGTTTGTTTTTTCATGTTTCCCTCAAAGTTATGCCACAGCGGCATCGTTGCCGTCATCGCTGAGCATTTCGCCGTTGGCAATGCCCTGCACCTTCATGGCACCCGTGATATAGTATTTCGAACTGTCATAGCTCAGCGTGATCTTGTAGCGCTTAGAGGTGTCCAGCCCCGAAAAGGTGCCGGTGTAGCAGTCACCGCCGGTGGTGAAATACAGCGTGCAGCCATTTACATACTGGGCCTGGTTGTCGTCCGTAAGCTCCCACAGGCCGGCCTTGAATTCCAGCAGGCCGGTGCTTTCGGTGGTGGCGTAAGCAGTCAGGGTAAGCGTGTCGCCCGCCGGGCTGAAATAGCCCGTGTTGCGCACCATCACGCGGTTGAAATCAATATACATGGTGTCGCCCTCCAACTGGGTGTTGAAGCGGCGGCTGGTGTCCATGCCTTCGGGCAGCGTGATCTCGCCGCCCTTTTCGGCGTAAATATCGTTTACCGTGCTTTCGCGCTGGCTGCCCAAGCAGGCCGTCAGGCTGAAAGCCAGCGCCAGCGTGAGCGCCAGTATGATCAGTTTTTTCATGTCTACCTCCCCGCAGGGCACACACCCTGCGATTTTATGCCGGGGGCTCCCGGCGTGACTTACAATTATAATAGTATAGTGGGTTTGGATTCCCTGAATCCTTATTATATTGCAAATCGCCACACCGCACAAGACATTTTAGCGATTTACCTCGGCCAATGCCGCACATTCGGCCTCGGCCAGGGCAGGATAGGCACCGTTTTTGAACAAAAAGTCATAGCGGTACAGCGCATAGCCCTGTGCGCCCGCCTCGCGCAGCGTGCCCACCATGTCGGCCAGCTCGTGCCCGGTGTTCCACTGGTCGGTGTTATGGTCATAATTGCCGCCGTCGCCATCGCCAATGCGGTAAGCACCCAGCCCGAAATACAGCGAAACGCTGGCATCCCGCGGCATGGCCGCCCAGGTGCGGGTCACATTTTCAAAGGCATAGTCCGTGCTGCCGCCCTTGGTGGTGTAGCCGTAGCCCCAGTATACCTGCGGCATCACATAGTCCACATAGCCGGGGGTTTGCAGCCACAGCGCCACATCGCTGAACTGGCCGTTGTAGTTGTTGCTGTTGTTGCCCTGCGGCGAAATGCCAAAGCGGCAGGCCGGGCGAATGCTTTTGATGGTGCGATAGGTTTCGCTTACCAGCGCATTCACGTTTTCGCGCCGCCAATCCTCCAGCGAAAGCGCAGTGTTGGCATCGGCATAGTCCTGGCTGTCAAAGGCAGGGTCGGTGGTGGGGTAAAAATAGTCATCGTAGTGAATGCCGTCTACATCGTAATTCTGCACGATCTCGGCCACGCCCTCGCAAATGTAATCGCGCACCTGGGGCAGGGCGGGGTTCAGATAATAGCCCTCGCCGTTTGCCTTCACCCAATCGGGGTGGGTGTACAGCAGGCTGTTTTCGGCAAAGCTGCCGGGGGTGGCGGCGTTGAGCGCCACCCGGTAGGGGTTCAGCCATGCTTCCAGCTGCAGGCCGCAGGCGTGGGCCTCGCGCACCAGCACGGCCAGCGGGTCAAATCCGGGGTCGGTGCCCTGCGCGCCGGAAAGCACATGGCTCCACGGAAAAAGCGCCGAAGGGTACAGCGCATCGGCAAAAGGCCGCACCTGCGCGATCACGGTGGTGCAGCCAAGGGAAAGGCAGTTTTGCATCAGCGTTTGCACCTGCGCGGTAAAGGCATCTTCGCCGGAAAAATCAAAGCTGCCCCATTCCAGATAGCTCACCCACATGGCGCGGTATTCCCCGGCAGCCTGCGGCTGCACATCGGGGGTGCTTTGCACGGCTTGCGAAGAAGCCGAAGAATCGGCAGGATGGGGAGATTTTCCGCAGCCCGCCAGCCCCAGGGCCAGGGCGGCAGCCACCAAAAGCGAAGCGGCACGGCGAAAAGAACATTTTTTCATAGAATTCCTCGTTTCACAGCGCCCGGCACGGAATATAAAAATACCCCTTGGCGAGCGGTAAGTTTTCTGCTATAATATATTGTTGTATCATGTTCTTATGAATTTGTCTACTCCGGGCCAGTAGCTCAGTTGGTCAGAGCTGGCGGCTCATAACCGCTTGGCCGCGGGTTCAAATCCTGCCTGGCCCACCAAATTGTAAGAATTCCCGCCAAAAGGCGGGAATTTTTTTAAAAAAAGAAAGGCCAGGCAGGATTTGAAAGCCCGGCCCGGTCTGCAGGCGGCAGGCCGGGGAAAAAACAGCCCGGTGGGCTGTTTTTTAGGGCGTGGGTGGCTGGTTTCGGCCTGGCCCACCAAATTGTAAGAATTCCCGCCAAAAGGCGGGAATTTTTTTAAAAAAAGAAAGGCCAGGCAGGATTTGAAAGCCCGGCCCGGCCTGCAGGCGGCAGGCCGGGGAAAAAACAGCCCGGTGGGCTGTTTTTTAGGGCGTGGGTGGCCGGTTTCGGCCTGGCCCACCAAATTATAAAAATTCCCGCCAAAAGGCGGGAATTTTTTTAAAAAAAGAAAAGCCAGGCAGGATTTGAAAGCCCGGCCCAGCCTGCAGGCTAAGGCAACCCGAAAAACGGGCTGCCTCTTATTTAAGAGTTAAGAGGAACTTGTCTTATGAAAAAAAACGGTATTTTCAAATAAAGTCAAAAATATATCATTATTATTTGGCTGCTGTGGTGATGATTTTTATTATGTTGGGGACCATATTCAGCATAGTTGTTGCCGGAGAGATAGTGCAATCTGCAAACAAGGAAACAACGAAAATGGTTTATGATAATGGGGACCGCAAATTTGATGAACCGGTTTATGTGAAAATTGCAAATGTTTCCAAGGTCCTCTTTTATCAAAAGCCAGAAAGACATCGAGCGGAAGCTTTTTATTTTGAAGTAACGGATACAGACAACAACAAATTTATAATGTGCGCTGCCAATGACAGTGGAATAGAAAAAGCAATAGAAATCAGGGAAGCACTTGCGAAAAATGCAGATAATGTGGAATTTTTTGTATATGCTACAGGTGCAACTGCAAAGCTTTCAAAAAGTGAGTTAAAATCAATAAAAGAAGCCAGCAACAGCCCGCTTACTTTGGATCAGCTTCGGGAAAAATATGGATATTCTTCCTTTGACCTTAATCGTAAACTACATACATGGGAAACGAAAATGGCTATTGTTAGCGAAATATTGATTATTTTATGCTTGCTCTATTATATGATTTCCAGCAATCTGAAATTTGAAGCTTCCAGAAAAAGTATTGGCTATACAAAGCAGGCCCTTGTGCAGGAATGGCAGAATGTAGATACAAA
>SFIE01000040.1 GCA_004555405.1 Subdoligranulum sp.
CTTTATCCTGCCCATTGATGGCGGTAACCGAAATATCCTCCTTGTGATCAACAGAAAAGTTTCGCCCATTGATCTGAACATTCACAGTGTCTTTATCTACAACACTATCCTTGGTCGGGATTCCGCGCGTATCCACCACTTTAAGGGTTACGGTTTTGGCAACTGCCTGATTTTTCAGTTCTCCGTCCTTGAATTTTAAGATCGGGCTCACATTGGGATCTTCATAAATCACATTGTAGCTGCTGATGTAAATCGTGCCGCTGTTGTCCAGTTCGGTCGCAGCAGTGCTTCCGCTTTGCGTGCCGCCGTTGTTTTTGTTATCCTCTCCTTCTGCCCATGCGGGCACGGCTGCGGTGGCAGCCATGGTGACGGCCAGCACCAGTGCTGCCAGTTTTTTCAGCTGTTTCATCGTTCATTCCTCCCCGGGCAGTTGCCTGCCGAATAACTTTTGATATCCCTCGCGCTTTTGCTGTTCGCTGCGCACCACATCGCTTTGCACCTTGCCGTCCAGCACGGTGATCACCCGGTCTGCACACAGGGCAAGGTCCTGCTCGTGCGTTACCATAATATAGGTAATGCCCTTTTGCTTGCTCATGCTCAGCATTTGATACAGCACCTGCCGTGTGGTGGCGCTGTCCAGGTTGCCGGTGGGCTCATCGGCAAAAATCACTTTGGGGCTGCCCACAAACGCGCGCGCAATGCCCACGCGCTGCTGCTGGCCGCCGCTCATTTCGGTGGGGCGGTGATTTTCGCGCCCGGTCAGCCCCATCAGCTTTAACTGTTCGTGCGCCTGTTTTAAGCGCTCTTTGCGGGGCACCCCCTTAAACATAAGCGGCAGCGCCACATTTTCGGCAGCTGTCATGCTGGGCAGCAGGTTGTAGCTTTGAAAAATAAAGCCAAGGTATTTTTGACGAAACACCGCCAGCTCGCCCTCGCTCATGGCGCTGATTTCGCGCTTGCCGATAAACACCTGCCCCGATGTGGGCTTTTCCAGCCCGGCCAGCTGGTTGAGCAGCGTGGATTTGCCGCTGCCGGACTGGCCCACGATGCAGCACACCTCGCCGGGCTCGATGGCAATGCTTACATCGTTTAAAGCCGCCACTCGCTCCTGCCCCACGCGGTAGATCTTTTTTAAATGGATGGTTTGTATGATCGGTGCCATAAACTCCCCTTTTTCACTTCACCACAAGGGTTACAAATGTGCTTTGGTTGCTACTATTTACTATACGGATGCCGCCGGTTTTGTCAATACGCTGCGCTGCCAAAAATTCCATGAAAATTCGGCAGGTTTTACCCAAAAAAGCTCACCTGACTGGTTTCGGGCAAATCCCCCAGCGCGCCCACCCGGCGCAGGCTTTCCATAATGGCCCCCGACACGCCGCTGGCCTGCTGCAGCTCTTCGATGGAAATATACTGCTGGCCGTGGGCAGTGGCCTGTTCCAGTGCAATGGCCGCCGTTTCGCCCACGCCCTTCAGTGCGCTGAAGGGCAGGCGCACCTTGCCATCCTCCACCAGATATTTGCTGGCACGGCTTTTGCCCAGCTGAATGGGCAAAAACTCATAGCCGCGCTGCAGCATTTCGTTTTCGATCTGCAGCGAAACCAGCATATCGTCGGTTTTGGCATTTCGTTCCTCTTTGGGCAGGCGCTCGATATCCTTGATGTGCTGCTGCGCCACCCGCACTCCGCCAATGGCGGCCTCGTAGTCGATATCTGCGCCGCGCACCGTAAAGTACACCGCATAGAACACCTGCGGGTGATACACCTTAAACCACATCAGGCGAATGGCTGCGATCAGATAGGCCACGGCGTGGGCCTTGGGAAACATATATTTGATGCGGCGGCAGGATTCAATATACCAATCCGGCACATCGTGCTCACGCATGGCCTCCTCCCAGCCGGGCTGAAAGCCGTTTTTGGCCACCTTGCCCTTACGCACGGCCTCCATGATATCAAAGCTCATTTTCGGCTCCAGCCCCTTGCGCAGCAGATACAGCATAATGCTGTCGCGGCAGCCGATCACCTCGGCGATGGTGCAGGTGCCTGAGCGGATCAGCTCATCGGCGTTGTTCGTCCACACATCCGTGCCGTGCGAAAGGCCCGAGATCTGGATCAGCTCGGAAAAATTCTTGGGCTTTGCCTCCAGCAGCATCTGGCGCACAAAGTTTGTGCCCATTTCGGGAATGCCGAAGGTGCCCGTTTGGCTGCCGATCTGCTCCGGCGTTACGCCCAGCGCCTCCGGGCTGGTGAGCAGGCTGTAGATCTTGGGGTCGTTCATGGGCACGCTGTCCACCGAAATGCCGGAATACTCCTCGAAATACTTATAGAATGTGGGCACATCGTGGCCCAGCTCGTCCAGCTTGAGCAATGTATCGTGCAGATATTTAAATTCAAAGTGGGTGGTCAGCAAACCGCCCTTCACGTCGTCGGCCGGGTGCTGAATGGGGCAGAAATCGTAAATTTCGTTGCAGTCCGGCACAACCACCATGCCGCCGGGGTGCTGGCCCGTGGTGCGCTTTACCCCCGTGCAGCCCATCGTAAGGCGGTTTTCCTCGGCGTGGTTCACGGTTTTGCCGCGTTCTTCCAAATATTTTTTCACATAGCCATAGGCCGTTTTATCCTGCACACCCGAAACCGTGCCCGCCTTGAACACATTTTCCTTGCCGAACAGGCGCTCGGTGTAGCGGTGCACCTCGCTTTGGTATTCGCCCGAGAAGTTCAGGTCGATATCCGGCTCTTTATCGCCGTAGAAGCCCAGAAAGGTTTCAAAGGGGATATCGTGGCCGTCCACCAGCATATGGGTGCCGCAGTTGGGGCAGTCTTTATCCGGCAGGTCAAAGCCGTCGCCCACGCTGCCATCGGTGATAAATTCACTGTGCTTGCAGTTGGGGCAGCGATAATGCGGCGGCAGGCTGTTCACCTCGGAAATGCCGGAAAAGTGCGCCACGGCGCTGGAGCCAACCGAGCCTCGGCTGCCCACCTGATAGCCCCCCTCGTTGGAATAGGCCACCAGCTTGACCGCGATCACATACAGCACGGCATAGCCATGGCCGCAAATGGAATCCAGCTCCTTCTGCAGGCGCTTTTCCACAATTTCGGGCAATGGATCGCCATAATCCTCTTTGGCGCGTTTCCATGTGGCATCGCGCAGCTGCTGCTCGGCACCCTCGATGCTGGGCGGGTAGGTGCCCCGGGGAATGGCGCGCAGGTTGTTGTCGATGGTCATGGCGATCTTGTTGGGATTGGTGATGCAGATCTCAAAGGCTTTCTTTTTGGGCAGATAGTCAAATTGCTCCAGCATATCCTCGGTGGTGCGGAAATACAAAGGCGCCTGATTGTCGGCATCCTTAAAGCCGCTGCCCGCCTGCAATATGGCGCGGTAGGTGGCGTCCTCGGGGTCCTGAAAATGCACATCGCCCGTGGCGATCACAGGCTTGTGCAGCTCTTCGCCCAAGCGAATGACCGTGCGGTTGAAATCCTTCAGCTTTTCCACCGAATCCACCGTGCCGTTGCGCAGCATGAATTCGTTGTTGCCCAGAGGCTGCACCTCAAGATAATCATAATAGGCGGCAATGCGGCACAGCTCGTCCCAGCTGCGGCCCTCCACAATGGCCCGGAACAATTCACCCTGCTCACACGCCGAGCCCACAATAAGGCCTTCGCGGTATTTGTTCAGCAGGCTGCGGGGCACACGCGGTTTTTTAAAGAAATACTGGGTATGCGCCGCGCTGACAATGCGGTACAGGTTTTTTAAGCCGATCTGGTTTTTCACCAGCAGGATCATGTGATAGTACTTTTTCTTCAGCACTTCCTTGTTGCCGCCCAGCCCGGTGTTGATCTGGCGCACGGTCTGCACCTCGCGTTCTTCCAGATCTTCCAGCATTTTGCAGAAGATCTTGGCCAGCGCCAGCGCATCGTCCACCGCACGGTGGTGGTTGAAGGGCTCAATTTCCAAGTGCTTGTTCACGGTGTCCAGCTTGTAGTTGCGCAGGCCCGGATACAGCACCTGTGCCATGGGCAGCGTGTCAATATTGGTGTTGGTAAAGCGGAAGCCTGCACGGGCCGCGCCGTGGTTCAGCATTTCCATATCAAAGCCGTGGCCGTTGTGCGCCACCAGAATGCTGCTGCCGCACCACTGGTGAAACTCCTTCAGCGCCTGCTCGGGCGTGGGGGCATCGGCCACCATGGCATCGTTGATGCCCGTAAGCTCCACGATTTTGGGCGGAATGGGAATGCCGGGATTCACAAAGGTGGAAAAGCGATCCGTGATCTGGCCGTTTTCCACCACCACCGCACCAATTTCGGTGAGGCGGTCATGCTCAAAATCCAAGCCGGTGGTTTCCACATCAAACACCACGAACCGGCCGTTCATGGGTTCATCGTCCTCGCCGTAAACCACGGGCACCATATCGTCTACAAAATAGGCTTCGCAGCCGTAGATCACCTTAAAATAGGGGTCTTTTTTATGAATGCTGTCGGCAGCAGCCATGGCCTCGGGGTAGCCCTGACACACGCCGTGGTCGGTAACGGCAATGGCGCGGTGGCCCATGCGGTGTGCCAGCTGCACAATGCCGTTGGGATCACAAAAGCCGTCCATGCTGGAAAGCTTGGTGTGCAGGTGCAGCTCCACGCGCTTTTCGGGCGCGTTGTCACGCCGGGGGGTGCGCTGCACCACCAGCACATCATAGGGATACACCACATAATCGTGCTCGTATTTATCATAGGTGCAGCTGCCGCGCACCACCAGCGTGGTGCCGGGCTTGAGCCCTTCCCACTTGCTGGGCTTGTTGGGATCATCGTTATCGCCGCTGCGCATTTTCAAATTGATCGAGCCATGGTAGTCGGTGATGGAAACCATATAGCTTTTGCGGAAGTTGCCCTTGGTTTCGGTGGCAAACACATCGCCCCAGATCACCACCTTGCCGTTGTCGGCCCCCAGCTCGGCCAGCGGGGTAAGCTCGGTCGGGCGGAACATTTCGCCATGGAACACCTCGGCGGGGGTGTCCTCCAAGGCAAGGCCGGGCACCTTGATGGCCGTGCCCTTCTTTTTCTGGGCGGCAAAGGCCACTGCGGGCACCTTTTCCTGAATGTGCTTCTGCCACTCGTCCTCGTTCATTTTAGCGCCGTCCTTCAGTTGAACAGCAGGGCGGGTTCCCGTGCGCTCTAAAAGCCGGTCTGCCAGCTTATCGGGGAATTTCACGCTTTCCAGAATGTTGCGCCCGGCGTCCACCTGAATTTGAATGCTTTGCCCCTGCAGGGTGATGGGTGCGCCGTCCAAAAAGCCGTTGATGGGCACGCCCTCTTCTTTCAGCTCGTCCAATATCTGGCGCAAGGCGGGCTCGGTGAGCTGCTCGTAGCCAAAATAGTTTTCGGTTTTGATCTCGTAGCCCTCAAATTGGGGCGACAGGCTCACGCACAGCCGCGCACACAGAGCAGGGTCCAGCGGGGCGGCGCTGCGCAGGCCCAAGATCACCCGGCGGCTTTGGCGGCGCTGTTCCACTTTTTCCAGCAAAACGCTGCCGAAGGCGGCAGCAAACTGAGGGTCGGCCCCAAATTCGGGCCAGACCTGCGTTACCAGCAGATTCAATGCAGTGTCCTTTCTTTTACTATCCGTAATGTATCCGTTAATATATCTATTTGTATAAATTATTTTCGCTTTTGGGGGCGTTTTTTCGCCTGGGTAGCCTGAAAGCTCATATCCACCAGCATTGCAAGGGGTTCGTCGGGCACGGTTTCATTCAATAGAACCGTGATCCAGTTGGCCTTGTTCATGTGATACGCCGGGAAAAACCCTGCTTCGCACCGCAAAGAGCCAATAAGAAGCGGATCGCATTTCAGGTTGACCACACTGCACATTTCCTCGCCCGGCAGCCCCAGCCTTGCCTGTGGGATGTCCATGATCACGGCAAACCATTTTTGGTTGTCCGCATGGCGAAACACAGCATAGGTAGGCGATCTCATCCAGGGATGATCTGCCTGCACACCGTAATGTGTGCCGATCCATGTTTCCAGTGCTGCTCGGTTCATAGCGGGTCTCTCCCTTGATGGTGTTCTATGCCTGCCGTATATACACCTCGGCAGGCCGTTTTGTGGCAGGCTTTGCAAAATTTTTTCAAAAAATTACAGCAGGCAGCGCACCGCCCCGTGGGGCATTTGCCAAAAGCGGCTCACCGCCCTGCCTTTCCATCCTAATTTTATCATACTCTTGGAATGTTTCCAAATGGTATCCAAAATAAAAATCAGAAGCGATGAAAAGCCGTTCTCCCGTAGGAAACAACTGATTTTTTGTTCGATTTTTCGCCAGATACATAAAAAGCTGCTTTGGCAGCATTACAGCCAAAGCAGACTTTTTCTTGCAAATAGGCAGGTTTATGCGAGTCCTATCTGTATTTGATATTCTACAATTTACAACTTGTAAATTTCTTCCATGAACTGTTCCAGAATATTGCCGGTCAGCTTGCGCACAGGCTTGCCGTGAATGATCAGCATGGCCTCATTCTTGCCGCCTGCAATGCCAATGTCGGCCTCACGCGCTTCGCCCGGGCCGTTCACAATGCAGCCCATCACGGCCACCTTGATGGGCTTTTTATAGCCCTTCAGGCGCTTTTCCACTTCTTTGGCAATTTCAATGCACGGATACTGCGTGCGGCCGCAGGTGGGGCAGCTGATCACCTCGGGGCCTGCCACCGGGAAGCCGGCGGCGCGCAGGATATCGTATCCGGCCTCCACCTCACGCTCGGGGTCATCGGCCAGCGAAACACGCAGCGTATCGCCAATGCCCTCCAGCAGCATACCGCCGATGCCCATGCCGGATTTGATCAGGCCCATGCGATAGGTTCCGGCTTCGGTAACGCCCACATGCAGCGGATAATCGCACTTTTGGCTCAGCAGCCGGTAAGATTCCATCATGCGGGGCACATTGCTGCTTTTGATGGAGATCACGATCTGATCAAAATCGTGTTTTTCCAAAAGCGCCACATGATACATGGCGCTTTCCACCAGTGCCTCGGGCACGGGTGCGCCGTATTTTTCCAGAATATGCTTTTCCAGACTGCCCGCATTCACACCAATGCGAATGGGCACGCCGTGCAGGCGGCAGGTATCGGCCACGGCCTTTACACGGTCGTCACTGCCAATGTTGCCGGGGTTGATGCGGATCTTATCCACGCCCGCTTCCACACAGGCCAGCGCCGCCTTATAGTCAAAATGGATATCCGCCACAATGGGAATATCCACGGCGTTTTTCAGTGCCGTGATCAGGCGGGCATCCTCGGGGGTGGGCACGGTAACGCGCAGGATCTGGCAGCCTGCCGCCGCCACACGCTTTGCCTGCTCCACATTGCCCTGCACATCCTCTACCGGCACATTCAGCATGGTCTGCACTGCAATGGGATGGTTGCCGCCAATGGTCAGATTGCCGATCTTCACTTCCCGTTTCGGAATACGCATAGTTTTTCCCTCACATTTTCAAAATTAAAAGATCCTTAAAATATCCTGCCATGTGGCAAAGATCATAAGAGCAAACAGCATGGCCATGCCTGCTGCATTGATGGCCATCTGCCATTTGGTGGGCACCGGGCGGTGAAGAATGGCCTCCGCCAGCACCAGCAGCGCCTTGCCGCCATCCAGCGCAGGCAGGGGCAGCAGGTTCACAATGCCCAGATTGATGGTGATGAGCGCCAGAATATTGATCACATCCTGCCAGCCGTAGCTGACTGCTTCGCCGATGGTGCTTACAATGCCCACCGGGCCCGAAAGATCGTTGATGCTGGCCCGGCCCCGGAAAATATCCAGAATGCCGGTGTAGATAATGCGCCCGTAATACACTGTGCTGCGGGCCGCTTCCACCGTGACGGTGATAAAATTTTTATGCACGGAATACACGCGGAAGCCCAGCTGCATATGCTGGTTGCCCTGGTCATCGGTGGTGGTGCCGAACCGCACGGCGGGCAGCTGCACGGTTTCGCCGTTTCGGCGCACCACAAAGCTGGCCTGATGATTTTCGGTGCGGGAAAGCTCGTAAAAAATATCCCCGGCTACAATGCACCGATGCCCATTGACCTTTACAATGGTATCCCCCACCTGCAGGCCGCTTTGGGCGCTGAGCGAGGTTTCATCCACTTCGCCGATCTGACGGCTGGCGATCACGCTGTCCGGGCTGGAAAGCAGCACAAACAGCGCCAGAAAGCCCAGCAGAAAATTCATGCAGGCCCCGGCCAGCAGCACCGCAATGCGCTTTTTGGGGCGGGCCAGCGGAAACGGGATATTCTGCTCTACACTGCCGTAGCTTTGTTCTGACGCTTTTTCCTTCTCGGGCTGCCGCACACAGTCCTCCAGCAGTTTGCCGTCCTCGTCTTCACCTTCCATGCTCACAAAGCCGCCCACCGGCAAAAGGCGCAGGCTGTAGTTTGTGCCGTTTTTCTCGGTCTGCCAGATGGCAGGGCCCATGCCAATGGAAAATTCCAGCACCCGAATGCCGTTGTGTTTGGCCACCAGATAGTGGCCAAGCTCATGCACCAGGATCACGATCCCAAACACCAAAGCCGAAACCACAAGGGTTAGAATATTCATATACCGTTATTTCCTCCCTGTGCAGGTTTCATAAAACAGGCTGTATTCTATGTTTATGGCAGTGCCGCCTTATAGATGGCTGCGCACATATTCGCGGGCCATACGGTCACATTCATACACATCGTTAAGGGTATAGCTGCCGCCGAAGGAATCGCTGTCCACCACGCCTTCCACCAGACGCCCGATATCCAGAAATCCGATCTTATCCTGCAAAAACAGGGCAACGGCTTCCTCGTTGGCGCCATTGGCTGCGCAGGGGCCAAGGCCGCCCTTGCCGATGGCCTTTTTGCAGGCCGCCAGACAGCGGAAGGTGTCCTCGTCGGCCACATCAAAGGTGATCTGCTTCAGCATGGTAAAATCCAGCTCGGGCACCGGGCTGGGCGCACGGTTCGGCCAGGTGAGCGCATACTGAATGGGAATGCGCATATCCGGCACACCCATTTGTGCAATAATCGAATTATCGCAGAATTGCACTGCCGAATGGATAATGCTCTGGCGCTGCACCACAATTTGGATCTTCTCGGGCGGAAGATCAAACAGCCACACCGCCTCGATCAGCTCCAGGCCCTTGTTCATCAAGGTGGCGCTGTCGATGGTGATCTTGGCGCCCATATTCCAGTTGGGGTGCTTCAGCGCATCCGCACGGGTTTTGCCGCGCAGCTGTTCGGTGGTCATGCCAAAGAAAGGCCCGCCCGAGGCCGTGAGCAGGATCTTGGTCAGCGATTTGGCGCTGTGGGCATCCTGCAGGCACTGGAAAATGGCGGAATGCTCGCTGTCGACCGGCAGCAGCTTTACGCCATGGGCAGCCACGGCATCCGTGACCAGCTTGCCGCCCGTGACAAGGCTTTCTTTGTTGGCCAGCGCCAGATCGTGCCCGCTTTCAATGGCGGCCAAGCTTGCGCCAAGGCCCGCAATGCCCACCACCGAGTTGAGCACCACATCGGGGCCCTGCATGGCGGCCAGCTCGCGCAGGCCCTGTGCCCCGCGCAGCACACGCGGGGCGCCGGTTTGCCCGGCCAGCGCTGCGGCCAGTCGGTCGGCTGCGGCTTCGTTGGCCATGCAAACATATTTGGGGTGAAACTCAGCGATCTGCTGCAAAACCATGTCCACCTGCGTGTTGGCGGAAAGGCCAAACACCTCGTATCCCTGCATGCGCACCACATCCAGGCTTTGGGTTCCGATGGAGCCGGTGGAGCCCAGCAGCGTAATTTTCTTGCTCATTTTTCACACTCTCCCTTTGGGGGCCTGCCGATCAGGCCGCAAAATAAAAGGCGTAGCGCACCGTCATGCACACAAACAGCGAAACGAACAGCACACTGTCGAAACGATCCAGAATGCCGCCGTGGCCGGGGAAGATGGTGCCGTAGTCTTTAATGCCGTGCTGGCGTTTGACCACCGAGGCAAACAGATCGCCCAAAATGCCCAGCACTGCGGCGATCACGCCCAAAACGGCCACCACCAGATAAAATGCCGGGGCTACGCCATGGAAAAAGATATCCGATTTATCGGCAATGTTCTGGTATACATAGGTGCAGATTTCCCCCAGCAGCACACAACCCAAAATGCCGCCGATCGCGCCCTCCACGGTTTTTTTGGGGCTCACGATGGGGGCCAGCTTGTGCTTGCCGAAAAAGCGGCCTGCAAAATAGGCAAAGGTATCGCCGCCCCATGCATAACACAGGATCAGCACGATAAAATAAATGGCTTCGGCGCTGTATTCTGCGCGGGGCAGTCGGTATTTCAGATACACAAACGAATAAAAGCTCAAAAGGATCACGCAGCTGAACAGCGCAAAGCTGCTCAGGCGGCCAAAATCCAGCGTGGTACTGCGCAGCACCAGACACACAGCGTAAAAGATCGCCGTGCAGGTGAGCACCGGCAGAATCAAAAGCTGCACGGCATGATAATGGCACAGCAGCACCATAAACACCGTGGGAACAGCGGCGGCATAGATATACCAGTCTTTTTTCTGAAAGCCCACCGCCTGCCATGCCTCGTGCATGGCCAAAAGCGTGAGCGCCGCGATCACCAGATCAAACAGGAGCGTATCGAAAAGACACATAACTGCGATCAGCACCGCAATGCCAACCACGGCTGTGATGATTCTTGTTTTCATATTTCGGGCTTCCTCCTGCTTTACACCCCGCCGAATCGGCGCGAACGGCGGTTGAATTCTTCAATGGCGGCATCCAGATCGGCGCGCGTGAAATCCGGCCACAGCACATCCATTTCTACCAGCTCAGAATATGCAGCCTGCCACAGCATAAAGTTGGAAAGGCGCTTTTCACCGCTGGGGCGAAGAATAAAATCGGGGTCCTTCTGGCCGCGGGTAAACATATAGCCCGACATCATATCCTCGGTGATATCCGCCGGGTTCAATGTGCCCTCCGCAGCTTTTTGGGCCAGCTGCTGCGCTGCGCGAACGATCTCCTGCCGGCCGCCGTAGTTGATGGCCACATTCAGCACCATGCCGGTATTCTGGGCGGTTTTGGCCTCGATCTCGTTCATTTCTTCCTGATATTTTTCGCTCAGTGCCGTGCGGTCGCCCAGAAACACCACGCGGTTGTTCTCTTTTTTGTAATCATACGCCTTGAGCAGATATTCGCCGAACAGGCGCATGATCGCGCTGACTTCTTCCTCGGGGCGCTTCCAGTTTTCGGTGGAAAACGCATAAAAATATACACTGCTCACCCCAAGCTCGTTGCAGTAGCGCGTAATATCCTGAAAAACCTCTGCGCCCTTTTTGTGGCCCGCCGTGCGGGGCAGGCCGCGCTTTTTTGCCCAGCGGCCGTTGCCGTCCATAATAATGCCAATGCTCAGGCCCTTTGCAAAATCAGCAGAATGTGCCATAGTTGTTTTTCCTCTCCAAAAATTGTGCCGTGCAAGTAGATCATGCACGGCACAGGTTGTTTTTATGATGAAGCAAGCAGCCGCGGTTACAGCTCCATGATCTCCTTGTTTTTGCTTTCGCAGATCTTTTCGATCTCTTTCACAAACTTATCGGTGATCTTCTGCATTTCGTCTTCCAGATTTGCCAGCTCATCCTCGGAAATTTCGCTCTTCTTTTTGGCTGCCTTAAATTTATCCAGCGCATCGCGGCGCACATTGCGCACGGCCACCTTGGATTCTTCGCCCAGCTTGGAAACATCCTTGGTCAGCTGCTTGCGGCGCTCCTCGGTGGGTGCGGGGAAGTTCAGGCGGATCACGCGGCCGTCATCAATGGGATTGATGCCGATATCGCTGCTCATAATGGCCTTGCTGATCTCTTTTACCAGCTTGGTATCCCAGGGGCTGATGGTCAGCACACGGGCCTCGGGCACGGCAACTGCAGCCAGCTGGGCCACAGGGGTGGGCGTGCCATAGTATTCCACAGCAACCTTATCCAGAACGGCAGGGTTTGCACGGCCTGCACGAATGGCCTGCAGTTCTTTTTCCAGATGCTTGCAGGCACTGGACATTTTTTCCTCATAGGGCTTGGTTTTTGCGCTCATAATATTTATCCTCTTTTCTACCCCGTGGGGCATAATTTCTTTTTATATGGTTTTGTGCGGGGGTTATTCCTCGGTCACCAATGTGCCCACGCTTTCGCCGCGGGCGGCGCGGGCAATGTTGGCAGGGTCGCTCAGATCGAACACCATGATATCCAGCTTGTTTTCGCGGCACAGGGTGGCGGCTGTGCCGTCCATCACCTGCAGGCGGTCTGCCAGAACCTTGGTGAAGCTGAGCTTATCATAGCGCACAGCGTCGGGGTACTTTTTGGGGTCCTTATCATACACGCCGTCCACCATGGTTGCCTTAAACATGGCATCCGCGCCGATCTCAAGCCCGCGCAGAGCGCTGGCCGTATCGGTGGAGAAGAACGGGCAGCCCGTGCCGCCGCCAAAGATCACCACCTGGCCGGCCTGCAGTGCAGCCACAGCCTCATCCCGTGTAAACACACCGGCCACCTGCGGCATTGCCACACTGGTCATCACCTTGGCGGGCACACCCACATTCTGCAGGCAGTCAGCCAGTGCCAAAGCGTTCATCACAGTGGCCAGCATACCAATTTTATCGGCACAGGTGCGCTCCATTTTGCCGCTGCTGCGGCCGCGCCAGAAGTTTCCGCCGCCAACCACAACACCGATCTGCACGCCTTCATCATAGGCGGCCTTAATGCCCATGCAGATTGATTCCATGGTAGGCTCGTCAAAGCCGGTGCCCTTTTCACCGGCCAAAGCCTCGCCGCTCACTTTCAGCAAAATGCGGTTGAATCTTTTTTCCATTTCAAAAACTTCCTCTCCGTACAACTGATATCTCAAAGCCCCGCCCGCCGGGCACAGCTTGTTATATATATTTCTATCCACGCTATTATATTACAATAAATCTTGGCCGTTGTAAACAGCCATCGACAGAAAAAAATCCCCCTGCGCTGCCATAAGGGGCGCGGGGGGATCGATAGAGAGTGGTATCCCGGTATCCTACAAAATCTCATGCGGCTATGCACAGATCGCCGCATTCGCAAGCGGGCTTTTGGGGCTCAGCCCGCCGTTTGGCCATGCGCCTGCCCGCCGAACACCAGCAGCAGCCTGCGGTGCAGCCTTTCGTACATGGCCCTTTCCGCAAAATGGGCCTGCCGCGAGTACAGCCGTGTATCCGGTGCCGCCGCGCCGGGCATACACAATAACACCTCTGCACCGCTTTGCCGGTCGGCAAGGCTCAGCTGCCAGTTCATGGCATCGCAATAAGCCTGCGTAAGGCGCAGCGTTTCCGAAAGCTCGGCCGATGCGCCGATCGTATGCTCGTTGATAAGCTGCCGTGCATTTTCGGGGAAACAGGCTCCCTTTGCAAAAAGCCTTAATTCCGCCTGCTTTTTGTTTTTGCTCAAATTCACCGAAAGGCAGCCGCTGCCGTTTTCCAGCTTCAGCATTCCCAAAATCAGGTTCACCAGCACGGCTTCCATAAAAACAGGGTCGCCCAGCACACAGATGTCCGGGCTTTCGGTGCAATACATCGTTCTGCCTGCATAGCCCAGATCCTTCATTTCCCAGTTCACGCGCTCGCAAAACAGCCTGAGCCTTTCCGCAAAAGGCAAGGCCCTTGTGCGGGCGCGCAGTTCATCGGCATCGCCCTGCAATATGGCAGCCATACTGCTTGAAACATCCGCCATAGCGCGCAGGCGCAGGCTGATATCCCGCAGTATTTCACTATCCATAGAATAGGTAGGCGATTCCGGATTTTGGTGAATATGCTTTTCCAGCAGTTCGATCTCGGTTTGCATGGTGCAAAACGAGTTTGCCAGATATTCCTCAATGTTTTCGCGCAGCTGCCTTTGCTTTTTCTGTTCCAGATGTTCTTCTTTGATATAAAGCATCGTTTACGGTTCCCATTCCAGTGCGATCTGCTGCGCCATCCGCCCCAAAAAGTCACGGTTGCTCACTGGCTTTTCCGCACTGAGTTTTAAAAATTTCTGCATTTCGCGATAAGCGGGCGGAGAAACATAATGAATGCGCTCAATGGCACGGCGAATGCCGCTTTCGATAGCCTTCGGGCTCACGCCAAAGCGTGTGCCGCAGTGCTCATACACTTCCTTGCAAAGGCCGCACAGGGCCGGATGCTGCAGCATTTGCTTTACGGCATCGCTCAAATACCAGTAGCCTGCATCTCCCACCGTCAGGTGCATTTGCTCCAGATACAGCCGGATCAGATAATCCAGACGCACTTCCACACTTTCCGGTGCGTTCAGGCACAGGTCGATGGCCTGATTGAGCAGCTCTTCCATTTTATAAGGCTTCACCACCAGGCTTTTGGCTCCGGCCTCTATATACTTTTTCCGTACGCCATCGTCCGTGGTACAGGTGGTCATCAGGATCTGCGGCATTCTTTTTAGCCGCAGCGAACGCATTTTATACAAAACGCGTATGCCGCTGATCCGGCGCAGGTCGGAATCCAGGATCAAAACATCCGGTTCAAGCCCTTGGCCCAGCAATTCCAAAAGGGCTTCGCCGTCACAGGCAGCTCCGCACAGCTCTGTATCCGGCCTTTCCTTGATATATTCCTGCAAAACAAACAGCTGGCGGCCGCTTTCGGCCAGCATCACCTTAAATTTTCGGATCTCCTTTGGGTTCATTCTCCTTTTACCCCGCAATGTTCGTTTTCAGATTTTATACATATTCCATACAATCCTGCAGAATATCGATCCAGTTTTCCCGGGAAACCGCATTTTCAAACAGAAACCGCAGCAAAAGCTCTCCCTTAGAGCCTGTGCATTTTGCCCGCCAGCGCTCCAGCTTGCAGCCATCCCAAAGCGAAAATTCGCAGCCGCTTTCATCCGATTCGCAGCAATATCGAATCGTGTGTGCCGATTGCAGTGCGCCGAGTTCGGAAAAATCCCGTTCCAGAACAAGCTTTCCCCGCTCCAAATTCATTCCTCCTTTGACAAAATATGAATCTGTGATTTCATCATAGTCCATGCAGAGCGCAATTTCAATCTGCATTTTTCGTCATATGCGTACTACATTTGTTTTCTTTTCGTTTCTGCGTTGATCTTCGTATAAATAATTTTATAACAGAACATCTTGCAAATCTTGCTGCATTTTTTGCATCATCGCGATATCTTTCGGTTTCTGCGGCATTCGCACGGCCGTTGTTTCTTGCGTCAGGCTGCGGGCCGCCCGTGAAAAAGCCGCGGCGATTTTTGAAGGTTTTCGCTTGTTTTCTTTTTTGCTGCGATTTTATAATATAAACATTTTTCCATTTTTAATTATGTAAGTTTTGTGAATTTCTAAAAGCACAAAATAAAATCCGTTTAATGCGAGTTTTTCTTTATTTTGCAATTTTGGCTGTTAGCCAAAACGCAATATGTAAAAGTTTTGAGCTTTTTTGTTTTCTCAAATTTTTCTCTATTTTTTCTCAAAAAAACTCCTCAAAAACAGGGTCTGAGGCATTGACTTGCTTCGGCTCTCGAAACCTTGGGCGTTCCATTTTCCCATTTTTACCCCTGTGAGCGCCTGTCCCCGAAGCCCGGGTGGGTATAAAAAAACACGGTGCATTTGCATCGCGTTTTAAAATTTCTTATAAATGGAGCGGGAAACGGTGTCTGAACCGTTCCCCATTGATTGGCATTTGGCAGGCGTGGCGTTCTCCTGCATCTCTCAGAGCAAAAGCCCTTGTCGTTACCATCGGCGTGTGGCTGCCACGAAATTGACCACCTCAAATGCCTCTCTTATTTTATGTATAGCATAGCACAGCTATTCTTTCTTGTAAAGTATTTCGCTTTGTCTCAAAAGACGCCGATAGCGCTTTTGACTGATGTTCCGCATCGTTATGATGGAGTGTTTGTATTCTTCTGAATCACCAGAAACCTTTAGCCTTAAAACTACTTCGGCAGTCATTTCCGGTGTGGATATCTGTTTTAGTACAAGCGCCGTATGTGGACGGTTTCCACGCAGTATGCTGTATATGCTGCCAACAGAGTAAACAGTTAAGTTATTTTACGAACACAATTCGCATGATCGTAAACTGCCGGTTTATCCGATATACTATAGTCTATAGTGAGGAACTGCCAACCCTGCTGAAATTTGATATTGTGCACATTCAGGACGGCATGGAGCCGGTATTTCTTGCGAACATCGAAAGGGATGGTGTTGAACTGATGGACAAGCTGCATGAAAAATATGACCGCTTTACCGCTGCGGTGGCCCGGCTGCGGGAAGCGCTGGACGATTACAAGAAGTTCCCGTTGGATTCGGTACGGGATGGAACCATTCAGCGGTTTGAGTTCTGCACGGAACTGGCATGGAAAACCATGCGGGAATACCTGCTTGACCAAGGCTATACCAACATCAACAGCCCGAAAGAGGTTATCAAACA
>SFIE01000041.1 GCA_004555405.1 Subdoligranulum sp.
AAAATCAATTTTTTTACAAATTTTTCTTCCGGTCGGCTGTTCTCTCAGGCCTTATGCGCCAAAATTCCTTCCAAGCGCGTAAAAAAGGTGATCACCGTTACCAGCGCCGCGCAGATATCGCTGACGGGCTCGGCCAAAAACACGGCAAACACAGGGTCAGGCAGCAGATGCGGCAAAATAAAGATGAGCGGGATCAGCAAAATGATTTTTCGCAGGCAGGCCAGCAGCAGGCTCACCTTGGCCTGCCCAAGCGCCATGAAGGTTTGCTGGCAGGCTACCTGAAAGCCCATGGCAAAAATGCCCGCCATATAAATGCGCATGGCCCATGCCGTATAGCCGATCAGTTCGGCATCGGCGGTGAAAATGCCTGCCACCGCGCGCGGCAGCAAAAGCATGAACGCCCAAAAGATCGTGGTGTACCCGGCGCACAGGGCCAGTTCAAAACGGAACGCCTGCTTGACCCGCTCCTTGTTGCCTGCGCCGTAGTTAAAGCTGATCACCGGCTGACCGCCCTGACAAATGCCCTGCAGCGGCATCAGTGTAAGCTGCGATGCACTGGTGATCACCGTCATGGCACCCACCGCCAGATCGCCGCCGTAGCGTGCCAGACTGGAATTAAAGCTGATGGAAAGCAGGCTTTCGGTGGAAAGCATAACGAACGAAGAAATTCCCAGTGCGATCACCGGGCGGATCACCGCCATATCCGGGCGGATCAGCTCTTTGCGCAATCGCAAAACGGTTTTTTTGCCGGTAAGAAAGCGCAGGATCCAAACAGCACCCACCGCCTGACTGAGCACCGTGGCAATGGCTGCGCCGCGCACGCCAAGGCCGAACACAAATATAAAAACGGGGTCCAGCACAATGTTGATCGCCGCGCCGATCATGGTGGTGAGCATACTGATTTTGGCAAAGCCCTGCGTGGTGATGAAAGGATTCATGCCCAAAACCACCAACACGAACACCGAGCCCAAGATATAAATGCGGCTATAGTCCAGCGCATACGGCAGCGTGATGTTGCTGGCGCCGAACCAGCGCAAAAGGGTGGGCGATGCGGCATAGAAAAACACCGTGAGCACCACGGAAAAGATCAGCAGCATACAAAAGCTGGCATTCACGATCTTTTCGGCAGTTTCCTTTTTTCCCTGCCCCAGCGCAATGGCCGTGCGGGGCGCACCGCCTGCGCCGATGACCATGGCAAACGCATTGAGCAGCATGAGAATGGGCGCAAACAGGCCCACGCCCGTAAGCGCCGCCGCACCGATGCCCGGAATGTGGCCGATATAGATCCTATCTACAATGTTGTAAAGCAGATTGACCACCTGCGCCACCACGGCAGGGATCATAAGCTGCAGCAGCAGTTTCGGCACGCTGCCCGTGCCCATATCCTGTTTTTGGGAATTCAAATATATTCCTCTTTTCTTAGTTATCAAGTCGGCTGCTTATGGTTTCTGTGGTTCTGTCAGGCCCATCTTTTGCAGCGTTTCTTCCAGCTGGCTGCGGGTATAAAGCGTATTCAGCACCTCGACCAAAGCCTTTTTGGAAAGTCTGGGCGGCAGATCCAGCGCCTGTAAAAAAGCGCGGCGGCGTTCACTGCTGCCCTCGCCCCCCGAAAGCCCCCATTCATACAGATCATAATAGGTAACAGGCTGCTGCGCAGCCGTGGGCTTTTCCGGCGCAGGGGCCTGCCCGGCCTCGGGCAAAAGCGCACCGGCATTTTCCAGTGCGCGCAGAATATCGGCATCCGATACGCCTTCCACACCCAAAAGCCCCTCCTTGCCGGGAAGTGCCTTGCGGCGTTCTTTGCCGGGCCGGGCCGGAATAAACGCCTGCCGCACATATTCCTCTCCGCAAAAATTCATCACATAATTGCGGATCTGAAAGCCGGCGCGGTCTGAATCCGTTAAGATCGTAAGGCCCTGCTCACGGGCGATCCTGCGCAAAAATTCTCGCTTTTCTTTGTCGGCATAAATGTCAAAGCCGCCGCTGATCAAAATCAGCCCATCCACAAGGTTTGCCAGCTTGGAGGCATCGTATTTGCCCTCCACCAGCACAGCGCCCCGCAATGTGCGTTTTGGCATACTGATCTCTATCTCCCTTTTTCTCTGTTTTTATCGTGCCGATTGCTGGGCCGCCAGCGCACACAGCGCTGCCTGCATCAAAATGGGCTTGCGGTCATCCGGCACGGATTTAAGCTGGCTGTCCAGCTGCAAAAGGATCTTCAGGCACTCCCGCAGGCGCGTTCTGCCCATTCGGCTGGCAAGCGTTTGCCGTTTGGTCAGCCGGAAAGCGCTGCGATAGCCAAAGTCCTTGGCGATCAGCTTGCTGTCCTTTCCCCTTGCCGCACACAGGCGGTACATATCCAGATAGCCTGTGGCCAGCGCTGCCGAAATGGCAATGGGCTCGTTTTGCAGGCGCAGAAGCACTTCCAGCTTTTGCAGCGCCTGTGCGGTTTTGCCGCGGTTCAGCAACTCCGCCATATCAAACACATCGGCATCCAGGCTGCGCGTGCCCAGCTCGCGGATCATATCCTGCGTGATCTCGCCGTAATCGGCATAGGCGGCCAGCTTATCCACCTCGTTTTGCAAAAGCGCGGCATCCGGGCCGCAGTTTTCCAAAAGCAGCGCCGCTGCCGGTGCGCCGATCGAGGCCCCCTGCCCCGCCGCCCAGGAGGCGATCATTTTTTTCAGCTCAGCTTCGGTGGGCTTTGCCAAAAGCTCGCCCATGCCCAGCTTGCCGCAGAGCTCCAAAAGGCGCTGCTCGGCCTTGTTCAGGCTGGGCTTGCCCCAGTTTTCGGCGATTTGGCAGGTGAGCACCAGCACCGAGTTTTCGGCGCCGGAAAAAATATCGCACAGCTCTTTAAAATCGGCCTCTTTATAGGCCGAGGGCCTGAGCAGCGGCAAGTAAATGATACGCTTTGTGCTGAAAAACGAGATCGTGCCTGCCGCCAATACGATCTCCTCGATTTGAGGCGCAGGACCGTCCAGCCGGGTAACCTCGGTTTCATCGCCGCCCAAAAGCGCAATGGTTTTCTCCCCCGCCTGTTCCAGCTGGCCAGCATCGGGCGAAAAAAAGCCGAATACCGGCAGTTCCTTCTGCACCGCCTCTTTTAAGCGTTTTTCATTCAGCGCCATATACGATCTCACCCCCTGTAAAGGCAACGCTTTTTCCGGGCCGCACACGCACCGCAGGGCTGTAGCTGCCCCAGTACACCACGGCATCGTTTGCGGTTTCCATTTTAAATTTTGTGCTTTTGGTCAGCACGGTATCCGGCAAAATGCCGCTTGGCACGGCAGCACCCGCCGCAAAAACATCCAGCGTGACCGGCTCGCGAAGCTGCGGCTTGCCGGTGCTTACAGCCAGCTGCCAACCCGCAATATCCACGGCAGCCAAAGCCCCCTGCTTTTCCACCAGCGTTTGCAGGCATACGCCGGGCCAGATCGAAATTTGCCCGCTTTCGGTTTCTGCCAGCACCAGGCTCTGCTTGGCCTGCGGCAGTTTGGCATTGCCGGGCTGCAGCCGCAGATCCACAGCAAGATCCGGCCTTGGCAGGCCATGGTTATCCAAATAGTTTTCCACCGAGCGGCGGTTGCTTTCTCCGCCGCGAAAAAGCACGGCCGAGTGCGCATTCTGCGTAACCACAAGGCACGGTGCGGCGCGATTGCCCACCAAAGTAAGCTCCACCACATCTTTTTGAAACACTGCGCCCAGCCCCAGTGCCAGGGCGAGCGCCAGCGGGATCACGGCTGCCAGCCAGCGCCAGCGCATTCTGTACCACGCCAGCCACACCAAGGCGGCCAGCACCGCCAGCACCAGGCAGGTGTAGCTTTGGGGCAGCGGCAGGCGCGAAAAGGGCAGCGCGGCACAGGCCCCGGCCGCTGCGCGCAGCAGGCGCAAAAGCAGCTCCAGCAGCAGGCTGAAGCCGCGGTAGATCGGCAAAAGCGGCGGCAGCATTCCCGCCGCGATCACACAAAAGCCCAGCAGCAGGATATACGGCACCATCCACATGGTAAGCAGATTGCCCAGAATGCCCGCCCCGCTGACCGCCATGCCGTGCGTCAAAAGCACCGGCACCACGCACACCGAGGCAAGCCCGGCCCCCATCAGCGGGATCGCCAGCTTTTTCGCTGCCCGGCGCACAGCGCGGCGAAAAACCGACTCCGGCTTTTGCTCCAGCCATTCATACCCCTGCCGGTCAAGGCGTTCGGCGATCTCATAGCACCACACCATGCCGAGCGCCGCCGCAAAAGACAGCTGCATGCCGATATCACAAAGGCGAAACGGATTTGCAAGGCAGATCAAAACGCCCGAAACCGCCATATTGGTAAGCCCATCGGCGCGTTGGATCAGCATGGCCGCCGTGTAGCACAAAATGGCCGTAATGCCTGCACGGGTCACCGAGGCCGTAAATCCGGTAAGCGCCATCATAAACAGCGCAACGGCCATGGAGGCCAGCGCTCTTGCCCGGCGGCGGCGCGAATCGGGGCGGTTCAAAAGGCCGCACAGCATGGTCACATGCAGGCCGGAAACCACCAGTAAATGCGAAATGCCCGCCCGGCTCATCAGCCTTTGAAACGCCCTGTCCAGATGCGAGCGGTCACCCACCACCATGGCTGCAGCCGCTGCGCCGTTTTCAGGCGAAAGATAGCGCCGAAGCACATGAGAAAGCCGCATACGCAGCCGGTAAAACAAAGCCGAAGATCCATGGCTTTCGCCCCGGTATGCGTAGCCGCCCTCATAAACTGCTGCGGCATACGCGCCCTTGGCGTAATAGGTGTTCCGGTCTTCTTTTTCCGGCTGCTGTAAAGTCAGCTGCAGTTCTGCCCGTTCGTAGGGGCTCATTTCGGGGCAGCGCTCCGCGTAAACGCGGAAATTTGCCTTTTGGCCCTGCCACTGTTCCACCTGCAGAACCGCGCGCACAAACCCATCCTCCCCTGTATCGGAAACCTCGCGCGCTGTAACCAACGCCGTGCCGGTTTGGTTCAGCCGTGCCTGCACCGGGCCAAACGCCAGCCGCTGCCACGCGGCAAAGGCAAGCAGCGCGGCTGCACCGCCTGCCAGCACGATGACAAAATAGTCGCGCTGGCCGCCGCGCACCGTGCGCAGCAAAAACATACCGGCCAAAAACATACCTGCTGCCCACAAAAGCGGCGGCAGGTAAATTGCGGCCAGCAAAGCCAGAAGATAGCTGATTCCAAACAGTGCCAGCGGACGAGCGACCATTTCACATTCCCTTTTAGCAATCTGCCGCAGGCGGAATCACTTTCGCCTGCGGCAGAGGATCAGTTTTTATTCGTGGAAAAAGAGCGGCAGGGTTTGCAGGAAGAAAATATCCTTGCGCTCAGCGGCGTTGCCCTCGGCCAGCACGGCGCAGCGCCCCACAATGGTGCCGCTGCTTTTGGAAACCAGTGCTTCGATGGCGTGCATGCTGCCGCCGGTGCTGATCACATCATCCACCAGCAAAAGGCGCTTGCCGTTCATCTGGTCAATATCCGACTGATCGATTACCAGCGTTTGCTTGTTGGCGGTGGTGATGGACTGATCGTCGATCTTGACAGGGTTCTTCATGTAAAGCTTTACACCTTTACGAGCCGTAATATAAGGCTTGCCGCTCTGACGGCTCATTTCATAGGCCAGAGGAATGCCCTTGGCCTCGGCAGTAACCAGCACGTCAAACTCGGGTGCCTTGGCCAGAAGCTCTTTGGCACAGGCAATGGTAAGCTCCACATCGTTGAACATAATAAACGCCGCAATGGACATTTTTTCGTTCAAACGGCACACAGGCAGTTTTCGGGTAAGCCCTGCCACCTGCAGAGTATAAAATTCATCCATGATCGCACATTCCTTTCTTTGGTTGCTCAGACTGCGGTGCCGCCCTTAGCCCGGAGGCCATGCAAGGCTGCGTTTTGCCAGCACATGAAAGTGCAAATGCTTTACACTCTGGCCGCCATCCTCGCCCACGTTGGTAACCACGCGATAGCCGTTTTCACAGCCCAGCTCGGCAGTCAGCTTGGCAATGGTAGCAAAAATGCGGCCCAGAAGCGCAGCGTCCTGCTCGGTAAGGCAGGCTGCAGAATCAATGTGTTTTTTGGGGATCACCAGAAAATGCACCGGTGCCTGCGGGTCAATATCGTAGTAGGCCAGGATCTCATCGTCCTCAAACAGCTTGTTCGAGGGGATCTCGCCGTTTGCGATTTTGCAGAAAAGACAATCTGCCATGATGCTATGCCTCCTTTATATTTTTGCAGGTGTGCTGCGGAAACAGCCTTTCCGCAGCCCCTGCCAAACGATTTTGTTTGCGGCACTGCCGCAGTGATCGGGATGCCGCGCTTAGTTCATGTGAGCGCGAATGATCTCGGGGGCAGCCTTCAGGGCCTCGTCGATCTTGGTGTCATCCTTCATGCTGCCCATGGCAAAGTCGGGCTTGCCGCCGCCGTTGCCGCCTGCCAGTGCAGCGATCTCTTTTACCAGCACACCGGCCTTGATGCCGGTTTTCAGGGCATTGGCACCCACCGTTACAGCCAGCGAGATCTTATCGCCGCTGGTGCCCACCAGCACAGCCACCACATCGGGGGTCTTGTCACGCAGGCGGTCACACATGGTGCGCAGGGCGTTGGCATCGGTGCCGCTGAGCATGGCCGAGATCACCTTTACGCCGTTCAGATCCACAGCGTTTTCAAACAGGCCGGAGGTGCGGGCAGCCGCCACCTTATCCTTCATATCCTGCAGCTCGCGTGCCAGATTTTTGTTTTCTTCTGCCAAAGCAGCAGCGCGGGCGGGCACATCCTTCAGGTTGTTTGCTTTCACAGCCTCGGCGGTTTCGGCCAGAGCCTTGTTGCGCTCGTCCAGCAGGCGCAGCACGCCGTAACCGGCAGTGGCTTCTACGCGGCGCACACCGGCAGCCACACTGCCCTCGCTCAAGATCTTAAAACAGCCCAACTGTGCGGTGTTCTTCACATGGGTGCCGCCGCAGAACTCGGTGCTCCAGCCCTGCACATCCACCACGCGCACCACATCGCCGTACTTTTCGCCAAACAGTGCCATTGCGCCCAGCTTCTTGGCTTCCTCGATGGGCATTTCCTTGACATCCACATCCAAAGCCTCAAAGATCTTGTCGTTTACGATCTTTTCCACCTTGGCAATTTCTTCTGCGGTCATTGCGCTGAAGTGAGTAAAGTCAAAACGGGTGATCTCGGCATCCTGATAAGAGCCTGCCTGATGCACGTGCTTGCCCAGCACATCGCGCAAAGCGCGCTGCAGCAGATGGGTTGCCGTGTGGTTGCGGGCAATGTTCATGCGGCGCTCTTTATCCACACTCAGCTGTGCGGTGTCGCCCACCTTGATCGTGCCGCTTTCCAGTACGCAGTTGTGTACAAAATAGCCCTTGGGCGTTTTGTTCACATCCACCACGCGCAGGGTGGCCTCGGCCGTGGTGATCACGCCGTGGTCGGCCACCTGACCGCCCATTTCGGCATAGAAGGGAGTTTTATCCAAAATCACCAGCACGCCTGCCTTGGCACCGTCATCGGTAGCCACGGCGTCCATCAGCTCGCTGCCATCGCTCAAAGCCAGCACCTTGCCGCTGTCCTTCAGGGTGGTATAGCCGGTAAACACGGTGGGCTCGGTGTTCAGCTCGGCAAACAGGTCTGCTTCCCAGCCGGAAATGTTCTTGGCCAAACGTTCTTCGCGGGCACGCTTTTTCTGCTTATCCATTTCGCTGCGGAAGGTTTTTTCATCCACAGTGAAGCCGCGCTCGGCAGCGATCTCTTTCACAAGATCCAGGGGGAAGCCGAAGGTATCGTTCAGCTTAAATGCCTCGATGCCGCTCAGAATGCGGGTTTTGCTGCGCTCCATGCCGTCGATCAGGCTGTTGAGAATGTTCATGCCTGCATCGATGGTTTTATAGAAGCGTGCTTCCTCGGTGCCAACGATCTTTTTAATATATTCCTCATGCTCACGCAGTTCGGGATAGCCCACCTCGCTGCTCTTGATCACGGTATCCACCAGTTCCACCAGGAAGGGGCGGTTGATGCCCAGCATACGGCCATGGCGGGCAGCGCGGCGCAGCAAGCGGCGCAGCACATAGCCGCGGCCCTCGTTGCTGGGCAGCACGCCGTCGCTCACCATAAACACGGTGGAACGGATATGGTCGGTGATCACGCGGATGGAAATATCGTTGTGCTCATCCTCGCCGTACTTTTTGCCCGAGATCTTTTCCACATGGTGCAGCACGCTTTGCACGGTGTCGACCTCGAACAGGTTGCCCACGCCCTGCATTACGCAGGCCAGGCGCTCCAGGCCCATGCCGGTATCAATGTTGGGCTTGGCCAGGCGTTCGTAGTGGCCCTTGCCGTCGGAATCGAACTGGCTGAACACCAGGTTCCAGATTTCCATGTAGCGGTCGCATTCGCAGCCCACATGGCAATCCGGCTTGCCGCAGCCATACTCGGGGCCACGGTCAAAATAAATTTCCGAGCAGGGGCCGCAGGGGCCGGAGCCATGCTCCCAGAAGTTATCTTCCTTGCCAAAGCGAACCATGTGGTCGGGCGCAACGCCAATCTTCTTGGTCCAGATATCGTAAGCCTCGTCGTCCTCTTCGTAAACCGAAATGAACAGCTTATCCTTGGGAATGGCCATCCAGTCATCGGCGGTCAGAAATTCCCATGCCCAGGGGATCACTTCTTCTTTAAAGTAATCCTGAAAGCTGAAGTTGCCCAGCATTTCAAAGAAGGTGCCGTGGCGGGCAGTGATGCCCACATTCTCAATGTCAGGGGTGCGGATGCACTTCTGGCAGGTGGTCACGCGGTGGCGGGGAGGCTCTTCCTGGCCAAGGAACCACTTTTTCATGGGGGCCATGCCGCTGTTGATCAGCAGCAGGCTGGGGTCGTTTTTAGGCACCAGGGGAAAGCTGCCCAAGCGCAGGTGATCTTTCTGCTCAAAGAAGGTCAGATACTTCTCGCGAAGTTCGTTCAAACCAGTCCATTCCATTGTTGTTTACTCCTCTAAATCAAAAAAGTTCAACGATATTTCGGCACAGCCAGGCGGCAAGGGAAAGCAAAAAATAAAAAGCCCCCGTCCTGCAAGGGACGAAGGCTGTAAAAGCTCCGTGGTACCACCCAAATTGCGGGCAAATCTATTTTTGCACCGCCGCTTTGCTCTGCGTTAACGCCGCAGATACGCCCGCTGCTAACGGGGGCTCCGGGGCGGCTTTGAACAGCGCTTCCAAGCCTTGCACCAACCGGCTTTTCTCTGTGTGCCGCTGCCTGTTCTTAACCCCATCATGGCCGTTTTCCATATCTATTCGTTATTATAAGCTTCCTAAAATTATTTGTCAATTACTTTTCAGCAAATAGATGGCGTTGCACACCTCGGCAAAAATAGCCGCGCAGCCGGTGGCGGGCTGTGTTTGCTCATCCTGCAGCACCACAACGGTATACTGTGGATTTTCCGCCGGGTAAAAGCCCGCAAACCAGTGATCCATCTTTTCGCTTTTGTCTTTTCCTTCTGTATAGCGGCCGGTTTGGGCTGTGCCGGTTTTTCCGGCGGCAGCTTCATGCTGCGGGGCGGCCTCGGCCCCGATGCCGTCGGTGATCACGCCCGCCAGCATTTTCTGCAGGCTTTGGGCGGTTTTTTCGCTCATAGCGCGGTGCCTGCGGGGCATTAGTTGCACAGGTTCCATTGCACCGTTTTTCCGGGCGATCCCTTTTACAAAGCCGGGTTCTATATACACCCCGCCGTTGGCAATGGCGTTCATCATGCCCGCCACCTGCAGCGGCGTTGCCATCAGCTGCCCCTGACCAAAGCTCAGGCTGGCCAGCTGGCCGCTGTTGTGCAGCGTATTCTGTGCGGGCAGCACCCCTGCGCTGCTTTGCCAACCGGGCGCAATGCGGGTTTTGCTGCCAAAGCCCAATGCTTCGGCCATGGTTAAAATGCTTTCGCCGCCCAGCACCCGGCCCAGCCGAATGAACAGGCAGTTGCAGCTTTGCGCCAGCCCTTTTTGCAGATCCACCGTGCCGTGGGCAATGCTTTTTGCACACCGATACACCTGCCCGTCTATTTCCACCGCTCCCACGCACTCGGCCGAATACCAGCCAAGCCCCTGCTCCAGCGCAGCGGCGGCCAGCACCGGCTTAAACACCGAGCCCACGCTGAACTGCGCCGAAGCACGGTCGATCAGGCTTGTGTCGGCTGCCGCAATGCTGGCGGCAATGTTTTGCGGGTCATACTGCGGCACGCTTACACTGGCAAGCACCTGTGCGGTGGCACATTCCAGCACCAGAATGCACCCCCGCTGCATTCGGCTTACGGCAATGCCCTCGCACGCGCGCTGAATGGGTTCGTCCAGCGTGGTGACAACGCTTTGTCCGCTGCCCGCCGAAATTCTTTCCACCGGCTGCAGCCCATCCACCAAGCGCCCGCGTGCGGTAACGGCACACTGCACCCGGTGCTGATCCCCCGCCCCGGCCAGCAATTCGTTATAGGCGGCCTCCAAGCCGGACACACCGCTGCCTTCGCCGTTCAGATAGCCGATCAGATGCTCGGCCACAGGAATGCCCACCGCCCGGCGGCTCGTTTGATAGCAGCGAATGCCCGCCGGAACATTTTCCTTCGTCAGCTCTGCCAAAAACGGTGAAAGTGCATTTCGTTTTTGGTAAAGCTCGGCCTGCCCAGCGTAGGCCACATGGTCAAACAGCCTGCTGTAGCCGTTTTCTCCGGGCACACACAGTGCATAGCGTACCGGCTGCACGGGGGTAAGGGGCAAGCCGCTGCGATCCAGGATCAGCCCCCGCTCGCGCGGCATGGATAGTGTGATCTGGATCTGCTGCTGCGCCTTGTCTGCATATTCGGCATTGGAAGCCACCCCGTACAGCTGCACCAGATCCAACAGCAGCAAAAATGCGATCAGCCCAAAAAGCACTGCCGCCCGTTTTGTGCGCAACAGCACCGCCCCCTTCCGGCATCAGTTTGGGCCAAGGGCAAGGGCTTTATGCAGGCATTCGCCGTTTTCCATCACCAAGCCGCCGCACAGCCGTCACACCGGGGCTCTGTGCCTGCGGCAAGCACGCCGTTTTCGCACCGCCAGATGATCTGCCCGCGCCCCATATTGATGCGGTCATCCACCATCTCCACCTCGTGCCCCATGGCGCGCAGCTGCTCGGCGATCTGTTCCCCCGCCTCACGCTCAAGCTGCAGTTTTTTGCCGCCGATCCACTGAATGCGCGGGGCATCCAGTGCCTCCTGCGGATTCATGTGATAATCCAGCGTGTTTACGATCACTTCTGTTTGTCCCTGCGGCTGCATGAACGCCCCCATCACGCCAAACGGGCCCACCGCTTTGCCGTTTTTGAGCAAAAAACCGGGGATGATGGTGTGATAGGATTTTTTGCCGCCCTGCAAACAGTTGTCGCTGGTTTCCTCCAGCGAAAAATTCGCGCCGCGGTTTTGCAGCGAGATCCCCGTGCCCGGAACCGCTATGCCCGAGCCGAAGGTGGTATAGTTGCTTTGGATCAGCGACACCATGTTGCCCTCGCGGTCGGCGGTACACAGATAAATCGTGCCGCCGCAGTGCGGGTCACCTGCTTGGGGCTGCAATGCATGGTTTGTGATCAGCGCGCGGCGCTTTGCCAGATAAGCAGGATCCAGCAATTCGCTGACCTTGGTTTGCATATAGCGCGGGTCGGCCACATAGGTTTTGGCGTCGGCAAAAGCCAGCTTGATTGCCTCCATCACCATATGATAATGCTCGGCGCACTCGCGGTGTTGCGGCATGGCCAGCCCATTCAAAATTCCCAGCGCCATCAACACGGTAATGCCGTGGCCGTTGGGCGGAATTTCGCACACGGTATAGCCGCGATAATCCTGCGTGATGGGCTGCACCCACTCGGGGTGATAATTTTGAAAATCCTGCTCGCAGAAATAGCCGCCCGTCTTTTGGGAAAACGCCACGATCTTTTTCATCAGCTCGCCGCGATAGTAGCTTTCACAGTTTGTGTCCGCCAGCGTTTGCAGCGTTTTGGCGTAGTCAGGAAAGCGGAATATCTCCCCTGCCTGGTAGGGAGAGCCATCCGGTTTCATAAAGCAGCTCCACCAGTATTCGTGGGGCGCCGCATTGTTTTTCATGGCCTGGGCAATGCGCTGACTGTCTTTTTTCCACTGGCGTGCCACATTCACGGGCACCGGATAACCATTTTGCGCATAACCAATGGCCGGTGCAAACAGCTCGCTCAGCGGCTTTGTGCCAAAGCGCCCGTTCAGCGCCGCCCACCCCGCCGGGGCACCGGGCACCATGGTGGGCAGCCAGCCCTCTTTGGGCATGGCATCATACCCAAGCGAGCGGACGGTTTGCGCATTCAGCGCCATCGGGGCCACGCCGCTGGCATTGAGCCCATACAGCTTTTGCTCTTTTTCGATCCAAACCAGCGCAAAGCAATCGGAGCCAAGGCCGTTTCCGGTGGGCTCAAGCAATGGCATGGCCGCCGCCATGGCCACCGCTGCATCCATGGCATTGCCCCCTGCTTTCATTATATCCAAGCCGATCTGCGCCCCCAGCGGCACCGATGTGCAGGCCATGGCATTTTGTGCATAAACCACATTCCTGCGGGAAGTATAGTGATAAGTAAGTGAGTCAAACTGCGGCATAGGCGTTTCCTTTCCTGCTGAACTGCTAAGCTTCCTTGCCGGGCTTTGCCGCAAGGGGCGTTCTTGTTATAAAAAATAGTATAGCATAATTTTGCCCAAAAAGGGAACCGCCGCAGGCAGCGTTGGAAAGCAAAAAACAATGAGAGCCATCGACCGCATTCAAAAGCCTGACCGCCTTTTTCTTAAAACAACCCTGCAATAATATCCACACACTTATCAATGCCCAGCATCAGCATACGCCCGCAGATGCTTCTGCGCAGGGTATAGTCCCCCGGTGCCGGCTTGATGATGCGCATATTCATCAGATACCAAACCGCCAGAATTGCCGTTGCCACCTGACCGATGACCGTGGCCACAGCCGTGCCCTTCATGCCTCAGCGGAAGCAGAAAATAAAAATGGGATCAAGAATGATGTTGATCACAGCGCCCACCAGCAGCGAGATGATACAGGGAATGGCGTATTGGCGCATAAGCTTTTCAATACGCTCTGTCCCTAAAAACTGATTTCCGGTATCCATAAATTCACCTTTCCTTTCAAAAAAAGAAATGCGTAAGCCCACAAAACCCGGACTTACGCATTTCTGCTACACGATTTGCTTATAAACTTGTTTTTCATTCTGCCATATCTCACCCGATTCTATAAAAAAGGCGTGCGGCGTTTCTGCAACCGGATTTACGCAAAAACGCCACACGCTGTATGTTTATTATAGCAGATGCAAGCAAAAAATACAAACGGTTTTTGCTTGTCTCTGCGCTTTGCGGATGTTTTTTCCCATCGTTATCCTGCTGCACCCGCAAAAAAATCGGCACCTGCCTGAAAAGCAGATGCCGATTTGTGTTACCCTATTCTATGCCTGAAGCTTTGGCGCAAATGCTTTTGCGCACGCCAAAAATCAGTCAATTTCAAGGCTTTGCGGCGTCTCTTAGTACATGCCGCCCATGTCGGGTGCAGCAGCGGCGGCAGCCACGGGCTGCTCAGGCTCATCGGCCACGAGGCATTCGGTGGTCAGCACCATGGAAGCCACGCTGGCAGCGTTTTCCAGAGCGGAACGAGTCACCTTAGTGGGGTCCACAATGCCCATTTCGATCATATCGCCGTAGGTTTCAGCCTGTGCATCAAAGCCGTAGTTGGGCTTGTCGGCAGCCAGGATCTTATCAATGATCACGCTGCCTTCCAGGCCCGCGTTGGCTGCGATCTGGCGCAGAGGAGCTTCCAGAGCCTTCAGCACGATCTTAGCGCCGGTGCGCTCGTCACCATCCAGAGTTTCAACCAGAGCCTTCACGGCAGGAATAGCGTTGATGGGGGCCGTGCCGCCGCCGGCCACAATGCCCTCTTCCACAGCTGCCTTGGTTGCGTTCAGAGCATCCTCAATGCGCAGCTTCTTATCCTTCATTTCCACTTCGGTAGCAGCGCCGACCTTAATCACAGCCACGCCGCCGCTCATCTTAGCCAGGCGCTCCTGCAGCTTTTCACGGTCAAACTCGCTGGTGGCAGCCTCGTGCTGAGCGCGGATCTGAGCCACACGGTCAGCAATAGCCTGCTTGTCGCCTGCGCCGCCCACAATGGTGGTGGTTTCCTTGGTCACCTTGACCTGACGAGCGCTGCCCAGCATTTCCATGGTAGCATCCTTCAGCTCGTAGCCCAGATCGCTGGAGATCACGGTGCCGCCAGTCAGAGTAGCGATATCCTGCAGCATTTCCTTGCGGCGGTCGCCGAAGCCGGGAGCCTTAACAGCCACGCAGGTGAAGGTGCCGCGCAGACGGTTCACGATCAGGGTGGACAGTGCCTCGCCCTCAATGTCCTCAGCGATGATCAGCAGCTTCTTGCCAGTCTTAACGATCTGCTCCAGCAGAGGCAGCAGATCCTGGATCACGGTGATCTTCTTATCAGTGATCAGGATAGCGGCATCGTCCAGATCAGCCACCATCTTTTCGGTATCGGTGACCATGTAGGGGGTCAGGTAGCCGCGGTCAAACTGCATACCTTCCACGATCTCGCTGTAGGTTTCAGCAGTCATCTTGTTTTCTTCAATGGTGATCACGCCGTCAGCAGAAACCTTTTCCATGGCGTCGGCGATCAGCTGGCCGATCACAGGATCGCCGGCAGAAACCGTACCAACACGGGCAATATCCTTGCTGCCGTTCACCTTCTGGCTGTTGGCAGCAAAAGCCTCCACAGCGCTCTTCACGGCCTTCTGCATACCACGCTTCACATCCATGGGGTTTGCGCCGGCAGCAACATTCTTCATGCCCTCGTTTACCAGAGCCTGTGCCAGCACGGTTGCGGTGGTGGTGCCGTCACCGGCAGCATCGTTGGTGCGGGTTGCCACTTCGCGAACCAGCTGTGCGCCCATGTTCTCGAAAGCATCCTTCAGCTCGATCTCCTTAGCGATGGTAACGCCATCGTTGGTGATGAGGGGGCTGCCGAACTTTTTGCCCAGCACCACATTGCGGCCCTTGGGGCCCAGGGTGGTTTTTACAGTGTTAGCCAGTGTATCGATACCGGCACAAAGTGCTTTGCGGGCATCCTCGCCCTGCTTGATCTGTTTTGCCATAATAATCGCTCCTTTATGATCTATCAATAGAGATGGTTTGTAAACTTATTCTTGGAAAGCGGGCTTCATTACTCCACAATGGCCAGAATATCGCTCTGGCGCACGATGGTGCATTCCTCGCCGTCCACCTTGACCTCGGTGCCGGAATATTTGCTGGTGAGCACCTTATCGCCAACCTTCACGATCATTTCCACTTCCTTGCCGTCCACAAGGCCGCCGGGGCCCACAGCCACAACCGTAGCAACCTGGGGCTTTTCCTTGGCAGCGCTGGTAAGAATGATGCCGCCCTTGGTGGTTTCCTCGGCTTCTACCATTTTGATCACAACACGGTCTGCAAGAGGTTTGATTTTCATAATAAGTTCCTCCTATATAAATAGAATATTTAAAACATTGTTTAGCACTCCTTTATCTTGAGTGCTAAAGCTATTTTAGTAGGTTTTCCATGGATTGTCAATGGGAAAATTGCAAAAAAATTATGAACTCTTAAAAATCTGTGCCTTGCATTTATTTTGAATTTTTTCAAAATAAGTGTTGACAAAACTCTGCACAGCTGGTATACTAATCAAGTCGTCAGGAAACGGCACACCGGTTTGGGGGATTAGCTCAGCTGGGAGAGCGCTTGCATGGCATGCAAGAGGTCACCGGTTCGATCCCGGTATTCTCCACCAAACAAAGCACGCTGCAGAAAGCATTCTGCAGCGTGCTTTTTGTTTGTATGCAAGGGTCTTCTCCTGCCGCCTCCCTGGGCCAGGATCTGCCGTTTTATTCCGAAAATTTCAGAGCCATTACCAGCACTTCCTGCTCCGTTGGTGGGTCGTTTTCTCTGCTTTTCATCCAGTT
>SFIE01000063.1 GCA_004555405.1 Subdoligranulum sp.
TTTGAAAAACATGAAATTGCCTGCCATAATGCCATTTCGTAAAGAGGCTTATAAAGGAAACATCAAAACGCAAGGTTTGTGTTGCTGTGTGCGCACTTCCCTGCGTTTCTTTTTTTTGCCTTTTTGGAAAAATAGAATGGTGGTGCTTGGAAAAGCTATGATGAAATTAGATCAAAACTGTGCGCCTATTTATGAAGCGCTGGAGGCTTTCCGCAAAATGCGTGTGGTGCCCTTTGATGTGCCCGGTCATAAGCGCGGGCGCGGAAACCCCGAATTGGCCGCTTTTTTGGGCCAGCAGTGTGTGGGCGTAGATGTAAACAGCATGAAACCGCTGGACAATCTTTGTCATCCGGTTTCCGTGATCCGCCAGGCGGAAGAGCTGGCTGCGGACGCTTTTCATGCAGCAAGTGCTTTTTTGATGGTGGGCGGCACCACAAGTGCCGTGCAAAGCATGGTACTTACGGCCTGTAAACGCGGTGATGAGATCATTTTGCCCAGAAATGTACACCGCAGTGTGATCAACGCCTTGGTGTTGTGCGGTGCCATTCCGGTGTATGTGAATCCGGATGTGGATGAACGGCTGGGAATTCCCCTTGGCATGAAGGTGGAGCAGGTAAAAAAAGCCATTGAAGAGCATCCCAATGCGGTGGCAGTTCTCGTCAACAATCCTACTTATTATGGAATTTGCAGCGACCTGCGAACGATTGTGGAGCTGGCACATTCTCACGGAATGCTGTGTCTTGCCGATGAAGCCCACGGAACCCACTTTTATTTTGGTGAAGGCTTACCGGTTTCGGCTATGGCCGCCGGGGCCGATATGGCTGCCGTGAGTATGCATAAAAGCGGCGGCAGCCTTACGCAAAGCAGCTTTTTGCTGGCTGGCCCCAACATCCATGCAGGTTATGTGCGGCAGATCATCAATCTCACACAAACCACGTCCGGCAGTTATCTTTTGATGAGCAGTCTGGATATCAGCCGCCGCAATCTGGCACTGCGCGGCCGTCAGGTGTTTGCACATGTAACGGATCTTGCCCAGTATGCGCGCGAAGAGATCAATTATGTGGGCGGCTACTATGCATTGGGCAAAGAGCTTGTCAACGGAGATTCTATTTTTGACTTTGATCCTACTAAGCTTTCGATCCACACACTGGATATCGGCCTTGCCGGCATTGAAGTATACGATCTCTTACGCGATGAGTATGATATCCAGATCGAATTTGGCGATCTGGGAAATATCTTGGCCTATCTTTCCATTGGAGATCGCCTGCAGGAAGTAGAACGGTTGGTGAGCGCCCTGGCCGAGATCCGCCGCTTGTATGAAAAAGAAAAAACCGGTTTGATGTCGCAGGAATACATTGAACCGCAGGTGGTTGCCAGCCCGCAGGATGCCTTCTATGCCGAAAAAATCAGCTTGCCTCTGCGCGAGAGCGTAGGCTGCGTGTGCAGTGAATTCGTAATGTGCTATCCCCCGGGAATTCCCATTTTGGCCCCCGGCGAACGCATCACCAAGGATATCTTGGATTATATTGAATACGCCAAGGCCAAGGGCTGCAGCATGACCGGCCCGGAAGACCCGGAAATCGAACACTTGAATGTACTGAGGTAAAATGGGAATGGAACTTTGGTTTAGTGAAAATCATACCCCGGATGTAAAACTTTCTCTGCGTTTGGACAGACACCTGTACTCCGTTCAGAGCGACTATCAGCAGATCGATGTGTTTGAAAGCCGCGAATTCGGCCGGGTATTGGCGCTGGACGGCAATATCATGCTGACTGAACGCGATGAGTTTATTTACGATGAAATGATGGCGCATGTGCCGATGGCCGTGCATCCCGGCATTCGCAATGTGCTGGTTATCGGCGCCGGTGACGGCGGCGTAATCAAAGAGTTGACCCGATATGACCGAATTGAATCCATCGATCTTGTGGAGATGGATCCGCAGGTTTTGGATGTATGCCGCAAATACCTGCCCGGCAACGCTTGCCGGCTGGATGATGAGCGCGTGCATATTTACACCGGGAACGGGCTCAAATTCATTCGCCGCTGCGAAAATAAATATGACCTGATCGTGGTGGATTCCACCGATCCCTTCGGCCCTTCCGAAGGCCTGTTCACCAAGGAGTTTTACGGCAACTGTTACAAAGCTCTGCGCGATGACGGCATCATGGTCAACCAGCAGGGCAGCCCGTTCTATGCAGAGGACGCAAACGCCATGCAGCGCAGCCACAAGCGCATAGCCGAAACCTTCCCCATCAGCCGTGTTTTTCAGGCACACATTCCCACCTATGCGGCGGGCTACTGGCTGTTTGGATTTGCCAGCAAAAAGTATCATCCGATCGATGATCTTAACAAGGAGGCATGGAATGCGCTGGGTCTCAAAACCCGGTATTATACTACACGCCTGCATGTAGGGGCGTTTTACCTGCCGGCTTTTCTGGAGGAGTTTTTGAAGGATGTTGAGTAAAAACATTGAAACCTTTATCGGCTGTGACAGCGATTACACCGATGCCGAATTGGTGATTTTCGGCGCGCCTTTCGACAGCACCACCAGTTATCGCCCGGGCACTCGCTTTGGCCCTTCGGCAATTCGCCACGAAAGTTTTGGTCTGGAAACCTATTCCCCCTATCAGGATAAAGATCTGGAAGACCACGCTATTATGGACAGCGGTGATCTGGAATTATGCTTTGGCAGCAGTGATCAGGCACTAAAGGATATTCAAGGACGAGCAGAACAAATTTTGCAGGATGGGAAGATCCCGCTGCTTTTAGGCGGCGAACATTTGGTCACATTGGGCAGCGTGCGTGCTGCCGTGCAAAAGTATCCCGATCTGCACATCATTCATTTTGATGCGCACACCGATCTGCGGGAGGATTATCTGGGGGCAAAGCTCAGCCATGCCTGTGTGATCCGCCGATGCCATGATATTTTAGGCGATGGGCGCATTCATCAATTTGGCATTCGCAGCGGCGAACGCGCCGAGTGGAAGTTTGCCCGCGCCGGGCACACGGATTTGCATCCATTCAACCTAAACGGGTTGGAAGAAACGGTTAAAGCTCTCCAGAGCGCGCCGATTTATTTTACCATTGATCTGGATGTGTTGGATCCCTCGTGCTTTCCCGGAACCGGTACCCCCGAGGCTGGCGGTGTGGATTTTATGCAGCTGCTGGAAGCGATCCGCACAGTTTGCAGTGGAAATGTGGTTGCTGCAGATGTAAACGAGCTGTGCCCTATTTTGGATCAGACAGGTGCTTCTACAGCGATTGCCGGAAAAGTTGTGCGTGAGCTGATGCTGGCAATTTTGAAATAATTCATTTAAAAACAAACAATTTTTGGAGGATAAATGAAATGGCAAGAGTTTTAATTATTGGCTGCGGCGCCGTGGCAAGCGTTGCAATTCATAAGTGCTGCAGCTGCAGCGAGGTTTTCGAGGAAATCTGCATCGCCAGCCGTCATCGTGAAAACTGCGAAAAGCTGGCAGAGCAGCTGCGCCCCAACACCAAAACCGTGATCACCACGGCCCGTGTGGATGCCGATAATGTGAGCGATGTAGAGGCTTTGATCAAAGAATATAAGCCTGATCTGGTAATGAACATCGCACTTCCCTATCAGGATCTTTCCATCATGGAAGCCTGCCTTGCCTGTGGCGTGAACTATATGGACACTGCCAATTATGAGCCCG
>SFIE01000012.1 GCA_004555405.1 Subdoligranulum sp.
TTCGGCAAGCCCATAGGATAAGGATAATAGGTATCAGGAAAAATCAAATGGTATCAAATCCCCCAAACAAAAGCGTTTAGAATTAAGTTTCATTTTGCGTTCCAGAATAATGATTTTATCCTTTAAAACCGAATACATATCCGGCCGTTCAAAAGCCTGAAGATTGTGAAGCACTTCGTCTAATTCTTCAAAGGTTATGGATAGGAAGTTTGTATAAGGAAAGGTAGTGGGATTCACACAAAGATAGTCATTGATAAGGTGTGCATATTCATTCATTGTAAAACCCTTTCTATCAAAAAAATGCAATGGGATCGGTGTCTATGTGCGGAAGAGAATAAACCAAAAAAAGAGCAGCACCCCGCGGGGTGCTGCTCTTGGCGCAGACGGTGGGATTCGAACCCACGTGGCATTGCTGCCAAATTGATTTCGAGTCAATCTCGTTACGACCACTTCGATACGTCTGCCTATTCCGTGCGGCTCTGCCAATGCGGCAGAATCACTTAGTATAGTTTAGCAAAATACCGTGCATTTGTCAATCAAAAAAATCAGCGGGCAGAAAAGCACTCTTTTCTGCCCGCTGAGGCGTTTTATGGGATAATACCGGAATCAGAACAGGCCGGTGATCACGCCCTCGTCGGTCACATCAATGTTTTCCGCGGCGGGCTTTTTGGGCAGGCCGGGCATCGTCATGATATTGCCGCAGATCACCACCACAAATCCGGCACCGGCCGAAAGGCGAACCTCGCGCACATTCATGCGGAAGCCGGTGGGGGCAGCCAGCAGCTTGGCGTTATCGCTGAAGCTGTACTGCGTTTTGGCAATGCACACGGGCAGATTGCCGTAGCCCAGCTCGGTCAGCTCGGCCAGCGTTTTCTGGGCAGCGGGGCTGTAGTCCACGCCGTCGGCGCGGTAAATGTTTTTGGCAACGGCCTCGATCTTTTCGGTCAGGGGCTGCTCCAGCTCGTAGGTGTAGTGGATCTTGGCATTTTCGTCCATAATATCCAGCACGGTCTGGGCCAGGGCCTTGCCGCCCTCGCCGCCCTTGGCAAACACTTCGCTCAGAGCTACGGGCACGCCCTTTTCGCGGCAGTAAGCATCCACAACGGCCTGCTCCTCGGCAGTGTCGGCGGGGAAAGCGTTGATGGCCACGCACACAGGCAGGCCAAACTGCTCTTTGATATTGTCAATGTGGCGGCCCAGGTTTTCAATGCCCTTGCGCACGGCATCGGGGTTGGGCTGGTTCAAATCGGGCTTGGCCACGCCGCCGTGGCTCTTGAGGGCGCGCACAGTGGCCACCAGCACAACGGCGCTGGGGGCAATGCCGGCATAGCGGCACTTGATGTCCAAAAACTTTTCAGCGCCCAGATCTGCGCCGAAACCGGCCTCGGTCACCACATAGTCGGCCAGATTCAGGCCCGCCTGCGTGGCCATAACGCTGTTGCAGCCGTGGGCAATGTTGGCGAAGGGGCCGCCGTGAATGATGGCAGGGTTGTTTTCCAGAGTCTGCACCAGGTTGGGGTCAATGGCATCCTTCAGCAGGGCAGCCATGGCACCGGCGGCCTTGATGTCACTGGCGGTCACGGGCTTGCCGTCGTAGGTGTAGGCGCACACAATCTTGCCAAGGCGCTCTTTCAGATCCTTCAGGCTGGTGGCCAGGCAGAAAATCGCCATGATCTCGCTGGCGACCGTAATGTCAAAGCCGTCCTCGCGGGGGGTGCCGTTCACCTTGCCGCCAAGGCCGTCCACGATAAAGCGCAGCTGACGGTCGTTCATATCCATGCAGCGTTTCCACACAATGCGGCGGGGATCGATGTTCAAAGCGTTGCCCTGCTGAATGTGGTTGTCGATCATGGCAGCCAGCAGGTTGTTGGCTGTGCCGATGGCGTGCAGATCGCCCGTAAAGTGCAGGTTGATATCCTCCATGGGCACCACCTGTGCATAGCCGCCGCCGGCAGCGCCGCCCTTCACGCCGAACACAGGGCCCAGCGAAGGCTCACGCAGGCACAGCATGGTCTTTTTGCCCATGGCATTCAGGGCATCGGCCAGGCCCACGCTGGTGGTGGTTTTGCCCTCGCCCGCAGGGGTGGGGCTGATGGCGGTAACCAAAATCAGCTTGCCCTTGGCATTGCCCTTTTTGGCCAGTGCGCAGGGGATCTTGGCTTTATATTTGCCATAGGGGATAATGTCGTCGGCCGAAAGGCCCAGCTTGGCAGCAATTTGGGTGATGGGCTGCATCGTGGCAGCCTGGGCGATCTCGATATCAGATTTCATGGCTTTTTCCTCCTTAAAAGAAAAAAAGACACCCTGCGCACAGGAAAAAAGAACCCCCATGCTCAAACAGGCTGCCCAGACGGTCGGCAATATGACCCGCAGCACCACACTGTGTTGAACCACATGATACCGTCAGCAGTGCAGGGGTGTAAACTGTAAAGTTAGCATAGCATGAAAAAATGGGCCTGTCAATAACAGAAAACCGCAAAGGCGGCCCAATGCCGGATTTTATAAAAGCATCACCGCACACCCGGGGGCAAAAGGGCGTGCGGTGATGCGAAAGATCGGCTATTTCAGCCCGGCGCAAAAGGCATCGGGCGGTGATTCAAAAAGTCACGGTTCAGCCTGCATCGGCGGCAAGGGCCTGATCGATCAGCTTCTGCAGGGCTTCGGCCTGGTTCTTTTCCGTGATGGCGCCCATGATGGGATCGCCCACAATGTTACCGCTGCGGTCCACCACATAGGTGGTAGGGTAGGCAAAAATGTTCTGGATAAAGGCCCCGGCGGCTCCGCTGGCATCAAAATACACATTCTGGTAGCTGGCACCCTTTTTGGCCAGAACCTCCTTTGCCTCGGCGATCGAAGCCTCGTCGCCGTTCAGGGTGGTGGTGTTGATGCCGATCAGCGCACCGCCCTTTTCGGCCAGCTCACGGTTCAGCGCATCCAGATCGCTCAGCTCACCCACGCAGGGCTTGCAGGCGGTAAACCAGAAATTCACCACGGTAACGGCGTTGGCGGAAAACAGATCGTCGCTGTTCACGGTATTGCCGTCCAGATCCTTGCCCTCAAAGGCAGGAAATTTCTGCAGGCTGCCCTCCTCGGGCGAAACGCTGGCACCGCCGTTCATGTAGGCCTGCTGGCAGTCCGGGAATTTTTCTTCCAAGGCGGTCAGCTGGTTTTCAATGTCGCGGATCTCACCGGCGGCCTTGGTCAGCACTTCCAGTTCTTCGGCGCTGAACTCGGATTTGGCGGCCTCGATGGTGTCCAGCAGGAAATCACCATAGTTTTTGCCGTCCTCCACCATGGCCATGCCCTTGTTGGCCTGCAGGTAAACCTTATCCCAAAGATCGGTATTTTCCGAGAGAAGTGCGTTTTCCTGATCCATCAGCTTGGCATACAGGGCGGCGGCTTCCTCGGTGGTTTGGGGGTCATCGGTCACGGCTGCGCCGGAAGCAGCCCCCGCTGCGCTGCTGCTGGCTGCGCCGCAGGCGGCAAGCGTCAGCACCATCAGGGCGGCCAGCAAAAGTGCGGCAAATTTTTTCATGTTCATTTTCAGTCCTCCATCGTTGTTTCGGTTGTGTTTTGTCTGCCGTTTCCAAAGCCGTAACGAAATGCCACGGCGTGGGTGGGGCAGGCGCGAACGCACATTCCGCACCGAATGCACTCGGTATGGTTGGGCGTTTTGGTGATATCCACATCCATCTGGCAGGCCTTGGCGCATTTCCCGCAGGAAATGCATTTGTTGGGATCGACCTGCATCTGGAATAAGGAAACCTTGTTGAGCAGGGCGTAAAATGCGCCCAGCGGGCAAAGCCACTTGCAGAAGGGGCGGTAGAACACCACGCTCAGCACCGCCACCGTCAGCAAAATGCTGAGCTTTCGGGTGAACAGCGTGCCCAGCGCTGCCCGAATGCCCGCGTTGGTCAGGGACAGCGGAATGGCACCCTCCAGCACGCCCTGCGGGCAAAGATATTTGCAGAAGAAGGGGTCGCCCATGCCCACCTCGTTCACAGTCAGCGCCGGCAAAAGAACCACCATTACCAGCAAAACGGCGTATTTCAGATAGGTGAGGGGCCGCAGTTTTCTGGTGGAAAGCTTTTTGGTGGGCAGCTTGTGCAGCAGCTCCTGAAACCACCCGAAGGGGCACAGGAACCCGCAGATGAAACGCCCCAGCAATACCCCCAGCAGAATCAGCGTGCCCGTGATATAATAGGAAAAACGGAACTTGGAAGAGCCCACCACGGCCTGAAAGGCGCCGATGGGGCAAGCGCCCGAGGCCGCCGGGCAGGAATAGCAGTTGAGCCCCGGCACACACACAGCTTTTCCGGCCCCCTGATACAGCCTGCCCCTAAAGAAATTGGGCAGGTGCAGGTTGGTCAGCAGGGCAGCGCCTGCCTGCACCCAGCCGCGAAAGCGGGCCAGCAGCAAAGAGGCCCGGCAAGAGTTTTTGTTATCCAATGCCCACACACTCCAAACATAAGTTGATCGCCTTGCTCAGCACCGTGGCGGCTTCGCCCCGCCACGCGCCAAAGCACAGCATGGCCGCGCCTGCGATCAGCAGCAGGGCCTGCACGGCTGTTTTACGGATATGGCTCAAATTCATCACCCTTTTCATTTTTCTGCCGCTATCATAGCACACCGGGGGTAAAATTCCTGTTAAGAATCGAAACTTAACACAAAACTTATTTTGCCAGGTTATAATAAAGGCAATACCGCACCATTCCCGCCTGACGGCTTAAGCACCGCCCCGGCGGCACGGTGAAGGCAATAGCAACGCAAACGGAAACCGAGGTTTTCATTCGCGTAAGCGATACCGGCTGCGGCATTCAGCCGGAATTTCAGCGCAGCATTTTCCATCCCTTTTTCCGGGTGGATAAATCCCGCAGCCGACAATACGGCGGCGCAGGGCTGGGGCTTTCGCTGGTTTGGGAGATCGCCAACCTGCACCAGGCTTTCCACTTGGTCCTTCATCAGTGAAATGAGCGGTGAAACCACCAGCGTGATGCCGTTCATGCACAGCGCAGGCACCTGATAGCAAATGGATTTGCCCGCGCCTGTGGGCATGATGCCCAGCACATCGTGCCCGGACAAAATGGCATCCACCAGCTCCCCCTGACCGGGGCGAAAAGAATCGCAGCCGAAAATCTCTTTTAAAATGACCTGTTCATCGCCCATAGCGGCTGCACCTCGTTTTGACTGGAATGCTTTCATTATACACATTTCGGTGAAAAAAAGCCATGACAGCAGAATCACGGAATATGGTTGACACACAGATCACACTTTTGGTACAATGAAAACGGGAAAATAAACAATATACGGTTTAATAACCGGCCAAAAGCCCCGCGCTGGCCCCCGAAAGATCCGCCTGCCGGGCAAGAGGAAGAAAGGCTGAAGGATATGCTTGGATTATTTTGGCATGCATTCCCGGCGATCTTTACGGTAATGTTCGTAACGATTTTCGGCATATTTATTGTCCAGGTCATAAAAGGAACTGCAGACTGGCACCGCAACAACCAGTCGCCGCGTTTGTCTGTGGGTGCGACGATCGTTGCAAAACGGCAAAACACCACGCATCACACGCATCCAAACGCCGGAGATGTGTCCGGGGCGCATGGATACCACACAACATCGAGCACCCGATACTATGTTACCTTTCAGGTAGAAAGCGGTGACCGTATGGAACTATCGGTTCCGGGCAGAGAATACGGAATGCTTGCGGAAGGGGATGCCGGAAAGCTTACTTTTCAGGGGACCCGGTACCTATCGTTTGACCGTGTTTGACCGTGTGCCGTTGGAGGGCTGCAAAACATCGGCGGTTCACAACAGATAAGAAAATACAGATAGCTTTTATTGGAAGGAGCATTTCTATGCCAACCTATCGTTCAAAAAAACGCCGTTCTCCCAAACGCCGCCGCCAGATCCTGATCGCACGGCTGGTGTTTGCGGCGTGCTGTGTGCTGCTGGCTGCGCTGCTGGCGTGGGGGGTGAAAGCCGTGCTGGGCGGCCATGGGCACAAGCCCCAAAGCAGCGCCCAAAGCCAAACGGCCGAAAGCCAGAATGCGGCAAGCCTGAGCGAAGCCGAGCAGCTGGCACAGCAAACCCAAACGCAGGAAGCCCAGTGGAGCCAGAACGGCAAGGATTTTATGGCATGGCTGGGGGCGCAAAGCGGCTTTGAAAAGCTGGACCTTACCGTGCAGGAAAACTACCCGTATCTGATCTGCGTGAACCGCGCGGCCAGCTGCGTGACCGTGTATACCGACGATGGCACCGGCCAGTACACCCAGCCCTATGCGGCCATGGTGTGCAGCGGCGGCAGCGACACCCCCACGGGCATTTTCAACACCCCTGTGCAGTATCCGTGGCGAGCGCTGGCAGGCAATGTGTATGGGCAGTATTCCACCCGCATCTGGGATGCCTATCTGTTCCACTCGGTGCCCTATTACACCCAGCACAAGGACGATCTGGAATATGATGAATTCAATAAGCTGGGCACCCCGGCCTCGCTGGGCTGCATTCGCCTGGCGGTGGCAGATGTGAAGTGGATCTTTGATGAATGCAAGCTGGGCACCACCGTTGTGATCTATGACGATGCCGAAAACCCCGGCCCGATGGGCATGCCCGGCACCCTGACCATTGACCCCGCCGATGAAACCCGCCGCGGGTGGGACCCCACTGACCCGGACCCCGCCAACCCCTACGGCGAGGAGTTTATTAACGGCACCGCCATTCGCACCGAAAAGGCCAAGGCAGACTGGGAAGCATACAAGCAAAACGGCCTGCGCGAAGGCATGACCCCCACACTGCTGCAGGGCTGGAGCCATGACAGCGCCATCGTGGGCACACGAGGATAAAAAGCAAATGGCTCTTCCCGCTTTTGGAAAGGGCCTTTTGCCTTGCATTACAGAAAAAAGCCGGCCCCAAAAGAGCCGGCTTTTTCCATAGGAATGGAGAAATGAATAGGAAAAAGCAAGGGATAAAACACCGCAGAAATGCTGCAGATAAAAACAGGAAAGAATCGTTATACAGCGTGTTTCTATGCCTGCATGGGGCCTTGCCGAAGGGGGAAAGGCAGGGCCTTTATTTTGGAAAAGTGCAGGCAGCAAACTTTGGAGCGGGGCAGCGGCGGTGTTATTTGCGGTTAGGTTTAACTAACTGCAAATAGAATATACCATAGCGCAAGGGGACTGTCAACGATTTTTATAAAAAATCTGCATTTTTTTCCGTCTGGCTGCGCCGGGGCGGCCAGTGCGGCGTTTTTCGCCCAAAACTGCCGTTGACGAATGTGCCGCGCTGGGGTATCATGTAGATATATATTCGAGTAATCAGGGCGCAAAAGCCAAAGCCCCTACACAACATAAAACAACGAGCCGACCCGGCAAAACGGAGGTTTACGCCTATGAATCCCGTGGCAGAAAAAATTTACAAGATCGGCATTATCCCGGTAATTGCATTCAACAGCGTGGAAGAAGCGCTGCCCCTGTGCCGCGCGCTGGCGGCAGGCGGCCTGCCCGCAGCCGAAGTGACCTTCCGCACCGAGTGCGCCGAAGAATGCATTCGCCTGATCCACAGCGAAATGCCCGAAATGCTGCTGGGCGCAGGCACAGTGCTTACCAAAGACCAAGCCCGCCGTGCGCTGGCGGCAGGCGCACAGTTCATTGTGTCGCCGGGGTATGATCCCGAGGTGGTGCAGTATGTGCTGGAGCAGGGCAGCGTGGCCATGCCCGGCACCATGACCCCCGGCGAAATGCAGCGGGCCATGAACCAGGGCTGCGAAGTGATCAAATATTTCCCGGCCGAAGCCAACGGCGGCGTGGCCATGCTGAAAAACATCGGTGCGGCATTAAAAGGCGCCCGCTGGATGTGTACGGGCGGCATCAATGCCAAGAATGTGCGCGATTATCTTGCCAGCGAGCAGGTGGTGGCTGTGGGCGGCACATGGATGTGCAAAAGCGATATGATCCGCGCCGGTGAGTGGGATAAGATCACCGCCCTGTGCCGCGAGGCTGTGGACGCCATGCTGGATCTGCGGCTGGGGCATGTGGGCCTCAACTGCGCCGACGATGCCGAGGCTGCCCGCACCGCACAGCTGCTGTGCAGCCTGTTCCATATGCAGAGCGCCGAGCAGAGCAACAGCTTTTTTGTGGGCAAGCGCGAGTTTGAAGTGATGAAAGGCGGCGGGCGCGGCACCAGCGGGCACATTGCCATCAAGTGCAGCAACACCGAGCGCGCGATCTATCACCTGCAGCAGCGCGGCATTACCTTTGATGAAAGCAGCGCCAAGCTGGTAAACGGCCGCCGCACCTTTATTTATATGAATGGCGAGATCGCAGGCTTTGCGGTGCATCTGGTAGAAAAATAAGGAGAATGCCATTATGAGAGTTATTACCTTTGGCGAGATCATGATCCGCCTGCAGCCGTATCATCACGAGCGCTTTGTGCAGGCAAGCAATCTGGAATTCACCTTTGGCGGGGGCGAAGCCAATGTGGCGGTGTCGCTGGCAAACTTTGGGCTGGATGCCGCATTCGTTACCAAGCTGCCCGCCCACACCATTGGCCAGTGCGTGGTAAACGATCTGCGCCGCTTTGGCGTGGATACCAGCCTGATCACCCGCGGGGGCAGCCGCGTGGGCATTTACTTCAACGAAAAAGGCGCAGCACAGCGCGGCTCGGTGTGCATTTACGACCGTGCGCACAGCGCCATTCAGGAAGCCACTGCCGAGGATTTTGACTGGGATCGGATTTTTGCGGGGGCCGATTGGTTCCACTTTACGGGCATCACCCCGGCGCTGGGTGAAAATCTGGTGCAGCTGTGCCGTGCGGCCTGTCAGGCGGCCAAAGAGCGCGGCGTAAAGATCAGCTGCGATCTGAACTATCGCAGCAAGCTGTGGAGCCATGAGCAGGCCCGTGCCGCCATGAGCGATCTGTGCCAGTATGTGGATGTGTGCATTGCCAACGAGGAAGATGTGAAGGATGTGTTCGGCATTGAGGCCGAGGGCAGCGATGTGCGCGAGGGCAAGCTGAACGAGGCGGGCTATTTAAGCGTGGCCAAGCAGCTGGCAGACCGCTTTGGCATGGAAAAAGTGGGCATTACCCTGCGCGAAAGCCACAGCGCTTCCGACAATGGCTGGAGCGCGCTGCTGTACAACGCCCAAAGCGGCGAATATTTCTTCTCGCGCAAGTATGAGATCCATATCGTGGACCGTGTGGGCGGCGGCGACAGCTTTGCCGCAGGCCTGATCTATTCGATCCTGACCGGAAAAACCGACAAGCAGGCCGTAGAGTTTGCCTCGGCGGCTTCGGCGCTCAAGCACACCATTGAGGGCGATTTCAACATGGTGTCGGTGGCCGAGGTGGAAAAACTGGCCGGGGGCGATATCTCCGGGCGCATTCAAAGATAACAAAGGGCACAATAGGCCTTTTGCAAATACAGTGCCGGAACACCCGGCGGAATTGTTGGAGGGAACAATCATGGCAAAAAAGAGCATTAAGCAAACCGTGCAGGCTGCAAAGGCCGAAACCAAAAAGGCCCTGGAAGCTGCTGAACCTGTGATCACAAACGCTGTGGAAGAGCTGCAGGCCGCTGCAGAGCCCGTGATGAAAAAAGCCCGTGAAACCGCCGAGCAGGCCATGGAAAAGGCTGCCCCCGCTGTGAACGCCGCCGAAAAAAAGATGCGCGAGAGCAGCCGTAAGATCCGCGCCGCCATGGCGCCGGAGGTGTATGTGCAGGCTTGCGGCCGTGAGCTGGATGTGGCCGAAATTCAAGAGCGCTGCCGCGCTGCCTACCGTGCCACCCACAAGATCGGCATTCACTCCATGAAGGTGTATATCAAGCCCGAGGAAAGCGCCGCCTACTATGTGATCAACAAGGAAACCGGCGAGATCGAGCTGTAACGCACAGCCGCAGGCAGAATAAGCAATAAAAATCAGCCGCCCCTCCGTGTGCTTCGGCACGGGAGGGACGGCTGTTGTTTTGCCGGTGTTATGAGTAAATTTTCACAGTAAGGGTCAGCGGCTCACTTTGTACGCCGGAAGGGCTTGTGGTATAGGCGGTGATGGTGTAGTTGTTGGGCTCTTCCAGGCAGTAGGAGATCGAATCCTCGGCAGTCAGCGTTTCTTCGCTGTACCACAGCACTTCGCCGGTGCCATGGTCGCACACACTCACGGTCACGGTGGCCGATTCATTGGGCTCGTCCTCATTCAGATGCACCTTCATCCAGGTGCCGGTGCTGTAGGCGCTGCCGTCATACAGGCTGCATTCCGGTGCAAGCGGGTCAGGCGAGGAAGGGGCGGGGGTAGGCTCTGGCGTAGGTTCGGGTGTGGGCTCGGGGGTAGGCTCCGGCTGGCTGCTCGGGCTTTCGGCTGCCTGTGAGCTGGCGTTGCTGGAAGCGGTGTTTTCGCCGCTGCCGGGCTTGGGCACACCGCCGCGCACAAGCAGCGCCACCACCAGCACAGCCAGCACGGCGTTCACGCCCATCACCACGCCAAAGGCAGAAATGCCCTTTTTGCGGTGTACCGGCGGCAGGGGCTCGGTTTGCATGGCGGCCGTATGCGCGCCAAAGGCATCGGCAGCCTCACCCTGCCAGTGATAGCGCAGGCAGCGCCCGCGGCGCCCGGCGGGGCGATAGCGGCGGGGCTCCAGCTTGCGGCAGACCCGCAGCGAGGGGCGGCGGTTTCGCTTTAAGGCGCGAAGGGTAAAAAATAAAAGTGCCAGCCACAAAAGGGCGGCAAGAATCAAAATCAGCATGATATTCCTCTCATTGCCTGCATAGGCGGCAGGGCCTGATGCACATTGGTGAACGATCATTCCACATTATTATAATACAAATCCGCCCCGAAAAAAAGTGGGCAGTAAAAGTTTTGTGATCTTGTGCGGCAAAACTTGCAATCAGGGGCGGATTCTTGGTATACTGAAAAAAGATCACACATGGGCGCTGCCATGGCAGCAGCCCCAACACGATTTCTTTTTGAGGAACAGCACATGGTCAATTCGACATTCTGGAAAAATAAAACCGTTCTGGTCACTGGCTGCACCGGCTTTAAAGGCGCATGGCTGTGCCTGTGGCTGAGCGCCATGGGGGCCAGGGTGGTGGGTACGGCCCGCGGCACCGGCAGCCCGAACGGCGTGTTTGCCGCAGCAAATCTTGCAGAAAAAATCACGCTGGAGCGTGCCGACATTCGCGATGAAAGCCGCATTCTGGAAATTTTTGCCGCCCATAAGCCCCAGGTGGTGTTTCATCTGGCGGCACAGCCGCTGGTGGGCCTTAGCTATGAATGCCCCGACGAAACCTATGCCATCAATGTGATCGGCACCCTGAATGTGCTGGCAGGCATTCGTGCCACAGCCGAATGCCGCTGCGGCATTTTTGTTACCACCGATCGCTGCGCCCAGCAGGCGGCCAACGGCCAAAGCCGCCCCAACGAGCTGCTGGGCGGGTTTGACCCCTACAGCAACAGCAAGGCGGCATCGGAAATTCTCATCGCCACCTATCGCAGCACCTTTTTGCTGCCGCAGGGCAAGGGCATTGCCATGGGCCGCAGCGGCAATGTGGTGGGCGGCGGCGACTGGGCCAAGGATCGCCTGATCCCCGATTGCATCCGCGCCATGCAGGCCGGCGAGGCCCTTACCATCCGCAACCCCAATGCAGCCAAGCCGTGGCAGTATGTGCTGGATATTCTGGCGGGCTATCTGTGCCTTGGCCAAAAGCTGTGGGAGCAGCCGCAGGCGTTCAGTCAGGCATGGAATTTCCGCCCGCAGGACGAACCCATGCTTACGGTGGGGGATATGGTGCAGGTGCTGCGCGATGCCTACGACCCGGACTATCACGACATTCGCTACGGCCAGCCGCCCCGGCACGGGCTGGAGCAGGTGCAGCGGGACGAAAGCCCCACGCGCGCCATGCTGGACTGGCGCCCGCTGGTTTCGGCTGTCGACGCAGTGGCCCATGCAGCCCGCTGGTATCAGGCCGCCGCAAAGCAGAACGCTGCCGCCGAAACCATGGCACAGCTGCAGGAATACCGGAAAATGTGCGAGCAGACCTGAAAACGCCGCCGCACGTTCGATCCGCTTTTAAAAAATCGGGACTTTCAGCCCTAACCCGGCTGCAAAGGCCCGGTTTTTCTTTTGGTTCACAGAAAAAAACCACAGGGCAGGCGGCACCCTTTGCCCGGGGCCTGCTTAGAATGGGATAGGAAAGGGGGCTTGCCGTATGAAAAGCAAAAAGGCGGCAGGGGTGCTGGCAGCACTGGTGCTTTCGGTATCCATGACGGCAGCGGCGTGGGCCGACTGCCCGGCGCAGAGGGAGGAATGCCTGTTCCAAAACGAAAACTGCGCGTATCTGGCGGCAGTGGCGGCGTATCAGCAGGAATGCGCCGCGCGCGAAAAGGCTTATTGCGATGCCGTGAAGGCGTATCAAAAACAGGCAGAGCTTGAGCAGGAGGCCTACAAAAAAGCGGTAAAGCAATATCAAAAGGAGCAGGAGCGCAGAGAAGCCGCCTGCCAAAAGGCCCTGCAGCGCTGCCGGGCGGGGCTATTATATAAATGTAAGGGAAAATAACGGCGCACAGCGGCAGGCCCCGGCGGGGGTCTGCCGCTTTTTGGGGAAAAATCAAATGTAACAAAAACAAACGCGGTTTTTTGGTAAATTCCGTCATACCATGGAATTGACAGAAACACCGGGTTTATGATAATATACCATTAAGATTAAATGGGCGGGAGCGCTTCCGGCCCCGGAGCGGCTCTCCGGAGAAGGCGCGCGATCCTGCAAAGAAAAAACAGGAGGAAGCAGCCATGCATAAGCGAGTGGATCCGGCATTCATGCGAAAGTGCGGCGGCGCTGTTTTTTCCCGTTTTTATATTTGCTTTTGACTTTTCCTTTTTTGGGGAAAGTTTTTTTTTACCCAAAACCCAAAAGACCCCCCGGCGCGGCCGGGCAGAACAGAAAGGAAAAAATACCATGATCCTGCAAAATCTTACCGGCACAAACGGCGAAAAGTTTGACCTTTGCGTGCGGGACGGCAAAATTTTTTCTAAGGGCCTGCAGCTGGAAGCCGGGCCCGGCGAGGAAACGCTGGACTGCCGCGGCCTTACGGCGCTGCCCGGCTTTGTGGACACCCACTGCCATTGGCGCACGCCCGGCTTTGAGTATAAAGAGGACATCACCACCGGCAGCCAGGCAGCTGCGGCAGGCGGCTATACCTTTGTAAACCTGATGCCCAACACGAACCCCGTGTGCTCCAGCGTGGCCATTGCCAACAGCGTAATGCAGGAGGCCGAGCGCGTGGGCCTGTGCGGCTGCAACCAGACCCTGAGCATCACCAAGGACTTTGACGGTGAAACGCTGGATCATCTGAAAACGCTGCCCGCCACGGTGCGCTTTGTGACCGAGGACGGCAAGGGCGTGCAGAACAACCAGACCATGGCACGCGCCTTTGCCATCTGCCAGCAAAAGGGCATCACCATCATGTCGCACGCCGAGGATATGCAGATCAGCAAGTGGGATTACCGCTTGGCGGAAAACATTGAAACCGTGCGCAATCTGCATTTGGCCGAATACTACGGCACCCGCCTGCATTTCTGCCATGTTTCCACCAAGGAGGCCATTGAGGCCATCGAAGCCAGCCGCTGGAAGGGCGCGCCCGTTACCTGCGAGGTTACGCCGCATCACCTGTGGTGGACCAAGGATGTGTGCGATTACCGTGTAAACCCGCCCATCCGCGAGCAGGCCGATGTGGATGCACTGGTAGAGGCCATCCGTCTGGGGGCGGTGGATACCATCGGCACCGACCATGCGCCCCACACCGCCGAGGAAAAGCAGAACGGCGCAGCAGGCATGGTGGGGCTGGAAACCGCCTTTGCCATCTGCTACACCAAGCTGTGCCTGCAATGCGGGCTGCCGCTGCAGCAGCTGGCCGAGCTGATGAGCACCAACGGCGCAGCCATTCTGGGCCTGCAGAATAAGGGCAAGCTGGAGATCGGCTATGATGCCGACATTGCGCTGGTCGATCTGGCCGAGCAATGGACCGTACACAACGAAGCCCTGCACAGCAAAAGCAAAAACAGCCCCTACGAGGGCGTGCAGCTGACCGGCAAGGTGAAATATACATTCCGCAATGGCCGAATGACCTGGAAGGATCAATAAATAACACCACAAAATATACGGAGGGTAATATTATGACAAACATGGACAAACTGTATGATGCCGTGGCCGCCCGCGGCCCTGTGTGCGTGGGCCTTGACACCGACATTTCCTATCTGCCTGAGGATTTTGTGGACTCGGCCAAAACCGCCGGCGAAAACATTGTGGCCTTCAACAAGGCCATCATCGAGGCCACCAAGGCTGTGGCAGGCTGCTTTAAAGTGCAGATCGCCTATTACGAAAGCCTGGGCATGGACGGCATGAAGGCCTATGCTGACACGCTGGCCGCTGTGCGCGCCGCCGGTGTGCCCGTGATCGCCGATATCAAGCGCGGCGATATTGCCAAAACCGCCGAAATGTATGCCAAGGCACACTTTGAGGGCGATTTCGAGGCCGATTTCATCACGCTGGCTCCTTACATGGGCCTGGATTCCATTCAGCCCTATATGCCGTATATGCAGCAAAAGGGCAAGGGCGTGTTTGTGCTGGTGCGCACCAGCAACCCCGGCGCGAAAGACTTTGAGTATGAAAAGCTGGCCGATGGCCGCCATGTGTATGATATGGTGGGCGACAAGCTCAATGAGCTGGGCAAGCAGGCCATGGGCGAAAGCGGCTATTCCAGCGTGGGCCTTGTGATCGGCGGCACGCACATTGAGGAAGCCGCCGAGATCCGCGCCCGCTATAAGGACAGCTTCTTCCTGATCCCCGGCTACGGCGCACAGGGCGGCACCGCCCCCGACATTGCCCAGTATCTTTCCTGCGGCAACGGCGGCGTGGTGAACAGCAGCCGCGGCATTCTGCTGGCACGCAAAAAGCAGCCCGGCGTAAAGTTTGACGAAGCCGCCTACAACGAATGCGTAAAAATGAAGGAGGCAATCGCCGATGCGTGCAGCAAGCTGTGAAACCGTGGTTCTCGGCCAGCAGGAAGTAGCCGAAAATATTATGAAAATGCGCGTGTCGTGGGTCGATGAAGAACACGCCCCCCACGCCGGCCAGTTTTTTATGCTGCGCGGCTGGGCCGATGACGAAGCGCCTTTTTTAAGCCGCCCTATCAGCCTGCACAGCTTTGATGCCCAGCAGGAATCGCTGGAATTTCTGTATCAGGTAAAGGGCGAGGGCACCGAAAAGCTTTCCCAGCTGGAAGAAGGCGATGTGATCCGCGTTACCGGCCCCATGGGCAACGGATTTGATGTGCAGGCCCTCACCGCCGAATACAAAAAGATCGCCGTGGTGGGCGGCGGCATTGGCACGGCACCGCTGTATCAGCTGTGCCGCGAGCTGGCCGCTGCGGGCGCCAAGCCTGATCTTTTCTGCGGCTTCCGCGAGGAAGTATATGAAATGGAGCCCTACCGCGCTCTGTGCGGTTTGGTGAAGGTGAGTACCGACACCGGCGCTGTGGGCTTCCACGGCTTTGTGACCGATCTGTTCGATGCCGCCGACTATGATGTGGTGGTGGTGTGCGGCCCGGACATTATGATGAAAAATGTGGCAGAAAAGTGCGCAGCGGCCCACACCAAGTGCTTTGTGAGCCTGGAAAAAAAGATGGCCTGCGGCATTGGCGCCTGCCTTGGCTGCACCTGCCACACGGCGGGCGGCGCCAAGAGCGTGTGCAAAAACGGCCCTGTGTTTGATGCAGCCGAAATTTACGGCGGGGAGGTACAGGCATGAGCGATCTGCGTGTAAAGCTGTGCGGCGTGGAAATGGCAGGCCCGGTGGTGGCTGCCAGCGGAACCTTTGGCTTTGGCGGCGAATATGCCGATATCTGTGATCTCAGCTGCCTGGGCGGCATTTCCGGCAAGGGCCTTACCCTGCACGGCCAGCCCGGCAATCAGGGCGAGCGCCTGTGGGAGACCCCGGCGGGCCTGATCAACAGCATCGGCCTGCAAAACCCCGGTGTGCAGCACTTTATTGATGTGGAGCTGCCCGAAATGAAAAAACTGGGCACCACCGTGTGGGCTAATCTGGGCGGCCACAGCATTGAGGAATATGTGCAGGGGGCAGAAATGCTCTCGGCCAGCGATGTGGATATCATTGAGCTGAATATCAGCTGCCCCAATGTGAAGGCGGGCGGCATGGCCTACGGCGTTAAGGCCGAAAGCGCCTCCGAGGTGGTCAGCAAGGTGCGCAGCGTGTGTACCAAGCCCCTGATCGTGAAGCTGAGCCCGCAGGCCGAGGACATGGTGGCCATGTGCAAGGCGGTGGAAGCCGCCGGTGCCGACGGCATCAGCCTGATCAACACCCTGCAGGCCTGCGCCATTGACATTGAAAAGCGCCGCCCGGTGTTCAACAATATTTTTGCGGGCCTCAGCGGCCCCGCCGTTCGCCCGGTGGCTCTGCGCATGGTATGGCAGGCTGTGGGCGCGGTGAACATTCCGGTGGTGGGCCTTGGCGGCATTGCCACGGGCCGCGATGCCATTGAGTTTATCATGGCAGGCGCAGCGGCCGTGCAGGTGGGCGCAGCCAGCTTTACAGACCCGGCTGCCTGCCAGCGTGTGACCGAGGAGATCGAGATCTGGATGGACGAGCACAATGTGAAAACGCTGGAGGAGATCCGCGGCTGCGCACGGGTGTGAGCAGACGGATAGAACGGAATAAATGCATATTTTGCAATTATATGCAATGAATAATGAATATTATTCAAAAAATCTTGCAATTATATGCAGGCTGTGATAAGATAAATTGAATTTTCAAGGAGGAAGATCCCCATGACCGATGTAAAAGAAGTTCTGAAAGAATGCGAGGCTTTTCTCGAAGGCCATTTTCTTTTGAGCAGCGGCCGCCACAGCAGCGCCTACTGCCAGATGGCCTATCTGCAGCAGTATCCCGATAAGTGCGCTATGGTAATGCAGAATGTGGCCGAGCAGCTGAAGGATCTGGATGTCGATGTGATCGTAGGCCCTGCCATGGGCGGCATCGTGTACGCTTACGAGCTGGGCCGCCAGCTGGGCAAGCGCGCCATTTTTACCGAGCGTGTGGACAATGTGATGACTCTCAAGCGCTTTACCATTCACCCCGGTGAAAAGTGCCTGATCGCCGAGGATGTTGTGACCACCGGCGTGAGCAGCCTGGAAACCAAGCGCGTGATCGAAGAGGCCGGCGGCGTGTGCCTGGGCATCACCTGCGTGGTGGACCGCACCAAGGCCGAAGCCCCCAGCCCCATTCCCATTGTGGCAAGCGCCATCAAGCTGGATCTGCCCAACTACCTGCCCGAAGAATGCCCCATCTGTGCCGAGGGCAAGCTGCCTCTGGTGCATCTGGGCAGCCGCAAAATGAAGCAGCAGGCCAAGCAGACCATCAACGAGTAATTTTACCTATTGAGCAAAGAGAGGGCGTTAAAGCATGAACGCATATCTGTTACTGTCAAACGGCATGGTGCTGCAGGGCGAAAGCATTGGCTGCACCGGCACTACGGTGGGTGAAGTGGTGTTTGCCACCGGCATGGTGGGCTTTCAGGAAACCCTGACCGACCCCAGCTACTATGGCCAGATCATCACCCAAACCTATCCGCTGATCGGCAACTACGGCATGAACAGCCAGGATTACGAAAGCCCCAAGATCTGGGCCAAGGGCTATATCGTGCGCGAGGCCTGCAAAACCCCCAGCAACTTCCGCTGCGAAAAAACGCTGGATGCATTTTTGAAGGAAAACAACACCATTGGTATTGAAGGCGTGGACACCCGCCGCCTCACCCGCATCATCCGCGAAAAGGGCGTGATGAACGGCGCCATCACCACCGAGTTTGACCCGCAGGGGGAGAGCGAGCGCAAAACCGCCCTGCTGGCCGAGATCAACGCCTACGCTGTGGTGAACGCTGTCAAGGCGGTAAGCTGCACCGAAATGCGCACCTACAACCCCGGCGGCAAGTATCATGTGGCACTGATGGACTATGGCTGCAAGGCCAACATTGTGCGCTGCTTGGAAAAGCGCGGCTGCCGTGTAACGGTGATGCCCGGCACAGCCACCCCCGAAGAGGTGATGGCCATTCATCCCGACGGCCTGATGCTTTCCAACGGCCCCGGAGACCCGGCTGAAAACACCCAGATCATTGCCAACATTGCAAAAATGCTGGATACCGGCATTCCCACCTTTGGCATCTGCCTGGGCCACCAGCTCACGGCTTTGGCTGCCGGTGCGAAAACCTGCAAGCTGAAATACGGCCACCGCGGCGGCAACCAGCCCGTTACCCACGAAAGCGGTGCGCGCACTTACATCACCAGCCAGAACCATGGCTATGCCGTGATGGGCGAAACCCTGCCCGAGAGCGTGGGCCATGTGAGCTATGTGAATGCCAACGATAAAACCTGCGAGGGCATGGACTACACCCGCTGGAACTGCAAAACCGTGCAGTTCCACCCCGAAGCCAGCGGCGGCCCCAAGGACTGCGAATTTTTGTTTGATGAATTTATCAGCCGTATCGCGGCTGCGAAAGGAGTGACTCCCGATGCCTAAGGACCCCAGTATTAAAAAGGTGCTGGTGATCGGTTCCGGCCCTATTATCATCGGTCAGGCTGCGGAGTTCGACTACTCCGGCACCCAGGCCTGCCGCGCGCTCAAAGCCGAAGGCATTGAGACCGTGCTGCTGAACTCGAACCCCGCCACCATTATGACAGACCCCAACGTGGCCGACCATGTGTATATCGAGCCCATGAAGGTGAGCGTGGTGGAGCGCATCATCGAAAAGGAAAAGCCGGATGCCATTCTGCCCAATCTGGGCGGCCAGATGGGCCTGAACATCAGCATGGAACTGGCCCGCAACGGCTTTTTGGATAAAAGCGGCGTGCGCCTGCTGGCCTGCAAGCCGGACACCATCGACCGTGCCGAGGACCGCCAGCTGTTTAAAGACACCATGGAAAAGCTGCACCAGCCCATCATTCCCAGCAAGGTGGTGGAAGATCTGGACAGCGCCATGGAGTTTGCCAGAGAGATCGGCTATCCCGTGATCGTGCGCCCCGCCTTTACCATGGGCGGCACCGGCGGCGGCATTTGCGAAACCCCGCAGAAGCTGCACGAGATCGCCACCAACGGCCTGCGCCTTTCGCCCATTCACCAGATCCTGGTGGAAAAGTGCATCTCCGGCTGGAAAGAGATCGAGTACGAGGTGATGCGTGACCACAAGGGCAATGTGATCACCGTGTGCAACATGGAAAACCTGGACCCTGTGGGCATTCACACCGGCGACAGCGTGGTGGTGGCCCCCAGCCAGACCCTGAGCGACCACGAATATCAGATGCTGCGTACCGCTGCGCTGGATATTATCAGCGAGCTGGGCATCGAGGGCGGCTGCAACTGCCAGTTTGCCCTGAAGCCCGACAGCTTTGACTACGCCGTGATCGAAGTGAACCCCCGCGTGAGCCGCTCGTCTGCACTGGCATCCAAGGCAACGGGCTATCCCATTGCCAAGGTGGCCACCAAGATCGCCATCGGCTACACGCTGGATGAGATCACGAACGATGTGACCGGCGAAACCTGCGCCTGCTTTGAGCCTGCACTGGACTATGTGGTGGTGAAATACCCCAAATGGCCGTTTGATAAGTTTGTGTATGCCGATAAGAGCCTGGGCACCCAGATGATGGCCACGGGCGAGATCATGGCCATCGGCAACAGCTTTGAGGCCGCTATGATGAAGGCTGTTTCCAGCATCGAGCTGGGCATGGACACCCTCACCCTGGCAGACTTTGAAAAGCTGTCCACCCCCGAGATCATCGAACATCTGCATGTGCAGGATTCCGAGCGCGTGTTCTGCGTGTACGAGGCACTCAAGCGCGGCGTGGATCATAAGATCATTCATAAGATCACCAAGATCGACCATTGGTTCCTGGATAAAATGCAGCATCTGGCCGATCTGGAAACCGGCCTTGCCAACGGCGAGCTGACCAAGGAAAAGTATCTGGAGGCCAAAAAGTACGGCTTCCAGGATAAAACCATCTGCCGCCTGGCCAAGGTGCCCACGGTTCCCGTGCAGAACTGCCGTGCCGGCTTTAAGATGGTGGATACCTGCGCCGCTGAATTTGCAGCCCGCACGCCGTATTTCTATTCCACCCATGACGGCGACAACGAAGCGGCCGACTTTATTGCCGAGCGCAGCGACCCCAACAAGAAAAAGATTCTGGTGTTCGGTTCGGGCCCCATCCGCATCGGCCAGGGCATTGAGTTTGACTACTGCTCGGTACACGCTGTGTGGACCCTGAAGGAAAACGGCTGCGAGGCAGTGCTGGTAAATAACAACCCCGAAACCGTTTCCACCGACTTTGACACCGGCGACCGCCTGTATTTTGACCCCCTCACCCCCGAAAGCGTGGACGATATCATCGCCACCGAAAAGCCGGACGGCTGTGTGGTGCAGTTTGGCGGCCAAACCGCCATCAAGCTGGCCAGGCACATGGAGGAGATCGGCCTGCCCATTCTGGGCACCCCCGCCGATGCCATTGACGAAGCCGAGGACCGTGAGCGCTTTGACGAGCTGTTGGAGCGCTGCGGCATTCCCCGTGCCGAGGGCCGCACCGTATACACCCTCACCGAGGCACTCAAGGCTGCCGAGGAAGTGGGCTATCCCGTGCTGATGCGCCCCAGCTATGTACTGGGCGGCCAGAATATGATCGTGGCCTACAGCAGCGCCGATGTGACCGAATACATGGGCGTTATCACCGCCCATGTGGATATGAGCCACCCCGTGCTGATGGATAAATACATCTACGGCACCGAGTGCGAAGTGGATGCCATCTGCGACGGCACCGATTTCCTGATCCCCGGCATCATGGAGCAGGTAGAGCGCACCGGCGTTCACTCGGGCGACTCCATCTGCTGCTATCCGCCCCAGCACCTGAGCAAAAAGGTGATTGACACGCTGGTGGACTACACCGGCCGATTTGCCCGGGAACTGCATGTGGTGGGCCTGGTGAATGTGCAGTATGCCGTGCAGAACGAAAAGGTGTATGTGATCGAGGTGAACCCCCGTTCCAGCCGCACGGTGCCCTATATCAGCAAGGTGACCGGCGTGCCCATGGTGGATCTGGCTGTGCGCTGCACGCTGGGCGAAAAGCTGGCCGATATGGGCTATGGCACGGGCCTGTTCCCCAATGCCGATTATGTGGCCGTAAAGGTGCCCGTGTTCAGCTTTGAAAAGCTGCACGGCGTGGACACCATGCTGGGACCCGAAATGAAGAGCACCGGCGAGGTGCTGGGCATTGACCGCAGCTTCCACGGCGCCCTGCTCAAGGGCATGATCGGTGCAGGCTACGAGTATAAAAAGCCCGGCCCCGGCAGCTGCTGCATCATCAGCGTAAAGGATTCGGATAAGCACGAAGTGACCGATATTGCATGGAAGCTGCACGATTACGGCTACAAGCTGTACGGCACGGCAGGCACCTGCGCCTGGCTGAACAGCCAGATGATCCCCTGCAGTCTGGTGCGCCAGGTGAGCGGCGCCCGCCCCAACATGGTGGACCTGCTGGAAAGCGGACTGGTGGATTACATCATCAGCACCAGCGCCAAGGGGCGTGACCCCAGCCGCGATTCCGTAAAGTTCCGCCGCAAGGCCACCGAGCTGAGCATTCCCTGCATCACGGCCATTGATACCGCCCGTGTGCTGGTGGATACCCTGCGCAGCGGCCATGACCTTGACACGCTGGAGCTTGTGGATATTTCCACGCTGCACCGCAAGCGCTGATCTTAAATAAACACTCTGCTATGCACAGCAGCCCGGACCATGCGATCCGGGCTGCTTTTTTTGCGTGCAGGGCAAAGAAGTTTTTTATTTTGTAATACTTTTTTAAGAATGTATGTTATAATAGCTATATCTATGTGACCGTTGGCAGGAAAGGGGGAAACAGCTTTTATGAAACCGCTGCGCCGGCGCATCGCCAAGGACTTTCACGAAAAGCTATTGCTGCTTTTGGCGGGCATTCTGCTGTATCTTCTGATCGACTGCTGGAGTCAGGTGTGGGCGCTGACATCGTGGGTGTTAAACATTCTCACCCCGTTTTTTGTGGGCATTGGTCTGGCGTATCTTCTGGATATCCCGGTGCGCGCACTGGAAAGCCACGGCGTAAAAAAGCGCGGCGTGGCGGTGCTGATCAGCATGGTGCTGGTGCTGGGGCTGCTGGTGCTGCTGATCACGCAAATGGTGCCCAGTCTTGTGGAAAGCGTGCAGCTGCTTTTGAAAAACCTGCCCTATTACTACGATTCGGCCACGGCAGTGGTGCGCCGCATTTCCATCAAAATGGGCCTGCCGGACAATTCGATCCTGCTGGAAATGGCCCGCTACCGTGAGCAGATCACGGATGTTTCGCGCCTGATCCTGAGCGCCGTGTGGGAGATCACCAGCCACATCGAACTGCTGATCGGCTACAGCCGTGCGGTGGGCAACGGCATCGTGCAGGCGTTCACCTCGATCGCCTTTGCCGTGTATATGCTGCTGGACAAGCAAAAGCTGCTGGTGCAGGCGCGCAAGCTGGCCTGGTGCTTTTTAAGCCGCCGCCAGGTGCGAAAGCTGTTTAACCTGTGCGAAGTGGCCAACAGCATGTGCAAGGGCTTTTTTGAGGGCAAATGCATCGACAGCATGGTGATGGGCGTTCTCACGCTGATCGTCATGTCGCTGCTGGGGCTGCCGTTTGTGGGGCTGATCTCGCTGGTGGTGGCCATTACCAACATCGTGCCCATCGTGGGCCCCATTGTGGGCGCGGTGGTTGGCTTTTTGCTGGTGGTTTTGGAAAACACCGCACAGGGCTATGAATTTTTGATCATGATCTTAGTGCTGCAGCAGCTGGACGGCAAGGTGATCGGCCCGCACATTCTGGGCGACCGTGTGGGCCTGCCCACCATGTGGGTGCTGGCGGCACTGATGGTGGGCGGCGCTGTGGGCGGCGCACTGGGCATGGTGCTGGGGGTGCCGCTGCTGGCCACCGTGTTTGCGCTGGTGCGCGAACTGATGAACCGCAACACCAACGCCTATCACGCCAGCCGTATTGCTGTGCGCCTGGTGGATGAACCGGACGAGCCCGAGCCTGCATCGGAGCCCGCAAGAGAGGAAATAAAATAAACTTATGGATAAAATTGCAATTCTGATCCCGTGCTACAACGAAGCACAAACCATTGGCAAGGTGGTGGCCGATTTCCGCGCGGCCCTGCCCGAGGCCACGGTGTATGTGTATGATAACAATTCGGCCGATGATACCGCCGCCATTGCCCGCAGCGCCGGTGCGGTGGTGCGCCATGAAAGCCGACAGGGCAAGGGCAATGTGATCCGCGCCATGTTCCGCGAGATCAACGCCGAATGCTATCTGATGGTGGACGGCGACGACACCTATCCCGCCGAGGATGCGCGCGCCATGTGTGATGCCGTGCTGCAAAACGGTATGGATATGGTGATCGGCGACAGACTTTCCAGCACCTATTTCACCGAGAACAAGCGCCCGTTTCACAACAGCGGCAATGTGCTGGTGCGCCAGCTGGTCAACCGCTTTTTCCGCGGCAATATCACGGATATCATGACGGGCTACCGCGCGTTCAGCTATATTTTTGTAAAAAGCTTCCCGGTGCTGAGCAAGGGCTTTGAGATCGAAACCGAAATGACCATTCACGCACTGGATAAAAACTTCCGCCTGTGCAGCCTGCCTGTGGGCTACCGTGACCGCCCCCAGGGCAGCGAGAGCAAGCTGAACACTTTTTCGGATGGCTTCAAGGTGCTGATGACCATTCTGCGCCTGTATAAAGACTATAAGCCCCTGCCGTTTTTCGGCCTGATCACGGCGGTGCTGGGGGTTTTGGGCATGGGAATGTTTGTGTCGGTGTTTGCGGAATTCACGCTGACGGGCCTTGTGCCGCGTTTCCCCACCCTGATCGTGAGCGGGTTTATTCTGATGGCGGCGCTGCTGAGCCTTGTGTGCGGACTGATTCTGGATACCAGCGGAAAGAATGCCCGCAAAAATTTTGAGCTGCAGCTCAACCTGTTGGAAGGCCAGAAAAACGCCCTGTAAACCGGCGTTTGGGCAGGCAAAGCCCCCAAAAACCGCCCATTTTCTAAAAAATGGTTAAAAAACAGACAAATGGCATTGAAAATGCAGGGCCGATATGCTATGTTATAAAGTGGTGTTTTTCCCTGTCCATGCCGCAAAAGCATGGGAAACAGGGCTTTAGATACCCCCCGCGGCCGGCGGCTTCGGCGGCAGGGGGGGAGTGCTTGGCAGAGTGGAGCGTAACAATGAATCGAATTTTGGTAACCGGCGGCGCAGGCTTTTTGGGCAGCAATCTGTGTGCCCGACTGCTGCAGAACCCCGAAAATCAGGTGACCGTGCTGGACAATCTGTTTACCGGCCGCAAAAGCAACATAGAACCGTTTTTGCAAAACCCCCGGTTTCGTTTTATCGAGGGGGATGTAAAGCAGTGGCAGGATATCCCCTGCGATCAAATTTATAATGCGGCCTGCCCGGCCAGCCCCCCGGCTTATCAGAAAAGCCCCACCGATACCACCAAAACCTGCATTTTCGGCGTGCTGAATATGCTGGAGCTGGCAAAAAAATACAATGCCACACTGCTGCAGTTTTCTACCAGCGAGGTATATGGTGACCCCGAGGTGCATCCGCAGGTGGAAACCTACCGCGGCTGCGTGAACCCCATCGGCATTCGCAGCTGCTATGACGAAGGCAAGCGCTGCGCCGAGGCACTGTGCTTTGATTATCACCGGGAATTCGGCGTAAAGATCAAGGTGATCCGTATTTTTAATACATACGGCCCGAATATGGACCCCGAGGATGGGCGCGTGGTGAGCAACTTCATCATGCAGGCGCTGCGCGGGCAGGACCTGACCGTTTACGGAGACGGCACCCAGACCCGCAGCTTTCAGTATGTGGACGATCTGATCGAGGGCATCGTGCGCATGATGAACGATTCGCGCCCCGATTTTCTGGGCCCTGTGAACCTGGGCAACCCGGGCGAATTTACCATGCTGGAGCTGGCCCAAAAGGTGCTGCAGCACACGGGCAGCCAGAGCAAGCTGGTGTTTAAGCCCCTGCCCGGCGATGACCCCACGCGCCGCCGTGCGGATATCACGGTGGCCAAGCGTGAGCTGAAGGGCTGGGAGCCCAAAATCGCCCTGGACGAAGGGCTGGAAAAGAGCATTGCCTATTTCCGCACCTTGGTGTGAAACATACAAAATCAGGGCGAACCGCCCGGACTGAACGAGGAATCAAATTTATGAAGATCCCCATGCAAGATGTTACCCTTTCTATCGTGATCCCCTGCTACAATGAAAAAGCCAGCATCCGCACCATTGTGGATAAGGTGCGCGAGGCCCCGGTGGCACATAAAGAGATCATTATCGTGGACGACTGCTCCACCGACGGCACCAGCGAGGTGCTGGATACCGAGATCGCCCCGCTGGTGAGCAAAGTGATCCACCAAAAGCAAAACGGCGGCAAGGGCGCTGCCCTGCACACCGGCTTTGCAGCCGCCACCGGCGACATTGTGATCATTCAGGATGCCGATATGGAGTATGATCCCAACGAGTATGCCCGGGTGATCGAGCCAATCTGCAACGACGAGGCCGATGTGGTATACGGCAGCCGCTTTGCAGAAACCAAGCGCTATGACGATGCCTATAAGCAGAACATTGCGGCAAACCTGTTTCTTACCCGCCTGAGCAACCTGTTTACGGGCCTGAAGCTCACGGATATGGAAACCTGCTACAAGGCCTTCCGCCGTGAGATCATTCAGTCCATCGAGCTCAAGGAAAAGCGCTTTGGCTTTGAGCCCGAGATCACGGCCAAGCTGGCCAGCCGCAAGGTGCGTATGGCCGAAGTGCCCATTTCCTACTATCCCCGCAAGGTGGAAGAAGGCAAAAAAATCAACTGGAAAGACGGCGTGCGTGCCATTTACTGCATTGTAAAGTATCACTGATCCGCACCGCCAAAGTTTCGCCCTGGGCAGCCGGCCGCATCGCTTTTTGTGTTATGCGCAGGCAACTTCCCGGGGCGTTTTTCATCATAGCCGAATAGGAGAAAATCATGGTCATCTCATTTGTATGCCTTTGGCTTTTGTGCAGCCGGGGGCGCGGAGCGCTGCCGGGGCTTACCCGGGCGCTGATTTTGTGGAATTTAGAGCTTACCGCCATCACCGAACTGCTCAGCTTTGCGGAGGCGCTGCACCTGCCGGGGGTGGCGCTGTTCTGGCTGGTGAGCGATGTGTGGCTGCTCACGCTCACGGTGCGCAGTGTGCTCCACGGCGAAGTGCATTTGCCGGATGAACACACATGGGAGGAATTTTCGCCCCGCAGCCACAGTGCCGGATTCTGGGTGCTGGCAGCGGTGAGCGCCCTGATGGTGTTTTTTGCGCTGTTCACGGTCACCTATAACTGGGATTCCATGACTTATCACCTGCCGCGCATCTGCCAGTGGGCGCAAAACGGCACGGTGGATCATTATTCCACCCACTGCGTGCGCCAGATCTCCAGCCCGGTGCTGGCCGAGTATGTGATGCTGCACCTCTATTTGCTCACAGGAAAAAGCGATGTGCTGATCAATCTGGTGCAGTGCCTTTCGGCGGTGCTGTGCGGCGTATACAGCTGGGGCATTGCGCGCAAGCTGGGGGTGAGCACGGCCTTCAGCCGCCTGGCGGCCATGATGACGCTGTGTATGCCCATTCTGTTTGCCGAGGCATTCACCGCCGAAGCGGATATTTATTCCTCGCTGTGGATGATGCTGTTTGCATGGCTGCTGCTGGACTTCGTCAAGGCCGACACCCTGCGCTTTGCCGCAGCCGAACGCCACCAGGTACTGTATCTGGCAGCTACAGTGAGCCTTGGTTATCTGGCCAAGCCCAGCGTGGGCATCGGCATGCTGGTACTGACGGCATGGATGGGTATTACCCGCCTTGTAAAGCGGGATAAGCTGTGGGATCTTGTGCGCTTGGCGCTGGTGGCCGTGCCCATGGTGCTGCTGCCCATGATCCCCACCAGCCTGCGCAATCTGCACAGCTTTCACTCGCTGCAAAGCTCCAGCGTGAGCGATGAGCTGATGGTGGGCACCCTGCAGCCCCGCTTTTTGCTGGCAAACCTGCTCAAGCATATTTTCGGCAACCTGCAAAACGGCTATATTCCCGGCTCGGCCGCAATCGTAAACCGCATTGTGGCCAACTTTGGCTGGATCCTGCAGCTGAATATCAACGATGATGCCATCAGCCTTTCGGGGGCAACCTTTGGCAACGGCGATACTTTTAAATTCGGCAACGATGATGCCGCCAACCCCATTTTTATGCTGCTGCTGATGGCGGCCGCAGCGTGGTGGCTGGTGCGCATTGTGTGGCTGGCAGCCCACCGCCAAAAAACAGGCCGCCCGGTGTTTACCATGGCCCGGCAGTATCTGCCGGTGTGCGGCATTGCCTTTTGCGCCATGGGCTGCACCCTGCGCTGGCAGTATTGGGGCGCACGCCTGCTGATGCCCTTTATGGTGCTGTGCATTCCCGGCATTGCTGCGCAGGCCGAGGATCTTGCCGACACAGTGCTGAAAAAGCGCAAAAAGCTTTTGTTGGGCCTGCTATGGGCCATGTGTATGGTGGATCTTTGCGTGATGATCGGCAGCTTCCACGGCAAAAAACTGTTTGCCGAAAGGCCCGAAGGCTATTTTAACGCCGAGCATTGCTATTACAGCGCACAGGACTATCAGGCGGCCTGTCAGGTGATTTTGGATAACGGCTGGCGCAATGTGGGCCTGTATACCGCCAACGATTCCTATGAATATCCCATCTGGGCCATGCTGAAAAGCGAGAACCCGGTGATCCGCCATGTGTTCCCGGTGACCGACCCCTATGACCCGCCCTTTACGCCGGAGGTGATCTTCTCCATCGACCGTGATCTGAGCGACGGCGGCATGGAGCGGGACGGCGTTTGGTACAGTGTGGTGTGGCAGCAGGGCAATGTTTCGCTGCTGCGCGCCGAATAACAACAGCATAAACCGATCCCCGGCCGGGGGCTGCAAGGGCAGCTTTACGGCCGGGGATCTTTGTTTTGCCTGTGTGGGGCTCAAAGCCGACCCAACAGAGAATTACTTGAAAAAGAAAAAATCTCTTGACAAAGTACTGATTCAAGTATTAGAATAAGCATGAAAATACTGAATCAAGTAATACAAGAGGGATGAAATATGACATATCAAGAAAAAGTGGATTGGCTGCTGAGCTATCGCAGGCAGGAAAACAAGGTGCAGGAGCTGGAGCAGGAAATGAAAGAGCTGCAGCAGGTTTTGGAAAATCAGCGCGCGCTGTGCACACAGGGGCGCGGCGAGTGGCTGCGTGAGCGGCAGGAGCGCGAGGCCATGGCCATTCGGGAACGCCAGCTGGTGCTGGCCAAAGAGCAGCGCCGCATGACAGCGCTGGCGGATGCCATTGAGATCGCCATCAAGCGATTGGAGGAGCCGCGCCAGCGCAGGGTGCTGCGGCAGATCTATCTGGCGGGCATGAGCCAGAATCAGGTGTGCGAGCAGTTTCATTACTGCAAGCGGCAGGTGAGCCGCAGCCACACCGAGGGAGTGCGCGAATTGCAGCTGCGCCCCGAAGATCTGCGGGCAGGGGATGGGGTGTAAAAACCGGCGGATGTGTGGTACAATAAAAACTGATTTCAGGCATACCGGGGCATTGCCCCCACAGCATAAAGGATAAACAAAAATATGAAGATCATTGATGCACATTTGCATATTTTCGGCGAGCGCCCCTGGGCCGAGCGCATGGCGCAGCAGGTGGGGCACCGGAATTCGGCGCAGCATCTGGTGCAGTATTATGCCCGGCATGGCTTTGCCCACGGCATTGTTATGGCAAACGCACCGCTCACCGAGCACACCTGCCGGGAGCTGCCGCCGCAGTTCAGCTATTGCATTGGGCTGGACAGCGGCGTTATGCAAAATCTGCCCTCCAATGCCCCCGAGATCGTGGAAGCCCATCTGCAAAAAAGCACCTGCGTGGGCATCAAGCTCTATCCGGGGTATAATCATTCGTATATTTATGATGAAATATACGAACCGTATTACGAACTGGCCGCAAAATATCACAAGCCCGTGGCGGTGCACACCGGCGCCACCAACGGCAGCCGTGCCAAGCTGCGGTATGCGCATCCCTTAACGCTGGACGATGCCGCCGCCGATCACCCCGATGTGCAGTTTGTAATGTGCCATTTCGGCAACCCGTTTTTGGCCGAGGCAGCGGCCGTGCTGGAAAAGAACCCCAATGTTTCGGCCGATCTTTCCGGCCTTTTGGGCGGCGCATTTGAAACCGGCGCCCTCAACCGGGCACAGGCAGGCTATATGGAAATTTTAAAAGCGTGGCTGCGCTATGTGGGCGACTGGAACAAATTTATGTTCGGCACGGATTGGCCGCTGGTGAATCTGGCCGAGTACGCAAAGTGGGTGCAGACCCTTGTGCCGGAAAACGAGTGGGAAAAGGTGTTTTTTGACAACGCCAACCGCATTTATCAGCTGGGGCTGTAAAAAAAGCGCCCGGCCGGAGAAACCCGACAGGGCGCTGCGAGAAAGCGATTTATTTTTTGCTGTAATCGCGGGCACCGTAAATGGCGGTGCCAATGCGCACCAGCGTGCTGCCCTCCAGAATGGCGTTTTCAAAATCATCGCTCATGCCCATGGAAAGAATGTTCATGGCAATACGGTCATCACGCAGAGCGGCGGCTTTTTCAAACAAGGCGCGCATGGCAGCCAGATGACGGCGGTTTTCGGTGTCGTTGTCGTTTACAGGGGGAATGGCCATCAGGCCCTTCACATGCAGGTGCGGCTGCAGGGCAGCGGTTTCCAGCAGGGGAAACAGCCCCTCGGGCGTGATGCCGCTTTTGCTGGCCTCGCCGCCAATGTTTACCTCCAGCAAAATATCCTGATGCACATCGGCTTTGGCGGCGGCAGCCTCCAGTGCCAGCAAAAGATGCTCGCTGTCCACGCTTTGGATCAGGGCGGCACGCCCCAGCACCTTTTTGATCTTATTGGTCTGCAAATGGCCGATAAAGTGCCCGGGCTTGCCCAGATAGGCACCGGCATCGGTTTTTTCCACCAGCTCCTGCACATGGTTTTCGCCAAAAAGATCAATGGGCAGCGCGGCGCTTTCCCGCACGGTTTCCACAGTGCGGGTCTTGCAGGCGGCACACAGCAGAACTTCGCTGGGGCTGCGCCCGGCAGCCAGTGCGGCACGGGCCATTTTTTCACGGATATCAGCTACATTTTCAGCCATGGATCTACACATTGCCGTTCACCTCTTATATATAATAAAGAATGGATAAAGAATCGGGCAGAGCCTTGGGCGGCACAGAGGGCTTTTGAAAAAAACAAAAGACCCCTGCTGCGGGCAGAACGCAAAAGGCTTTCTGCGGCCCAGAAAATATTTTAACACAGTTTTGCAAACGAGAAAAGAGCAGCTTTGCCGCTGCACAAAAAGAAAGGAAATTTTTATGCAAGACCAATTTTCGCGCACCCGGCGGCTGATGGGGCCGCAGGCGGTCACGCTGCTGGCCCAAAGCCGCGTGGCGGTGTTTGGCGTGGGCGGCGTGGGCGGCTATGCCGCCGAGGCATTGGCCCGCAGCGGTGTGGGCACGCTGGACCTGTTTGACAAGGACACCGTGAGCCTGACCAATTTGAACCGTCAGATCATTGCGCTGCACTCTACACTGGGAATGCCCAAGGCGCAGGTGATGGCCGAGCGCATTCACGATATCAACCCCGACTGCCGCGTAACGGCGCAGCAGATCTTTTATCTGCCCCAGAATGCCGATGAGATCGACCTGACACAGTATGATTATGTGGTGGACTGCATCGACAATGTGACCGCCAAGTTGGAGCTGATCACCCGCTGCACGCGGCTGGGGGTGCCCATCATCAGCAGCATGGGCGCTGCCAATAAGCTGGACCCCACGGCGTTTCGCGTGGCGGATATCAGCAAAACGCAAGTGTGCCCGCTGGCCAAGGTGATCCGGCTGGAATGCCGCCGCCGAAAGATCAAAAAATTAAAGGTAGTGTATTCCACCGAGCAGCCCATCAAGCCCCTGCCGCCGCAGGAGGGCGAAGAAAACTCGCCCGCCAGTGCGGCGTTTGTGCCGGGGGCAGCCGGGCTGGCCGTGGCCGGAGAAGTGGTTTTAGACCTTTTGGAGAAAGGCGGCGCATTGCGCAGCCGCCCGGTGGCGGGCTGCTGAAGGCGGCCCTGTGCGCCAAAGCCGCAGAAACAAAAAATACAAAAGAAATATACAAAAGTGTATACTGTTTTGTCGGCTCGCAGTGTACGCTTTTATTTTTCTCTTATTTCTCTTATTTTTAAAACAACAGCATTACACACGATTTCATAAAAGCCATAAAATTGGTTTATGAAAACAATAAATTCTTCTGATTTGCACAAAAGCGGGAATTTGCAACTGTGCGTTTTTACAAAGTTACAAAAGTACAAATTATTTTTCTGTAGTTTTTTGTAGAAATCTGAATCCTGCAACTATACTGTAGACATATGGAACGAGCGCGGCCCGCCCGGGCTGCGCCTATACGAAAAGCAAGGAGGAAAACATTCTTATGGAAATTGCAACCCTCGAACTCACTGCTTATCAGGCAGTTGCCGTTGCAGCAATCGTGTTGCTGCTGGGCCGCTTCCTGTGCAGCAAGATCGGCTTCCTGAACACCTACTGCATCCCCGCACCTGTTGTGGGCGGCCTGGTGTTCGCAATCGTTAACCTGATCGGCTACACCACCGGTATTGGTTACATCACCTTCGACAACACCTTCCAGACTTTCTTCATGACCGTGTTCTTCTGCTCGGTCGGCTTCACTGCCTGCTTCCGTCTGCTGAAGACCGGCGGCATTCAGGTTATCATCTTCCTGGTAGTTGCTATCGTGCTGGTTCTGTTCCAGGACATTCTGGGCACCGCGCTGGCAACCGTGTTTGGTCTGGACGCTCGTCTGGGCCTGTGCATGGGCTCCATTCCTCTGGTTGGCGGCCACGGCACTTCTGGTTCCTTTGGTCCCCTGCTGGAGAGCCTGGGCGTGGCTGATGCCAACGCTGTTGCTCTGGCATCTGCAACCTTCGGCCTGGTGGCTGGCTCCGTTATCGGCGGCCCCATCGCTCGTGCCCGCATCAAGCAGAAGAACCTGCACTCCACCGACAGCGGTATCGGCGCTACTGCCGACAACGGCGAAGAGGTGGCAAAGAAGACCATCGACAACACCAGCTTCCTGAACGCTGCTCTGTACCTGGCCGTTGCTATCGGCATCGGTACTCTGGTGTACGACTTCTTCACCAGCATCCACATCACCTTCCCCACCTACATCGGCGCTATGCTGCTGGCCTGCATTCTGCGTAATGCTACCGACGCTATGCACATCGAGATGCCCCTGGAAGAGATCGACTGCCTGGGCAACCTGTCTTTGAACCTGTTCCTGGCTCTGGCTCTGATGAGCCTGAAGCTGTGGCAGCTGGCCGCTCTGGCTCTGCCTATGATCGTGATCCTGCTCCTGCAGACTGTGTTCATGGCATTCTTCGCATACTTCGTTGTGTTCAAGATCATGGGCAGCGACTACGAGGCTTCCTGCTTTGCAGCTGCAACCTGCGGCTTCGGCATGGGCGCTACCCCCAACGCTATGGCAAACATCCAGGCTGTGAACAAGAGCTTTGGCCCCAGCCCCCGCGCTCTGTTCGTTGTGCCTCTGGTTGGCAGCTTGTTCATCGACTTCTTCAACTCGATCGTTATCACTACCTTCCTGAACATGCTGGGCTAATTTAACTTCGATATTATCTCTTACTCTCTTTCCTTACTCTGCCGTTTAGCGGCTCCCTGTGGCTCTCTCCAATCCTTACCATCACAGGGAGCCGCCAGCGGCAACATTCATCCATGCATGCAAGGATCGGGCGTATCGCGGCAGATCAGCCCGGGCGCCCGGTCCTTTTATTCATTAAACGGTTTTGCTGAACAATTTATACTCATTTTGTAAATAAATTGTTGAATAAAACCGAAATTTTGTACAGGGCTTTCAATTTTTAGGTTTGTGTACAAAATAGCCCGCAAGGCTTTTTTTGTTTAACAAGTTTTGGGTAAATGCTTAATAAAAAGCCTTTTGATAAAAACATTAGGCATTATATACAAAGATTTACTCAAAATTTAGTAAATTTAATAATTGCAATTCGCGGGGCACAGAGTTATACTATAGCCAATGGAGCAGCAAAGCGCTGCTTTAATGGTTAAAGGATATTTGGAACGAAACAAACAATTTGGAGGACAAAACAATGAATGCTTACATTGAACGTGTTCTGAACCAGGTTCGTGAAAAGGACTCTCATGAGCCCGAATTCCTGCAGACTGTGGAAGAGGTTCTGACCTCTCTGGAGCCTGTTATCAACGCTCATCCCGAGTACGAGAAGGCCGGCCTGCTGGAGCGCATGGTTGAGCCCGAGCGCACCGTCGAGTTCCGCGTCACCTGGGAAGATGACAACCATGTATGGCACACCAACCGCGGCTACCGCGTACAGTTCAACGCAGCCTTGGGACCCTTCAAGGGCGGCCTGCGCTTCGACCCCTCTGTTAACCTGAGCATCATCAAGTTCCTGGGCTTTGAGCAGGTATTTAAGGATGCTATGACCGGCCTGCCCATCGGCGGCGCTAAGGGCGGTTCTGACTTCGATCCTCGCGGCCGCAGCGACGCTGAAGTTATGCGCTTCTGCCAGGCTTTCATGACCGAGCTGTATCGTCACATCGGCCAGGACCTCGACTGCCCCGCTGGTGACCTGGGTGTTGGCGGCCGCGAGATCGGCTACCTGTACGGCCAGTATCGCCGCATCGTTGGCGGTTCTGAGTTCGGCGCTCTGTCCGGCAAGAGCGTTGTGACCGGTGGCTCTATCCTGCGTCCCGAAGCAACTGGTTTCGGCGCTGTGTACTACCTGGTTGAGGCTCTGAAGCATGACGGCGTTGACATCAAGGGCAAGAAGATCGCTATCTCTGGCTACGGCAACGTGGGCTGGGGCATCATGAAGAAGGCTGCTGAGCTGGGCGCTGCTGTTACCTACTTCGCAGGTCCCGACGGTTATATCCATGATCCCGATGGCGTTGTTACCGAGGAGAAGCTGAACTACATCCTCGAGATGCGTGCTAACGATCCTAAGCACTGCAAGCCCTACGCTGACAAGTTCGGCTGCGAGTTCGTTCCCAACGAGAAGTGCTGGGGCGTTAAGGATGTAGATATCTACATGCCCGCTGCTACTCAGAACGACGTTAACATGGACTGGGCTAAGAAGATCGCTGAGTCTGGTGTTAAGTACTACATCGAAGTTGCCAACATGCCCACCACCAACGAGGCTCTGGAGTTCCTGAAGAGCCAGAAGCACATGGTCGTGGCTCCCTCCAAGGCTGTTAACGCTTGCGGCGTTGCAGTTTCTGAGCTGGAAATGGCACAGAACGCTGAGCGTCTGTACTGGACCGCTGAGGAAGTTGACACCAAGATGCATGCCATCATGAAGAACATCTACCACAACTCTGTGGAAGCTGCTGAGCGCTACGGCCTGGGCTACGACCTGGTTGCTGGTGCTAACATCGTTGGCTTCCAGAAGGTTGCTGACGCTATGATGGCTCAGGGCATTTTCTAATCATCAATTCGCTTAGGGCTTTTGGCCTGCGGGAAACCGCAGGCCAAAAGATTCTCTTCTGAATTCTTTTTTCCATTGCATTGGGTGCGAGGCTTTTGGGCTTCGCACCCATTGCTGTTTATAGGGGCCTATTTAAAAGGGAAGGGCATCGCCCGAAAAACAGCATAAGGATAGCCCGCAGGGGCTGCCGGTGGTGCGGCAGCTTCTGCGGGCTTTTTGCGCCTTTTGGTGCCTATGCGAGAATTCGATGATGGGCTTTCAGGGCGGGCGCCTTCGCTTTTTAGGTTCTATAATAAATGTTGGGGTCGGGGCAAAACCCGATCCCATTTTTTGGGCTCTTTGCCAAAGGCTGGGGGTAAAGTTAAAGGGCCAAGAGGAATAAAGGCTTCACAGCATAAAGCAGGGTGCGGCCCGGCAAAACAGCGCCATTGCCGCTGTTTCAAAAAGCAGGAGGCCCGTGATAGCGCATGCCGAAAAAAATACCGCACAGCCTAAACGGGCTGTGCGGCACAGGAAAGCAATTTACTGCTGCTCGGCACTCATGGTGAGCAGGCCGTCTAAAAAGCCGCGCAGGCGAATTTTGCCGCCGGTGGGGCTTTTGCCGCGAATCAGATTCATTTCGCGGCGAACATCTTCAAACGAAAACAGCGTGCTGGAATAGCGCACAAAGATATCGTTCATAAAATCCTCGCAGCCAAGGTGTGCCAGATTGCTCATGCCCACCTGAATGGCGCGGCGCACACGCTGCTCCATGGTTTTGGGGGAATCGCTGAGCGCTGAGCACAGATTGCCGATGGAAACCCCCGACGAGGTGAGCCGGTTTTGCAAAAGATAATCGCAGATCTTCAAAATATCCTCGGTGCCCTTTTCGCCGCCCATACCCAGCTGAACCAGAATGTTCTGAATGCGGTGCAGCCGCGGCGAGGTTTCGGGGGGCTGGTCCTCCCGAACGGCGGCCTTGCTGCCCGCAGAGATGGCAGCGGCATCCAGCCCCTGCAGGCCGAACAAACGGCCAATATCGGTGAGCTTGCGCTCGTTTTCCAGCTGTGTGGTGGCATTGGAGATCACGGTGCAAACCTCGATCACATTGATGGGCTTGCTGATGAAAAAATCCACGCCTGCCGAATAGGCCTGTGCGATCATGTCTTTGTCCGAAACCTGACTGATCATAATACAGCGTGCCTTGCAGCCGGCCGCACGCAGCTGGCGCAGCGTGGCCACACCGTCACGATGGGGCATTAAGAAATCCATTAAAATAATATCCGGCCCCGCCTGCATGATCTGCTCGATCGAGGGCATATCATCGGCGGAATCGCCGCACACCGTGCCCAGATCGTTGCTTTCAATGATCTGCTCCAGCACGGCGATCACGGTGGGGTCATCTTCGAGTATGTACAGCTTCATTGCGGCACCTCCAATATAGCAGCCGGAATTCCAACAATAAACTCGGTGCGCAGGCCGGGCTGGCTGGTCACATCCACATGGCCGCCCAGCTCCTGCGCCACCAAACGAACATTGGGCAGGCCCATGCCGCGGTATAAGCTGCCGGTAGAGGGGTCAAATTTGGTGGAAAAGCCCATTTCAAAAACGGAGTTGATGTATTTGGGGGCAATGCCGGGGCCATTGTCGGCCACCATAAAGCAATATTCATCGCCGCGGCGGTATTCGATCAGCTCCACATAGCCGTGGCCGCAGCCGTGTGTGCCCTGAATGGACTCAATGGCATTGGTTACAAGGCACCGCAGAATGGACATCAGGGCGTAGTGCTCCACCGTGACAAAATCGCTGTCACAGTGAAAGCGCAGCCGAATGGGCGCATCGCCCAGCATCCGGCGGGTGCTGGCCTCAAGAATGTTCAGCACCGAAGAAAACTCCATCACCCGGTCATCGGCACTGTCGCCCAACTCTTCGTGAAAGCCCTGCTCTATGCGAATGTAATCCTTTTTCAGATCGTGGATATCACAGGCAATCTGCAGAGCCATATCCCGTATACTTTGCGGAATTTCGGGAATGGCGCTCAGCTGCGAATGCAGCTGATACGACATTTTAACGGTTTGCTCAATGCGGGCTTTATCCTTGGCCAGAAAATACAACTCGCCCTTCAGGTGCGTTTTCATCAGATACAGGCGCTGATATCGCTCCTCATGGTCGGCGCGGTTCAGCAGCGAGTGATAGTGGCAGTACAGCGCCAGCAGCAGCCCGGCACCGCAGCCGCGCAGCAGGGCAATGAACACCAGTGAGGGCAGGATGGTAAGGGAAAAGCCCGAAAACGAAAACAGCTGGTCAAGGCCGATCTCCAATAGGTTAGAGGTAAGTTCGCACAGAGTAAGCCCCGCCACATCGCCGAGGCGGGGAATGCGCGGTGCGCGCATGGGCACCAGCAGCGGGAACAGCAGGCCGTAAAATAGATAGAAGGCGGCGGCGGGAATATGCACGCGAAAGGCCTCCGCAGCCTCGATATGGTTGAGCAGTATGCCGGAAAAGGCGCGGAACAAAAGAACCATCATACCGCTGCAGGCACAGGCCGGAAACGGGTGGTTTTCACAGTTCAGGGTGAGCAGCAGCACCGGCAGCAGCATCACCGAGGTGGAAATGCGGAAGTTTTGCAGGGAAAACTGAAAGAATACCGTGCTGGAAAGGGTGATCACAGCGCCGCAAAGCAGCGGGCGAACGATGGGGTCACGCGCGAGCTCCCATTTTTTTTTCATGTAGGTTCCTCCGAAAGGCCCAAGGCGCTGCGCATGGCGGCGGCATAGGCGGTAAGGCGCGGCTGAATATCCGGCAGCTGCACGGCGGTGCCGCGGTCGTTGGCGGTGACCATCAGAGCAAAGCCGGGGGGCAGAATAAAGCCCTTGTTCATGCTGAGGGCCGAAACGATCTGCCGGGCCACAATGTCACCGCCCGAATAACCCGAAACCACCACCGCAAACAGCTGCTTGCGGTGAAAGCTGCCGGTGCGGAACAGCGCGGTGAGCCGGTTGATAAAGGCCGTAAGGTTGGCAGAAAGCGCATCGTTGTAGTTGGGGCACAGCATCACAAGCGCATCGGCCCAGCGCAGTGCGGGATACACCTCTTTCACCATCACGCCGCCGTAAAAGCAGCTGCCCTGCTCGCCAAAGTGCAGGCAGGTGGGATAGCTGCAGCCTGCACAGTCCGCCAGGGTGCCGTTGCGCAGACAGAATTCCTGGATCTCCGCCTCGGGCAGATGGGTTTTCAGCTCGGCCCAAAGATCCAGCGTGTTGCTGGTGGCGCGGGTGCTGGCGTGGATCACGGCAAGCTTGGGGTGCTGCGGATGCACGGGCCGCCATTCGGCCAGATTTGCGGCAAGGCCCTGCAGCGAAAGGCGATAGGCATCGCTGAGGGTGGTGCTGGCGTTGCGCGCACGCTGGGCAAAATTGGCCAGACTGCCAATGGCTTCCACCAGGCTGTGGCCGGGCAGGGTGCAGCCCGCATAGTTGGCGGCCAGCGCCAGCTCACGCCCCACAGCCTTGGAATACAGATCGCAGGGGCTGTCCACAGCAAAACCGGCCAGTGTGTCCGGCAGGGCGTTGGGGTGGGCGCGCAGCCAGAAAAGCAGATCATACAGCCCCGGCGAAAGCCCGGCCTCGCCCAGCTGCACGGCAAACAAAATGCGCGCACCGCGGCATTCGGCCAGCTGGGCCGGGGTGCGGATCAGGCGATAGGCTGTGCCGGCCAGTGCGCTGTGCAGCATTTCCTGCAAGCGCCCGGTGCTGGGCTGGGCCAGATATAATACAAAACGGGCATCCATTGGGCAGGGCCTCCTTACGGTGCATGATCCCGCGGGCCAAGGGCACTCACGATCAGGCACTCTATAATCATACCCGAAAAACCGGTAAAAATAAAGGGAGATCACACGATTTGCCGCGGCCAAATCACACAATGGCGTGCAGCGCGGCCTCGGCAGCCTGAATGCGGGCATACAGCGCATCGGGCAGGGGCAGGCATTCGGTTTGCTGGCCCATGGCCGTCATGCGGGTTTTGCAGCCCATGAAAGCACCGCCCAGAAAAACCGAGCCGTAATGCCATTCGCCGCGCAGCGTGAGCAGCAGCGAAATCGCACCGCTGCTCATGGCGGGGGCCACATAGGGCTTAAAGCCCAGCTCACGCACGGCCAGATTGGCGGTTACCACCTTTTCAGTCAGCTCGCAGCTGAGGGTATCGTTGTAGTGCAGAATAGAGTCGGCGATCACCAGCTCCTTGCCGTGGGGGCCAAAGGCGCGCCCTTCGGTGAGAAACTGCCCAAAGCGGGCTTCGTCTTTTTTGGCATAGTAGGCGGCGCGGGCGTTCATAACGCCAAGGCCGAAGCCCTGGATCTGCTCGGGCAGCAGGCCCTTGCCGTCAAACACGCCGTTTTCGTCGGTGTTGCTGGCCAGATACGCTGATTTTGCCAGCGGGTCAATGGGGTCGCTCACCTGGCACCACAGCCCTTTAAAGTGGGCCTCGCGAGCCATGCGGGCGTAATGCTCGGCGATTTTGCGATTGGTTTCAAACTGCGCCATGCGCACATCCTTAATGCCGCTGCCCACAGGGGGAATGCCCTTGCTGGCCACAAACACAAACAGATCGCAGTCAAACAGCTGTTCGGGGGTTACCACCTCTACCGGGGGCAGGGAATCGTAGTTCCACGGATAGTTGATCTGGTTGGCCTCGATCTCCCAGCGGGCCGACATGGCGGGGGAAAGATCACAAATGCCGATACTGTCCACCACATCGCCGCCCAAAAGGCGCAGGCCGGTGAGCATGGTGCCTCCCACATCGCCCAGCGCCAGAATGTTGATGCGTGCCTTGCGTTTGGGGGCAGCCGGGGTGAAAAGCTCGGTGAAACGGGGGTGATTCAGGTTGATGGCGCGCACTTTATCGGCGGCGATGTACTCGGCCAAAAAGGCATCCGTTTCATCCTGCGGCAGTGCGGTGCTGTTTAATGCCGAGGCATTTTCGCTTTCGGCCAGCAGCTGCCCGGCACAGGTGGGCGAAAAGCTGGCGCGGCTGTTCTGGGCGCTGCGGTCCATGAGATAAAACAGGGCGTCGGCCCGGGTGGGGCAGGCAATTTTTTCATAAGGCAGCTCCCCGTTGGGGCTGCAGCAGATACGGCCATCGACGCTATAGTAGAACATAGAAAGTTACCTCCTGTTTATAGGCACGGTGCCCTGTGCGCAAACGGCACAGGCACCAATACCAATTTACTTTTTCATAATGCGGCGGGTGCGAAGAAGCTGCTCCAGATCGTTTTCCAGATAGGCGCTGGCGGGCAGATCGGCCGAGTAGCCCATGCAGGCGCCGCGATCCGGGCAGGTGGGCAGCACAACGGCTTCGGCCAAACGCTCCAGCGTGAGATTGCGGCCAAACAGCTGCCGATATTCGGATTCCAGCGCCAAAAATACATCGCGGGCGTTTTCCAGACACACCTGAGAAAACTCATACACAGCCTCCTGGCTGCAGCCCTCCAGCCCGGGATAGGTGTAGGGCAGGATCTGGTTGATGGTGGGCAGCAGGCCGGATACCGGCGCATGGGCGCGCCTTACGGTGTCGCCGCCGATAAAGGGATACAGCGTGGAATCCACAAACCAGTAGCGCAGGTTGGGAATGTTGTAAATGCCGCTTACGGGCAGCCCCGAGGGGGCCATGGTGTCGGCCCCAAGGCCGGAAAGAATGCCCAGCATCACCGCGCCGATCTGCACACCCTCCTGCCGAAGCAACGGCAAAATGGCATTCAGGCGGCCCGGGCGGTGCAGCAGATCGTCCACCAGGATCACCGGGCGCTCAAAGCTTTTCAGGGTGCGGATCTGAGCCTGCAGGTCAGAATAGCCCGGGAAAGCATCAATGCGGCTGGCGGAAAGATCCGGCGCAAACACGCGGTCGGTGTGCAGGGTCTTGGTAACGGTGTTGGGCACCACGCGCCCGCGCAGCAGCTTGCCGAAGGGCACGCACATCATGGGCCCCAGCACACGCGGAGAGGTGGGCGTTTCGGGTACGCCGTTCATGCGCGTGATGCGCTCGGCCAGGCTTTGCTGGATCACGGCGCTGGAAAGATCCAGCACCAGATTGCCCGGGAACAGCCCTGCCGCAGCGCGCATCAGGCGGGTGTGAGTGGTTTGCGCCACCTGCCGCAGCACCGGCGAATGGGCCAGCGGCTGTTTAAAGGTGGCCTGCAGGTTGCGCAGCACCACAATGGGCTCGTGCATATCGCACAGCAGCGCTTCGGGGGAAAGCTCGGGCGCGGGAATAAAGCCGCGCAGGGCAAGGGCTGTGCGTATCTCGGCGTTTTCTGCCTCGGCGGTGCCCACCCACAGCCCGTGGGTGCAGCCCTGCAGCAGGCCGTAGGAAAGCATTTCCGAGAGCACAAGCCCCAGAGAATCCTCCGTGTGCAGATGGGTCAGCCAGATGCCTTGCAGCAAAAGCACGGCCCCGCCTGCGCGGCGGCGCAGCGCGGCAGCGGCTTCGGGGGTGGAAACGGCGCTCATCAGCTGCCCAGAGCCCAGTGCCCGAAAAGCCCCCAGCGCCAACAGACGGCCGCCGTTTTGCAGCGCCACCCACTGGCTGGCAGGCAGCGCAGCGCACGCGCGGGCCGCAGGCAGGGGAAGCTGATCAAACAGGGCTTTCAGCTGTGCGGGCGTGGGCGCACAGAGCAGCTGCAGCTTTCCGGGAGATTCCACCAAGCCGGGCTTAAAGCGGGCCGCGCGCAGATATACGCCGCTGGAATAGATATATTCCTGCACCACCGGATCGATGAGCTGCGAAATGTCGCGCCCCTGATCGAGATTGTCGCGTATGCGGGTGCTGCTGATATCCTCCAGCTCGGGCGGCAGCGTAAGCTCAACGATCTTGCCGGTGAGGCATTTGCGGGCCTCACGGTCACGCTGCTGCTGGGCTTCGTCCTGGGAGTTGCGCTTGAACAGAATGTGGTGGAAGGTGTGAATGGAGTTTTCGCTCACAGGCTTTTTGTAGGCGCTGGCGTTGGCAATCACATCGCTGCCCGCCACCAGATAAAGCTCTTTGCCCGGAAACAGGCTGCGCAGGCGAGCAAGGTCGGCCTCACAGGCAAGGTTTACCGGGATCGAGCTGGGGAAAATATGCACATGGAACATATCGGGCACCGACATATTCACGATCTGGCGGCGGATCAGGTGCGGCTGGGCGTTTTTGCTCCAGGAGAATTCATCCACGGCCAGATACACCTCAAAGCCAAGGTTGCGGATGGCGCGCACAATGCCCTTGTGCCCCAGAGTAAACGGATCGAAGGTGCCGGGGAAAAATGCCACCTTGTTCCACTCGGGCACGGTGAGTGCAGCGGCATCCGAGCCGCAAATGTTGATAAAGCGGCAGATCTGGGTGAGTGCAGCGGCGCGGTAATATTCGCCCCCCGGCGAGGGCGGGTTTTCGCCCAGCAGGAACAGCAGCTTTTTGCAGCACAGGCCAAACAACACCTTTTTATCCGTAAGGCTCAGCTGCTGCGAGGCAAACAGCTTGCTCAGATCCAAAAGGCTCTGGTGGCGCACCAGCGGGCGATGGTTGGCAAGGCCCGCCAGCAAAAATCCCAGCAGATAGCGGCGGCGCAGATCCACTTCTTCTTCGGATTCCGCATAGCGGCCGGGGTACAGCGGGCTGTATTCCAGCAGTACGCTCACAGTGTCCAGCGCCACGCACACTACGCGCTCGTTTGAGCTGGAAAGGCTTCCGCGCAGGCTCTGCACCAATTCGTTCAGCTCCTGCGGGGGCAGCCAAAGCCCCAGCTGGCCCAGGCAGTTGGGAATATACTTGGAAAACTCGTACTCGCCGGTTTCCAGCCCCTTGAAAAGCTCTACGCAAATTTCGTTGCGGTGCTCGGCGGTGAGCAGCGGCGCAATGCGCTGCAGGGCAGCGCCTGCATCATAGCGCACCACGATATTTTCGCTCACCTTTACAAGGTTGGCCAGATGGGTGGCAATGTGCAGCCGCTCCGCGCCCTCACAGTGGGGCGCACGGTCGGCCAGCAGTTTGATGCTTACAGCTTTGCGGATCCAGTGGGTGCCGGTTTTCAGGTTGTCCAGAAAAATTTCGTTCAGGGCTTCTTCGCGGTTCAGGCGGTGTTCCAGCTCGGGCTGGCTGTAACCCAGCCCCTGCCCCACGCGAAAACGCAGAAATTGCAGGATCAGATCACTTTCGCCCTGCATGGCATCGTAAAAATCCGCAATTTCGGCACGATGCTCGCTTTCCGGCGGCAGCGCAGCGGCCAGCTGCTTGTAAAAACGCGCGGCGGCAATGCGCAGCGGCAGGCTGCCCTCGCGGTAATAATGCCGCGCAAAGCGCATCAGCAGGTGCAGCTGCTCGGGGCTGCACAGCGAAAGCGGCAGATCGTACAGGTTATCCAGCAGCGGAAACGCTTCTTCCGGGGAAAGATCGCTGTGGGTGTAAAACGAAAGCAGCACATGGAACAGCTCGGGCTGGTCCTGGGCGGGGGCATAGTGGAACAGGCTTTGCACCGCCAGCTTTAAGGTGTAGCGGATCCAGGATTTCTGAATGGACATCAAAAGCGGATCGGGGCTCACAAGGCGGTGCAGCAGCGACTCCCACAGCTCCAAGGCTGTGGCCTCGGCAGGATCGGGCGTGCCGACGGGGCGCTCTTTGCGGTAGCCCGCATTGTACTGGCCGATCAGCTGGCCCAAAAGCTCGGCGGCGCGGCGGCGGATATCGCCCTCGCGGTTCATCAGCAGCTCGTACAAAAAGTCAAGGGTCATGGCTTTTTGGCGCGGGTGCAGATAGATGGAATATTCGCCGAAAATATCCAGATAGGTGCGAATGCTGCGCCAGTCTTTTTCAGTGCGGGCGCTTTCCAGCAGGTTGGCAAAGCTGCCGTCACGCGTGAGGATGGCCATGACCAGAATGTTTTGCTCCATGCCCTGAAACAGCAGGCTCTGCACGGCCTGGGGCACGCTGCGCAGCGAGATATCCGGCATGGGCGCGGGGGCCGGGGTGCGGCCTGTCAGATCCACATCCACGCCCTTGGTGCGCATATAATCCTCAAAATCGTGCAGGCGGGCGTACACAAATTTATAGCGGTTCAGCTTGGCTTCGTCCACATTGTCCAGCTTGGAAAGGATCACCCGGAAGGAATCGTCCAGCCCGTAAATGCGGGTAAGTTCGCATCCGTCGGCATCGCGCTCCTGCTTAACGCGGAAATCGGCGTAGATCAGGCACAGGGCCTCCACCGAAAGATTGTCCAGCTCAAGATCCCATGTGGAATGGTTGGCCCCCACCGCGCCGATGGAGGAAGCGCCGATGCGGCGAAACCACTGGTCGGTGTAATAATAGTGCAGATAGGGCACACGCTCGCCGGGGCGGCAGCCGTATTTGCCAATGTCGTGCCCGGCGGCGGCTCCGCTGGCAAGGGCCAGATCCACCGGCAGCCCGGCGGCCAAAAGGCCGCGCGCCGCCGTCATGGCAACATGGTGAACGCCCGCAATGTGCCCCAGCGTGCGAAAAGGGGTCACTTCGTCGCCAAGGCGCAGCATTTCATACACATATTCCTCACGCCATGCGTGCAGAAAGATCCTGTACTCTCCGGCGCGCTCAAACCCGGCGGCCTCCGCCTCGGAAAGAAACTGAAAATCCATCAGCGGGTTGGGCTTGCGGTTGGTGCGCTCGGCATCCAGACAAAGCTGCAGAATGCGCAGATACAGCTCTGCGCCTGCCTGCCAGGGGGCGGCAGCGGCGGCAAAATCGGCATCGGGATACAAAAGATGCCGGGCGTATTCGTAGCAAAAGGCCAGCCAGCCGCCCTGGGGCTCACCCGGGCAAACCTGCTGCAAGGGCTCGCGGCAGGCTTCCAGCACATGGGCGCAGACAATGTGCGGCTGGGCGCACAAAGCCATGATCGAATGGTGCCAGTCGGCCGGGGATACCAACGCAGCGCACACAGGCTGCGGCAGCGAAACCTGCTGCGTGAAGCGGCGAAGCAGGGCCTCCAGTGCGATATGACTGCCCGAATGGCGATGTGCAGACATGGCAAACACTCCTTTGTATAGAAAAAGTTCCGTATATAAGTGAAAAAAGCTCTTTTATGATTTTTGTGCAGGGCTGCATTTTGAATTTTATATAAATTAAACCAATTTAATTGTAAAATTGCAGAAACCATTTGTCTATAAGTCATTATGTAAAAAATATTTCGTGATTTTTGGTGAAAAAAGATAGAAACCTGCATAAAGTTAAGCCCGGGGGCCGCAAAAAGGGCTTGACGAAAGCAAAACTTCGTAGTAACCTAAGCATGGCAATTAAAAACGAAAGGAAGTTGGCAGGAAAGCGGCTGCAGCGCAGCCCGCCGAAGGAGTAAAACTCTCAGGTGTTCCCGTTTGGAATAGAAACTGTCAATGGATCGAACTTCTGGAGAAGCCCGGAAAACCCGGGGGCCGAAGGTGCAAACACGCAGCGCGTGGAATCTCTCAGGCAAAAGGACGGAAGATGCCCGAAAAATCAGGCAATCGTTTTCGGCAGTGCAGTGCAGCACGCCGACGGCGGGGGTTTTGGTTTTTCCCTATGGCATTTTTTCTTTTTGAACCAAACAAGAGAGACCGACTTGCTGCAAGGCAAGCCGGTTTTTTTGTTTTGCAAATTGATTGCCGACAAAAGAAAGAAAAAAGGAGAAAGTGTTATGTGGGAAATGATCAATCAACTGATCACCAAGATCGATAATCTGGTATGGGGCGTGCCCCTGATGGTGCTGATCCTCAGCGGCGGCCTGCTGCTGACGGTGCGTTTGGGACTTTTGCAGATGCGCCGCCTGCCCCTGGCCCTGCGCTGGATGGTGAAAAACGAGGAAGGCGGCGACGGTGAAATCAGCAGCTTTGCCGCATTGTGCACCGCCCTGAGCGCAACCATCGGCACCGGCAATATTGTGGGTGTGGCCACAGCCGTGTGCGCAGGCGGCCCCGGCGCTTTGTTCTGGATGATCGTGGCAGCCTTTTTCGGCATGGCCACCAAATACTCCGAAGGCCTGCTGGCGGTGAAATACCGCAAGGTGGATGCCGACGGCCACAGCCTGGGCGGCCCGTTCTATTATATTCAGGAGGGCATGGGCAAAAACTGGACCTGGCTGGCCAAAATGTTTGCCGTGTTCGGCACCATGGTGGGCCTGTTCGGCATTGGCACTTTCTCGCAGGTGAACGGCATCACCAGCGCGATCCGCAATTTCTTTGACCCCAACCGTCAGCACACCGTGAATGTGCTGGGCCTGGGCGATTATTCCTGGGCCGTGGTGATCGGCTCGCTGCTGCTTACCCTGTGCGTGGCGGCCGTTCTGCTGGGCGGTGTGCAGCGCATTGCGCGTGTAAGCCAGATCATTGTGCCGTTCATGGCTGTGATCTATCTGGTGTTTGCACTGGCACTGGTGCTGTTTAACATCACCGCTGTGCCTGCTGCCGTTGTGACCATTGTCAAGGGCGCATTCAACCCTGCAGCCGTTACCGGCGGTGTGGTGGGCAGCATGGTGGTTGCCATGCAAAAGGGCGTTGCCCGCGGCATTTTCTCCAACGAAGCCGGCCTTGGCTCGGCTCCCATTGCCGCCGCTGCTGCCCAAACCAAAGAGCCTGTGCGTCAGGGCCTTGTAAGCATGACCGGCACCTTTATCGACACCATTGTGATCTGCACCATGACCGGCCTTTCCATCGTGATCACGGGCGCATGGCAGCAGCCCGGCCTGGAGGGTGTGGAAGTTACCAGCTATGCTTTCCAGAACGGTTTGCCCATTCCGCCGCAGCTTGCATCCTTTGTGCTGATGGTCTGCCTGGTGTTCTTTGCCTTCACCACCATTCTGGGCTGGGACTATTACAGCGAGCGCTGCCTTGAGTTTTTGCTGGGCAGCAAGGAGCATGGCTTCCTGACGGTGTACCGCTGGCTGTATATTGCCTGTGTGTTTGTAGGCCCTTACATGACCGTGGCCGCTGTGTGGAACATTGCCGATATTGTGAACGGCCTGATGGCAATTCCCAATATGATCGCTCTGTTTGCTCTGAACGGCGTGGTAGTCAAGGAAACCAAGGCTTTCTTTGCAGCCAACAAGCATAAGATCTAAACATCATCGTTATTCGTTCGTATATGCACAAGGCCGGCCTTCCCGCAGCGGAAAGGCCGGCCTTGTGCTGTTTTGTATGTAAAATTCAGCAAGGAAAAACCTCAGCGCTCGTGGATCTCCTTGCCGCTCAGATGCTCGATGGTGATCTCGAAGATCTGCGCAGCGCTTCCGCAGCGCGCGATCTCCTCGTCCACCTCCTGCTCGCTGGGGTAATATTTGAGCGCAAGCTGCCGAAGCAGCGCCGCCGCAGCCGGGCCGGGCTGCACGGGGCGGCAGCGCCCAAACGCGATGGCGCATTGCACAAGCGGCGCCCAGTCGTTTTCACGGCGGGTCTCGTTGCCGTAAACCGTAAAACAAACCTTGTCACACGCGCAAAGGGCATCGAACTTGTGGCCCGCGCGTGCGCTGTGAAAATAAATTTTTTGCGCCTCGCAGCTGTAAAAATAGTTGATGGGAACCGCATACGGATAGCCATCGTCACCGTTTACAGCCAAAACGCCCCGGCGGCCCTTTTGCAAAAGCGCCTGCGCTTTTTGCAAGGGCATTTCTTTTTCTTTTCTGCGAATGGGTCTGAACATGATATTTTCCTTTCCTTTTTTATGAATGGCTCCGGGGCGATGCCCGCAGCACGGAAATTTTATTCACCAACCTGCAAAAGCGCATCCCACAGCAGCTTGTGGGTGGGGGCGTAGTAAATATATCGCGGCTGGCCCCAGAAATTGTCAACCTCGTCCTGAGAAGAATAGCGGATCTCGGCGTTTTGGTCGGCAGCAACGCAGTCCATCAAATAGCGGCACAAAAGGCCGTTTTCGTATTCCACATCGGCAAAAATGCGCAGGGTTTTCCCGGCGGGCACCGTGTAGCTTTTATCCAAAACTGCGTAGTAATTTTCTCCGTGCAGAGAAAGATCCTCTCTGTCAGTGAAAAGCGGATCGCGCAGGATCTCGTTCTGCGCATTCTCGCTCAGATCAACGGCCACACGGTCGATCTCCTTGCGGTCCAGTTCGGCGGTAAAAGAGATGCTTTTCAGATCCTCCGGAACGCCGGAAGGGAACCCCATGGTGACAGGCTGTTTTTCGATCACCTTCAGGCTGCCGTCTTCACGGACAAACTCACAGCTGCCGTTGAAAGAGGGATAAAATTCTGAAAACGCCTGATACTGGGGGCTGAAATAATCGCTCAGCGCCTGTGTGCGCAGGGTATCGCCGTCCTGCAAGGTGATAAAGGCATCGCCGGTCTCCGAAAAAATCGGAATTTCAGCCTCGGCAATAAACTGGCCGTTTTCGTAAGCCATGGGAACGGCGGTGCCGTTATAGTGGAACTCGGCGGTGGTGCTGCCCGGGGCAAATTCCTTGGGCGTTGCGGTATAGCGCAAAAGGATCGTGGCATTTTCGGCGTTGACTGCGCCATAGGAAAAACCGGTTTTTGCCAGCAGATTTTGCTGCTGCTCCAGCTTATCGGAAACCGTGCCGGATATACCGTCAATGCACATCTGCAGCGAGGAATAATGCTGCGAATTGAGCGAGCGCACCTGCTGCAGCTCCTGCTTTACGCTGTGCAGTTCAAACAGGCACACGCCTGTCAGCACACAGGACACGGCAGACAGGATCAAGGCGGGCTGCTTTTTCATGGCGAAATCTCCTTTCTCCGGGGAAAAACGCTTTTATTCAGCATACCATAAAACCAGGAAAAAAGCAAAACCGCCCGGCGAAAAGTTTGGCCTTTACAGCTTTTTTAAAAGGCTCAGCCCACGGGATTCCAGGCGGGAAATATAGCTGCGGCTCAGCCCCAGCTTTTGCGCCACCTGCAGCTGGGTGTGCGGGGCCGCGCCGCCCAGCCCATAGCGCAGCGCCAGCACCTGCCGCTCCCGCGCAGGCAGGCGCGAAAGCCGTGCCGAAAGGCGGCGGGCAAGATCGCGCTGCTCCAGCGATTCCTGCAGGGGCACATCGTCCGGAATGGCATCCATCAGGGTCAGCCCACCGTCCTGCCCGGTCTCCAGCGGCTCCTGCAGCGAAACCATCGGCGGCACACGCCGCTGCCGCCGAAATTGCATACGCATTTCATTCGCTATCCTCTCCCAACGGATACATAGGTTGGTCAATGGGTGGCAAATCCGCCTCTCCATCCTCTGCAAAGAGGTACACATAGGCGTTTTTGCCGTCCCAGACCACCTTTTTGACGATGGTGCGCAGCAGGCGGCGTTTTTCCTCCAGCGTGGCAGAATCCACCGCGTTGGCAAAGGATTCGATCATTTCCTGATGGAAAGCGAACTCCTGATGGAGCATCCGGCTCTGTTCAGTCAGGGCTTCCAGCTCAGAAAGCCTCATCTGCTGCGTCTCACTCTCCCGATGCAGTTCGTCGATCTGCTCCATGACGTACTTCGCGGAGGTGTCGCTGGCAACGGACAGGGATTCCACCAGCCGCTTGATGCGGTCTTCCGTTTCGGTGTGCTTTTCCCGGAGCAAAGCCAGCTCTGCGTCGTAGCCCTCCTTGCTGCCGCTGATGACCTTCTTGGTCTGCGCCAGCAGCCGGGTAAGGGTCTCCTTGTCGGCAGACAGCTTGCGGATCTCCTCGATGATCTTGGCGTCCAGCGTGTTGCCGTTGCAGTTTTTCATAGAGCAGACCGTGCCGTGGCTGCGCTCCTTGGTGGAGCACATGTAGGTATAGATCAGCTCGCCCTCCGCATTCTTGCGGTTGGTCAGCTTCGGGCGCATATAGTCGCCGCATTCGCCGCAGCGCAGCAGCCCGGACAGCAGCGCCACGTTGCTGCGGGGCCTGCGGTAGCTCTTGGATTTGTTGACATCCAGCATGGCCTGCACCCGCACCCAGTCGCTGCCCGCGATGATGCCCGGGTGCTTGCCCACCGCCACGATCCACTCCTCCATGGGGCGGATCTGATTCGCCTTGCCGGGGCGCTGGAGCGTGCGGTTATACGCCATGACGCCGTGCTCGCCGTCGAATTCCGAACGCTCGGCAAACAGGTCAACATTGTTTTCTTTCAGATACTGATACGCTGTCTCGTCGGCAATCATATAGACCGGGTTGGTGAGAATGCCCCGGATGGCAAAGCGGGTGAACTGCTTGCCGCGCTTCGTGACACAGCGGTGCTCCAAAAGATACTGGTCAGTCTTGCTGAGAGAGCCGGTTTCCATGAACACGGAGAAGATCGTCTTGACCAGCTGGATTTCCTCCGGAATGGGTTTGAGCTTGCAGGCTTTCTTTACCTTGCCGTCCACCGTCACGCTGGACAGGCTCTCCGAGGCGTAGCCCGTGGGCGTTGTGCCGCCCAGCCAGCGCCCGGTCTTGGACAGCTCATGCATATTGTCCCGGATGCGCTCGGCGATGGTCTCCCGCTCCAGCTGGGAGAACACCGACGCAATGTACATCATGGCGCGGCCCATGGGCGAGGACGTGTCGAACTGCTCGCGGATGGAGATGAAGTCGATGTGCCGGTCGCCCAAGTCCTCAATGAGCTTGGCAAAGTCGCCGATGTTGCGGCTGATGCGGTCGAGGCGGTAGACCACGATGGCGGCAAAGGCGATCTTCTGCGAGTCCTTCATCATTTTC
>SFIE01000042.1 GCA_004555405.1 Subdoligranulum sp.
AATATGCGGATGTGGCGGAACTGGCAGACGCGCTAGATTCAGGTTCTAGTTCCCTTAAAAGAGTGTGGGTTCAAATCCCTTCATCCGCACCAAAGAAAGCACTTAAAGTCGAAAGATTTTAAGTGCTTTTCTTTTTGCGTAACCCACTTTTGAACCCACTTTCATTTGGGGGTCCTATAATATAGTTCTATCATACATGTTGGGATTGGGGCAAAACCCGATCCCCTTTTTTATTTTCGTTTTAAACGGTTTTCCCGCCTTGACATTTACTCCTGTAACGCTTACACTTTAAAGTAATAAATTATTCAGGGCACTGCCGCACGGTTTCAGGGGCTGGGCGGCAGCCGGTGCGTCTGGGATGTTTGGTGCAGGCACGGTGTGCCCAAGGAGAATCGAATCGTTTTCCGGAAAGGTGTTTTTTATGAAACAATCCAAAAATACCAAAAGCTTTGCCAGCCGCTGGGGTTTTATTCTGGCTTCGGTGGGCTCGGCCGTTGGCATGGCCAATGTGTGGGGATTTCCCAACAAAATGGGTTCAAACGGCGGCGGTGCGTTTTTGCTGATCTATCTTTTGTTTGTGGTGATCTTTGGCACGGTGGCGCTGCCTGCCGAGTTTGCCATGGGCCGCCGCGCCGGCACCGGCACGCTGGGCGCTTATGAAAGTGCCTGGGCCACCCGCAGCAAAAAAGCCGGAAAAGTGGGCGGTTTGCTGGGCTGGCTGCCGCTGGCGGGCTCGATGTGCATTGCCATTGGCTATGCGGTGATCGTAACCTACATTTTGAAAGCCCTTGTGGATTCTGTTTTGGGCACGCTGATGCACGGCGATGCCGCCGCATGGTTTGGCGCCATTTCAAGCCAGCCCTACTCGGTGATCCCCTATCACATCATTGTGGTGGTGGGCACACTGCTCACGCTGTTTTTGGGCGCACACAGCATTGAAAAAACCAACAAGATCATGATGCCCCTGTTTTTTGTGATCTTTGTGATTTTGGCTGTGCGTGTGGCGCTGCTGCCCGGCGCGCTGAACGGCTATCCCTTTATGTTCCATCCCCGCTGGGAAATGCTGGCCGATCCCATGATCTGGATCTGGGCCATGGGGCAGGCATTCTTTTCGCTTTCCGTCACCGGCAGCGGCATGATCGTGTACGGCGCATATCTTTCTAAAAACGAGGATGTAGTGGATGTTGCCCAGCACACCGCTTTGTTTGACACCATTGCCGCCGTGGTGGCCGCGCTGGTGATCATTCCGGCCTGTTTTTCGTATGGGCTGGATGTGGGCGCAGGCCCCGGCCTGTTGTTTGTAACGCTGCCCACCATTTTGCAGGATATTCCCATGGGGCAGCTGTTTGCCATTATTTTGTATGCCGCCATGATTTTTGCGGGTATCAGCTCGCTGCAGAATATGTTTGAAGCCGTGGCAGAATCGCTGCTGCACAAATTTCCGCGCCTTGGCCGCACCGGTGTGCTGGTGCTTTTGGCCGTGATCTGCCTTGGCTTTGGCATTGGCATGGAAACCATTGACCAATGGGGCCCGTGGATGGATCTGGTTTCCATTTACATTATTCCCATTGGCGCAACGCTGGGCGCTGTTTCGTGGTTCTATGTGATGAAAAAAGAGGATCTGATGGATGCCGTGAACACCGGCGCTTCCAAGCCCCACGGAAATTTGTGGTATAGCATCGGCCGCTATGTGTATGTGCCGCTGGCCGCCGTTTTGTGCTGCGTGGCTCTGTTTAAGGGAGTAGCATTCTAAAAAGAAGTATGATACAATAGAACAGCACCGCATGATCTCGGTTATGCGGTGCTGTTTTGCGGCCATTTGCCGCATACTACATCACTCGGAGGTTTTTCCCATGAATTATGCTTCGATCAAATACTGTGATATTGCCAACGGCCCCGGCGTGCGCACCAGCCTGTTTGTTTCGGGCTGCACCCACCATTGCAAGGGCTGTTTTAACGAGATGACTTGGGATTTTGCTTACGGTGACCCCTTTACCGAGCAGGTTGCCGAGGAAATTTTGCACAGCATCGAGCCGGATTACATTCACGGCCTTTCCCTGCTGGGCGGCGAGCCTATGGAGCCTGCCAATCAGCGCGCTCTGCTGCCGCTTTTGCGCAGCTTTAAGGAGCGTTTTCCCCGCAAAACCGTTTGGTGCTACAGCGGCTATACCTATGAGCAGCTGACGGGCGAAAGTCGTGCCCGCTGTGAGGTGACCGATGAAATGCTGCGCCTGATGGATGTGCTGGTGGACGGTGAATTTGTGGAAAGCCTGAAGGATATTTCGCTGCGATTTAAAGGCAGCAGCAACCAGCGCATTCTGGATCTTGCCAAGACCCGTGCTGCCGGGCAGCCGGTGCCCTGGCAGGGGGATGCGCTGTTTGCCACCCACAGCTTTGAGCCGGAGCGATAAAACACGATCATAAGGAGAATACGATATGGATATTTCGGTAGAGATCAAAAAGCTGCGCCCCGAGGCACAGCTGCCCACCCGCGGCAGCCAGCAGGCCGCCGGGTATGACCTGCACGCCTGCCTGAGCAGTGATTTGGCCATTGCCCCCGGCGCCACTGTGCTGGTGGGCACCGGCCTTGCCTTTGCGCTGCCGCAGGGCTATTTTGGCGGCGTGTTTGCCCGCAGCGGCCTTTCGGTAAAGCAGGGGCTGCGCCCGGCCAACTGTGTGGGCGTGATCGACAGTGACTATCGCGGCGAATGCATGGTGGCGCTGCACAACGACAGCGCCGAAACCCGCACCGTGTGCCATGGCGACCGTATTGCGCAGCTGGTGGTTTTGCCTTATCTGCCCGTAAACTTCTGCGAGGTGGACGCGCTGGATGCCACCCAGCGCGGTCAGGGCGGTTTTGGCAGCACCGGTCGTTAAGGCAACACCGCACAATTCCCGCCTAACGGCTTAAGCACCGCTGCCGCGGCTGCGAAGCACAATCTGCGCCCGAAAAATACTCGATAATATGCAAAGTATTATCTGCGCTTTTTGCTTAGCAGCTTGCACTTTTCGCTCGCTGCATCGGCACTTAGAATGATGCGGTATTGCTTTAAATTTTTTGTTTTTTCTCTTATCCCCCGCCGGTTGCACCGGCGGGGGATTTCGACTATAATAAAGAGCGTACAGGCAGCACTGCCGGGCCCGCGCTGAGCGCCCCGCCGCGCTGCCCTCAAAAATCAAGTTGATGGGAAAGGCGTGCCTGTTCCATGGAAAAAAAGGTATATAAAAAAGGCGATGCCCAGCGTGCGCGCACCGCTGCGGCCCCGGCGCGGCCAGCCAAAGCACCGGCTGCCCGGCAGGCAGCCCCCCGCTCCCCTGCACCGGCAGCACCGGCGCGGCGCACGGTTTCCACAGCCAAAGCCACTGTTCGCACGGCCAAGGCCGCCGTTCACACAGCGCCGAAACGGCGGCGCAAAAGCCGCGTTCTGCCGGTTTTGCTGTGTTTTTTGCTGATGATCTTGCTCATGGGCACCGGCGCTGTGCTGCTGCACCGTGCTTTAGCCGCCCGCACTGCTGACACCCCTGCCGAGGCCCCCGCCTTTTCGCAGCCGCCTGCCCCAACCGAGGCACCGGCCGCCCCCAGCGAGCCGCCCGCCGCCGCTGAGCCCGAGCCTGAGCCGGAGGCCGAGCCCACATTGGCCGATACGATCCGCACCGCCGAGGCCTGCGATTTTTCGCAGTGGCCGGAGCTTGCCGCTGCCCTGCAGGGCAGCACCAACGCCAGCTTTATGGCCATAGACCTTGCCGGCGGGAAAACGCTGGCCTGCCAGCCCGACACGGCGCTGTATATTGCCAGTGCCATCAAAGCGCCCTATGCGCTGTATGTGTGCCGCCAGCTGGATGCTGGCAATGTGTTTGAGGATGAAGCCATTGAGTACCAAGAAAAGTTTTACGATGAGGGCTCGGGCAACATTAAATCGGCCCAGCCCGGCACCATGTATCGGCTGGACTATCTTTTGCAGGAAAGCATTCTGCACAGCGACAACATTGCCTATCGGCTGCTGGTGAACCGCTGCGGCAAAGAGGATTTCAACGCCATGCTGGATTCACTGGGCATCACCGAGGGAATGCACTTTACGGCCACCAACATCTGGCCCAAGGCCACCCCGCGTGAGCTGGCGCTTTGCTGGAACGAAATTTACAACTACATACAAAGCGGCGCCCCCCACAGTGCGCTGCTGGCACAGATCTTAACCAATTCTTCGGCCTACAGCCCCATTCGCAAGGCCTTTGTTTATCAGCGCACCGTGGCGGCAAAATATGGCTGGGATCAATCCAGTTATGTGGATGCCGGTATCGTGTATTCGGCCGAAGGGCAGCCGCAGTATCTGCTGGCGATTCTGACCGAGAACGGCGAGTTGGAAAACGGCGGCGCTTTGGCGATAACCACAAAACTGATCAGACAGATCGATGCCGCCATGGCATCAATGCAATAAGGAGGATTTTTCTATGGCAAATATCGGCGTTTTGGGTGCAGGCACCTGGGGCACAGCCCTGGCCCGCATGCTGGCTGTAAATGGCCACAATGTGACCATGTGGAGCGCACTGCCCCAAGAACTTATTGAGCTGAAAAACACCCGCAAGCATAAAAACCTGCCCGGCTGCACACTGCCGGAAAGCATTTCCTACACCCCTGACATTCACGAGATCTGCCAAGGGCGCGACATTTTGCTGTTTGCGGTGCCCAGCCCCTATGTGCGCACCACCGCCCGCGCGTGCCTGCCCCATCTTGCCCCGTTTCAGGTGATCGTGGATGTGGCCAAGGGCATCGAGGCCGGTTCGCTGATGACCATGAGCCAGGTGATCCAGAGCGAGGTGGACAGCCAGCCCGGCCTGCAGGGGGTACGCGTGGTGGCGCTTTCCGGCCCTACCCACGCCGAGGAGGTGGCGCTGGATCTGCCCACCGCCATTGTGGCCAGCAGCGAGGATATGGCCGCCGCCGAAAAGGCGCAGGATATTTTTATGAACCCGAATTTCCGCGTGTACACCAACAACGATGTGATCGGCGTAGAGCTGGGCGGCGCTGTGAAAAATATTATTGCGCTGGGCTGCGGCATTGCCTGCGGCCTTGGCTATGGCGATAATGCCCGGGCGGCGCTGATCACACGCGGCGCAGCCGAGATCAGCCGCCTGGCCCCTGTTTGCGGCGGCAGCGCAGGCACCATTGCGGGCCTGGCCGGCATCGGCGATCTGATTGTGACCTGCACCAGCGTACACAGCCGCAATTTCCGGGCCGGTGTGCTGATGGGCCAGGGCAAAACCAGCGAGCAGGCCGTGGCCGAAGTGGGCATGGTGGTGGAGGGCCTCAACGCCCTGCCCGGTGTGAAGGCGCTGGCCGCCAAATATCATGTGGAAATGCCCATCGTGAATATGGTAGATGCCATTGTAAGCGGCCATGTGCCCGTGCGCGATGCCGTGGACAAGCTGATGGGCCGCCGCAAAACCACGGAATTTTCCCATTCCTGATCGTAAAATTGCTATATGAAAGATCTGATCGCTATTTATCTTTTGGCCGTTAATGCGGCTGCCTTTCTGCTTTGCGGATGGGACAAACGCTGCGCCAGGCGCGGGGCATGGCGTGTGACCGAGCGCACGCTGCTGCTTTCGGCTGCCGTGGGCGGCAGCGTGGGCTTTTTGCTGGGTATGCGGGCGTTTCACCACAAAACCCTAAAGCCGAAATTCCGTTTTGGCGTGCCCGCCATACTGGCCCTGCAGCTGGCTTTGGCCGCCGTTTTGCTGTGGAAAGGAGCGCCTGTATGATCGCTCTGCTTTTGATGCAAAAGATCCTTGCCATGTTTTTGATGATGCTCGTGGGCTTTGTGCTGGTGCGCCTGAAAACCTTTCGCCCCGAAGAAAGCCTTGTGCTGAGCCGCATTGTGGTGCTTTTGGTGATGCCGTGCGTGGCCATTAAAGCGTTTCAGATCGATTACACGGAATCCGTGCGCAACGGCCTTTTGCTGGCGCTGCTGGCCTCGCTGATCGTTTTCGGCATTCTGCTGCTTTTGATGCCCGTGATGGAAAAAGTGCTGGGCATGAATGTCATTGAGCAAAACTCGATGGTGTTCACCAACTGCACCAACCTGCTGGTGCCGGTGATCAGCTCGGTGCTGGGCGAGGAATGGGTGGTATACACCTTCACCTTCGGCACCTTGCAAAACCTGCTGATCTGGAGCTACACCTATTCCCGCATGAGCGGGCAAAAAGGCTTTGCCTTAAAAAAGCTGCTGAACCCCAACATGATCAGCCTGTTGATCGGCGCTTTGCTGTTCTTTTTGGGCATTCGGCTGCCGGGTGTGGTTCTGGATGCCTGCGGTATGCTGGGAAACACGCTGGGTCCCCTTTGCATGATCGTGGCGGGCATGCTGCTGGGCGGCATGGATCTGGCCGCCTGCCGCCGCATGATCACGCCCCGCTTTTGCTTTACCGTGTTTGCGCGGCTGATTTTATGCCCGCTGCTGGCCATTCTGCTGTTTCAGGCACCGTTTCTGGCCCATGCGCTTCCCAACAGCAAGCAGGTGCTGCTGGTGGTGCTTTTGTGCTGCGCCGCCCCCACAGCCTCGGTGATCACGCAGATGGCGCAGGTGTACGGCGGCGATTCGGCGTATGCCAACCTTTTGAATGTGGCCACCACCATCTTGTGCATTGTCACGATCCCTCTTTCGGTGGCGCTGTATCTGGCCCTATAAAAACTTCTATCAACGCGAAGCGGCGCATCCCCAACAAGCAGGGATGCGCCGCTTCTTATATGTCACATAGAGAATGGTAAAGAAAGGCCCGGCCGCACGCAGCCGGCTGCATCAGTCGGCTCTTTGCACCAGCTGATAACCGGGGGTCTGGTTTTCGTAATCCTCACGGCTGATAAAGGCATACTGCCACAGATAGCTGTTTTCCAGGCTTGGTTCGCCGCTGTAATCAATGATAAACGGGCTGTACACCTCGGTGCGAAGCGCCGTCAGCAGCTTATCCCCTGCCGCAGCCAAGGTTCCCAGGCTGGTATCCTCCGAGGTATAGCGGTAGGTATGCAGGGCACAGGGCATGGTTTTGCCGCCGGGCAGGCACAGCCAGCTTTGGGCCTCCTGGCCGCCATAGTCGGTTACGATCACATTGTCAAGGCAGTCAAGCTCCAGCATATAGGGGGCATAGCGGAATGGATCCGTGCTGGAAAGCCTCCAGTCTTCCTCGTCATACGGCCGGGCGGTCAGCTCCTGCAGTTCGCCGTACAGCTGCGGTTCCTGTTCGCCGGGGGCAAGGCGCATGATCTGTGTGCTGCCCGTCTCCTGCGTGTTGAGCCAGTACAGCGCATCCGAGCCATAGGCGCTGCTGCCCTGTATCTCCTGATCGATCCGGAAAACCGTGCTGCCGTCAGCACTCACCCAGCAATTCGCGATGTCCCCCTGTTTTGTATAGCAGCACAGTACCAGATAGCCGCCTGTGACGCCTTGGATATAGCCGTAGCTGCTGCCCTCGATGGCCTGTTCGGCGGCTTCTCCGGGGTGCTGCACCGGTTCATATTGCCCCGTGACGGGATCGATCCGGATAAAGATCTCTTCATCGGTAAAATAGTTGATCAAATCGGCATAGAAATAGCTGCCGTCATAATACAGGCTTCCCGCCGGCATGGGATAGTCCTGCTTTCCCTGTGTTTCCACAGGCTGCCTGATGCTTTGCGAAAAAATCTGTGTACGGGTTTGCCCGTCCAGGCTGCAGGCCCAGATGGTCAGGGGGAATTCATCGGTTTCGCGCGCATTGCTGCGCTGGCGCTGGTCATAATCGGCTTGTGCCACATACAGCGTTTCGCCATCGGCCAGCAAAAACACATTTTTTCCATCCGGAAACCATGCGGGGCAGCTTTCCGAGTTGTGGCTGCAGGCGGTATCACCGCACAGCGGATGCATAAAAGCGGTATCGGCCTCGATATAATACAGTATCGTGTTTCTGTTGCTCACCATGTTTTCGGTAAGATACACCCCCGCCGGGGTGGAGGTGATGCTCTTCATCTGCTGCAGCTCACGGATCGGCTCGGCCGCCGCCACCGTAAAGGGGGATGCCTGCGCCGGTTCACCGACGGATTCCGCAATGGGCCCGGTGCACCCTGCAAGCAGGCTGAATGCCGCACACAGCAGTGCGAATTTTTCCTTCATGAATTCACCGCCCTTTCCAGTTCGTCGGGGGTAAAGCTGCACACGCCCATCCAACTGCTTAAATAAATGCTGTTTTCGTCCGTATTGGCCCGCAGCGTGCAGTATACATACAGCTGGTACTCCTCGCTGTACAAAAAGCAGTAGTCCACATAGTCCGAGGAATCGGTTTCCATGATGGTTCGCAGCGCGGCCATGGGCTTTGGCTGGGTAAAATCCTCCTGGGGCAGGCCCAGCAGCTGCAGATAATTTTGCATCAACTGTTCGCAGAGCGTGTGTGACTGCATATTTTCCAGCACCGCGCCGTACTCGGAAAGCGGCAGCGGCTGGCTGATATTCAGCCGAACCAGCTGCCCCGTGGCGGGCTCCCACGAAGCATACAGATAGGTGCTTTCACTGCCCTGATATACGCCGTACTCCTGGCAGGCGAACCATGTGGAATAGCCGCCGGTTTGCTCCCCCTGGTACAGGCTTTCGGGCAGCGGCGGCAGCACGGTGCCCCGGGTGACAGCTTCATAGCCCGGCTGCACGGCATCTAAAATTTCGGCCACGGTTTTTCCGGGATAATCATAGCTGGTCTGGCCGCCGGGCTCTCCGGCCAAAAGAATATGCTGTTTATTCCGGTAAAGGCTCATTGCCAGCGGGTTTTCGCGCATTTTCAGGCTTTGCTCGGTTTCGGCAAAGGTGCTTTGCTCGGTTTGGCCCAGCAAAGTTTCATCCTGCTGCTTTTGCTGGCGGTATATGGGCAGCACGATCACCGCCGCCGCAGCCGCCAAAACCGCGGCAGCCAGCAAACCGGACAGTGCTTTTCCGGCTTTTTTCATGGGTCTCCCCCCTCTTTTTCAGCCGTTTTCCGGCAAATTCTTATGTGTTTTCGATCAGGCGGTAGTTGGGCATACCGTTTAAATAATCCTCTTTTGTGATCAGCGCATACTGGGTGGCATACAGCCTTTTATCGTTGATCCTTCCGTAGCGGTCCATGCTGAAGCGGCTGGTTTCCTCGCTTCGCAGCGACACCAGAAGCGTATCGCTGCCCACCAGCGCTCTGGTTTGCAGCGGCATTACTATGTTGTAGCCATAGAAGCTTGTGTAAAGATCGCTTTGAAGCGTCAGCCTGCTAATCTCGCCCGGCCGCTGCGGGATAAACCAATAGGCGGCCATATCCTGCGCTTCGGTCAGATTTTCCCGCACGATCACATTGCCCAGCACATCGCCGGTAAGCGAGCGGTAACCGGCGCTTTCCGCCCCGGCGATCGCCCCCATTGGCTCCATCTGCTTCTTTTCAACATTGTAGCGGTACAGCGTATCCGATGGGTCCTGTATGGCATACAGCCCGCTGGGCACGGTGCACCATTCCGAAAACACCTTGCCGTTCAGGTAGGTTTTGCTGGTGAGCATCTGGTCCACGCTGCCGTCTGCCTTCAGCACATGGCGGCGGTCATACTCATCCATCACCAGCAAATATTCCCCCCATCCGCCCACCAGATGGTAAAACACTGCCCCGTTTTGCTGCTGCATAGCCTGCGCCGGGGCATCGTTTCGCCGCCATTCCCCGGTTTGCACATCAATTTCCACCAGTGTGCCGTGCGCACGGGGATAATCGTCTAAAAAAGTGCCGATCAAAAGCCGCTTGCCGTCATACAGTGCGGCGGTGAAATCCGCATACAGGCCGCTGTTTTGTATCCTGCCTGCATCCTCGGGCCACAGCTGCTGCACGGACAGCTCCAACAAGGTGCGTGCCTTTTGGCCATCCAGCCCCAGTTCCTTCAGCTTCAGCACCTCGTGGTTTTCCGTGTATTGCAGCACATACAGCTTACCGCCCTGCACAAACGGAATGCCAACTTCCTCGGGCGGGTAAAACGCCGGGCAGTTTGGCGAGGCATGGCCGCACTCCGGGTCGCTGCACAAAACCCGCAGCACCGCCGAGGCTTTGTCAGCATACACCATCACGCTGCCGGTATTGTCCGGCTTTTTGATGATGCCGTAGGCGCCAGCCGAGGTGCCGCACCAGAAATCGGAAAGCAATCTGGCATAAGAGCCGTCATACAATACGCGGTATCCCTCGGTGGGCTGTTCTTCGCCAAAGGCAAAATCCGTGCTGCCCGCCATGCTCGCCCCGCCGTGCAGCACCTGCTGCAGCTCCGGTTCGTTCAGGCTGCACACCCCCAGCGCCAGCACTGAGCGGAAAGGTGCCTCCTCGCCTGCGTTCTCTGCTGTCAGGGTGCAGAACAGATACAGCTGATATTTTTTGCTGTACAGTGCGCACCAGCTGCTTTCCTGCGGGCGCAGGGTGCGGTAATACTCGGTGAGCTCGGTTTCCTCTACGGGGGCAAAATCCGCCCCCGCAAAGCCAAGATATTTCAGATACTGCCCGGCAATGCTTTGTGCATCGTTCTGTTTCGGCACACGGGCGCTGCCGGTGCAGGCGGCATCGTCGGCGGTGAAAGTGTAGGTGATATACACAAACTTGCCGGTTTCGCCTTCCCGCGCCATGTTCAGCGTTTCCACGCCTTCGCCGTCAGCGCGCCGCACAGCCGAGCGAAACTCGGCCCCCATCCAGTTGCCGCCTGGAGCCGTTTGGTGTGCCATGCCGTTGTACAGCCAATACCAGCTATCCTGTGCCAAAGCGGGCGCTATGCCCTGCACAGCGGCATCGTAGCAGGGTTTTAACTCTGCAATGTATTCCTCGCACGATTCCGGCGGGTCGATGCTGTCCTGCCGCTTTTGATTTTTTTCCGAAAAACTCTGCCGGTTTCGATAAAGCTGCATGGCCAGTTCGTTTTGCTGCATTTCCGCACTGGGGGCGCTGCCCTGCTGGGAAAAATCGGTTTGCTCCACGCCGCCCACAGCTCGTTTGTTTTGGATGCCTCTTGCGTGGCACAGCGGCAAAACCAATAGGCACATCAGCACCAGCAGCACGGCCAGGGCCGCAGCCGCGAATTTATAGTTGCTTTTTTTCATGCGGTATCACTGCTCCTTGTTCGGCGGCTGCGGCAGGCAAAAGCTGCACCGCGTGCCCACGCCGGGCTCGCTTTCAAAGTGCAGTGTACTGCCGTGCAATTCCGCAATGCGCGCACACAGGGCAAGGCCGATGCCGCTGCCGTTCATGCTGCGGGCACGCGATTTATCCACCATGTAAAAAGGCTCGGTCACCCGATGCAGCTGCTCGGGTGTCATGCCGCAGCCATTGTCGGTGACGGTGATCTTTACCCCATCCTTTTCGGCTTCTGCGGTCACAGCCACCCAGCCGCCCTGTGCAGGCAGGCTGCGCAACGCGTTTTGCACAAGATTCTGCATAAGATTTGTTAAAAGTGCCTCATCCCCCAGCACCCGGCCGCCCATAGGGTCGGCCCATTTCACGCGCGGCGGGTTTGCCAGCGCCCCGGCGGCCTCACGCCAGATGCTTTCCAGCGGCACCGGCAGCATGGGCAGGGTTTGCTCGCGGTTGAGCCGATACAACAGCAGCAGCTTCTGGCTAAGGGTTTCCAGCCGCCTTGCATCGTGATAAATGGCATCCGCAGCCGATTGCAGCGTGGCGGCATCGGCATCGGCCTCCCGCAGGATGTCGGCATAGCCGATGATGCAGGTCATGGGCGTTTTGATCTCGTGGGTGAACGCCGCAATAAAATCATCGCGCTGGGTCACCGAAAGGCTCAGCTGGTCGATCTGGCTTTGCACCACATCGGCCATATGGTCAAAGCTATGGCTCAGCTGGGCAATTTCGTCGCTGCCGTGAATATTGGTGCGGGCCGAAAGCTCGCCCCCGGCAATGGCACGGGCCGTTCGATTCAGCCGCGCCAGCGGGCGCGTAAGCACGCTGCCCACGATCACCGCCGCCACCGCGGCCAGCGAAACCACCAGAAGCTCAATGCGCATAAACCACGCCGCCGAACGGTCACGCCGGGCAAACACATCGCTCACGCGGCGGGCCATCACCAGCTCCACCTCGTAATCTTTATAGGGCACTGCCGAGCAGCTGAGCAGCCAGTATTCCTGGCCGATCTGCGTGAGCAGCTGCATATCCGCGCCGTTTTCGCGGCACTGGCGGATCAGGGGCATATAGATGCTTTCGTTCACGCTGAGATCCAGCGAGCTGAAAGCCATCAGCTCGCCCTGATACAACGCCAGCTGCGACTGTGCGCCGTAGCTTTTCAGGCTATCGGCATATTGAAACAGGCTGCTGCTCACCGCCCCCTGCGAATCGGGGGAATCTTCGTCCAGCATCATCTGGATCAGTGCAGCCTGGCGCGAATGCTCCTGCGCGGCGGCGGTTTTGGCCTGCCGAATGTTTTCGTCAAAATCCTGCTGCAGAAACAGCACGCACCCCAGCGAAAGCACCGCGGCGATGAGCAGGATCACGGAAAGCGAAAACTTGAGCGAAAGCTTCATACTTCCTCCTTTTTCAGCTTATAGCCCACGCCGCGCACGGTTTCGATCTTGTCGGCCCAGCCCAGCTTCTGGCGCAGGCGCTGTATGTGCAGATCCAGCGTGCGGGTGTCGTTTTCCGGTTCACCGCCCCACACACGCTCGTATAAAACGCTTCGGTAGATGGCCACCCCGCGGCTGCGCATCAGCTGCACCAGCAGGTCATATTCCCGCGGGGTCAAATGTACGGGCTGGCCGTTTTGGGTCACCTGCACGGCCAAGGGGTCCACCTGCACCCCAAAAGCCTTCAGGCTTTTGGCCCCGCGCCCGCTGCGCCGCAGCACGCTTTCCACCCGCGCCAGCAGCTCCAGTGGTTCAAAGGGCTTTACAATATAGTCGTCTGCGCCCAAATGCAGCCCATACACACGGTCTTTCAGGCTGCTTTTGGCCGTGATATAGATCACGGGAATGCTTTTGGGCAAAATATAATCAATAAGCGTAAATCCGTCAATTTCCGGAAGCATCACATCCAGCAGCACCAGATCGAACATCTGCTTTTCCAAAAGATCGGCTGCCTCGGCGCCGTCCTTTGCCTGCACGGTCTCATAGCCCGAGCGGCGCAGCGAAAGTGCGATCAGTCCGCGAATATTGGCTTCGTCCTCCACGATCAGGATCGGTTTCATGATCTCCGTCACTCCTTTTTGTTCCGGGCCGCAGCGCCCGTGTTTTGAGCGCTGTCTGCAAAAACGACACTGTTATTTTGGGTCCTGCTTTCTTATCACAATTTTATCATAATCCCCCAATGTTTCCAAATGGTATCCAAAGTAAAAAAATCACGCATTTCAAATGCCTGTTACGGCATGAAATGCGTGATTTCTTTTATTTACAGCTGCTGCAGCCTATTTTTTTGGGAGGGCACTGACTGAAGCTTTGCGCCATTGGAGTTACAGCTTTGCAATAATGGCATCCACATATTCTTCGGTGGGCGCACTGCCATGCAGATCTTTGGTAAGGTGCTTGCCCTCCTCCAAAACCTCATCCACGGCTCTGCGAATGCGGGCAGCCGTTTCGTTTTCGCCAAGATATTCCAGCATCATGCAGGCCGACCACAAAAATGCCGTGGGGTTTGCCAAATGCTTTCCGGCAATATCAGGCGCACTGCCGTGCACAGCCTCGAACATGGCATAATCCTCGCCAATGTTGCTGGAGGGCACAAGTCCCAAACCGCCGATCAGACCGCTGCACAGATCCGAAATCAGATCACCATACAGATTCTGCATCACCATAACATCGAATTGGTTCGGGTTCATCACCAGCTGCATACAGGTGTTGTCGATGATTTTATCATCCGCTTCGATCTCCGGATATTCTTTGGCCACCTCGCGGAAGATGGACAGGAACATACCATCCGACATTTTGAGAATGTTTGCCTTGTGCACACAGGTCACCTTTCGGCGGCCATTCTTGCGTGCGTATTCAAACGCCGCACGGGAAATTCGCTCGCTTGCCTTGCGGGTAACGATTTTGATTGCGTGCACTGTGTTTTCATTGATTTGCTCTTCCTTGCCCACATACAGTCCCTCTGTATTTTCGCGGAAGATCACAATGTCCACATCTTTAAACGGGGTTTTCACTGCATCGTTCGACTGAACCGGACGAATGTTGGCATACAGATCGTACTTGTTGCGCAGGGTCACATTCAGCGAACGAAAGCCTTTGCCCACCGGGGTGGTGATGGGGGATTTCAGCAGCACCTTGGTGCGCTCAAACGAAGCGTACGCCTCGTCCGGGATCAAGGCTCCGTTCTTCTTCCATTCGTCTTCTCCCACATTGTATACTTCGTATTCCAAAGGCGCTTTGGCTGCCTGCAGAATTTTCAAAACATTATCCACCAGTTCCGGGCCGATGCCGTCGCCGCGAAACACCGTTACTTTATGGCTCATAATACTTCTCCTTTTTCACTTACAGAACGATTGCTACGATCAAGTTATACACCGCACAGCAAACCACGCTGACCGGGCAGGCCACAAACAGAAGGCGGTTGAACAGCTGGTTTCGCTCTTCCTCTTTTCCGCACGAGCCCAAAATCAGGCTGCCGCCCGAAGAGAAGGGGCTGATGGCGCTGCTTTGTGCGCCCAGGATCGTGCAGGCAAACAGCGCTGCCGGGTTCAGCCCGGTAGCCGCCGCCAAGCCAGGAATCAGCGGGAAAAGCGCCGGGGCCACCACGCCGGTCGTAGAGCTGAAGAAGCTCATAAATGCTCCCACAAAGCTGAATGCCAGCGGAATAAGCGGTGTGGGCACATTGGAACCGATCCAGGAGGAGAGCGCATCGATGGTACCCGCCTTAACAGCCACCGCGATCAGCATACCTGCACCAGCGATCATTAAAATCGTATTCCATGGCACACGGGCGATCACTTCTTTTTGAGGCGCCAAATCAAACAGCAGTGCCACAATGGTAAAGCAGAATGCCACCAATCCAACATCGATTTTTGCTGCGATGCTGCCGATCAGCACATTGCCGGGCATTGCTATTTTCAGCAAGGGGAACACCAGCACGACCAGCATCATAATAAGCATCAGAGTAAGGGTAGTTTTTTGCTTGCCGTCAAATGCTTCCGGTTTTTTAAAGGTAACACCTTTACCAATGTTGCGATTGCTTTTAAATCCAAATCGCAGAATGGCGATCAGAATCAGAGAAAAAACCACAGAAAGTGCAAATACCACGATCTCTTCGCTGAAAGAATTGGGAACCGACATCGTAGGCTCGGCCTCGTAAGCGGTTTCCATCAATCCGCGGAACACAACGCCCAGCGATGCTGTGGGAAAATTGCCGCCCGCCAAAGCACCGCAGTTGATAGCCGCCGCACCCGTAAGCTTATCCATGTTGGATTCCTCACAGATCATCAGCGTGATCGGTGCCAAAAATGCCAGCACCGTAAAATAGGCTGCCCCCATCACAGACAGGATCAGCGCCACAAAGAACAATGCAAACGGCAGCATTCCGGGAAAGCGGCGGCACATATACAAAAGGCTGCCCGACATTTTTTCCAGTGTTCCGTTGGCTGCTGCAAAATTATAAAACAGCGAAACCGACAAAATCACGAACATAGTGCTTACAGGCCAGCACGCAATCAGTTCCTTAGGCTTTAAGCCCATGCCGAAACAGCCGATAAAATAGGCAAATGCAATGCAGAAAAAGCCCGTGTTGATCTTGGTTTTGTATCCCAATACCACAGCTACCGCAATGGAGGCAACCAAAATAATACTCAGCATGATGCAGCCTCCTGTTCAATGCCCAGCAGCTGTGCCGGAATGGTGTGTGTCATATGGAATACCTGTTCTTCGGGGATGCCGTGATCCAGCAAATATTGCATATAC
>SFIE01000064.1 GCA_004555405.1 Subdoligranulum sp.
GCGCTTATGGCGCAGGAGCGCATTGAAGCCGCCGCCCGTGACTTTGCGGACGAGGACGCCGCCCCCGCGCTGACAGATGCAGATGCGGGCGCATGGGTGAAGCAGCTGACCATCAACAAACAGACCGGGCAGATCAAGGCCACCATTGATAATGTCTGGCTGATCCTCGAAAATGACCCAAACCTCAAGGGCAAGTTTGCCCTCAACGAGTTTGCCGGGCGCGGCGAGGTTATGGGTGCGCTGCCGTGGGAAAAAGCCGAAAAGCGCCGCCTGTGGGACGATAACGACAATCAGGGGCTGTACTGGTATCTGGAGAAATACTACCAGCTTACCGGCAACGGCAAGATCGATGGCGCCCTGTCCCTCCACAGCGTCAAGCACAGTTTTAACGAGGTGCGGGACTATCTGAACAGTCTACAATGGGACGGTGTGCCGCGCCTTGACACCCTTTTTATTGATTATCTGGGGGCGGCTGACGATCCATACACCCGCACGGTGACGCGCAAGGCCTTTACCGCCGCCGTAGCGCGGGCAATGTCCCCCGGCTGCAAATATGACACAATGGTGATCCTGTCCGGGCCGCAGGGCATCGGCAAGTCCACCCTGCTGGATAAAATGAGCCGGGGCTGGTTCAATGACAGCATCCGCACCTTTGAGGGCAAGGAGGCATCCGAGCTGCTGCAAGGGGTGTGGATCGTGGAAGTGGGCGAGCTGGACGCATTCAGGCGCACGGACGTGGCGCGGATCAAGCAGTTTTTAAGCCTGCGGGCTGACCGTTTCCGAGCTGCCTACGGCCGGCACGTCAAAGAGCTGCCGCGCTGCTGCGTCTTTTTCGGCACCACAAACAGCTCGGAGTTTTTGCAGGACAGGACGGGCAACCGCCGCTTTTGGCCCATTGATGTGGGCGTGAACCCGCACAGCAAAAGTATATGGGTGAACCTTGAGGATGAGGTGGATCAGCTGTGGGCCGAGGCGGTCATGCGCTGGCGGATCGGTGAGGCGTTATTCCTCGGCGGCGCGCTGGAGGACGTTGCCAAAGCTGCGCAGGAAAGCCACCGGGAAACCAGCGCCCGTGAGGGCATCGTGCTGGACTTCATCGAGCGGCGGGTGCCGGAGGACTGGAACAGCTGGGGGCTGGACAAGCGCAAAATGTTCTGGGGCGGCAGCTTCGTGGAAACGAACAGCCTCACGCTGGTGCCGCGTGATCGCGTGTGCGCCCTTGAGGTGTGGTGCGAGGCGCTGGACGGCAGACAAAAAGATATGACATATGCGGATGCCGTGGAGATCAACGGCATACTGGAGAATGCCCCCGGCTGGGGGCGGTCAAAGAACGGCATCCGCTGCGGATATTGCGGCTTGCAAAAGGGGTTTTTACGCAAATGAGCTGTTACTTTGGGGGTGTTACTTTGCCCGTTACTTTCAAAAAACCGCCGATGAAAGTAACAGCAGCCGTTACTTTCAAAGTAACAAAAACGGCGAAAGTAACAGGCAAAGTAACGGCTGAAAGCCGCATAAACACTGGGTTTTTTGGCTCTCTGTTACTTTGTTACTTTCATTTTCTATTAAAGCTAAAATTAGAGAAATTAGAGAGTATAACGTAAACGAGATGTTCTAAAACGCCTAATGCGCGCGATCGTACGCGCGTGAAAGTATCAAAGTAACAGGAGGCAAAAATCATGCGAGAAAGCCAAATCGAGGCCCGCCTTATGCAAGGGGTGAAAGCGAAAGGCGGTATGTGTATGAAATTCACAAGCCCCGGACTGCCGGGCGTTCCTGATAGGATTGTACTCACCCCCGCTGGCCGCGTTTACTTTGTGGAGCTGAAAACCGAGATCGGCAGGTTGGCAAGCATTCAGAAATGGGTGATCGGTGAACTGCAAAAGCGCGGCGCAGAGGTGCGGGTGGTCAAAGGCCCGGAGGCGGTCAAGAATTTTTTGAAAGAGGTGTTTCCAGATGAGTAGATCAGCGGAACATGCCAGATGGCACAAAGAACATGATGAGGAGGTGATGCCACATGAGGTATAATCCATATCCCTACCAACAGTATTGCACGGATCGCATTATAAGCGATGCCGCTTTAGGACTGTTTTTAGATATGGGCCTCGGTTGACAAGACCGTCATCACCCTGACCGCCATAAATGAGCTGCGGTATAACCGCTGGGCTGTGCAGCGCGTCCTGATTATCGCACCTAAAAAGGTGGCAGAGGGAACGTGGAGCAAAGAGGCCAGCAAATGGGATCACCTCCAGCACCTGCGTATTTCATTGGTGCGCGGCAGCCAGCAGCAGCGCCTCCGGGCGCTTGCCACCCCCGCTGATGTTTATGTGATCAACCGGGATAATGTGGCGTGGCTGGTCAATTATTTCAAAAATGCGTGGCCCTTTGACATGGTGGTGCTGGACGAGTCCTCCAGCTTTAAGAATTGGCAGAGTAAACGGTTTAAGGCACTCAAGCTGGTGCGCAGCCGCATAAACAGGCTGGTGGAGCTGACCGGCACCCCCTCCAGCAATGGGTTGATCGACCTGTGGGCGCAAATATACCTGCTGGACGGCGGGGATCGGCTGGGCAAGACCATAGGCCAATACCGGGAGCGGTTTTTCGACCCGGACAAGCGCAACCGCACCACCATTTTCAGCTACGCGCCCAAAGACGGCAGCATGGAGTACATCCAAAAGGCAATAGGCGACATTTGCATCAGCATGAAAACCGAGGATTATCTGGAAATGCCAGAGCGCATATATGACGAGGTGCCGGTGGTGCTGGACTCCCCCGCCGCCAAAGCCTACAAGCAGCTGGAGCGTGAGCTTTTGCTGGAAACAGATGAGGGCATGATCACGGCCGGCACAGCCGGGGTATTGACCGGCAAACTTCTCCAGCTCTGCAATGGCGCTGTGTATGACGGCGACCGCCGCGCCCTTACCATCCACCAGTGCAAGATTGAGGCGTTTCTGGAAGTGCTGGAGCAGCTGAACGGGCAACACGCCCTTGTGTTTTACAACTTTCAGCATGACCGTGACCGCCTGCTGGCGGCGCTTGCCCCTTTGGGGCTGCGGGTGCGGGTGTACCAAAGCACCGCAGATGAGGATGCGTGGAACGCCGGGGAAATTGACGTGCTGCTGGCCCACCCCGCCAGCTGCGCATACGGGTTAAACCTCCAGAATGGCGGGCATCACATCATTTGGTTTGGGCTGGTGTGGTCACTTGAGCAGTATGAGCAGGCGAATAAACGTCTGCACCGGCAGGGGCAAAAACACCCGGTTGTTATCCATCACCTCGTTGTGCAGGGCGGCATGGATGAGGACGTGATGGAAAGCCTGCGGGCAAAAGGCGACACACAGGAGGCATTGTTAGCTGCGCTGAAAAAGAGGATCAAAAAGGCAAAGGAGGGCGCGTCATGATCACCAGACAACAAATTGAACAGTATACCGACATACAGCGGGAAATCATAATGCTGTCGGATCAGATATACGATGCTGAAAACGGCGGGGAGTATGTTGTGGATATGGTGCGCGGTTCTGGTGATGAGATTCCCTACGCTATGCACAACATTACGATCAAGGGCTACACTTCCCAGACCGTCCCCCGGCTGCAAAAGCGCAAGGCACTGCTGGAGAAGCAATGCACCGCCGTTGAGC
>SFIE01000013.1 GCA_004555405.1 Subdoligranulum sp.
GTTGACAAATTTGGTTGACAAGATTTTAGCGTACTGTCGTTATATATAATATATGTCAACCAAGTCAACCGAATTTGTCAACTGAATATGGGCCCTTTCCGGGTGCCCTCGTGGCCTGTAAATCATGCAAAAATTTGAACAATAGCCTCCCCCAAAGTTTGGCTACTTTAGCTACTTGTATTTCGTGCACACAAGAGCGAACATACAGACACGCAAAGGAACACAGCTAAATGAAATTTTGGAGGATGAGTGACTATGACGACTATGCTGGATCAGCGTTACGGCGTTGAAGTCGAAATGTACCACATTTCTCGTGCGAAAGCCGCGCAGGTCGTGCGAGATACGCTCGCGGAGCTCACTGGACAGCCTTGGCTGGCGAGTTTCCCCGGCTTGCACCTCGATGAGCGCAAAATCACCCCTAAGAACGAGCCCGCCACCATGTACAACACCTGGAAGATCGAGAGCGACTCCTCTATCCGGGCCGGCTCTCGTGAAGAGCAGACCGAGCTGGTATCTCCGGTACTGACCTGGGCAGACATGCCAACCTTGCAGAGCATCGTTCGTGCGCTCCGGGCGGCCGGAGCTCGCAGTGATCCGGCGCATTCCTGCGGCGTACATGTGCATGTTGACGCGCCTACCCACACCGCGCAGTCGCTGCGGACCCTCACAAACATCATGGCGAGCCACGAACAGCTGCTGATGGCGGCTACCGGATTTTCGCAGAGCCGCTTGACTTGGTGCTCCCCTGTGAACACCTCGTTCCTGCTCGCCGTAAACGCCCGCAAGCCTGCCACCATGGACGAGCTGCGGCGCATTTGGTATCGCTCCCATGGCTGCTCCGGTAGCACGCATTATGATGGCAGCCGCTACCATATGCTGAACCTGCACAGCTACTTTGAGGGGAAAGGCCTTGAATTTCGGCTGTTCCAGTTTGATGACTACAATCCTGCCGCCCCGCGAGGACACCGTGGCGGGCTGCACGCTGGCCAGCTGAAGGCGTATGTACAGCTCTGCTTGGGGCTGAGCTATCGGGCCCTGACCACAAAGTCTGCCTCCTATAAGCCGCTGCAAAGCGAAAACCAAAAGTACACCATGCGCTGCTGGCTGCTGCGGCTTGGGTTTATAGGCAGTGAATTTGCCACCGCTCGCGAGCTGTATCTGCGGCGGCTGCCCGGCGACAGCGCTTGGCGGCACGGCCGTCCCGAAAAGACGGAAGCCACCGAAACGCCCGCTTAGCAACTTACACAATAGCAAGGCGCCAAGTTTGGACAGCTTAGCGCCTTGCACACATTTTCAATCAGAGCTAACATACAGACATTCCAAAAACACACGGAGGTAAATCAAAATGAAAAGAAAGACCTATGAAAAGAAACTTCGCAACTTCTGCTATCAGGTAAACCAGCTCACCTCCTCGCGCCATATGCGTGACTTTCGCCCTGGCCGCCCTGAATTCGGGGTTATCCCTGAACATGGAAAGTACGCAGGTGTGCCCCTCGTGTCCTACCAGCAGATGTGGGACTCGATCGTGGAGTGCATGAAAGGCACTCCTTTCGAGGGTAAAATCTAAGCCGAAACGCTCTTAGCAGAGCGTCCGCCGGGGACGGCCTCCCGGCGCTGATGATGGCAGGCCGAAAGGAGATTTTAAAATGAAACTGGTTTATACCGCCACCCGTGATGCCTATGGCCTCGAGGATATCTGCTGCACAATGACCGCGTGCGAATTGATCCACCTGCTGCAGAACTACGACGAATCCACCCCGGTGGTGCTCAGCTTCGACAACGGCTACACTTACGGGGGGGGGGGCTTACGGAGCGCGGGTTCGAGGAAGTCTGGGATGAAGAGGGGGATTCCGAAAATGCAGACTAAAAAAATCTACCTGGCTTACGGGTCTAACCTCAATCTCGCGCAGATGCGTCACCGCTGCCCGGATGCCCGGCTGCTTGGATACACCTATCTGCCCAACACCCGGCTGGTATTTCGCGGGTCTAAAACGGGCAGCTACCTCTCCATCGAGCCTGCGCTGGAGGGCGAGCCTCGGCAGGTTCCCTGCGGGGTATTCGCCATCAGCAAGCGCGACGAGCAGGCGCTGGACCTGTACGAAGGCTACCCGAGCTTCTACTACAAGCAGGAATACACCGACCTGCCGCTCTATCTGCTGGGGCACGGCACCGCGCAGCCGCACCACTTTTCCGGGTTTGCCTATCAACTGCCGGTGGATCACCCCCTTGGCAAGCCCGCCCGATGGTATATGGCGACCTGCCGCGAGGGCTACCGCAACTTCGGCTTTGACACGGCCGTGCTGGATCAAGCGCTGCAGGACAGCGACAAATAAACAAAAGAAGCCCGGAGCGATAAACGCTCCGGGCTTTCGTGCCGTTTTAAGCTTGATGTGGGTCACGCCATTCTACGCTACTAATATCCGCAGCTAAGGCGACATCGACGGTTTCTTGTTCGTTATCATCTACAAGGTACGCTTCGCCGGGGCGGAGAACTTCTACAATGGTTACGATGGCACCGGTTTTCAGCTTTACCACATCAAATGCCCTTAAAGCCGAGAAATCAATCATACTACTTGCCTTTCTTTTTGAAGGTGTGAGGGTACACGCTTGTCAATCTGGGCGCATCTTCGGTGTGCTCGATGATCCATGCGGTTTTTATGGTTGCCCATTTTCCGTTTGGCCCATGTAAAAGCATCGGCACCTCATATCGTGCACCGTATGAAGTTAGCCCTTTGTCAATGGCCGCCCACTTGCTCAGGTTCTCGTGGATGGCTTTTATGAGCTCATCAGCGTTTTCCTGAGTATACCCCAGCTTGGCTTTGAAAGCAACAGCCTTATTCCCACCGACCGGGTGATCCTCGTTAAGGGCATAGCTATAAATCTTCTCGTGTGATATATAGGCGTGCTGCCAGTCGGTAAGCGGGGCGCGGTCGCCAATGGCGGCGTACTCGGCGCGGAACTATTGCCATGAAACTGGAGCCTGCTCCACCCGCGCTGCCCACACGGCCCGGCCTGCTTCGCTGCGGCTAAACCCAGGCACGGTTTCGCGCAGCTGCTGCTTATGCCGTCCGGTCTGCTGCAGGAAGTCGGCCAGCTTCGCTCTGGAGGCGGCTAAGCGCTCCGCAGCGCTGTGTTTGAGGCTCGGCTGGCCCGTTTCCTCAGCCAGCAGGTACTCGCGCTTCCAGCGCCGGATTTGCCTCTCTAAGGCGCGCTGGCGCTGATCACACTGCTCCTCGGTCAGCATTTTGCCATTGTAGGGGAATTTAGCCGCATTGTACTCGGCCAGCATCTCCTGTGTGTAGGCGGGCTTGCTGATTCCGGGCCAGAACGGGTGCCAGTTATGACGGCAGTTTGCACCGCAGAACCCCTGCACATGGCCGTATCCGATATCCTGAAGGCTCAGGTATCCGGGTGCGCCGGAGAGGCTGACGATTTTGCCCTGCCACCAGCTGTGGTTGGTAAAGTCTTGCCTGCCGTCACCGGTGCGCGCTCCCCCATGGGCGCTCAGCTCCATGGTGTCCACACCCATCTCTTGTGCATTGTGGATGCTGATATCGACTGCCGTTTGGTTGATGCCGGTGCGCATGGCACGCAGAATGACGGTTTCCAGCTTGTCCACATGCCCGCTCGGGTATGTAATTCCATCCACTCCCTCGGCCGCAAGCTCCTTGATCCCCCGCCGCACTACCTCGTCTTGGCTATACACGCCGGTGGCGGCACCCATGTGTGCGCTGTCAAGAATCCGGCCCAGCTGCGCTTGTACTGTGGTGCTTAGATTTTGATTGCCCATCAGTGCGCGGGTCTGGGTGAGATTATACAGCGTGTTCATGGTGCGCCGATATCCGCTCTGCGCGATCTGCTGAGCTACCGCGCTATCCCCGATTCGCGAGTTTGGCTGCTGCCCGGCGGCTCTGGCCTCATTGGCATCCGCCTCATCGGCAGCGATCATAGCCTGCCCAAAAACCACCGCGACCATCGGTGCCGCGTTTGACATCAGCTGCTCCATACGAGCGGCCATCTCTTTTCGAGTCGCCCCCAGTGCCTTTGCGCGCTCGGTTTGCCATGCCACGCCTGCTGGCAGCGAGTAGTCGGCTTTCGCGATCTGCTTCGCGCAGCTCAGCAGCAGGCTGGTTTCCAACTCGTCAAAGGCAGCCCTTGCACGCTGCGCGTAGTCCTCTACCTGCCTCGGCGTGAGCATTTAAGGCCTGCCTTTCTTCAGCGGGCCCTGCCTGCCCCGCTGGCTGCCGTTAGGCTTGCCCGTGGTCTGTTTCCCTGCAGGCGCATTAGGTGCGCTCTGAGGGGCCGCCTGCTGCGTCAGAACGCCTTGCAGAACATCCTGTGCTACGGCCTCCTGCTGAATTGCAGCCACCGCAGCCGCTGCGGTTTCCTCGTCCTCCCCATAGAAGTGCTGGCGGTACTCTGCTTTGCTTCGCAGCCCGAGCTGCAGCTCTGCCTGCCACTGGCTCATCTCGGTGAGCCTGTCTACGATGATGGAATCGTCCCAATGGAAGCTGATCTGCATCTTGCCGGATGCAGGAGGCGCGCTATCCACTTGGTCTGCCCAGAAATCGAGTGCATCGATCAGCCCTCGCAGGGCATCCTCCAGCGCTGCCTGCAAGTCGCTCACCGTGGCATACAGCTTTTGTTTACTGCTCATGATTTCGGTGGCGGTCTTTTCGAGATCTGACACCTGCGACAGTACGCCATAGCTTAGACCGACCTTTTGCTCCACATGGCGCAGGTACTGGTTCAGCCCGCTCAGATAGTTGCCATCGCGCAGGGAGGGTGCAAACACTTGGTAAAAGGTGCCCCCGTCGGCGATTCCGGTATCGATATTCAGCCCTCGGAAGAGGCGCTGCGTATGCTCCGGCATGGTTTTATCCAAAGCCTTAGCAGGCACACCAAACCGGCGCAGGGCCTCGCTATCGGTCAGCGCCTGCCCGTTTTCCCCCAGCGGCTTGAGGTACTGATCGTCGATATCCACGCCAAGCTCGCCGCCCTCGTACTCCCAGTCGAGGCGTGAAAACTGCACATCCGCATCGATAATCTGCGGAATGGCCGGGGCGAACATGGCGGCTCCCAGCTCGCTGCTGGGGTCCACCGTATTTACGATGGGTGTAACAAAATAACCGATCGGGAGCTTTTCCAACCCGGGCAGATAGGCGATTGGCTCGATGTTCTGCCACTCGGGGCGAACCTGCAGCGTAACCGGCGCGCCGAGGCTGTCTTTGCTGGAGCTCTCATATGCGAGGTTGATCACCTGCACACAGGGGAACTCCCGTGCAGGCTGCACGCCCATCTTACGCACACGCTCCAGCTCTTTGGGGTGGTAGTCGTTTGCGCTGGTCAGCACATGGAGCCATTCCAAGCGGCTGTACACCGTCTGGTTTGTGCGGATCTGGTTGATGAACACGGCCTCGGTGAGGTCACCGTTGCAGTTGATAGACACCGGGTAAATACAGTCCGCCGGGGTAAAGGCCACCCCGATGTCGTTGCCGTCTTGGTAGGGCTTCCACGCACCACTGCCCAGCGCCAGTGCTACTGCCAGAATCCTGCGCCTGCGCGGGCTAAGTACTTTTTGCAGCTTGTGGTCGATCCATTCTGCGCGTGGGCTGCCGTCCACATGGGCTTCCAATTCCAGCGTGGTCAGGCGAGCCAGCTCTGCGCAGATTGCGGCGGGCAGCCCCATCGTCTTTGTGTCAGGGTTATGGTCGAGCGCCTGCCCCTGAATCGCTGCTGCGTACCACTCGGTCAGCGCTTTTTGCTGGGCATCGGTGAACAAGGTTTTGACGCCCAGCTCGGCCTCGATGTTGTTAAAATCAATCATGCGTTGTGCAGCCCTCGTTTCTGCCAGACCGGCTCCATCGCGTATCGCACCATGTCGATGCTGTGGTTGTCGGAGTCGATGTAGGTATTTTGAACTTCCTGTGTTTTCTTGTCGATCGGGTATTCGTATTCGCTGAATTCCCGAGCCGTAAAGGGACACCGCTCGGGGTCTATCACGATTTTCGTGCGGCTTTGCAGCCACTTCATGCCATCTGTCACACTGGTACCGCCGTGTGCGGAGTATTTGTGACACCCTCGAATCCGATAGCCCAGATCGTGAAGGGTGGCTATGCTCTTGTTACCTGCGCTGTCTGCGATGATTTCTTTGTTTTTCCACGGCTCCAGCACCTTAGCCAGCACCTCGTCCTTTTCGCGGGTAGCTCTGTGCTCGGCGAAAATGTACAGCGTTCGCTTTGGGTTGCTGTAGGCCATTTCCCCGAAGTGGTTAGGATCCGGGTACCAGCCCCAGTCAAGGCCACAGTAGGTGCGGTCAAACTGTGCGATTTCCTCGCGCGTGATGGGGCGCAGCTCGATGTTGTCAAACACCTGTGTGCCGCAACCCACCACCTCGCCCAAATACTCGTGCGCATAGGCGGTCGGATCCCGCTGCCGCAGCACCTCTGCCTCGTCAAAGAACTTCGGGCCCAACCATTCGGGCGGGGTTGTCAGATAGGTTGTGTGGTGGCAGAACTGCCGGGGTTTTGGCTCTCGCTTGTAACGATTTACCCAATGGCGGGCCATCGCCGGGGAGTTGAAGGTCTTGAAGGAAAAGGCAAAAGGGCCGCCACGAAACACAGACTGCTCTACATTTCGGATTTCGTCCGGGCCATCGTACTGGTCGAACTCCTCAAAGTGACAGGTACCGAAGTAGCCAAACGGCGCAGCCAGCGATTTTAGCTTACCGGGATCGTCCAAGCCGTAGAACTGGATGGTCTGCCCTGTCGGGGTGTACTCCAGCATATAAGGTTTCTTAGTCTGCCGCCACAAATGGCGCAGGCCCATGCGCTCGATCACTCGGTTGTACTCAGGCCAGACCGAAGTCACGATAGTGTTGGCGACCTTACGCAGCACAATGCCGTGGATATCGGGCACACGCATGATCAGCAGAATGTGCTCGGTAGCGGCGAATGTGCTTTTCAACGAGCCTCGCCCGCCGTCGCCCAGATATTCGGTGTAATCCCCGCTCCAGATGGCGGTGTGCGCGGCGTAGTATTCAGGAATGATCAGGCTGCTCAGCCTCACCTGCGGGCTTGTCAGCGGCAGGCTTCGGCGGTTGCGTTGCTGGTATGTCATCGATAAAGACTACCTTTCCGGACACGCCTCGCAGCTCGGGGTGCTCGCTCCAGTGCTGCGGGTCTTTGTTTTTGAGATAAAAAATCATAGCGGCATTGTCGCCGCTCATGGCTTTCTGGAAGAGCGCGTTTTCCACCGCCGCCAGAGAGGCCTCTACGCCGTTCTGCAGCGCGCGCCCAATGGTGGTAGGGTAGTTTTTTATCCACCGACGCAGGGTGCGCTCTGAGAGTTCCGTGCCCCTCACGCGGTGCATTTCTTTCACGATCTCGGTTTGGGACAGCCCGTTTTGGGCCCAGCGCTGAAGCAGCAGCAGGCCGGACGGATCCACCCAATCCTCGGGGTGTGGCCTTTTTCTCGGCATAAAGCTCCCCCTCAGTTGATTTTCTTGGCTTCCAGCCCGGTGAACTGCTCCCAGCGGTCGATAATCACATCCGCGTACTGGGGGTCCATCTCCATGACGCGGCAACTGCGGTGCAACTGCTCACAGGCGATCAGCGTGCTGCCGCTGCCTCCGAACAAGTCCAGCACGATCTGGCCAGGCTTTGAACTGTTTTTGATCAGCTTACCCAGCAGAGGAACCGGCTTCATGGTCGGGTGGTCCTTGCTGGCTGCGGGTTTGTTGAAGCGCAGCACAGTGCTGGGCTCTTTGTCCAGCATTTCCTGCGCCTTAAGGGCCCAGTTGAGTAGATCGGATTTAGACAGCTTCTTCAGATCCTCCGGCTTTGCCTCGTCGATCACCGTGGTGTTGGTGCGGTCATTGATGAAGTAATGCCCCGCGCCAGGCTTCCAGCCATACAGGCAGGGCTCGTGCTGATACTGATAGTCTGCTCGGCCCAGCACAAGGCTGTTTTTAACCCAGATCAGGCAGCCGTGCAGCTCCCAGCCAGCTTCGCGGAACATGGCGCGGAATGCCTCACCCTCGGTGTCTGCGTGGAAGATATAGGCGGCAGCACCGGTGCGGCAAACCTCGTAGGCGTTGGTATAGGCTTGCAGCAGGAACTGCCGAAACTGGCTTTCTCCCATGCTGTCGTTCTGGATTTTTTTGCCGTTGCTGCCCTCGTAGTCCACATTGTAGGGTGGATCAGTAACCAGCAGATCAGCGCTTGTACCGTCCATCAGAGCCATCACATCTCGCGGATCTGTGCTGTCGCCGCAAACCAGGCGATGGTTACCCAGCTGCCATACATCACCGGGCCTACAGATCGGCTCGGTGGGAAGCTCCACATCATAGTCATCCTCGAATGCCTCCGGATCGACCTCAGGCAGCTCCACATTCAGTCCAAACTGCGACATATCGAGGTCGATGGTGGCCAGCTCTGCGCTGAGCAGCGGCAGGTCCCATGCGGCAACCTCACCGGTGCTGTTGTCGGCGATACGGTATGCCTTGACCTGATCGGGGGTCAGCTCATCCGCGACGACTACCGGCACCTCTTTCAGGTGCAGGCTCTTGGCCGCTTTGTAGCGGGTGTGGCCTACAATGATCACGCCGTCCTTGTCCACCACGATCGGCTGCTGGAACCCGAATTCCTTGATGCTGTTGGCCACCGGCTTGACTGCGGCGGCGTTGTTTCGCGGGTTTTTATCATAAGGGATGATTGATTTGATATCCCTGATTTCTACTTTCATGCGATCCTCCGATAATAAAAAATGCCTCTGGTATTATTCTACCAGAGGCCGCGGTTTAGAATGTGACAGGATTTACCCCGGCAGGGAGAAAGGAGGAAAGACCTACCGGGGCGGAACGAAAAAAGGAGGTGCTTCGATGAAGCACCTCCAGTGTAGCACACTTCCTGTTGGAAAATGTGACAGGATTTACTTGGTTTTCTTGGCTGCTGCCTTCTTCTTGGGCGCAGGGGCTGTTTTTGCCTTGCTTGCTGCAGCTTTTTTTACGGCTCGTTTGGCGGCATCCTCACGGTCTGCCTCAGCCCAGTGTTCTTTGGCGAGCTGCTGGAACTGCTTATCTGTAAACTTCTTGCCTGCTTTTTCTGCTGCTTTCTCTGCTTCAACATGCTTGCGCATGAGGTCTGCCTGCCACCAGTCCATGGAGTCGCGTGTATCTACCTCACGGGGGTTTCTGAATTTTGGGGCCATGCTTTAATCCTCCTAAACTTTACCAGCTTGGCGCGCGTGCGCCTGTTCTGGTCAAAACTTTCTTCTGTGTGGTCACCGCGCTTCGATCAAGCACCGTGTAGTAGCTGCCACGCTGAATGACATTGTACCCGCACATGGCCGCGAATATCGACTTCACACCATCTGTGCTGCCGCCGTTGGGATAGTACCCTTGGGAAAAGCGCAGCAGGTTCCGATAAGCTTTCGGGTGAGAGACACTCCAGGCTCGAAACTGTCCACTCAAAGCGCTATCGCTGATAACTTTCGCCTTACGGTTTAGAAAACTGCGAAATTGGGTAGAGCCTGTTGAACTGCCGTATGCCCATGACCCGGCCGATGTGGATGCAAAATAGGTTCCATCTCCATAGTACCCGCCACTGAGGTACTGCCTCTCTTTTCGGCTCATGAACTGATCGGCCAGAACCTTTGTGTTTGGGACATGGGCCTTTGCGGCGTCGTCTGAATGGTACAAGACTTTTTGCCCGGCAGCTTTGGCAGCAGTTAAAAACGCTTTATCGCCGGTGATCAGCTCGGTCGGTCGGCTCGTCCAGCCGATGGCATTGAAGAATCGTTGCGTGTCGGTGGCCTGCTGCTTGCTAACCCCTTGTTGGGGCAGCTCTACCGTGGTGTGCGCCTTGATGGCGTTGAGCACATGGTTGAGCTGCCCGTCGCTCAGCCCGGATAGCTGCGTTACATCCAGCGAGCCGTCATTGCTTCTTGCCGCAGCCAGCGTCTGCTGATAAGGTGTGGCCGCCTGCTGCGGCGCAGGGGCGGGTGCTGGAGGTGGTGTGGGTACAGCGGCCGCGATCGCGCGTGCCATACCCTGCTGTCCTGATAGTCTGCCTCTGCCCATGCGGTGCCTCCCTCAAATCGTTATGAGGTCAGCATACCATGGCTTTGGCGGCAAAATGTGACAGGTTTTATTTGCTCAGTGCATGGGTGAAAGCCTGGTACTCACGGTCGGCAAAGCAATAAATGCGAATGTCGGTGCAGGTCTTGACGGGGTAATCCCGGAGGGCTTTCACCGCAATTTGCACCGCTTCCTCGAGGGGGTAGCCATAAATGCCGGTGCTGATGGAGCACAGGCCAATACTGTGACAGCCGTGTTCTTCGGCCTGTTTGAGGCATGCCTGGTAAACGCTATACAGCTGATCGGCGTTGGCTTTGGTGCCACGGTAGATGGGGCCTACCGCGTGGATAATGTACTTGGCTTTCAGCTTGAACCCTGGGGTGGCCACGGCACTGCCGGTGGGGCAGCCGCCGATAGCCCGGCAGGCTCTGTCGAGCTGGTCATATCCGGCTGCTGAGAAGATCGCACCACACACACCGCCGCCCGGAGCAAGCTGCGCGTTGGCAGCATTCACAATGGCATCGGTATCGGCGTACACCACGCTGCCCTTGTGGGCGGTGATTTTAGCGCTGCTCATGGTCAGGTCACTTCGCTTTCTTCTTTTTCGCGGTGGTTTTCTTCTTAGGCTTGTCCGGCATGATGATGCCTGCACGAATGTTGGCTTCGTGGATCCGGCGCTGCTCTGCCTTGCTGGCAGGCAAACTGTCCAGCTGTGTAAAGGGCTGAACCGGCAGCCCACTCCATTCATCGATCTCTATTTTCTTGCCCATTCTGAAAACCTCCTGTTGGTTTTGTTATCTGCATTTTACCAAGCTTCCACGATAATTTCAATCACTTTTTTCGCACCGCCTGCTCGGGGGTATGCAGTTCTGCCTGTGTGTCGGACGCCTGTGATTTTGAATTGCGTTCCGCGCCCCAGCGCCACCTCCGCCTGCGATTGCTGAACCATAGCCGCCTTAAGCGATTTGCTGGTGTGGATCGTCAGCTGAACCTCTCGCCCGCCGCCCAACATACCCCCCGGTAGAAACGGGCTCTTGGCCTTGTCGTGGCTCGTACTTGTGAATCCTTTAGCCGTCCAACTCTTGCCTACGAGCGCCTTGCGCAGCTGCGCATCGCTCATCTGGCCGGGGTTTTTGATGCCGAAATGGCGAGTGATGAAATCGTCGTGGTCGCCGCGGTAAAGTGTGGTTTCGTGCCCGATGGGCCCCATGAGCTTGTCCAAACCCGCGACCATGCGCTGTGCGCGGGGGCTGAGCTTGCTGATTGCTGTTCCGCTCTCCAGTGCGTAGTTCACATTCTGCGCGAATCCGAACCCGGTAGAGGTTTGTGCGGGGTTGATGTAATCCTGATTCGCCTGGTATGTGTTCCAGTCGCGCCTTTTGCGCTGGCTGGCTACAAGGGCTGTCTGCTGTGCGGCGGTAAGCTCAGGGAATCCGTGCGCTCCCGTGGGCGGCTGACTAACCGGCGCAGGCACAGGCGCAGTCTGCTGCACCGGGGCTGCGGCCTGCTGCACAGCTGCCACTGTATTTGCCGCGGCCTGCGGCTGCGGGGCGGTGGATAAACCGTGACTGGCTGCCAGTCTGCCTCTACCCATGCTTTTTGTCCTCCTGTGCCAGCTTGCCCGCCAGCTTTTTGGTTAGAAATCTTGCGCCCATCATGGTGTGCGCGTAGTGCCTGTAAGGAATGCCCGCACTCTTGCACAGCTGCTCGATCTCCGGTGTGAGAATGCCGTACACGAGCAGCCCGGTGGGGGCCTTGGTGCGGAAAAGCTCCCGTACACCTGCCAGAAAGAACCCCTCGTAGTCGGCTTTGCGTTTGAGGCAGCCGACCGTGCTGATCGCTACTGTGCTGCGCTCGGGCAGCCCGTCAAAGCACCAGCTTAGGCTGGCCTCATCGGCCCAGCTTGCACTGGGTATCACGGTCAGCCCGCGGGCCTGCCACCATGCTCCCAGCAGCTGGTTGCGGTAATGATTCCAGCGCTGGAGCGGCTCTGGGAAATCGAGGTACATGGAAAAATCCGGCTCGATGACAAACTCAAATTGCCGAAGGAGCTCTATGTACACCTCCGGCTGCGCCCACACCCGCTCGAATTGGTAATCGTCACTGTAGAAATGCAGCCCCTGTGCGGCTCGAAACTCGCAGCTGAGCGCGTCCTTAAATCGCACCATGGCCTCGGCCTCGGTGGGAAACGCGACCGGCTGCATCTGTGCAAACCCGCTCGGGGTGAGCTGAACCTCGGGCAGCAAGTGCCAATTCACCAGCTTGGCTGTGCGGAATCGCTCATTATCTGCCATGTCTGCTCTCCCCCTGAATCGCAAATTCCCCGGTTTGTTGCGCTTCCACGAAGCGACTTACCGGGGGTTGGTGGCCCTGCCATGGTACGCTTGCTCCATAGGCGTGGCAGGGCCGTCTGTGGTTATCGTAGCACGGTTGTCGGGGGCATTTGTGACAGGTTTATCGACTTCGGCCAGCGCGCGGTGTGCGATCTGGCAGACTGTGTTGGCGGTGTTCCCGCCGCCGATTACCAGGGCCACCTTGACCCAGCTCACTTTACCCGGCCCCAGAAAGGCAACCTCCAAAATGCGGCGGCAGAGGGGGTCCTCCATCGCTCGGATGATTTCCCTCCGCTGCTCGCGAGTAAGTCGCCTGAACGCTCTGATCCTCAATCCCTCGCCTCCTTTTGTGCTTTGGCTGCCAGCGCCTTGATGCCATCGATCAGCCCCTGCTGTGTGCTGCCTTTGTGCTGCAGTGCCTGCAGCACCATCTCGTCGGCGCTATCCTTGACCAGCAGTCGATGGATGATGACCGGCTGCGGCTGTCCCTGTCGGTACAGACGCGCCACCCCCTGCTGGTACAGCTCGAGGTTCCACGGCAGGCCGTACCAGATCATGTGTCGGCCGCCCTGCTGCAGGTTGAGCCCATAGGCGCAGCTGGCGGGCTGCGCCAGAAGAACATTGATCTCGCCCCGGTTCCAGGCTCGCTGTTCGGCCTCGGATTCCAACAGCGCCACTCTAAGGCCCTTACAGCGCGTCTTGAGCGCTTCCAGTATCCGTGTCCGATCGAACTCGAAAGCGTAAAACACAAGGGCATTCTGCCCGTCCAGCGCCTCGATCAGCTCCACCAGCGCATCCAGCTTGGCGCTGTTGATCTCATGGGCCTGTTTTTCGGTGTCGTATAATCCGCCGTTGCAGAGCTGCAGCAGCTTGTTAGTCAGAGTAGCCGCCTGCAGTGCCGTGATCGTTTCCCCGTCGACATCAAGCAGCATACATCCTTGCAGCTGGTCGTAGACCTTGCGGTCGCTCGGCGGCAACACCACCGGGATGTCCTCGACGATTTTGTCGGGAAGCTGCAGATGGTCGGCGGCCTGCATACTGATGCAGACATCCGCCAACTTGGCCTGTATGATCTCGGCCGCGCCCTTACGCTCCCGCCAGCTGTAGATTTGCATACCGTTGCGTTTGTCGGGTTGAAAGTAGCTATCTCGGTACGAGGTAAAACGCTGCCCCAGCCGCTCGCCCTGATCGAGCAGATAGGCCTGCGCCCAAAGGTCCAGGTAGTCTTTCGGGGCGGGCGTGCCTGTGAGCTCGATCACCCGGTGGATCTGTGGTCTGACGCGGCGCAGGGCCTTAAAGCGCTGTGTGGTGTGGTGCTTGAAGCTGCTTGCCTCATCCAGCACCACCGTGTCAAAGGGCCACTTGCGCCTGCACGCCTGCGCCAACCACACCACGCTGTCACGGTTGGTGATGTAGATATCGGCCTTTTTCCTGAGGGCGGCCTCGCGCTGCTTTGCCGTGCCCAGCACAGTACTTACACGCAGCCCCCGCAGGTGCTCCCACTTGGCTATCTCGTCCTGCCATGTAGCCTCGGCTACTTTCTTGGGCGCGACAATCAACACACGCTCGGCCTCCCCCAACAGCAGCAGCGTGCGCAGCGCTGTGAGCGTGATCACAGTTTTGCCCAGCCCCATTTCCAGCCACAGTGCTACGCTCGGGCGCTCCACGATAGCGCGGATGCACTCCTGCTGGTACGGGTGCGGCTTAAAGCTGTCCATCACGCTGCGCCCCCTTGACGGCCTTACCGGGCAGGCTGGGATGCTCGACCCCGGTCAGCGCTTTGGACACGCTGCCCAGATAGTCGGCCAAGCTGCGGGCCTCCCCGGGGGTGCTGACTATGTAGGCGTAGCAGCCCAACCGGTGCAGTTCCTGCTGCCAGAACGACTGCAGCCCGCCTTTGGCCACCGACTTGCCCGGTGCCTTAAGCTCCACAAAGGCTACAAGGCCCCCCGGCAGAATGCAGATGCGGTCCGGCACGCCCGCCGTGCCTGGTGCCACCCACTTGATGCACCACCCGCCCTGCTGCTTGATGGCGTTACGCAGGGTTTGCTCGATGTAGTTTTCTCGCATGTAGTTTTGTCCTCCTTTGGCGGCTTGTCAACCAAGTCAACCGATTTTCCCCTATATACCTAAAAAACAAGCTATAGGCTGTATGTGTATCCCCTAATCCGTATTTTAATTTATATTAAATATTTGGTTGACTTGGTTGACATATATTATATATAACGATTATTCGTCGTTTTCTTGTCAACCAAGTTTGTCAACCGCGTCAACCGTGTCAACCAAATTTGTCAACCAAACTCGCGTTTTTAAATTATGGATTTTTGTGCCATGCTTTCTGCCTGCCGTAGGGCAGGAAGCGCTGCACGCTGTTGGTTTTGCCCCACTCAGGGAGTGCGTCCAGGCAGGCGGTGATCCGTCGCTGCTCTCTGGGGGTGATCCGCTCAATCCGCCCGTTGAGGCACTCCTCCCAGATCTCCGCTACGCAGGTGTAGTCCCTCGCGGCGGTTTGGATGTTATCACGATCCAGCAGCGTGCCGTTATTCCACGCCTCTCGTCGATCACTGCCCCACCCGGTGCGCCAGTCTGTAGGTACCGGTTGCTCCAGAAACGCCTGAATCGTTGCCAGCCACGGGTCGATTTCCATGTGGGTTGCCTGCGCCTGTTCAGCGACTTCTACCTCTGCGCCAGCAAAGTACAGCGGCTCCCCGGCCTTATAAATCTGAACCGCCTCTGCCCAGATTTGGTCCACCGTGGCCTGCGGCAGCCACTTGTCCTCTCCCATTTTGCGGATATCGTATCGCGGCGGGTGCTTATACACATCAATGGGCCAGAAGCGGCGGTTACCGGTGGGGTCCCTCAGAAACTCCGTTTTGTTGCTTGTGCCAAAGAACACGCACCTGCGCGGATAGTTTACGGTGTTTTTGCCATAGCTTGGCCGGTACACATCTTCGCGCTGACTGATAAACTGCTTGGCTGCCTCATTTTCGCTCTTGTCAAGCGCTGTCAGCTCTCCCAGCTCTACAAGCCAAACTCCGCGGATGCTCTCTCGGGCATCCTTGCTGCTGAAATTTGTAAGGCTATCAGAGAACCATTTTTGCCCCAATTTGGCCACAAAAGTGCTCTTACCGATGCCTTGCTGCCCCGAAAAGATAACCACTTGATCATATTTAGCCCCCGGATGGCACGCTCTGGCCACCGCTGCTGCCAGGCTTTTCCGTGCCACTGCGCGGGTGTAGGGGCTATCCTCGGCCCCCAGATAATCTGAGAATAGCGTTTCCACGCGGGGGGCCCCGTCCCAGTGTAGGTGCTGCAGGTAATCCACGACCGGGTCCTTGGCGTTGGCCTGCGCCTCCAGCGCGATGGCATCAGCGATCTTGCCGGAGCCGGTAAGATGATGCACGCTCTCGATGTACCAGCGCAGTCCGGCATCATCATCGTCCGACCACCAGCGTTCCTCCGTGCGCGGATCCCACGGCAGCGGCCCGGTGCACTTTCGGCGCATAGCGAACAAATCATTCCAGACTTTTCCCGCAAGTGCCGCGTCATAGTGCATGAGCAATCTCATGTTTTGGCTGGTGCATAAGAGTTGCCCTTTAGCATTGACTTCGAGCCGTTTGTGCCAGTCATCCTCCGCCCGATCTGGGGCCTCCTGCGCCACGCTGAATCCCTCCAGCGCGCTCTGCAGGCGCTCCTCCGTCATAAGCCCGTACACCTCCGGGTCGTGCGCTGCAAGCTCGGCCATGGCGGCATAGCTCGGCAGTCGGTTGGTGGGAGTATCGGGCTTGGCGTCACTATCCTGCTCGGCAAATAGGTGGATGCGCACCAAGTCCCACGCGTTGCACAGGTGCCCGCCCGCCGGATCGGTGCTGTGGTGGCTGTACAAGAAGGCGCCCCCCTCATACAGCACCGCTCCCCCCGTGGTGCTGCCATTGGTATAGGTATAGCGGCCGTCGCCTGCAGGGGTGTAAACGCCGGGCAGGAAGTGTTCGATGGCCGAGGGCACATCGTACACGCGGCAGAATGCGCCCACAATGCCTGCCTTTTGGCTCGGGTCGGCCTGCCGGTTACCTCGGCTCGTTGGGGCGCTCTCGGCGGGGCACAGGGGCCATTCCGCGCAATTGCGCCAGTCGCTGTAGGTTGCCAGCAGCCCGTCTACGCTCAGTGCCCGGTTGGGGGCGTGCGTGCTCGCAGTGAACACCGCCTTACTATCCGCGCACCGGCTCGGCCAATACATGAGCCGCTCTACCTCAAAGGTGGTTGCATCAAAGATCCGGAGCTCCGGGTCGATGGCCTGCGCCAGCAATCTTGCCACCGGCTGGTACTCGTCGGGGGTCATGGGGCGATCACTCGGCACGATGACCCGGAGGCGCGGGTGCTCCGGGTCATGCTTGCGCGTGGAATATATGAGGAACAGTAGCCCCATCTCCGTCAGCGTGGCTTCCAACCGCTCCGTGCTGCCCGCAGGCGCGTTATCGATGTCCAGTGTAATCAGTGACCTCTCGGTGCAGCAGCCGCGCTTACGGCGGCCCTCAGCCAAGGCTCCACCCACAAACCCGCCGTTATCCTTGAGCTGGTCTTGCTGTGCTTTAGGCATTCGCAGGTACGCGGCCATGGTTTCTGCACCGACTGTGGTGCGCAGGGTCGCCTGGTGCACAAAGTCGGGCCACGACCAGTCCACCTGTTTCCACTTGAGGTCTGTGCGGCTTTTACCGATACTCAGCTTCATTTTGTTCATCCTCGATTTCTGCGGCCCGGGCCATGACCTCGACCGCGTACTCAGATACTTCGCTACGGCAGCTGCCCTGGTTGTAGGCGGTCAGCGCCTTACCCATGTCGCCGTCATAGCGCACGAGCTGCTCTGCGAGGATGTCCGCACCGACCGTGATATTCTGCTCAGCGTCGAACATATCCGTGCAGCCGAGATCGTCCATGCGCTGCTGGTGCCAGCGTGGCTGGATCTGCATAAGTCCGAGGCTGCGGCCGCCGTCGCCGACGGCCTCTACCTCAAAGCCAGACTCGCGCTCGATCATGGCCAGCAGCACAGTGCTGGGAAGCTCGTAGTCGTTGCTGACCTGCTCCACAATGGCCATGATATCGGGGGTGGTGGGGGCCACCTGCGCTGGCTGTTGCGCCAGCAGCAGGCTGCCCGCTGCGATTGCAGTAAGTACTATCATTTTGCTTCCTCCAGCGCCTCAAATCTGAACGGATGTTTGGGCGAATAGGGCGCCTTTATTCTGCCCTCCACGGCTGCATTCCAGTTTTCGGCGGCCTCTGCCACCGTTTTCCCGCTGTGGCCTACCCGGCCGCAAGCGGTGCAGGCTACTACAAACGCCTTTGACTTCACCGGTTTTACCCAGTTCAGCCTATCCCCCGCCCTCTGTCCGCAGGGGCAGGGCCGGATTTCGAGTGCCTTTTTGCTCATTTGATTTCCTCCCAGGTGTATCGGCCCTTACCCGAATTACGCCAGCCCCCAATTCCGCGCAGCGTGCCGTAATCCAAGCATTCCCGTACCATCTGCTCCAGTGAGGGATCCAGCAGGGTGAATTCCAGCTCGATGGTGCTGCCTGCGGGCACACTCTCACTCTTAGCGATACTCACCCGCTCGCCCATGGGGGTGCTGGCGCGCAGGGGGCGCTCACAGTAGCCCATGCGCATACCGTGCATATCGTAGGGGATCTCGCGCGGGGATACGAAAATCAAGCCGTCGATGGCTTGCTTATAGGCTTTCAGGGCGGCGCAAGCTTTGCCGCCCGCGTATCCTGCCTTACCCGCTTTGGCGAGTGCCTTGCAGGAATCCTTGAGCATGCCCTTGATCTGGTAGTCGTAAATAAAGGGCCTGCCATCGGCCAGCCGGGGGAAGATGGTTACACGATCCTCTGCGGACTGTGCCTTGATCGCGGCCACCTCCTGCGCGGTGAGCTCATCGGTAGGGGCTTTACTGGCGATGTAGGTTGCCAGCAGTTCTTCGTTGCTGGGGCTGGTGCCCAGGGTTTCTTCGGTCAATGTGATTCGTACTTTCATGGTAATTCTCCTTTACTTATGTGTTTTCCTTTGCGCGTCAATACTTTGCATATCCAGCGCGCCGCATACCCATCTATTCGTTTCCACTGCCCGGCCGATCAGCTCCATTCCGGTGCAAATCTCGACGGCTCCACTCGCAGCCATTGCCGGTCCGAGCACATCCGCAGCAAGTCTATGCCTTTCCAAGCTTTTCCGAGGCCATGCTGCTCCTTGCTACACTATTCCGTATCGTCGCCATTCGACGCTTTTCCGAGGCAATTCTTGGCCATGCAATTCCTCAGCACATCTGCGACTTGCATTTCCCACGCAGCTCAGTGCAGTTCCTATGCGATTCATTGGCACTCATAGCCTTTCCGTGGCTATGCTTCTCTCTGCTTTTCCGAAGCTACGCATTTCTCTGCTTTTCCATGGCACATCAAGTCTTTACGTTTCCGGTGCCTCTCACTTCGCAGCCTTGCTTTTCCTACGCATGGCGAATCTACGCTATTCCAGTGCAACTCTTTTCATAGCATTTCCTTTGCGTTTCGCAGCGTGGTTTAGTCCTTGGTGAAGAATTCGCCGACCCAGCCCTCTGCGTTAAGGGGGAGGCCGGTAGCCCAAGGCGCGGGCTGGCTCATGATCCGACGGATATCAGCGAGTTGCTCATCCGCTCGTGCCGCGTCAGCCTCAATTACCACCTCATCGTGTATATGGAACACCACCCTGTACCCGGCGACTTTAAGCTGCTGCAGCGCATACTCCAGGCAGTCGCGGCCGATGGCCTGCGTTAGGTTCTCGGCCAGTTTGCCGCCGTAGGTTTCGCTCTCCGCCCAGCCGGTGACCGTCTGCTCGCGGTAATAAATACGGCCATCCGTTTTATCAATGCGCGGAGCTGCGTAGTAGAGCTTGCGCTCGCTGGGCAGCTGGATTGTGAGGAAGCTCAAAGGGCAGGTGCTGCTGGCCTCCATACGGATTATCGCCAAACGCCCCGCACCCCCGTTTACGGTGTGAGGCAGCCCGGTGCGGATGGTTTCCTTGCAGGCTCGGTCAAGAGCTCTCCATAGGGCCGTGATCCGCGGGTTTTGCTGCCGCCAGCGGGTGACCATATCCTGAATGGCCGCATCGGGCAGGCAGCCCAGCGCACCACCGGTGTCCATGCGCCGCATCGCGCCCACGCCGCCGTTATATCCAAGCGCCAGGGTTGCCACCTTGCCGCGCTGGCGGTAGCTGTAGTTAGGGTGGCCTTTGACTATGGTGTCCACCGGAACACCGAACATCTTTGAGGCCGTGGCCTCATAGATTTTGCCTGTGGTGCGGAACACCTCCAGTACCCAATCTTCCCCGGCCTCCCATGCCAGCAGCCGCGCCTCGATGGCCGAGAAGTCCGCATCGATGAATACTTTTCCCGGTGCCGGGATCAGTACAGTACGGATCATCTGGCTGAGTACATCCGCTACATCGCCGTACAACATCTCAAGGGCTGCCTCATCCTTGCGCTTGATCAGTTCCCGCACTTCCGGCTGTCCGCGCAGGTAGGTGCGCGGCAGGTTTTGCACCTGCAGCAGCCGTCCTGCCCATCGCCCGGTGCGGTTTGCCCCGTAGAATTGGAGGCATCCTCGGATGCGATCATCCGGGCCTGCTGCGGCCTCTACCACCTCGTACTTGGTGGTAGAAGTCTTGCCCAGCCCTTGCCGCAGCTGCAGCATTTCGCGCACATTTGCAGGCAGCGTTGAATCGGTGAGTTCCTGCGCCACTGTGGCTTTTTGCAGATTAGGCAGGGAGCAGCCCTGCTGTTCCAGCCATGCCATCAGCTGCGCTGTGCTGTTGGGGTTGCCGAGCCCGGTGATCTCTCGGGCTCGGTTTACCAGCTTGTCGGTGTACACTCTCTGGCAGAACAGCGCACCGTCGGCCAGCTGCCTATCGATGGCGATCCCGCGACTATTCATCCGCAGGTCGTCACGCCACTGCTCCCAGATGCTTTCCGGTACATGGAAAGGCTCCAGCATCCGATCGATTGTGCGCTCGGTTTCCACATCTCGGCGGTTATACTTGCAGAAAAGTTCCCACTTCTCCGGCGCGTGTAGCGGCAGGTTGCGGGTGCGGCCGCCGTTGGCTTTGGTCGGCCTGCAGGGTACACAAAAGTACCGGATAAGGGCTGCGCCCTCGCGCATTTTGGCCTGCTCCTCGCCCAATCGCAGGGCCTTGCCCGCTTCTTTAAGGCTGGCAGGCAGGCCGCAGTATAGGGCGTGTACCATGCTATCCTCCCACTGCTCCAGCCAATCCTCGCGCTGCTGCTGGCTCAGCTGGAAGTACTCTGACAAGCACCACCACTCAAACGCAGCGTTCCATGCGCGCTTCTTGATCGTCGGATCGAAGAGCAACTGCTTAACGCGCCCGATCAGCGGATCTCCAGTCGAACAGTCCACCAGCTCCACCGGCTCATTGTCCATGGCGTAGCTACACAGGAGAATTTGAAACTCTGGGTCTTGTGCGTAGCGGTACGCACCTGTATCCGCAATCGGTGCCGGGCTGTAGGTTTCGAGGTCAATGGTGATCATCCCAGCATGGCCTCGACATCAGTGCTCAGCACCTCGAAGCCCTCCGTTCCGGTGTCGCCACCCAGGCGCTCGCCATCCTTGGTTTTCTGGATAGCGACCAAACCGGCGGCGAGGCCTTTGCCGCCCTTAGGGTTGTTGTAGGCGAAAATGGAGACCTTGACATTGGCGTAGCATCCGCTGTACACCTCGTCACGGTCCATGATCGGGTTGCACTGCGCATCGATAATCTTGGGCGCGTGGTCGGCGTTGGCCTTGGCGTTGATAAAAAAGCAGCCTGCGTAGTTATCGTCGCAGCCCTTATTGGGGTCGGTGTCGCCATCGCGGAGCAGCGGGTGCGCGTAGCTGGCGGGCTTCTTGCCGCCCCACTTAGTGGTGACTGCCTCGCTCTCGATCTTGGCCATCAGCGCTTTGATGCGCTGCAGGGTGCCTGTGTCACTCTTGGGGATCAGCAGGCAGCAGCTGTACTGCATCTTGTCGCCCTCCATGCTCTGGCGGGCCTCCCAAACATTGGCATAGCTGAGACGGCAGGGAATGATGATTTCGTTAGCGTTCATAGTATTGTATCCTTTCTTTGCTGTTTATTTTTCGGCTGCCTCGAACCCATCAGTGGGGTCGTAGGCAGGTCGGTTATCGCTCTCAGGGGCCAGTGTAGGCTTGCCCTGCGGCTTGACCACAAAGCCACCACACACCTCGTTGAAATGCTTTTTGCCCAGCAGCTTTTCCGCGGCCGACAGGCTGATTGGCTTACGCTCGTACAGCATGGCCGGGTCCACACCTGCCTGCTGCATTGCGGTAAAGGCTGCATCGGTGTCGGTGAATTGCCGCACGCTGCGGCCCTCTACCAGCTTCCAGCCCGGAACCGGATTGCCCTCGAGCAGCTGCTGGTGTGTGTAGACCTCCAGTGCCTTGACATAGTCGGCGATGTCCTGCGCCCGTCCCAGCCACTCGCCTATCTCGGCATTGGAGAGCAGCCGAGGATCCCGGACCTCGGGGGTCTGTGCCATAAAATCTGCCAGCGGCCCGTATTTATCCTGCCATGCGCGGCATTGAGGGTATGCTCGGCACCAGCGGCACTGCTCTTTACCAGGGTTAAAGTCGCCCTCTCCGGCCCACGCCAGCTTGGCTGCGGGCACCAGGGTGTCCTCGGCCCATTTGAGCAGCTCATCGGTGGCGATGGTCCAGCGCTCGGGCTCTGCTTGAATGCGAGGCTGCACGATGGTCATGCACACAGTGTTGATGGTGTCGGTAGCGCTGAACAGATCGTAGGCCCCCAGCGCGTAAAGCATCATCTGCTCATTTTGCACCGGGCTGACCGGTACGCCCGCACCGTACTTGAAGTCGATCACTTGGAGCGTACCGCCGCCGATCAGCAGGCAGTCACAGGTGCCGAAGCAGCCCGGTACCCAGCGCGTTACATTGACCGGCTGCTCCACGGCGATCGTGGGCTCAGAGGGGAATTCCGCCCACACCTCGTGGACAAACTCGGCGTATGCACTGGCTGCGCGCCACATTTCGGGGGGATAGTCATCCTCCGCGACCTGCGCCCTCTCGTCCGGCTGGCCCATCCGCCAGCGAGGGATGTTCAGGCGCAGGGTCTGTTCGCACAGGTAGTGCGCCTTGGTGCCCTCCTCGGCGTAGGGGCTGGTGCTGCCGGGCATGTGCTCGGTCAGGCGCGCCGAGGGCGGGCAGGCGATCCACCGGTGTGCAGCGCTGGGAGAAAGCAGCGCATGCTTAGTTGGCGCCATTGGCTGCCTCCAAATCTGCCAGCGCTTCTGCGCGGCGCTCCTCGGGGATCTCGGGCAGCTTCTGCGCGCCGTACTTATCCAGCACTGCCTTGAGCTGCTCCACTTTGCCAGAAAGGGCAATTTTGCGGCCTACAGCCTGCAGCTGGTCGATGGTCGGGGTCTTGGTTTCTGCCGGAGCGGCGGCCTCTACAGGGGCGCTCTTGGGCTCTGCGGGCTTAACCGCAGCCGTCTTTGCGGGCTTGACCGCAGTTGCCTTCGCGGGCTTGACCGCCGCAGGGGCGGGGGTGGGTGCCTCTGCCATGCGGGCCTCGGCGCAAATGCCCAGCAGCAGTGCGCGATACTCCTCTACCGAGTTGGCGGTAATCTTAAGTTCAATCATTTTTGTGCTCCTCCTTATTGCTCTTGTTTACGATTTCAGGGCAAATAATCGCCATGCCGACCGCTGTGCGCAGGTTGGTCAGATTTTCTTTGGGTACTGCTTGCTCGGTGGCCTCGAGCAGCGCCTTGGTCAGCGCAGCGATCAGTACTACAGGGTTCCCCGACATATGGATGTAGGCTTCTTTGTCTTCTGGCGACACCTTGATTTCGATGTTCGCGGGTTCCTTAAAATCCTTAATATTCATTTCTGTCCTCCTGTTCCAGGCTGGCCGCCATATTCGCGACCGCGTAAGTTACGCATTGGCCGATTACGCAGCCCATGCTGATGTTCGCGCTGCTGGCCAGCACCTTGACGAGCTGGTAGCACTCCGGGGTGAGCCGTACAACCGGCTTGGTGAGGTTTCCCTCCTGCTGGATAAATACCGGCTTTCCCTTGTCATCTTTCAGAATGAATTTGTCCACTGTTGTCCTCCTTTTCGCTTGCTTTAGGGAATCTCGCTGAAGAAGTAGTTGCCTACCTCCTCGCGCGGAATCTGCAGCTCCTTGCAGATCTTCACGATCTCGTCCGCCCTCCAGGCCGAGCGCCCACCAAGCCGTGCGCCGATCAGGTTTTTTCCCATGCCGACACGCTGGCCAAGCTCGCCGATGGTGTTTACGCCCATGTCCTCAGCGCGGCGGACTATTTTCTGATACTTGCGAATCATGGCTGCCTCCTGTTTTGTGCCGCTTTGCCCATAAGTGCGGATGTGTGAATTGTATTCACACTCTTACGCAAAAAAAATTTCGTCCCTTTCTTCTGGGGCCAGTCGGAGCAGCCTCGCCAGCGCAGTAATCTCCGAGCCTTTAAATTCGGTAAGCCCATTGATTTTATTGTACAGTCCCTCGCGAGAAATCCCCATTTGGTAGGCCAAAAAGGTAATCGATACCCCGCACGAGGCTATCTTCTGCTTCAGTAAATCAACATTTGTCATTTTGCATCCTCCTTTCTGTGTGAATTTGATTCACTACCCATGTTATACCACTTGTGTGAATCTGTGTCAACTATTTTTTACAAAAATGTTGATTTTATTTCACCCCCATGCTATAGTGTATTCAAGGAGATGGTAGCTATGTTAGATGTTTATAGAAAAATCAAATCCCTGCGGCTTGACCTTGGGATGTCGCAAGGGGAGCTGGCTAAAAAGACCGGCTATAACGACCGGTCCTCTATCGCCAAAATTGAAGCAGGCAAGGTAGACCTGACACAGTCTAAAATCGTGGCTTTTGCGAAAGCGCTTAACACTACGCCCGGCTATTTAATGGGCTGGAAACCGGCGGGCGAGTCTTCCCCCGCGCCAATCCCGCCGGGCTTTGAGCCCTTGCCTAAAATGGTCAAGCGTCCTCTGATCGGCGATATCGCCTGCGGCGAACCGATCACTGCTGAGCAGAATGTGCAGGACATGGTGGATGTGCCCGAAGGCATCTCCTGCGATTTTTGCCTACGCTGCCATGGTGACAGCATGATCGATACCGGTATCCATGATAACGATGTGGTGTATATCAAAATTCAGCCTACGGTGGATGACGGCGAAATAGCCGCTGTGCGTATTGGCGATGAGGCCACCCTCAAGCGTGTATACTACGATGGCAGCACCATCACACTGGTGCCTGCAAACAGCGCATACCGGCCTCACTCCTACTCCGGCCCGGAGCTGGAGGATATACAGATCGAAGGCAAGGCCGTGGGCTACACCCATTGGTTTTGATAAAAAAAAAAACGCCCCCGGTGCGGCAACACCGAGAGCGTCAAATGAACAGCCTACCCTCGAAGGGCAGTACTACTCCACAAAGGTATTGTACCACTTCCCGGGTAGGCTTGGCAAGCTGTACCCTGTAGGAGGTGGACACGATGACGAAAAGAACAAATACGGCCACACAGATCAATGGGCGCTGGATGATCAAAGTGCAGAAGAACGGTGCGCGCAGAACATTTTATAGCTCTAAGCCAGGCCGTGCCGGGCTCCGTGAAGCTAACGCCAAAGCCGACGCATGGCTGGACGGCGACATTACCGATCAGCGCTCACGCGTGCGGCAGCTGTGGCCGGATTATCTGGCTGATGTGGAAGCCCGCAGCGGGTACTCTAATTACCGCCAGATCAAAAGCATTGGAGAGGCTTATGTGCTGCCGTTGCTTGGCAGCCGCGTGGTGGCGGACCTTACGGTTGGCGACCTGCAATCGCTGGTAAACAAAGCCTACAAGCACGGCGCGTACAATAGCACCGGCACCCGCCCTTTGCGATCGGGTGAGACCCTCAGCCGTAAAACCCTAAAGAACTTAGTCTTTGTGCTGAAGAACTTTTTAAAATATTGCCGCGTGATAGCCCATGCCACTACGCTGAACCCAGAAACACTGTGCGTACCCTCCGGCAGTCGGCTCAACGAAAAGCACATCCTGCAGCCTGAGGCACTGCAGACGCTCTTTGACTCTGACCTTACCACTTTCCGCGGCAAGCCCCGCCGGGATGAGCTTATACACGCTTACCGGCTGGCCGTGCTTACAGGCCTGCGCCCGGGTGAGCTGATCGGGCTGCGGTGGGGGGATATCACCCCCAACGACACCAGCCTGCACCTGCGCCGGGCAATCAATATCCACGGAGAGGAAACCCACGGCAAAAACGAGAATGCCGTTCGCGCGGTGCCTCTCACTGCCTACAGCCGCAGCGTGATTGCAGCACAGCGCGCGCATACACTGGCAGAGGGCTGCTGTGTGACGGCTAATGAGCCGGTGTTTGATATCAGCTGCGAGCAGACTTTTCTGAAGCGCTGGTACCGGTACTGTGCCGCGAACGATATTGACAAAGTGACCTTGTATGAGCTCCGGCATACCTTTGTCAGCATAGCCAGCCTGCTGCCTGTCGGTGAGGTGAAGGGCATTGTGGGCCACAGCCGTAACATGGATACTTTCGGCGTGTACGGCCACCGGGTGAAAGCCTATGATCAGGTGCTCTCCGACGATCTGTACGAGGTGTTTGAGCGCCTGCTCGGCTGAACCCACTTTTGAACCCACTTTGTGTCCTTGTTTTGCGTGATTGCTCTTTTATAATCTTGCTGCCTCTCCTAAATAACCGCTACAAATCAATGATTTTCGTGGTTTCCGCAGCATTACAGGGAAGCGTTGCGACGGTTCAAATCCCTTCATCCGCACCAACGAAGAAGCTCCAAGCTTAAGCTTGGAGCTTCTTCGTTTATTTACAGTAAAAGCGGCAAGGATATACCCCTGCTTCGGGTGTCCCTGCCTCCTTTTCGATAACTCTATTTTTTCTGCCTATTCTGTCCGCCGCCAGCTTCACCCCACCGAATAGCGCAAAATCGTTTTGAGCCTGCTTTTGGGGGGTGCGTTTTGCACCGAAACCAGCTTTTCTGCCTTGACCTGTGCGTTCAGCGAAAATCCGGCCGGGGCCGTGCATCGCCCCTTTTCTAATAAGAAATATACGATTTTGAATAACCGGCTGCCCTGCATATCATCACCCCGGTTTTATTATACCGCAAAAACAAGACAAAAAGTGTCATGTTTTTACACATATAATAGCCAAGCACGCCCGGCACGGGAAGCTTCTCCGTGCTGGGCGCGTTTTTCCTTTTTATACTGCTTCACAAATGCTCTGCCAGGTTTGCGGCAGCATGCTGCTGGCCGCAAGCGTAATGCTGTAGCCGCTGCCGCACACAAGATACACCTGCGCAGCCTCGCTGTAAGCGCTCAGTGCCCGGGCTGCACCGGCAGGGGTGTGCAGCCGCCAGTCGGTAAAGCCCTGCACCCCGGCCAGTCCGGCATAGGCCTGAAGCTGCTCTTCGCTGTAGGCTTCGGCCATAAGCTGCCCGCCGTTTTGGTAGTTAAAATACACAATGCCGTTTTCCCCTGTCAAAATCAGGCAGAGCACGGCCTGCTGCCCGCTCAAAGGCTCCTGCGCTTTGCTCTCGATCTGTATAAGCCCGCCGGGCGCTGTGTAAGTCTGCCTGTCGGCATTTTCGCTATTCTGCAAAAGGGCCTCGGCCTTTGGCAGGTCGCTTTGCGGCAAAAGCCCGGCTTCGGCCAGCCTTTGCAGGGCGTTTTGGGCTCTCTGCAGGCTTTCTTCGCTTACGGGCACGCTCTGCCAGCCGCCGCTTTGCCAGCTTTCAAAGCCTATATCAACGCCGGTGATATGCAAACTGTCATACAGCACACAGGCCGTATGGTTCTGCACGGCCTGCGCCCCCAGCCCGGCCGCGGCGGTCTGCGTATGCGGCCCGGCCAGCAGGGCCTTATCCCAGGCGGCAAACACGCCAAACGGCAGCAAAAGCCCGATCAGCACGATGGCTGCGCACAGTGCCAAAAAGCGGTTTTCCTGTTTTTTATTCATCGGCGGCCTCCTCCCTGTCTGCACTTTCTGCCCGTGGCAGGGCCAGGCTCACGCAGGTGCCCTGCTTTTCGCGGCTCTGTATTTTCAGTTCGGTGCCGTGCGCCGCCGCGATCTTGGCACACAGCGCAAGGCCAATGCCGCTGCCGCCGTTTGCGTGGCTGCGCGATTTATCCACCATATAAAAGGCTTCGGTCACGCGGGGCAGATCCTTTGCCGGAATACCGCAGCCATTGTCCTGCACCGAAAGCACCACTCTGCCGTTTTCGCTCTCGCTTTTTACCAGTATCTCTGCACCGGGCGCGCCTTTGCAGGCGGCCTGTGCATTCAAGATCAGGTTGCGCAAAAGGTCGGCCATCAGTGCTTTGTCAGCCTGTACCGTTCTGCCTGCCGCTTCTATGCGTGGCTCAGGCTCTGCGGCCTGCGGCAAGCTGCGCAGCGCCTCAGCAAAAAGGGTGCTGTCGCTCACCGGCTGCTTGTTCAGTTCGGCGTTTTCGCCCAGCTTCAGCAGCGCCGTCAGGCTGCGGCTCAGTGCTTCCAGCCGCCGGGTCTCGTGAAAAATATAATTGGCGGCCTCACGGTTCAGCGCGGGGTCATCCGGCTGCGCCCGCACCAGATCGGCATAGCCCAGCATGGCGGTCATGGGGGTTTTCACCTCGTGGGTAAAGGCTGCGATAAAATCGTTCTGGCGGCAGATGGTCTCAGCCAGCTGCCGTTTTTTGGCCTGCACGGCCTCGGCCATGGCATCAAAGCTGCGGCTGAGCCCGGCCAGTTCGTCCCGTCCCGGCAGCGCCGTGCGCTGGGCGTAGTTTCCCTCGGCAATGCTTTGGCTGGCCGCTTGCAGCACGGTGAGCGGCCTTGTTACGCTGCGGCTGAACTGCCAGGCCGCCGCACCGCCCGCCGCCATGACCAGGGCAAACGCCGCCAGCCATGCGCGCAGCTGGGCATCACGCGCGGCAAACACTCCGCTCACATCGGCGGCACTCAAAAGGCTTATCTGCACACCCGGCACCTCCAGCGGGCGCGCCGTCAGCAGATACCACCGGCCGCCCGCTTTTTGCAGCTGCCAGCTTTCGGGCCCGGTCTGCACTGCCTGCTGCTTTATGCTTGTCGGCAGCTCTGCGGGCAAGTCAGAATACAGCGGCTGCGAGCCGTTCAGCCACAGTGCCAGGCTGCTGCCCTCGGTCTGTTCGGCATATTGGCGGGCCGCCCCGGCCAGCACCGAAAGCGGCGGTGTGCCGTTCTGGGCCTCTTCGACGGCAAAAATATTCTGCAAAACGGCATATGCCTGGCCCGACTGGTGGGTTTGCAGCGCCGTTCGGGCCGCTTCCAGCCCGGCCGAAAAGCTCTGCCCGATCAGCATAAGGCTTGCCGCGCACAGCGCCCCGGCCAAAAGCGCTGTACACCCGGCTGCCAGCTTGGCAGAAAATCTCATAGCACGCTCCTTTCTTATATACCCTTTAAGGCTTTCTTAATCATAAAAATCTGTGCCCAGCAGAGTTGCTGCCTTCCAGTCGGCATTTCCGGCCAGATAGTCTTCTACCTTGGCAAAGCCGTAAATGCCGTTTCCGCTCTGGGCTGTGTAGGGCACGCCGTCCGAGCCGATCACCTGGCGGTTATAAATCTCTTCTCTGATGTGGGCAAACACCCAAACATCGTTGTGGGCAGCCATTCTCGGGCTTTGCGGGGTTACACTGTCTTTATACCAGGTGATCGGCTGCATACGCGTTTCGCCGGTTTCATAGTTCAAAAGGTAGGCCGTATACTGCCCGTTTTCCTGGATCTTCACGGTCTGCCATGCGCCGATGCTCTCGATCGAATAATCGGCTCTCACCGCGCCGGGCAGTTCCAGTTGGCGGGTGGAGGTCTCGCCGCTCTGCAGGTCAAATTCCGTCAGTTCTCCGCTTTCGCTCAAAAAGCGGGCCATGCTGCCCTGCACCTGGCACTGGATCCCCTGCCCGGCCTCCCAGGTAAACGGGGTCTCGCTCATTTCACCTGCCGTGCTCAGCAGCCACAACTTTTCCTGCACCTTATTCGCCTTGGCATCTTCCTCCTGCAGCCAGGCACGCAGTTCTTCCTCGGTGGCCGCATCGCCTTTTGGAATCAGCGGGTTTTCGGGGCGGCTGGCAGTCTCACGCACCAAAAGCTGGTCCTGCCAGCAGCCGATCACGCGGTATTCCTCTACCCCCTCGGGCAGGCTTGTTTCATAAACCGTTTTTACGCCATTCTCGTTTACGCATAATACGCGGAAGCGCTTTTGGCTGTAATTGGCATCCTCTATATACAGGCTGCTGCCGTCACTGTAAACGATGTCGAGCATGCTCATATCCGGCAGCTCGTTTCCCTCTGCCATGCGGATGCGGTTTTCGCCGTTTGCATCGGTCCTGTCGATATAAGCGCCCTCACTGTTATTGTAGCGCCCATCTATAAACCAATACACCTGGCTGCCATCTGCCGCCGCATAGCGGCTGGGCACGCAGCCGTTTGCGATCTGCGCCAGATACGCAGGGCAGCTTTCGGCATTGTGCGCACAGTTTGCCCGGCTGCACAGCACGCTCTGCTCGCCGCTTTCGGGGTCGATCTTGGTCATAAAATATTTTCCCGCGTCGTTCACATTCATCACGGCATAGGCGGCACTTTCGTTCATGGTTGCATAGCGGCACATATTGATACGATGCAGTGGTGCGCCCTGCTGCCTTTGCGGTGCCGCCGCAGCGCTTGCGGCGGGCTCTTCTGCCGGGGCGGTCATGGGCTGCTGCGAGTTGGTGGCACCTGCGCAGGCCGTGAGCAGTGCGGTAGCCAGCAGTGTGCTAAAAAGTTTCAGCTTTTTCATAAAACAAAGCTCCTTTCGCTTTTGTGTTGGCCACAGTATAGCCTGCCCATGTTTCCGGCGTGTGACATAAAGCGTGCGATATAAAATTATTCTTTTTCGAGCATATATCCCACCTGCCGCACAGCGTGCAGCTTATCGCCCAGGTCCAGCTTTTTGCGCAGGCGGGTGATATGGGTATCCAGCGTGCGGGTATCCAGGCTCATATCATCGCCCCACAGCGTTTCATACAGGTAGTCGCGATACAGCGCCGTGCCCCGGCCGCGCAAAAGCAGCAACAGCAGCTCGTATTCCTTGCAGGTCAGTTTGATCTCCTGCCCGGCGCGCGTTACGCGGCAGGCGGCCGTATCCACCGTGCAGCCCCACAGCGAATACTGCACCGTGGCGCGGCCTGTGCGGCGCAAAACAGCCTCTACCCGGGCGGTAAGCTCTGCCGGGGCAAACGGCTTTACAATATAGTCATCGGCCCCGCTATGCAGCCCGCGCACCCGCTCTGAAACCGCATCCTTTGCCGTAACAAAAATGCTGGGCGTGCCCGTGGGGCGAATGTATTCCAGTAGGTCGTAGCCGTCGATCTTTGGCATCATCACATCCAGCAGCACCAGGTCGTAGCGGTTCTGCTGGATCAGATCGGCAGCCTTTTCGCTGCTGGTCACAGCCTGGCAGGTATAGCCCGCCGCCGTAAGCACGCGGCTGATCAGCGCCGCAATGGCCGGTTCATCGTCCACGATCAAAATAGGCAGCATACAGCCAGCCTCCTTTTATTTTTTCGTTTTCTTCTTATTATAATAGCGCAATGTTTCCGGTTTGAAAAATCGTTTTGCCTTATCCGCAAAAGCCTGCATAATCCCCCTGCTTTTATTAACAATCACCCGCTCTGTTTGCATTCGGCTGTGCTATAATAAGGCTGCAAAATATTTCTGCAAAGGTAAGGAAGTGTTCCTTTATGTTAGACTTTTTACAAAAGGAAAAAATCGATCCCGCACTTTTGGCCGGTATTCGTGCCTTTCGGGAAAAATATCCGGTTTCCGAGGCTTTGACCGCCCGTGTGCCCAAGCCCCGCTATCACTATTACGGCAAAGAGGTCTGGCAGGCGGCCATTGCAGCGTTGCTGTGCGGTGAAAACCTGCTTTTGGCAGGCAGCAAGGCCACCGGTAAAAATGTGCTGGCCGAAAATCTGGCCATGGCGTTTTACCGCCCTGCGTGGGATGTTTCATTTCATGTAAACATGGATGCCGCCAGCCTGATCGGTATGGACACCTTTGTCAACGGGCAGGTACAGTTTCGGCCGGGGCCGGTGTATCTAAGCGCACAAAACGGCGGTTTTGCCGTGCTGGATGAGATCAACATGGCCAAAAACGAAGCCCTGGCCGTGCTGCACGCCACGCTGGATTTTCGCCGTGCCATTGATGTGCCCGGCTACCAGCGCATTGAGGTGCATCCCGCTGCGCGTTTTATCGGCACCATGAACTATGGCTATGCCGGTACCCGCGAATTGAACGAAGCGCTCACCTCACGCTTTGTGGTGCTGCAAATGCCTGCCATTGCCGAGGACGGCCTTGTGCGGCTGCTGCAGGACGAATTTCCCACCATGAACAGGAAATATCGCGGGCAGTTTGTGGCATTGTTTCTGGATCTGCAAAAAAAGTGCGAAAGCGCTGAAATTTCGGAAAAAGCGCTGGACCTGCGCGGCCTGCTGGATGCGCTGCGCCTTGTCCGGCAGGGCGTTGGTGCGGGGCTGGCGCTGGATATGGGCATAGCAAACAAAGCCTTTGACAGCTACGAGCAGGGTCTGATCCGCGATGTGATCGCATCGCGCATTCCTGCCAAGCTGGATCGTGCCCATTTATTTGACGAATAAGCCATGGACACCGACAACTACAGCGCCGGGCAGCGGCGCGCGATCAATCTGGTGTGGACGGCCTGCGGTGATTACAGCTTTTCCCCGCAGTTTTTAGCTATGCAGGCCGACGGTTCGCCGGATTTTTATATGAATTTTGTGATCGGGCTCACCCACAAGTGGCTGGGGGATGCCATGCCCAAACGGCTGTTTGCCTGCTGGCTGGGCGATGCACGGCAGACTGAAATGGACGATCTGGCGTGGCTGGCCATTGAAAACGCCGTGTATGAGCGCGAGCTTACCCAGCGCCCGGTGCTGGCCGAGCTGCGCCGCGCCCATGCCGCCGCGTTTTTTGCACAGGAATACCAGCTTTCGCGGCAGGAGTGGATGAGCAAAAACCAGTTGGTATACAGCCTGATGGCTGCCCGATGGAGATCCGTTTTGGGGCAGCGCGCTCCCCTGCTGGCCCCGTGGGAAAAAGGGCTTTCCGAGGCGCTGTGCTGCCCGGGCAGTTTAACGCCCGAACAGCTGGAACGCGCCATTTTAAGCGCTTTCCAAAAATATCTGCAATTCAATGGCACGCCCCACGCCAAAAAGGCGCTGCGCCTGCATTTCAGCGATCGCTGGGCCCCGCTGCTCACCAAGCTTTTGCCCACCGAGATGGTGCGCACCGACGATCTGGCCATAGGCCGCACCGCAGCCTCCGGGCAGGGCGGCATGGTGCGTGCCGCCGGGGCGCTGCGCTCCACCCTACGCTCCAACGAGCGTGAAAGCGAAGATCGGGATTACATTGCGTGCTGCTTTGGGCGCAGCTTGTTTTCGGCCCGGCAGCTGGCGCTGATCGAGCAGCAGTGCTGCACCGGCAACCATTTGAGCTGCCATTTGTGGTTTTCCAAGGGGCAGCCTGTACCGGATAAAAAAGTGCGCTCCGATGCGCAGCGCCTGTTTGAACAGGCTGCCGCACAGGCCGAATGCAACCGCGCCGATTTTGCCAAAAATCACGATCTTTATCAAAATGCGATCCTGCGCCTTACCGAGCGCATTCGCAACTGTATGCTGGTGCACCAGCAGCCCAACGCTGTGCAGGCCCGGCAGGGGCATCTGGACGGCACGCGCGTGTGGCGTGAGCCGATTTTGCGTGATAACCGTGTGTTTTTGCGCAGCGATGAAGACCCGCGGCCGGTTTTCACCGTGGATCTGATGCTGGACGGCTCGGCCTCACGCCTGCACTGTCAGGAAATTCTGGCCGCACAGGGGGTTATATTGGCCAAAAGCCTGGCTGCGTGCGGCATTCCCGTGCGGGTGCTCAGCTTTTGCAGTCTGCGCGGCTACACGGTGCTGCGCATTTTAAAAGACTATGGCGATAAAAATGCCGAGCGGAACATTTTTTCTTATTTTGCCGCCGGGTGGAACCGCGATGGGCTGGCCTTGCGCGGTGCCGGGCAGCTTTTGAAGCAAAGCCCGGCCAAGCGGCATTTGCTGATTTTGCTGACCGACGCCAGCCCGGATGACAGCCACAAGATCCCGCCCACGGGTAAAATTCCGCTGAGCCGCGAATACGATGGACAGGCCGGTGTGGACGACACCGCCGAGGAGGTTCGCGCTCTGCGCCGCGAGGGCGTGCGCGTGGCCGCTGTGTTTATGGGCGAAAGCTCCAGTATACCCGCTGCCCGCGCTATTTACGGCCAAAGTCTTGCGCGCATTCATCGCATGGATCAGCTGGCCGATGCCGCAGGCAAGCTGATTCAAAACGAGATCCGCGAGCTTTCGGGCTGAAAGCCTCCCTGAAAAGCAAAAAACGCCTTGTTCCGCAGCAAAAGTGGGAACAAGGCGTTTTTGTATATCGATAAAATGATGATCTCACTGCATGGGTTATAAGCCGGGCAGTTTATGGCCGTGCTTTAAAGTTGTGCCAACCCCCATGCACGGATCTGCTCGAAAACCTGATTTTCTATGCCCATAGGGTAACCGTCCACCGTGGGCTCGGCCAGGCTGTTTACGCCATCCACACAGCCCATATCAGCCCAGCGCTGCAGATTTTCCTGCAGCCAGCCGGGGCTGGGCATCAGATCCCGCCCGGCCAGCACGCCGAGGCAGGCAGTAAGGCCGTAAGCGCCCCAGTTGGAAACCGAGGCCAGCACCAGCCGGTCGGCCTTTACCACGCACGGATTCAGCGAAAGCTTTTGGCGCACAGCATCGGCCACATTTCCCATGCCAATCTCGTTGCCGCCATCGCCCACGCCCAGCGTGAACACGCCGCGCCCAGCTGCCAGATGGAAAAATTCGTCCAGCGGGGCAGTGTTTTCGCTGATATCCACACCGCGCATATTGGCATATTTGCCCTCATCGTTGCGGCCACAGCGCTCGATGCTTAAAATTCCCACCGGGGAAAGCCGCGCAAGATCCTTGATAGTGGGGATATTCCCCATCGGCCAGTATTCCACCGCCAGCTCCAGCGGCTCGAAAAAGCTGCGGCAGACTTCGTCGGTGATAATGCGGGGCAAAAAGCCCAGCTTCACCAGTGCCTGTGCAAGGCAGGCCGTACCGGCAGGGCCGTCGCTTTCGCCATGCCCAGCCACATAAAAGCCGGTGGTGAGCAGGATCGGCCCGCGCGGCAATTCATAGATCTTTTTTGCAGCCTCGCGGCAAAAATCGGGCTGCAGCTCACTTTGCAGCAGATTCATTCCGCGATGGCTTTGCTGCAGGATAATTTCTTCGATCGTTTCCGTTTTCATCAAGGCAGTTTTCCTTCCTTGGGCAGGCTGCCGGATCAGCGCCTGCCTCTTTTTTCTTTTCCGTATTTTCGTTTCCGTAATAATATTTTGCAGCACTGCACGGGTTCAGGCCGCGCGGTGTTGCATTGGATCATGCGCGAATGTGGTCGCGCACCTCGCCAAAGGCGGGATAGTTTTGATAAAGATGCCCGGCGATCACCTCCATCAGGCGGTAATCCTCTTCGCTGTCAATATCCAGAATGCCGGTGTCCATCATGGTGGTCACGCCGATTTTGCCATCCCACAAAATGCCGGTGTGGTTGTTGGCCAGAAAATCACGGCGAAACACATAAATGCTGGCGTTCAGATCGTAGATGGCCGGGGCCTGCTGGCGGGCCGTAAAGGGGCTTTCGATCACCTTTTCCACATGGTCGCCGCAGTCGCGCACCATGTTGAAATACGGGTTGCGGCGCGCTTCGGTCACACTGAATACCAGATCCAGATCCTCGCGCCGCTCTTTCATTTCCACGGCGTTCTGCACATCCTTGGCGGTGCGCAGCGGGCTGGTGATATCCAGATCCATCACAGCATCATAGGTGCAGGCATTTTTTTCTTCCATACGGCGCAGGCAGTCCTGAAACACAGCCATTTTGGGCACCGTATCGCCGCCCAGTTCCTCGCCGCGGGGCAAAAATACCACCTCGGGATATTTTTTGGCCACCAGCTCGGCCAAAAGATCGCTGTCGGTGTTCAGGCAGATATCCACCTGCAGATCAGGCCGTGCCTTGCAAAACAGCCCGGCTGCCGAAAGGGTGTAATACACCAGCGGCTTTTCGCAAAAGGTTTTCAGATTTTTGTTCTTAAACCCCTTGCTGCCCGCCCGGCCGCAAATCGTGATAAGAAGTTTTTTCATATAAAGGTACCAGCTTTCCTTGTTGTTTTTTCGCTGCAAGCAGGCCCGCGCGCCCGTGCCAAAAGCCGATCACTGCCGGGGCTTTTGGGGGTGCCGCGGCCTGCTTGAATAACATTTTTCAGGGCTGTGCCTTACAGCTGCCCCAGTGTGAGGCGCAGCACATCCAGCGCTTCGGCAGGGCTGTTCACACTTTCGCCGCTGCCGTTTTGGGCATAATCCAGAAAATAGGTCATTTCCCGCTTATACCATGCATCGGTGCTTTCCCGGTAATCCTGCACCGTGCCGTCCGGCAGGGTGAGCGTTGCTGCACCGAAATCGGCTGTCAGCGTGCCCGCCGGGGTAAACAGCTCCATGCTGCGGCGGTAGGTGCGGCCAAAATAATCCAGATGCACCTCGCCCAGCATGTGCGGCCAGCGCGCGATATACACGCTCAGATCGTCGCTGTCCACTTCCAGCTCGGAATACTGCCCTTTTAAATTGCAAAGCTGCAGGGGCTTGCCGAACAGGCTTACCAGATAATCCCACTCGTGGATCAGATCAATGGTCACGCCGCCGCCCATGGCCTTGTGTGCCGAATACACGGTGCGGTAATCCACGCCGGGGCGCCAGCCGGGCAGATAGCTGCTGCAGATCACACGCGCGCTGTAGGGCGCAAGCGCAGGGTTTGCCTGCAGCCACTCGCGCACGGCGATCATCACGGCGCTCCAGCGCATGGGCGCCGCCACATAAGCCTTTTGTCCCGGCGGCAAAAGCCGGGCAAGGTCCAGCCCTGTCTGCTGGGCAGAGAAGATCGGCTTTTCAATAAACAGCGTGTCGGCATGGCCTTTCAGCTGCAAAAGGGTTTCAGCGTGCAGGCTGGTGGGGTTTGTGATAAAGGCGATATCATAGTGTTCCTGCCCTTCACTCAGCGATGTGAACTGCCTGTCCAGCAGCGGCTCCACGCCATCGCGCAGCGGGCGCGAAAGATCGCTGCGCAGCGCGTGTACCGCCACGCCCCCGGGCGCAAGTTGTTTTAAGTTTTTCAGATGCCGGGTTCCAATAGAGCCCAGCCCCACAAACAGTGCGGTCAGCATAGGTCGTCCTCGCTTCAGGCTTCAATTTTTTCGATCAGATCGATCACCTGCCGGTCTTTTTCAAAGCTCCAGCGGGGCTGCTGCTTACCCTGCAGCACGGCAAAAAAGTTTGTCAGCTCGTCCACATAGGCATTTTCCACAATGTTATCGCTGTAGCGGCTGTCATGTTCAAAGCTGGCATAGGTGTTCACGGGGCGTTTTTCACCGCTGGCATGATCAAAATCATACAGAGCCTTGGGGTTGCCTTCCCAGAACAGGTGCAGCCCTTCGCCAAAGCACTCAAAATTGCGCACGGCCTTGGGGCTTACCACATCGGCCGCCAGAATGCCCTTGGTGCCATCGGCATGGCGCAGCGTGACAAAATAGCTGTCGGGGTAATCTACCTCCAGCTGCGAGATCTTATCCTTTTCGGCGTGTACGCCCGTCACTTCGCCAAAGCAGTCCACCAGCCAGGGCAGATCAATGCCGAAAATTTCGCGCACACCGCCGGTGCGTTTGTCGCCCACAAAGAAATTTTTATAATTTTCCCACGGGTGCCAATCGGGCAGGTACTGGCCGATGTGATAGATATAATTTACCTTGCCGCCCTGCGCCTTGAATTCCTGCACACGCTTTTTGATGTACTGCGTTTCCCCGCGGTACAGCATGGTGCTGCTTAAAAACAGCGGCAGGCCCTTTTGTTTTGCCAGCGCCATATTTTCGGCATAACCGTCGCTTACCAGATTCAGCTCGGTAAACACCGGCAGCCCGCCCTGCAAAAGCTCGTGAATGATCCCCGCATGGGTGATGGGAGCCGTACACACCAGCCCGGCATCATACTGCCCGGCGGCCAGCGCCTCGGCAATGCCCGCATAGGCCGTGATGCCCAGCTCTGCCGCCTGTGTGCGGCGCTGGGCGCTGGAATCCACACCGAACACCTGAATGGCAGGGTCGATGCCTTTGATAAGGCGGGCGCGGCGCTTGCCCATGCTGCCCAGGCCAACGATCAACAGTTTCATGGTAAAAACTCCCTTACAGTGTAAAACTTGGCACTTCGCCATCGTAAAACGATTTCACGGTGCGCAAAAGCCCGCTTTGCAAAGCGTTTTTCAGCGCTGTGCAGATCTTCTGCGCCGTATCGCCGCCATTATAGGGGCTGCGGGCGGCTTTTGCCGCTGCGGCAAATTCCGGGCTGAGCGCCTTGGCAATGGCCGCATGAATGGCGGTTTGTTCTGCCGGGCAGCACAGCACATTTTCGCAGATCTGCCGCCCGGCCTGCCGGCTGCCGATATTCACGGTGGGCACGCCGAAGCTGGGCGTTTCCACCACGCCGCTGCTGGAATTGCCCGCCACCAGCGCCGCCAGCGCCATGGCGCTGAGATAGCGTTTCAGCCCAAGGCTTTGCACAAAGCCTGCTTTTTGGGGTTGAGAAGCGGCAAACGCCTGCATTTTTTCCGTGCAGATCCTGCCGCCTTCGTCCGCATTCGAGCCCGTGATGAGCCAATAGATGCCGGGGGTATCCTGCATGGCGGCGATCAGTGCATCGGCCTGCGCCGCCGGGTTATTTTGGCCGGCAGTTTCGGGGTGATAGGTCACCAGCCCAAACGGCTGCTGCAGCGGCAGGCCCGTGCTTTCACACAGCTGTTCCCGGCTCATTTTGGGCAGCTTGCGGATATTTTCATCCCCCAGCCCGCCCACGCACAGCACACGCCGGGGCTCTTCGCCCATGCGCACAAGGCGCTGTGCGCTTTCCACGCAGCTGGGAAAATGCAGCGATGCCATTTTGGTGATGCAATGCCGGTAATATTCATCGGCAGCGCCCAGGGTTACATCGCCGCCCGAAATATGCGCAATGGGGATATGCCGTGCCGCAGCGGCCACAGCCACCGCAAAAATTTCAAAGCGGTCGCCCAAAAGCAGCAGTGCATCGGGCGCATTCTGTGCAAAGCAGGCATCAAACACCTGCACCGTGCGCGCAATGGTTTCGGCCACGGGCTCGGTGCCGGTTTCGGGCAGAATGGGCAGCCGTGCTGTAATAGGAATGCCGTCGGCCTCGATCTCACTCACGGTCTGGCCGTGGGCTTTGCTCAGATGCGTGCCGGTGACCAGCAGCTGCAGCTGCACCTCCGGGTCAGTATACAGCGCCTGCAAAACGCCGCGCAGCAGCCCGTATTCAGCACGTGTGCTGGTGACCACCGCAATGGTGTGCTTCATGGCAGATCGGCTCCCCTTTCGTGATGCATCTCATCGGTCGTTCCGGTTAGGGCAATACCGCATAATTCTAAGTGCCGATACGGCGAGCGAGGTGCCGCAGCCGCCGGAACGGTGCTTAAGCCGTAAGGCGGGAATTGTGCGGTGTTGCCTTAGATTTACAGTTCGATTTTTTCGTCCTCGGCAAAATCGCGTTTTGCCTTTTGGCCCAGCACCTCATACCAGCGCATGGGGCTTACCCCATCGCCGGGGCGCTTGGTGGTAAGGTTTTCTTCGGTAAACACTTCCCCGGCCTTGATCTCGCGGGCTGCCACAATGCTTTTGCGCGCCACGGCCTTGTTGCCGGATTCACTGGCCGTAACGTGCTTTTTTCCATCGCCCAAAGCGGCTTCGGTGTGGCGCACGGCGGCCACCATGGCGGCCAACTCGGCAGGGTCTAAGCTGGCCTTCTGGTCCGGGCCGGGCAGCGATTTATCCAGCGTGAAGTGCTTTTCGATCACCGCAGCGCCCAGCGCCACAGCGGCCACATCGCACTCCCAGCCGTTTGTATGGTCCGAAAGGCCCACGGGCAGGCCAAACTGCTCGCACAGGGTGATCATGGCGGTCAGGTTGGCATCCTCGTAAGGGGTGGGATACTGCGTGTTGCAGTGCAAAAGCGTGATATCCGGGCAGCCGTTATCCTCCAGAATGCCCACGGCATCCTCCACCTCGCTAAGGGTACTCATGCCGGTGGAAAGGATCACCGGTGTGCCTGTTTTGCCCACGGCCTCCAGATACGGCAGATTGGTGATCTCGCCGCTGGGCACTTTGATGGCAGGCAGATGCAGGCTTCCCAGAAATTTTACGCTGGGAATATCAAACGGTGCCGAAAGATAGGCAATGCCGATGGAATCGCAATATTCCTTGAGCTCTTTGTGGGCGGCAAAATCAAAATGCAGCCTGCGCACCATTTCCAGCTGGCTTTCGGCACTGCCGGTGGTTTCTTTTTGATATTCTGCCTTTTCGGCAAACTTGCTGATCACCAGTTCGGGCACGGCCGTTTGGTATTTCACCATATCCGCGCCGCATTCCTTGGCCTTCAGCGCCATCTGCTTGGCCATTTCCAAGCTGCCGTTATGGTTTACGCCTGCTTCGGCAATGATGATGGTATGCAAAAAAATTCCTCCTGTTTGCGCGTATGGCCCTGCCGTGGCAGGGCCATACGCTGCTTGTTTTTATTGTGAATTTTCCAAACGGCGGCGCATTTTTTCCAGCTCCTCCATTTGGCCCATATCCATCCAGCTGGCCTCGCCGATGGGATATACCCCCACCTTGCAGCCGGCCTTTCGATAGCGGTCGATCACATCGGGGAAGCCGATCACCTCGCCGTCCGGCATTTCCTCCACCACCTGAGGCTCTACCACATACACGCCGGTGTTGGTGAGGAAGTTCAGCTCCGGCTTTTCACGCATGGCGTGAATGCCCCCCTTATCGTCCAGCTCCACCACGCCGTAGGGCACCACATAGTGCTTGAAGGCGCAGATCATGGTGATCAGGTTTCCCTGCTGCTTGTGGTATTCGTAAATATCGCCGAAATCGGCATCGATCAGCGTATCGCAGTTGGAAAAGAAGAATGTAGAATCCATTTTGCCCTTCAGCAGACAAAGCCCGCCGCCGGTGCCCATAAACTTTTCTTCGTCTACATATTCCACATTGTAATCTTTTTCCAAATCGTTAAAATACGATTTGATCATGTTCTTTTTATAGTTGACCACCAATTTGAAATCCTGGCAGCCGAAATCCCGGAAGCGGTTGATGATCAATTCGGCAATGGGCAGCTCGCCCACAGGGATCAGGGGCTTGGGCAAAATTTTGGTGTAGGGGTACAGCCTTGTACCAAGGCCGCCCGCCATGATCACCACCGGAATGCCCGCCTGCTTGTGATGATCGAGATCCAGGCCCGTGGCAAACACGATATCCACAATGCGGCCCTTTTTATCCAGCAGAGGCAGCGCATCGATGCTGAACTGCTCCAGCACCTCCTTTGCGCGCCCGCGCTCGGCCAGCGGCAGGCTTCGGGGCGACAGGTTCGCAGCCTCGGCCACAGCCGTGCCCAGCGCACCGCCGCGCAAAATAAATTTGCGGATATCACCATCGGTCACGGCACCCTGCAAAACACGATCTTCGGTTAAAAACAGGATGCGCTGGCCGGTTTCGTCCAGCTTTTTCAGCGTTTCCAGCACCGTGGCGGTTTTGGAAATGCAGAATTCTTCCACTTTGAGCATGGGCAAAGCCCCTTTCAATAGGTTTTACGATATTTTCCGGCGGCACTGCCGCATTTCGGCTGCGGTCACAGTGCCAGCACAGCCTCAATCACGCGGGTGCAATCCTCGGCCGTCAGGTTGGTGGAGCAAGGCAGATTCACGATATGATCACGGTAATAGCGGGCCTTTTCCAGCGCATAGGCTTCGTTTCGGCCATAGTCGCACTGCTCGTTGATCAGCGCCCACACCGGGCGGGTCTGGATCTTCTGCTCGCTCAGCCGATGAATCACACCGTCACGGCTCATGCCATCCGGCAGGATCAGGCTGTAGAACCAGTAGTTGGGGCGAATGCCCTCACGGAAGGGCAGGATCTTAAAGCCCTTCACGCCGTCCAGCGCGGCCTTATACTGCTCGTAGCGTTCTTTTTTATGTGCAATAAAGCCTTCCAGCAGTTCCATCTGGGCAAGGCCCAGGCAGGCCTGCACATTGGTCATGCGGTAGTTATAGCCCACCATGTCGTGCGTAAACTGCACTTCGTCGATCTTTGCCTGCGTGGAAAGATGCTTGGCGCGCTCGGCCCAATCGGCGTGATTGCTCACCATCATGCCGCCCGCACCGGTGGTGATGATCTTGTTGCCGTTAAAGCTGTAGGCACCGGTATCGCCCATCGTGCCCGCGAACTTACCGGCCAGCTCACCCTCGGTGTAATAGGTGCCCAGGGCCTCGGTGGCATCCTCCATCAGCACCAGATGATACTTTGCGGCAATGCGGCGGAAGGCAGGCATATCAGCCATGTTGCCGAACACATGCACCACCATGATGGCTGCCACGCGGGCGCCGGTTTTGTTGTTGTACAGGCCATCGGCACGCAGGGTGCAGTGATTGGCGCAGAAATCTTCGGCGGCGGCAGGGTCCATGCACAGGGAATCATCGCAGCCGATAAAAACAGGCTCGGCCCCGATATAGCGGGTCACCGGGTTTACCGCAGCAATAAAAGTGAGCGCGGGCACCAGCACCTCGTCACCGCGGCGGATGCCGGCTGCCATGGCCGAAAGGTGCAAGGCAGAGGTGCCGCTGTTGGCGGCCACCGCACGGGGCATATGAACATAGTCGGCCACAGCCTTTTCCATGTCACCAACCTTTGCGCCGCTGGTGCTCACCCATGCGCCCTCCAGCGCATCGTCCACATATTTTTTTTCATTGCCGCAGAAATTAGGAATCGAAAGCGGAATAAAATTTGCCATAACAGCAATACCTCTCTTTCCCGGCGGGGCCATGCGCCCCGGGCCGCTCATAAGCAAGGCCGTTCACAGCCTGCTGCAATCTATTTTTGCTATTTTATCATACCAATTTTGGCGCTTTGTTGCAAGACGCACGCCGAAAAAATGGGATTTTTTTGTGCAATTATGCCGGTTTTCTGCCTTTTAAAAGCAAGCGGAGCAGGCCCGCTGCAATATTGAGCAGCGCTGCCGCCATGCCGGGCCACAGGATCAGGTTGAATGCACCGGCCCAGCCGGGGGCAAAATAGGCCAACGCACTGCGCGGCGCGTTGAGGGTGATGCTTTCCACCGTCATGGTGAGCAGCTCGTTTTCCGCCGGGCTGCAGGGGTCCAGCCGCAATGTGCAGATGCGTGTGCGCGGCAGTGTGTAGGTGCAGGTGCCATCGTCGGCCTGCACGGCAAACACGCGCTTTTCCTGGCTGAAATCCTGGCCGGGGGCCGTGGTGTAATACAGGCACATTTCCCGGGCATCCTTGGTGTACTGCGCCTGAATCGTAAGGCTGCGGATCTTTTGCCCCGAAACATCGGGCAGGATCATCTGCGGGTCACCATTCAAGGTATACAAGGTGTTTTCGCCCGTTTGCTCCAAATTGACAAGCTGAAAATCCTGCACGGCCATGCTTTGCTCGCGCAGGCTGCCCCTCACAGCGGCCAAGCCATCGCTGCCAAGGCAAAACACACCGTATAAAAGCCAGCCCGCCAGCGCCGCGGCATAGCACACAGCCGCCAGCCCCCATGGCTTTTGCAAAAGCGCCGCCGCTTTCTGCCATTGTTTTTTCATCGGGGCACCTCCATTGCAACCGGGGTAAAGCCGCCGTTTTCCACCTGATACACCAGCGTTTCACCGCCGCGCGCTGCGGCAAGGCCATCGCTGAACAGTTCGGCATAGCTTTGGATAAAAATTTCATCGATCTCGTTCAAAAAGATATAATCGCATCCGCTGTTCAGCACCTCCTGCCGCCACTGCTCGGCGGTATAGGGGTGGTAGTACAGATAGCGGTTGTGATCCTCCTCGCCCGGGCGCAGCTGGGGCAGGCCGAAAGTGCCGCCTCCGCCGCCCTGCTCCATATTGCCGCTGTAGTCCACCACCGTGGGCAAAAAGTCGTAGGAATAGCTGAACCAGTAATAGCCGTTGTCGCCCTGGCTCACAAAGAACACCCGGCTGCCCGGCTGCATCACCGCACGGGCCGCATCGGCGCGGGCCTGCTGCAGGCGCTGCTCGGAAAAATAGTTGCTCGAAAAGCCCAAAACGCTCATTTGCGGCAAAACCAGCTGGTTCACACGCCACAGCATCACCACGGCCAGCAGCCACACCGCGCCGCGCCCAAGCTGCGGCAGCAGGCTTTCGCGGCTGTCCAGCACATAGACAAGGGCTGCCACGGCCAGCAAAAACCAGCCGATATAGTAGGTGTACAGATAGCGGTTATAGTCCACAAGATCGGCGCATTGGCTTTCTTTAAAAATAAAGGCGTAGCTGAGCACCAGCATAAAGTTATAGCCCACAAAGCCGCCCGCCGAAAGCACGCCCAGCGCACCCATGCGCAGCCGCTCGCCTTTGGCCAGCAGCACCGTGCCCAAAAGCAGCAGCGCGGTGAGCGCCGCCAGCATAATGCCCGGCCCCAGCATGCTGATGTCCGTATGGTAAAAGGCGCTTTGCATATCGCCGCCGGCCTGTGCAAGGCGCGGCAGGCGCTGGGTGTAGTAGTCCCCCACCGGCAGGCCCAGCAGGATCTTAACGCCCGAAAGCGCCACCGTTACAATGGATTCACTGGTGGTGCCCATGCCGCCCGCAGCTGCATTTTGTGCCACAAGGCGTGCAATATAGCTGTTCCAGCCAAGGTAAAGTGCCAGCGGGGCCGCCATGCAGCCAAGGGCAAAGCCAAAGCGTTTTGCAAGGCCGTGCTTCCAGCCTGCAAAGCCTTTTTGCCCGCCGGGCACAAACACCACACAGTCTGCCGCCACCAGCCCGGCTGCCACCAGACTGAGCACAAAGGTGTTGCTTTTGATATTGCCGCACAGCGCCAAAACGGGCAGCACGGTCCATTTCTGGCCGTCCGAACGGCGCAGCCACAGCCAATAGGCCACCGCCCCGCCAAACACCACGCCCGCCGGGATATCGCCGTAGCTGCTCATGTACACGGTGCTGATGGCATTATAGATGGTGCGGTTGTAGGTGGTGAAAAACCACGGCACACACCAGCAAATGGCCGCTGCAGGCACCGCCAGGGCATAATTTTTCCACCGTGTTCCGCCGATCACGGCCGCAAAGCAGGCGAACAGCAGCACATCATAGGCCAAAAAGATCTTCCACGGCGCAAAGCTGCCCCACACCTGAAAGAAATACCCCAGCACGATCAGGCCGGGATTCTGCGTTGCCTGCCATGCCCAGCCGATCTCGCCCGTGGTGTACAGCGCGTTGTTGATGCAGGTCAGCTTGGCTGCCGTGCCCCAAAAGCTGAATTCATCAAAATCCGCAAACAACGGCTGACGAATGCAAAAATACACGGCAAAGGCAAGGCTGAGCGCCCAAAACACCGTGCTGCCCGGCGTGATCAGGCTATGCAGCGCCGTGCGGCCGCTGCCCGGCCGGCTTTTTTTCAGCGAAACCACGCCCCCTGCCAGACAGGCAAGATACAGCACCGCTGCACCCGGGCGCAAAAGCCCGGCCATGCCCGCCAGCGTGAGCCACAGCGCCGCCAGTGAAAGCCCGGCCAGCGGCGCCAGCGCAGCGGGCACCCGGCAGCACACCGTTAAAAATCGGCACAGCAGCCACAATGCTGCCAGTGCAAGCAAAATATCAATCATGCTTTCCTCCCAGGAAATAGATTTCGGCCAGCAGCTTGATCACCGCTGCTGCCAGTGCAGGCAGACTCAGCAGCAAAAGCCACTGCCCGCCGCGGGGGATCAGATACCACAAAAGGCTGTGCGCCGGGTTGAGCTGCACCCCCGTAAAGCGGGTGGCAATGCCGCCGCGGCTGTCGGGGTCAATACGAAGCCCGGCCACGGTTTTTCCGCCCAGCGTAAAGGTGTATTCGCCGCTGCCGGTCACCGCGCCGTACACCTTTTGTTTTTCGCTGAAATCCGTTTGCCCGGGCAGCAAATAATACAGCGCCACTGCCCCGGGCGGGGTGTAATGATCGGCATACAGCACCACCGATTCCACATAACCGCCCCCCTGCCAGATCAGCTGCGGGTCACTGTCGGTGGAAAGATACAGATCCGGGTCCTCGTAGGGCGGAGTGTCCCACTCTAAATCGGCATAGTTCACAAAGCTGTTCAGCACCAGCTCCTGCGCGGTAAGCACCATGCGCGGATAATCGCCCCGGCTGCGCGCCCACACCGCGCGCACCATGCCAAGCACTGCCAGTGCCAGCCATGCCGCAGCCGCCAGCGCATAGCACACGCCCATCAGGCGGCGGGAGTTTTTGCACAGATTTTTCATGCGCGTTCTCCCTCCTTCGGCGCGGCCAGCGTAAAGTGCATTTCATCACCGCTGCCCTGCACGCGGTACAGCAGCGCCCCCTGCCCCATATTCGCGGGCAAGGGCTCGGTGAACATATCTCCAAATTCCTCGACAAAATATTCGTCGATGGCGTCCACCAGAATATAATCGCATTCCCGGCTTTCCAGCCAGTAGACAAGGCCCGGCTTTGTGCACACGGCCTGATAGTCATACAATTCCCAGTTGAGCGCCTCCACAATGTTCATAAAACCGGCATCCCACTGGTCCAGCGGTTCCTCGGCGCTGCGGCAATAGCCGCCAAAGCCATGCACCACCGTGGCGTTGAGTTCGTAGTTGTAGTAATACCACCGCGTGGCATCATCGCCCTGACTGATCACCAGCACACGGTCGTTCCAATCCAGCGCCGGGTTTACGGCATCGGCGCGGTTTTGCACATCGGTGCGCACCGTGTACAGCCCGGAAAGATCGTTCCAGAAAGCACCGGCAGGCACGCCGCGCCACACAAACACCGCCGCCACCGCGCCGCACACGGCCAGCACAGCCAGCCGCCCCATCCGCGGGCGGCAGCCTTCGGCGGCGCCGCGCCCCAGCATACACAGGCTGGCCAGCATCCAGCCCATATAATACGGGCCGATGTAGCGATCGTAATCCTTGAGCGCCAGGGCTTCCACCTGGGCAAAATTATAGTAATACAAAAACAGATGAAACAGATAAAACACGGCAAAGGCCGCCGCAAAGGCGGCAAAGGTTACGGCCACCCGGCGGCGCTGCCCTTTTTGCGTACACACAAAGGCCGCGGCGTTTACCAGCACCAAAAGCGCCAGCACACGCACGCCGGAGCCCAAAAGCCCCACGCTGCGCTGGGTGAATGCCGCCGCCATCAGCTGCATGAGCTTGGCAAAGGTTTCGGTGCGGCCAATGCCCAAAAGCTGCTTTGCACCGCCCACAAGAATGCCCGCATAGCTTACGCCTGCGCTGCCCACGCTGTTTTTGTCGATGCTGGCAGCAACGGACACATATTTGCTCCACCCCACAAAGCACGCCAGCACCGGCAGGGCCAAAAGCGCCGCCGGGATCAGCTGCTTTGCCAGATTCTTCACGGTATATTTCGGCTGGCGGGCGCAGAGGTCTAAAAAGATGATGCCCACTAAGATCATGGCGTAGGCAAGGCCCATATCCTTGATGAGGGTGAGCATGCACAGGCTGAGTGCCGTAAGCACCAGGCCGCTTTTTTTGTGCCCGGTGCCCAGCCACACGCAAAAGGTGCCGCCAAAGCAAAGCCCCAGGGGCACATCGCCCATGGCGTTCAGATACACCTTGCTGGCTTCGCCCGGAACGGCCACGGTAAAGAAAAACGGCAGCAGCACGGCGGCCCCCAGCAAAACAAAGCTGATGGCCCAGTGCCGCTTGGGCAGGCTGGCGCAGGCAGCAAACGCAGCCAGGAACAAAAAGGCATACGCCGCAAGGCACTGCCACTCGGCCCAATGGACCGGCTGGAACAGATAGCTTACCAGCATCATGCCGGGCAAATAGGCGCGCGCCGCCAGATTGCCGGGTGCGCCGGGATACAGCATATTCTGCTGGCACACCATTTTGCAGGCCGTGCCCCAAAAGGTAAATTCATCCCACTGCACAAACATGGGCTTCAGCACGGCAAACAGCGCCCAGATAAACGCGCTTGCCGCCAGAAGAAAGCTCATCACCGGGCGGTTTGCATACTCGCCGATGTGCGGGATTCTGCCCTTAAACCCAGCCCAGTAAAACGCCGCCAGCGATACAAAAACCAGCAGCAGCCAGCCCCATCGCAGCGCATTTGCCATGCCGAACAGCAAAAGCCACACGGTGCATCCTCCCAAAATGGGCAGCACCAGAAGGCCCGGCTCGATTTCCAGCACGCTGCCAATGGCGGCAGCGGCCAAAACAACGCCCCAAAACACAAACAAGCTGCCCATTGGCACCTGCTTGTTCAGAAAGCTCATGGCAACAACAACCAGAAATGCGCCCCAGCGCTTTCCGAACGCCTTGATCTTTGCGAAATCCTGCAAGGTTTTACACCTCTTTTCTCTGTATGCTCAGCCGATGGTATACACCGGGCCGATAAAAGTGTGCTGGAACACCAGCAGCCCGCTCAGTGCACCGTAGGCGGCAAATGCCGCCAGAGCAATATTCTGATTTTGGGCGGCATGGCGCACTTTTAAGCCAAGCGCCTCGGCCAGTGCCCAGAACGCCAGCAAAAACACCGGCAAAAAATACCGCGCCTGCAGGCCGATCACACGGATCATGCCCACGGGGGTGTAGGTGATGTACATGGCCGCCATGCAGCCTGCCAGATACACCACGCACCAAACTGCTGCACCCGCGCGGCGCAAAAGGCCGGTTTGCGGCCCACGGCTTTCGCCCAGCACAGCGCCCAGCAGCAGCATGGCCCCGGCAGTGGTGTTGATCACGCCCACCGGCAGATCAAGGTTGCCAAAAATGCCCAGCTGCCCGATGAAGAAATCGTTTTCGTACAGTGTGCCCAGCAGCACCGCCGCAAAGCGCAGCGGATTGGACAGCACAAATTTCAGCTGCGGCATTTGATCCACGCCGTCCAGCATACGGCCAATGGTGCCGTAGTGATAGCGGAACACACCGCCGTACCATTCGATCAGCCAGTTCACGCCCAGCGCCAGCAGCAGCGCAGCGGCGGCAAACTGCCATTTTTTCAGCGGAGCGCGCCAATTCTTTTTGGCGTGCAGCAACGGCAGGATCAGCCACAGCAGGTTGATCCACGGCTTTGCCATGTTGGCCCAGCCAAACGCCGCCAGATACAAAAGCATTTCGCTTTTGCTGAAGGTCTGCCCCGCAAACAGCGCCGCCATCAGATAATAGCAGGCCAGAAGCTGGGCATCGTAGCTCATAGAGGCCGCCATGTAGAGCGAAAGTGGGCAGAGCGCCGCCGCCAGAAACAGCGGCCCGTGCCCTGCACAGCGCCTGAGGGCTGCACGGCAAATCAGCGCATACACCAGCAAATTGGCCACGCGCCCGCCATACAGGCAGCCCAGCGCGCCAAACCCCAGCAGCCGCGCTGCCAGAATGCCCAGCGCCTGCGGTGCAAAGGGCAGAATCATAAACAGAATGGGCTCTTTTACGCTCTGTTTGGCCGGAGTGCCGTTTTGATAGGCGGCAAATCCATCGGCAAGGCTTTGCACCCTGCCGTTTTCGCCGTATTGCTTCAGGGCATAGCCTGTTGTATCGTACACGGTATCCTCGCCGGTGTCGCGGTCGGTGGTAAGGCCCTTGCTGGTGTGGCTGTTGATCCATGCGCCGGGAAAGCTTTCCACCAGCTTTGCCACATCGGCAGGATATTCACGCGCGGCATCAAAGTCGAAATGCCCCTGACTGATGGAGTAAGCCCGCAGATAATGCTGCACTTCGTCGGGGGCCTGCAGCGGAGCCGAGGCAAACACGAACACCAGCCCGCACAGAAACACGCAGGCCGCGCCCCGCCCTGCAAAGGTTTTCAGGCATTTTACCGCCGCAGCCGCGGCCACGGCCAGCAGCGCCAGCGCACACAATAAAGCGCACAGCTTTGTGCCCGGCACGCCCCGGGCATCCAGATAATAAAACACGCGCCAATAATACCCAAGGCACACAGCCGCCGCCAGTGCCGCCAGTGTGCCTGCCGCCCAGCCAAGCCAGCGCGGCAGGGGCTTTTTGGTTGATTCGATCATACTGTTCCTCGATAAATTTTCCCTATATCACGCATGGTATCCGCGATCAAAAATTGCTCCTAAAAACACCATGAGCCCGGCAAAGCGCCAAAAATCTCCAGCGCTTTGCCCGCACGGGCCGCGCCGGGCAGGCACCCCGCCGGGCAGATGGATATGATTTTACAGAATATACTGGCCCACCTTGTAGGTATCCAGATTGTCACGGATCCATGCAACGGTTTCGGCCAGACCCTGCTCAAAGGTGTACTCGGGCTTCCAGCCGGTGAGCGCGCGCATCTTGGTGGAATCGCCCAAAAGGCGGTTCACTTCGCTCTTTTCGGGGCGCAGGCGCTCTTCCTCGCACACGATTTTGGCGTTCGGGTTGATCTGTGCGATCAGCTCGTTGGCCAGATCACCAATGGAGTGCTCCTCACCCGTGGCAATGTTCAGCTCCTGGCCGATGGCGGCAGGGCAGTTGGCAATGGCCATAAAGCCGTGTCTGGCTGATGATGGTGGGGATCACGGCGCGGCCGCTCTGGCGGGGGCCGTAGGTGTTAAAGGGGCGCACGATGGTCACGGGCAGATCAAAGCTGCGGTAAAAGCTTTCGGCCAGGCGGTCAGCGCCGATCTTGGTGGCCGAATAAGGGCTTTGGCCCTGGAAGGGATGCTTTTCGTCAATGGGCACATACTGTGCCGTGCCGTACACCTCGCTGGTGCTGGTGACCATCACGCGCTCGGTGCCCAGCTCACGGGCAGCATTCAGCACATTCAGGGTGCCCTTGATGTTGGTGTCAACATAGCTGTCAGGGCTGTGATAGCTGAAGGGAATGGCAATCAGCGCTGCCAGATGGAACACGCGCTGCTGGCCGCGCATAGCGGTGCGCACACCGTTGGGGTCACGCACATCGCCGGTGAAAATTTCGATCTCGCTGCGGATCTCTTTGGGCAGAGTATCGATCCAGCCAAGGGTGCCAAAAGAGTTGTACAGGCAGAAAGCGGTCACCTTTTCGCCGCTTTTCACCAGCTCTTCGGTAAGGTGGCTGCCGATAAAGCCATCGGCGCCGGTGACCAAAACACGATTGGACATAAAAATGATTCTCCTTTTGTTATAGAGTGTATCTGGAAACCCGCAGCGCACAGGGGCGCTGCCCGGGCGGTTTTTTGCAAATAAGCAAAATGATTACAAAATAGTATACCCCATCAGAGCAAAAATTTCAACCAAAAACTGCGCCGCTTTGCATTTGCCGCGCCCGGCAGTTTACAAAAAGCGCCATTGATGCTATAGTATAGGGTATTAAATTGGGGTTGTATGGCCTTGCGGCGTTTTGGCCGGCTATGCCCCGTATTTTTCCGAGCTACGGAATCACAAGAAAGGAGGGCGCTGCCCATGAGCCTGCAGAGCCTCGGTTTCTGGCTGTTTTTACCCATCACAGCCCTGATCGATCTGCATCTTCCCGTTAAGTGGCAAAACCCGTTTTTGGCTGCGGCAAGCCTTTTATTTTATTTTTACAACCTTCCGTCCGATCCTGCCAGGGCGGCTGTTACACTGGCGGCGCTGGCCGGGGTGTGCGTGTTTGTATACGCCATGGCCCTTGCCATCGGCCGCGCCGAAAAAGCATCGGCCCGCCAAAAGCGATTGGTGCGAACCGGCGTGATCTGCCTGCTGTGCTTTTTGGCCGTGTTTAAATACTGGAACCTTTCGCCGCTGCCTGCCCTGCTTTCGGGCACGGTGCTGCAAAAGCTGCCGTTTCCCTTGGGAATCAGCTTTTTCACCTTTGCGGCCATTGGCTATCTTGTGGATGTGGGGCGCGGCGATGTGCCTGCCGAAAACAGCTTTGTGCGTGTTTTTCTGTTTCTGTTTTTCTTCGGCACCATTACCAGCGGCCCCATTTGCCGCGCAGGCAGCCTGATGCCGCAGCTGGCCGCACCGCGCCGGTTTGAGCGCGAGCGCACTGTAAACGCACTGCGCCTGTTCGCCCTGGGCCTTTGGAAAAAAATGGCCATTTCGGATGTGCTGGCCCTTTGCTGCAATCAGGTGTTTGCGGATATTTCCGGCCACGGCGGCCCCATGCTGCTGTTTGCCGTGTTTGGCTACACGCTGATTTTGTATTTTGATTTTTCGGGCTACAGCGATATGGCCCGCGCCACCGGCCTTGCGCTGGGGCTGGAATTGCCCGAAAACTTTAAAACCCCGTTTTTTGCCACCAACTTTTCCGGATTCTGGAGCCGGTGGCACATTTCGCTTTCCAGCTGGCTGCAGGATTATCTGTTCACCCCCCTGGTTTGGGCCGACACCAGCCGCCTGCCCTTTGCAGGCAGCCATTTAAGCCCGCTTTTTTGTGTGTTCTGCGTGTTCTTTTTCAGCGGCTTCTGGCACGGCAGCACACTGCCGTTTGTGGTGTGGGGCTTTTTGCAGGCCGCCTACCGTGTGGGCGAAGAACTGATGCACCAGCATTTGGGCCGCCCCCAAAAGAAGGCCCCTGCCCGGGTGCAGTGGGCCAAGCGCGCCGCCGTGTTTGTGCTGTGGAGCTTCAGCATGGTGTTTTTCCGGGTGGGCAGCGGCCCCGACACCAAGGGGCTGGGCGATGCCTTTGCCATTATTCGCGGCTGGGGCTGCGGCTGGGGGCTGCACCGCTTTGCTTCCGAACTGATCCGCGCTGTTTCGGCCGGATTTTACGCCGATCCCCGCATGATCGCCGCTTATATGCTGTTTGTCATTTTCGGCATTGCGCTGGCCTTCCGGCTGGACTGGCTGCGCTTTAAAAAGTTCAAATCCAAGCCCAGCGAGCAGGTGCTGGCCGCGCAAAAGCCCGCTGTGCGCTGGGTGCTCTACTACATTCTGGTGGTAAGCATTCTGGTGGGGCTTATCATTCAAAACGGCGGCTTCGGCGGCGGAGTTTCGTTCAGCTACGCCAATTTCTGATTTTTTTAAGGATGCAAGCTTTATGAAAAGCATTTTACAAAAACTGGCTCTTTTGGCCATTCCCGTGGCGCTTTGGTTTGCGTTTTTTGCAGCCTTTGAGCCCAACAATTACTTTGGCATCAGGCAGGCCTCACACTCCACGGCCCCCATTGCCCGGCTGCGCGCCTTTGAAAAGGCCCCCGGCAGCCGCGTGATTTTGGGTGACAGCCGCCTGGCGCATTTTGACGATGCGCTAATTTCGCAGGTGAGCGGCGAGGCATGGCAGAATCTGGCGTTCGGCGGGGCCAGCCTGAAGGAGACCAACGATCTGTTGGAGTATGTGCTGGACAATGACCCCGATCTGCAGCAGGTGCTGTTTGGCCTGAGCTTTTACACCCTGAGCGCCAATTACAACACTGACCGCATGGGCGCTTTGGAGGATACCCTGCACAACCCGTTTGCCTACTGCCTGAATCTGGAATACAACGTCAACGCCCTGACCAATTTTTCGGATATGCTGGCCGGGCGCGGCGATGTGGAGGAAACCGGCGACTGGCAGTATCCTGCCGATTACACCGATGCCGACGGCACGGTGTATGATGTACACACCGTGCTGGCGTTGTATCCCAAAGCCATTTTGGGCCGCTGCGAAAACTACGGCGTAAACCATGCCGAGCTGAGCCGTCTGTACGCGCTGGCCGCGCGCTGCGCCGCTCAGGGCGTGCGCCTTACCGTGGTGCTGCCCCCCATGGCGGGCCTTGTGAAAACCGAGGTGTGCGACGGCTTTGGCATCACCGAGCTGATGCAGGGGGAGGTTCTGCCCGCGCTGTACACCGCCGCCCGGGAAAACGGCTTTGTGCTTTTGGATTATGAGTGGGGCGGCAGCTGCATCGCGGACGATGACCGCCAATTTTACGATGGCTTCCATTTGGACACCCGCTACGGCCTGCCGCAGTGGACCGAGCAGCTTTGGGGCGATATGGCGCAGGCCTGGAGGGAGTAAAGCATGGCACTGGATTTTTTACTTTTATACGAACACACGGTGCGCGAATATGAAAGCGACCTTTTGTTAAAGCTGGAGCTGGAGCGCCGGGGCTATTCCTGCGAGATCCGCCAGCTGCTGGACCGCAAAAAGCTGCGCTATTTTACCTGGAAAAAGCCCCGCGTGCTGGTGAGCAGCAATCTGTATGACAACGAGGGCTTAAACAGCCATGTGTACAACAACATCGGCCGGTGTGACCGGGTGGTGAATCTGCACTGGGAGCAGATGCTCAGCGACACGCAGGAGGAAGGCGACTGGTTCAACATGGCCGGAAACGCCAAAAAATGCGTGCAGACCTGCTGGGGCAAAAAAACAGCCGAACGCCTGCAGGCCCACGGCATGGAGGCCAAAAACACCCCTGTGACCGGCGCGGTGATGATGGATTTTCTGCGCCCGGAATTCAAGGGCTACTTTGCGGATAAAGAAACTCTGTGCCGTCAGTTTGGGCTGGATGCCTCCCATAAGCTGCATTTGTATATCAGCAGCTTTGGCTACGCCAGCATGACAGAGGCCGAGGTGGACGAGCTGAGCCGCATGGCCGGCACGGATTTTCGCGGATTTGCCAAAACCAACCGCGTTTCCATGCAGCAAACGCTGGATTGGTTTGACCGCTATCTTGCCCTTCACCCCGAGGTGGAGCTGGTATACCGCCGCCACCCCAGCGAATGGAACAGCCCTGCGCTGGAGGCTTTGGCGAAAAAACGCCCGAATTTTCATGTGATCTTTGCGGGCAGCGTAAAAGATTGGATCATGGCCGCCGACAGCATTTCCATTTGGATGAGCACCGCCATTGCCGAGGTGTATATGGCCGGGAAAAGCTGCCATATCCTGCGCCCGGTGCCCATTGAGCATGAGTATGACCCCGTGATCTATAAAGATGCACACTATATCACCAACTACGAAGAATTTTCGGATGCCATGGCGCAGGCCGAGCCGCCTTTCCCCATTGCAAAGGAGATCATTGAAGGCTATTTTGACCCCGACCCGCGCCCGGCCTATCAGCGCATGGCCGATCTTTTGGAAACCGTGTACAAAGAGCCCCCGCGTGACAGGCCCATGGGCCCGGGCTTTACGCCGCATTTCAACTGGCTGAAATTCTTTGCGCTGTGGGGCGTGCATATTCTGTATTTCTTTAAGCTTGAACCCAAAAAGGTGTTTTTCTTTCACAAGGGGCTGGCCGATTTTGCCCAGCGCATTTACGGCTATATCGACAAAGCCTATGTTTCCAAAGCACAGGTGAAGGCCATGGCGGACAGAATCCGCCCCTATGTGCAATGAGCGGCCCGCGGCGCGCCGGGTATGACTGTGCCCGCGCTGTATGCGCGCTTACGGTGGCGCTGTTCCACTATGGCACCACCTGCGAGGCATTGGGCCTGCACGGCTTTTCGGACAAACTGATCGCCTATCCCGGCGGCACATGGGGCGAGCTTGCCAGCCTGGTGTTTCTCATGCTGTCCGGGGCGGCGCTCACCTGCGGCTATCCCGCCGGGCACTTTACGCTGCGCCGGTTTTACCAAAAGCGATTTCTGAGTTTATATCCGCTGTATTATCTGGCGTATGCGCTGGCTGCGCTTTGGCTGTTTTTTTATTTCCCGGGTTATTTCAATGCGGCCACCCCTGCTTCCCTGCTTTTGAGCGCACTGGGAATGGACGGCTACTTCAGCTATCGCTGTGCCGGAAGCTATATTCTGGGCGAATGGTTTCTGGGGGCCATCGTGCTTTTGTATCTTTTATATCCGCTGCTGGCATGGGCGCTGGAAAACAAATTTGCCCGCGCCGTGGTTTCCGCCGTTTTGCCATTGGCCAGTGTGCTGGTGATCCGCCACGGCTGGTTTGGCATTTACTACGGCATTTACGGGCTGCACAACCTGTGGCTGTGCGCCTTCTGTTTCTGGTATGGTATGCTGCTGGAAAAAGCCCATGCGCGCTTTGTGCGCTTAAACCGCCTTTTGCCCCTTGCCGGGGCCGCGCTGCTGGCTGTTACGGTGTTTGTGCCTCTTGGCATCAACCCATTTTACACCATGCTGGCCGGGGCCGCCGGGGCGTTTCCCGCGCTCACCGGGCTGGGCGATGCCCTGCAGCCCTGCCGCCGCTTAACGGCAGCGCTGCGCTGGATCGGCAGGCAGTCCTATGCCCTGCTGCTGGTGCATCATGTGCTGTTTCAGCAGGGGCTTGTGCGCCTGTTCGGCTCGTTTGCCCCCACGCCTTTGGCCTGTTTGCTGGGGCTTTGCGCCGCGTTGGCGCTGGCCCGGGCACTGAATGCCCTTTACTCTGTTTTGCGGCGTGCCATGCGCCCTAAGGAGGTTTTCCATGAATAATGCCAGCCAGCTGCGCCGGAATGTGATCCTCAACACGGCGGGCAATCTGGTTTTCTTTGCCAGCCAGTATCTGCTGATCATTTTGGTGATGCGTCTTTCCGGCGCTTATGCCAACGGCCTTTTAAGCACCGCCATGAATCTGGCCAACCCGATTTTAAGCTTTGCCTGCTATGGAATGCGCAGCTTTCAGGTGAGTGATTTCACCCCGCAGTACAGTGACCGCACCTATCTGCACAGCCGCTATGTAACCGTGCTGGCGGCGGGCCTTGGCTGCTGCGGCTTTGCCATGGCCGTAAGCTACACCGCCGAGCAGCGCATTGTGATCTTGCTGTACACGCTGTGCCGCCTGAGCGAAGGGCTGGTGGATGTGTGGCACGGCTATCTGCAAAAGGCCGAGCGCATGGACCTTGTGGGCATCAGCTTCGGTGTGCGCGGCCTTGCCAGCATTGTCAGCTTTGCGGCAGGCCTGGCCCTTACGCAAAATCTGGTCTTTACGCTGGCCGTGATGTGCCTGCTGAACTGGCTGTATGTTTTTGCCGTGGATATTCCCTTTGGCCGAAAAAATGCCGATTTTGCCTTTGTGGGCGGCGGCACCGTGGCGGCGCTTTTGCTTGAATGCCTGCCGCTGGCCGTGTACAGCTTTTTAAACAGCAGCGTGGGCTCGGTGGTAAAGCATTTTTGCGAGCGCCTGTGCGGCACCGAGGCCTTTGGCAACTTCAACAGCATTTTTGCGCCGGTGCAGATTTTACAGGTGGGTGCCGCCTATATTTTTGTGCCCTTCATCACGCTGTTTGCCCATTGGTGGGCCGACCGTGAGGGCAAAAAATTCATGCGCGGTTTGCTGATCACCTTTGCCGCGCTGGGGGTTTTGTGGCTGTGCGGCAGCGTGGGGGCTGCGCTGCTGGGGCCGTGGGCCTTCAGTTTGCTGTACGGGCAAAAGATCCTGCCCTACATGACCCTTTTGCAGCCCCTGGTGGCCGCCACCATCATCACCACGCTGGTGCTGATCCTGTGCCATCTGCTTACCGTAGCGCGCGAGATGAAAGGCCTGATCCTGGGCAATCTTGCCGGCATTGCCGCCAGCTTTGTGCTGGCCGGGCCCATGATCGGCGCTTTCGGCACCACGGGGGCGGCTTGGGCCACCGTGCTTTCCCGCCTTGTGCAGGCCGCTTTGATGCTGGCATTTTTGCTGCGGCGCTGCCGCGGGCAGTTTGCCCCAAACAGGGCCGACTGAACTTTCTTTTGATATTGCTTTGAGAAAAAGGAGCGCATTATGGAAAACGAAACCATTGAAATCGTAAAAGAACTCCCCCCTGCCAAGGTGATGCTGGTAGCGCTGGATCTTGGCAAATGGGATTGTGAGCGCAGCCTGGCCGAGCTTTCCGCCCTGGCCGAGGCCAACCACATGGAAACCGCCGCCACGCTGGTGCAGAAAAAGCAGGCCCCCGAAGCCGGCACGGTGCTGGGCGAGGGCAAGCTGGCCGAGGGGCGGCTGGTGTGCGCCAATTTGGGCATTGATGCTGCCATTTTTGACGGCGAGCTGACCGGCAGCCAGATCCGCAATCTCACCGACCGTTTGGGCGTGGAGGTGCTGGACCGCACCATGCTGATCCTGGAGATTTTCCAGAGCCGTGCGGTTACGGGCGAGGGTAAGCTGCAAACCGAGCTTGCCATGCTGCGCTATCGCCTGCCGCGTTTGCAGGGGCTGGGCGAAACGCTCAGCCGACAGGGCGGCGGCGGCGGTGGTGCGGCCGGTGCGCGCCGCGGTGCCGGTGAAAGCAAGCTGGAGCTGGACCGCCGCCATGTGCATCGCCGCATTGAAGCGCTGGAGGCCAAGCTGAAGGAAATGGAGCAGCGCCGCGGTGAAAACCGCCGTGCCCGCCAGAAAAGCGGCATCCCTGTGATCTCGCTGGTGGGCTATACCAATGTGGGCAAAAGCAGCCTGCTCAATGCGCTGTGCGGCAGCTATCAGGTGATGGAAGCCAATATGCTGTTTGCCACGCTGGACCCCACTGCCCGCCGCCTTACCCTGCCCAGCGGGCTGGATGTGGTGATCGTGGATACGGTTGGCTTTGTGAGCCGTCTGCCGCACCATCTGGTAGAGGCTTTTAAAAGCACGCTGGAGGAAGCCGCTTTCAGCGATGTGATCGTAAAGGTTGCCGATGCCTGTGACCCTGAGCGCATGGAGCAGCTGATGGTGACCGACGAGGTGCTGCAAAGCCTGGACTGCGCCGATATTCCGCAGCTGGTGGTATACAACAAGTGTGATGCCGCCCAGGCGCTGAGCTTTGACCCCGATGTGCTGCTGACCAGCGCCAAAACCGGCAAGGGCCTGCCCGAGCTTTTGGCCGCGCTGGACAAGCTGCTGGCACACCGGGTGCGCAGCATTAAAATTTTGCTGCCCTATGATAAGCTGGGCCTTGCGGATGCCATGCGCAGCCGCGGCAGCATTTGCCAGGAGGAATACCGCCAGGACGGCGTGTATTACGAGGGCATTGTAAAAGTGGACGATCTGCACCTGTACGAGCCCTATATGCTGGAAACCTGATTTTTCCTGTAAACGCAGAAAGACCCGCCTTTTGGGCGGGTCTTTCTGCATAGAGGGGTGGGAAAGTATATATAGGTAAGAGAATGACAAATTGGATACGCTGCACATCTGTGCAGCTGCAGTATCTTTAGTATATTCATTTTTCCTTTTCTGTCAAATATTTTAAACGGCCGCAACTTTAAAATATCTCTTTACAATTTGCCGCAAACTTTATATAATAAATTAAAGGAATTTTTTTCCCTCGGAAAACCTGTTTTAATCGTTTTCGATAATCATTTTTCTTTATTTTATATTTTTTTGTATTATTTGCACAAAGGAGATGTTTTGTATGGATGAACTCGATCGCAAGATCATTCGCCTTTTGGCTAAGAACGCGCGCATTCCCGTAAAGGACATTGCGCAGGAGATCAATCTCACCAGCCCTGCGGTTTCCAGCCGTATTCGCAAGCTGGAGCAGGACGGCATTATCGGCGGCTATACCGTGGTGCTGCACCCGCCCGAGGGCCGTTCCCGCGTGGAGGCTTTTATCAGCCTGGCTTTGGGCCCCACGCAGCATGATGATCTGATGACGCTTTTGTGCAACGAGCCCGACGCCATGCAGTGCTATCGTGTGACCGGCACCTACAGCTTTGTGGTAAAGGTGAGCTGTGACGGTGTGGATTCCCTGGAGCATTTGCTGAATAAGTTCCAGAAGATCGGCAGCACCAACACGCAGGTGATCCTTTCCACCCCGCTGGACCGCCCGCCCACATGCTGAGCACCCCGGCAACGAGGTAAAAATGCATGATGTATTGTAACCAGTGCGGTGCGCCGCTGCCCCAGCCCACCGGCCATTGCCCGGCTTGCGGCGCGCCCACACCTTATGCCGCAGCGCCCGTGCAAAGCAGCGCTGCGCCCGGTGCCGGGCAGGATGCTGCACAAAACGAGCCTGAGAGCGCCTGTGGGCATACTTCGGGTGACGAAGCCCCCTTTACCATGCCGGACGAAGAGCCGTGCCCCGGCGGCCCGCGCTACCGCAAAATACCGGTTTCGCACCAAAGCGGCGAAAAGCTTTCTGCCGTGCAGTATATGCTCACCTTTCTGTTGTTTTCTGTGCCGGTGGTGGGGCTTGTGGCCATGCTGCTTTATGCCTTTTCCGATCAGGGCAATCCCCGGCGCGAGCTGGCACGCGGATTTTTGCTGTTCCGCCTGATTTTGGCTTCCATTGTGTTTGCGCTGGTGTTTGTGGGCATTTTCCTTTTGTGGAAGCTGTATCCTGTAGAATATTACACGGATTCCCGCACCTATATGCCGAATCCCTATTCCGGCGACCATTATTACAGCGAGCCGTATGACGATCTTTTGCCGTGGGATGACTGGGAAGATTATTTTGGCGAGGATTTCTTTGAAAACTTCGGCTCGGCCGACGGGGGCAGCATGCCCGAGCCGCCGCACCACAGTATCTAAGGCAATCCCGCACAATTCCCGCCTGACAGCTTAAGCACCGCTCCGGTGGCTGCGGCACGGCATCTGCGTTGCCAAAATGCTCGATAAGACACAAAGTATTATCTGCGCTTTTGGCTTAGCAGCTGCCGCACCTCGCTCGCCGTATCGGCACTTAGAATTATGCGGTATTGCCCTAAATATCACGCAAACAGGGCCTGAACAGCCAAAGCTGTTCAGGCCCTGTTTGATATCTTATCAGAATCTGGCATACAGGAATGTTCCGCTGCCGGTGCTCAAAAAAATGCCCAGCATCACCATGCTCCACATGGCCAGCTGATAGCACAGCACCTTGGGCAAAAGGGGCAGTTTTTGCAGCTGGTCGCGCAGCGAAAGCCCTTTTTCGTGGGCAAGATCGACCATGAATACGAGCAAAACACCGTAAAAGAGCATCAAAAGCCCCATGCGGTTCACCCCCATGGCCGTAAAAGAGCCAAGGTTCACATCGCTCAGGGCAAAGCCTGTGAGCATTCGATGCCAAAAGGTCAGCGCCGATGCAAAGCTGTCGGTGTGAAAATCAACAGCCGCAAAAAACATCAAGGCAGTACACCAAACCGCCCCGCAGATGCGTTTGGCGGCAGATTCCCCGCCCGCTGACCGGGCAGGCTTTGCCAGATTTTTTTCCAGCAGCAAAAACAGGAACCAATAGACCCCCCAGAACAAAAAGTTCAGGGTAGCGCCATGCCAAAGGCCCGTTACCAGCCACACGGCCAGCATATTTCCTGCCTGCCGCACACGGCCTTTGCGGTTGCCGCCCAGCGGAATGTACACATACTCTTTCAGCCATGCACCAAGCGAAATGTGCCACCGATTCCAAAACTCGCTGACATTGCGGGAAAAATAGGGCTGGCGAAAGTTTTCCGGCAGCGCAAGGCCCAGCATTTCTCCTGCGCCCAGCATCATGTGGCTGTAGCCGCAGAAATCCGTATAAAACTGAATCCCAAAGCAGCACATGGCAAATGCCAGCTGTGCGCCGGTGCAGCGCGCCGGGTCCCGAAAGGCGTAGTCCGCGATCACAGCGGCGCGGTCCGCCACTGCCAGCTTTACAAAATAGCCCCAGGCCATGCGCTGCGCACCGCGCAGCATGCGCGCTGTGCTGAAGGCCCCGCTTTGGTCGATCTGCGGCATCAGGCTGCCATAGCGCGTAAACGGCCCCTGCACGATGCTCAAAAAGAAGCTGGCAAAGCAGATCACACGCAGCGGGTTTTGCTCAGGCGGGATCTTCTGGCGGTAAACATCCACCACATAGCTGATCAGCAGCAGGCTGTAGTAGCTGATGCCCAGGGGCAGCAGCAGATTTTCGGCTCGCCAGAGATGCAGCCCTGCTGCCCGGTTGAGCGCTGCCGCCAGATCGGCATAATATTTCACCAGAAACAGAATGCCGAGGCTGACAAAGATCGACAGTGCCGCCCAGCGCTTTTGCTGTTTTTCATAGCGCTGCTGCGCTGAGCTGCCCGCGGGTGCCGCCTGATGGTTTTCGGCGCGGATACCGTCCGCCGCGAGTGCCTGCAAACGCCCGATCCGCAGCGCGCTGTACCATGCCGTGAGCGCCGCCGCAGCCATTGCCAGAAGGCCGGTTTTGTCCATGCTGAGGTAAAACCAGACATTCGCCGCCAGGATCACCCACCAGCGCTTTGCAGGCGGGGCGGCATAATACAGCGCCAGAACCAGCGCAAGCCATATCAAAAATGTTACTGTTGTAAAACTCATACTCTATTATCGGGTAATGGTCATGTGGGGGTGCTTGGGCTGATACTCGCTCACTTCACAGCGCCACACGCTGCTGCCATCCTCGGCCAGCGAAACGCGGGTAAAGCCCATGCGCTCGTAGAAATCACGCACCATGCCGTTTTTGGCGGTGGGGTAATAGTAGCCGATCAAAGCAGTCAGGCCACGGGCTTTGGCATCGGAAACCAGGCAGTCCAGCATGGCATCCTCCATGCCGCGCTTGAGCACACGGCAGCTCATCAGCCACAGTCGCAGGTGCAGCTCGGTTTGCTGCTGTTCACCGGCCACCACGCTTACCAGGCCGTTGTCGCCGAATTTATCGGCCAGCTTGCCATACAGGCACAGCCAGCCCGGGTTTTCCTGCATATTCTGGATATCGGCTTCCGAGCAGCGGCGGGTGGTGAGATTGAACTGATTGCTCTTGTTGGTCAGCTGAGAAATGCGGGGATAGTAGATGGGCTCAAAGGGCCGCACGGTGGCCTGCATTTCCAAGCTGTCAAGATATTCGCCGTAGTCCGCAAAGCTGGCCATCTGCACGGCGCGCTGGGCGTTGGCCTTATACATTTCGTTGCGGGCAAGATCGTCTTTGGAAAGCGTGGTCACCTCAAAATATCCGCCGTGATCCAGTGTGCGGATATACTGTTCGGCGCGCTCCATCACCGGCACCGAAACGCCGGGCACATTGGCCTCTACGATCGCGCGCTCGGCGGGGTTATCGTCCACAAACACAAAGCTGTCGGCACCAAGGCTCAGCTCGGCGGCAGTTTCAATCAGATTGCGGTCTTTATTTTCCCAGTTGGCCTTGATGGCCACAAAATCCTCGGGCTTCAGCGGGCCGTCGGGGTGTTTCAGGCCCGCCATGGCGTTTTCCATCTCATTTTTGCTGTTCACGGTCAGCAGCACACCGATCTGCTTGTGGGCTTTCAGATAGTTCTGGAATTCCTCATACACCTGCCCCAGGCTCACCTCGGGGCCAATGGCAATCCCCTCTACGCCGTCATCGCCCACAACACCGCCCCAAAGCGTGTTGTCCAAATCCAGCGAGAAGGCCTTTTTGTTGCGGCCGTACAGCGATTTGATAATATCCGCCAGGCTTTTTGCCAGATACGGAATGGCATCCAGACACAGCGCATATTTGTACATATGCCAGTAAAAACCATCCTGCCACTGGGCATAGCCGTAGTCACTGGCCAGATAATCCAGATCGTTTACATAAAAATTCTCGTGGTTTTGCGCATACTCATACAGCTTTTGGTTCAAGCGGCTGATAAAGTTGGTGCGGCCGCGATAGTCGCTGATATCCTTGTTGCCCAGCAGGCGGTAGTTGGGGCGCTCAAAGTTGTTTTGAATAATGGGGCAGCGGAACTTTTCGCTCAGCTTTTCCCACATCACCTCAAAATGCTGATACTGGGCCTGCAGCATTTCCTCCACTTCCTGCTTTGTGCTGGCCGTGGTGGGAAACTCGGTGATATTGCGAAAGCCCGTGTGGATATAGATCACATCGGGGGCAAATGCGTCCAGCTCTTCGCTGCCGAACATGGCATCCTGCCAATACTGGTTATATTCCGACTGATAAAACTCGGCTTCGATGCCGTAGTTCAGCAAAAACATTTCCAGCTGGTCCACCACTTCGTTGGTGGTAGAGCCGCCCAGCACGGCAATTTTTTTGTGCAGGTTGGCCGTGCCCTGTGCGCGCAGCTCGCGCTTGATCGCGCGTTTTTTGCGCAGCAGGTAGCCGGTGTCCAGCGGGTATTCAAAGCATTTCACAAAAAGCTCCTCCTTTTTTATCCTGCGGTATGGTCGGGCGTATGCTGCAATTTTTGCGCATACTGCGGCCAGAAAAATTCATTTTTATCAAAATTCGGCTCATGGCTGGCCTGCATTACACGCAAAAGCTCGGCCGTAAACACCTCGGCTCCCGTGCCGTTCAGATGGTGGGCATCCATGTAGTTTTCATACCCCAGCTCCGAAAGATCACGGCTCAGGCAAAAATCCCAGTAATCAAAGCCAAGGCTTTCGCCCAGCGCCGTCATATAATCCACATAGCTCTGGTAATTGGGCAGCTGGCTGGTGTAGGCATCCGGCAAAGGGGCCGTGAACAGCACCAGCTCAATGCCGTTTTCCCGGCAGAAATCCGCAATTTTGACAATGTATTCCAGCGAGAAATCCGAAATGGGCTTTTGCGCATTGATCTGTGCAATGGGGGTAAAATCCGTTTCCGGGCCGGTGGTGGGCAGGCAGTATACAAACCCATCGCCCCGATACGCTTCATCGCCGTAGGTAACATACTCGTAGTTGCCCGGCTCATACGCAGCGCCGCTCAGCTTGGCGCGCCATGTTTCGCCGATCACGCCCGGAGAAATATTGTTGTGGCGGGCGGGCACGGCATTGTCCAAAAGGGCCGCAAGGCCGCCCATGTTCCACAGATATTCGTATTTTTCGCGGCTTTCCTTGGCGAAATCCGTAATGATATAGGCAGCCGCCGGCACATTGGAGGATTTTTCCTCTAAGAGCGTTGTGTAAAACACTTCCAGATACATCTGGCGGATCGTGTTGGTTTTGGCGGCTTCCCGCAGCATAAAATAAGCGCCGTCCGGCAGCTGCTGGCTGGTGCCTGCGTTAAAGGCCTTTACCCCCATCGCCTCGCTGACGGCGGCGGGGTCTACACTGCGGTAGCAATGGCTCGGCCCGGCAAACAGAATGTCAATGTTCTGCTCGCTTGCATACAGCTCCTGCAGCATCACACGGGTGTAGGAATGCACATCGTCCACCAGCACAAAATCGATCAGCTGCAGTGCCCCTGCCGTAAACGCCAAAAACAGCGCTGCAAACGCCAGTGCCCTTTTGATCCGGGGCTTTCTCGCGGCTTTTACCGCGGTGTTTTCTGCGCTCACAGCTGCCGGAGGGCGCCCTTGAGCGCCTGTGCGATCTGGTCAGGGCAGCTGGTGGGGCGGGGGCCGCAGGTGGTGCCTTCCATGCGGGCAATGGCATCCTCGGCCTTCATGCCCTTCAGCAGCGAGCAAATGCCCTTCAGGTTGCCGTTGCAGCCGCCGATCACCTCAATGTTCTGAATGGTGTGGTCCTCGGCCAGCTCCACATTGGTCTGGCGGGAGCATACGCCTTTGTTCTGGTATGTATAAGTCATCGTTATTTTCTCCGTTTCTGTAATGGATTGTATATTTTAGGGCAATACCGCATAATTCTAAGTGCCGATACGGCGAGCGAGGTGCGGCAGATGCTAAGCCAAAAGCGCAGGCAATACTTTGTGTATTGGCGAGCATTAGGCTTATTGGCGGCTTTTGGCCAGCTCGTTGATGCGATTTATCATGGCATCGGTGGTTTGTCCGGTACCCACAGGCTGCAGGATCTTGCGGTTCACCCCGTGAAAATCCGTGCCGCCTGTAAGGATCAGGCCATACTGCTGCGCCGTTTGCAGAATTTCGGCACGGTCCTTGGGGGTGTTGCGCGGGTGATCCAGCTCAATGCCGTCCAACAGGCCCTCGGCAGCCAGCTCTTTCATCAGCTCAATGTTGTTGTATACCCCCGGATGTGCCAGCACCACAACGCCGCCGCACTGCCGCCCCAGCTGCAAAAGCTCGCGGCAATCGGGATAACTGAATCGAAAACTGATGCCGCCCTCCTGAACCGGGCGAAACAGCTGCTTGTACACGCTGCCGTACACGCCGTCGGCCAGGCCGTATTCCATCAAGGCGCGCATCACATAGGCCTTGTACAGTGCGCCCTCGCTGTTTTGGGCATAGGCCATGGCATCCTCGCGGCGAAACTGCGGGCAGCGCTGCTGCAAAAGCTGCATACTTTGCTCCAGCGCATTTCTTCGGCGTTGGGCCATTCGGTCACAGTGGGCCTGCAGCGCTTCACACTCACGCGGCCAGTAGCACAGAATATGCACCTTGCTGCCGCGCGCATTGTCGTAGCCCGAAAGCTCCATGCCCGGGATCAGGCGAACGCCGTTTAGCCGCGGATGTGCATAGCCAAAGCGCACGCTCGCCATGGAATCGTGGTCGGTGATGGCAAGCGTGTTCATTTTTGCCGCTGCTGCCAAACGCGGCAGCCATTCGGCCGGGCAGGAGCCATCGGAAAAATTGGTGTGTGTATGCAGATCACCCGGCATAGGCTTTCCCCCTCTCCCAGCTTTATACAGATACTATTTTAGTATAGCATATCTCCAGCCGATTTGAAAACCCCCGCCGGTGGTAAAATCCGGCAAAAAAATGCCGCTGCCCCCAAAAAGCGGAAGCAGCAGCATGGTTTGGGCGCAGGCGATCAGGGCCACAGCTCGGCAGCCATGGCATCCAGCACGGCATCGTCGCCGGGGTGCAGGGCCGAATTGATCTTCAGCGAGGTGGGCAGCCAGGTAATGTTTTTGCTGTTATCAAACATTGCCTTCATCTGGCGGGCCGAAGTGGGGGCCCACGAGCCGTTTTCCATCAGTGCCAATGTGCGGCTTTGATAGCCGCGCTCGGTAAGCGATTCAATAAAAGCGCGCATGGCGGGGAAAACTGCGCCGTTATAGGTCACACTGGCCAGCACCAGCTTGCTGTAGCGGAACGCATCCTCCACACATTCGGCCCAATCGGCGCGGGCAAGATCGGCCAGAACCACCTTGGGGCAGCCCCGGTCGGTCAGCTTTTGCGCCAGCTTTTCGGCAGCCTCGCGGGTGTGGCCGTAAATGGTGGCATAGGCGATCATCACGCCCTCGGTTTCGGGCTGATAGGCCGCCCATGTGCTGTATTGCTGCAGATAGTGGCTCAGATCGCCCGTAAGCACCGGGCCATGCAGCGGGCAGATGGTGCGGATCTCCAGCTGAGCAGCCTTGGCCAGTGCTTTTTGCACCTGCAGGCCGTATTTTCCCACAATGCCAAAGTAATACCGGCGCGCCTCACAGTCCCACTCGTCGTCTTCGGTGTCCAGTGCGCCGAATTTGCCGAAAGCATCGGCGCTGAACAGCACCTTGTCGGCAGCATCATAGGTAAACATCACCTCGGGCCAGTGAACGAGCGGTGCAAACACAAACTGCAGGGTGTGCCGGCCCAGAGTCAGGGTTTCCCCATCGGCTACTTCTTTTTTGCAGCCCTCCAGCGGCAGTGCATAAAAATTCTGCAGCATGGTGAAGGCGCGCGCATTGGCAACCACTGCTGCCTGCGGATATTCGCGCATAAATGCGGCAATGCCTGCAGAATGGTCCGGCTCCATGTGCTGCACGATCAGATAGTCCGGTGTGCGGCCCTGCAAAGCAGCCTGCAGGTTTTGCAGCCACTGTTCTACAAATTTTCCGTCTACGGTATCCATAACCGCAATCTGATCGTCCAAGATCACATAAGAATTGTACGCCATGCCCTCGGGCACAATGTACTGGCCCTCAAAAAGATCGATCTCGTGATCGTTTACACCAATATACCGAATGTCTTTTGTGATCTGCATAAATAACACTCTCCCATCGTTTTGAAAAAGCGCTGTATGCCTTGTGCCGCAGCGCCGCATGAATCATTCTGCTGGCCTTATCATAACACTTATAGGGTGCAAAATCAAGCATTCTGATAATTATTACTAATTTCTTATGGATATATTGAGTAATAATTTCCATTTACAGAGTGAATCTTTTTTGCTATACTATAGTCACAGCAAAACACTGATTTGCCGCAAAAAGCGGCGCACCCATAAAGCTTTGGCATGGAGGTAATGAATATGAAGGTTTATATCTGTGAGCACTGCGGCAACATGGTAGAATTGATCCAGGACAAGGGCGTGCCCATGCACTGCTGCGGCCAGCCCATGACCCAGCTGATCCCCGGCACCTCCGATGGTGCAGCTGACAAGCACGTGCCCGTTTACACCGTAAACGGCAGCGAAGTACAGGTGGTCGTGGGTTCGGTGGAGCATCCGATGGTGGAGGTACACCACATTGAATGGATCGCCGTGGAAACCGCAAACGGCATTTACCGCAAATCCCTGCAGCCCGGCCAGCCCCCCAAGGCCAGCTTTGTGCTGAGCGAGGGTGAAGCGGTGCAGAGCGTATACGCCTACTGCAACCTGCACGGCCTGTGGAAGGCATAAAAGCATAACGATGTTATAAAAAACGCGAGGCTTCCCACCCGGAATGCCTCGCGTTTTGCTTTTATGATTTTTGTGCGCTGTGAAGCCTCAGGGCAACACCGCACAATTCCCGCCTGCCGGCTTAAGCACCGCTGCCGCGGCTGCGAAGCACGATCTGCTTTGCCAAAATGCTCGATAATACACAAAGTATTATCTGCGTTTTTTGCTTAGCAGCCTGCACTTCTCGCTCGCTGTATCGGCACTTAGAATTGCGGTTTTGCCCTTAGAACTCGATTTCTTCCAGGCGCAGCAGCGAAAGGATGTAAATTTCCAGAGCCTCCAGCATTCTGCGCCAATCCGCACCCTCGTTGGCGCCGTGGATGGGGCCTGCAAACGGAGGCAGCGGTTCGTCGTTATGCTCGGGGCCAAAGCTCACGGCCAGCGGGAAGTGGCGTGCATAGGTGCCGCCGCCGATGGTGAAGGGCTTTTTGCCCTCGCCCGTTACCTCGTTGTAGGTGTCGATCAGGGTTTCAATGGCGGGGTGGTCCGGCTCAATGTAGAACGGCTCCTGGCAGAACACATCGCCCAGCTGGAAGCAGTCACCGAAGGCAGCGGCAAAGCCCTGCTCCAGCTTTTTATGATCCATGGTAGTGGGATAGCGGATATCCACGCTCTGGGAAAGAATGCCGTTCTCAAAGCGCACCATGCCGCCCACGAGCGTGAGCGGGGTAAAGCGGCCGTCGCTGGCTGCCATGCCAATGGCGCTGCCGTCGGTGCTGGCGTGCAGCTTGTGCATTGCTTGCAGGCAGGCCAGCTCGGCACCCTCAAACAGGCCGCTCTGCAGCAGGCAGTCGGTCACCACGCCAATGGCGTTGCGGGTGCCTGCAGGCAGGCTGGCGTGGCCGCTGATGCCCTGTCCGCGCACCCATGTGCGGTCCGGCCCATCGGCTTCCAGCGTGATATGCTCCATCGCAGAAAAAGCGCTGATGGGAGCAGCCACCAGTGCGGCGGCACGGTCCGGCACGGCATTTTTAGCCACGCCGCCCTCAAACTGCAGCAGCTTGCCCGAAAGCTTTTCCGAGTACAGCATCCCCTGGAAAATGCCCTTTTCACCGTTGCACACCGGGAACTCTGCATCCGGCGTGAAGCAGAACACAGGCATCTTGCAGTTTTTCACAAAGTATTCCACATCCAGCATACCGGTTTCCTCGTTGGCACCCATCAGCACGCGAATGGGATAGCGCAGTGCGCCTGCCTGCTCACGCAGATATTTGAGCGCATACAGGCACAGCAGCACGGGGCCCTTATCGTCCAGCACGCCGCGGCCCAGCACCCAGCCATCCTTCTGGCGCAGGGTGAACGGGTCGGCATCCCAGCCGTTGCCGGCGGGAACCACATCCAGATGTCCGATCACGCCCAGATATTTTTCCGTTTCCTTGCCGGGCAGCTCAGCCCAGCCGATATAGCCCTTTTCGTTGTGTACGGCAAGGCCCAGCTCGGCGCTGATGGCCAGAGCCTCATCCAGTGCGGCCTTGGGGGCAGCGCCGAAGGGTGCATCGGGCTCGGCTTCGCCCTGCGTGCTGGGGATCGCCACCAGGCGAGCCAGATCGCGCAGGATATCTGCTTCATTTGCGCGGATGAAGTCCTGAATTTTCTTTCTTTCCTGAGTAACCATGATTTTTCTCCTTCTGTACAGGCAGATGTTTTCCGCCTTGGGGAATGCGGCGCTTTACCGGCACGGCCCGGCCCCGCAGCCCCCTTTGTACAAATCGTTTGATTTTTACAGTATACCCTATTTTCTTTAACTAATAAAGTCTTTTTTTCTTGCAAGGTGTCTGCAAAAGCGCTATACTGAAAAGCGTTTTATTTTTCCTGTCCCGTTTTGCGGGCGTTTGCATGGAAAGGATGGAGAGTTTTGAAGTATTTAAAACAGCTTTTGATCATTCTTGGAATTTCGTTTTTGGGCGAACTTCTGAAGTATTTTTTGCCGCTGCCGATCCCTGCCAGCATTTACGGCATGGTGATCCTGTTTGCGCTGCTGCTCAGCGGTGCGCTGCCGCTTTCGGCTGTGCGTGAAACCGGCAATCTTTTGGTGGCGGTGATGCCCGTAATGTTCATTCCCGCCGGGGTGGGGCTGATGGCCAGCTGGGATATTCTGCGCCCGCTGCTGCTGCCCGTGGGGGTGATCACCGTGGCCGTGCTGGTGATCGTAATGGCGGTAAGCGGCCTTACTGCCCAGCACATTTTGCTGCACAGCAGCCCGAAAGAAGGTGCCCGCCATGAATGAGCTGTTTTTGTCCTCGATGTACGCGGGCACGGTGCTGAGCCTTGCCGCCTATATGGTGGGTGTGTGGCTTAAAAAGCAGTTCCGTTCGCCGCTGCTCAACCCGCTGCTGGTGGCCATTTTGATCACCATTGCCGTGCTGCTGGCCGGGCGCGTGAACTATGAGGTATACGATGCCAGCGCCAAAACCCTGAGCTGGTTTCTCACCCCGGCCACGGTGTGTCTGGCAATTCCCCTGTATGAGAATTTCCGGCTGCTGTTAAAGCATTTGCAGGCCGTTTTGCTGGGCATCGTATCCGGCGTTTTCACCAGTCTGGTTTCCGTGCTGGCACTCAGTGCCGTGATGCATCTTTCGCATCAGGAATATGTGACCATGCTGCCCAAATCCATCACCACCGCCATCGGCATGGGTGTTTCGCAGGAGCTGGGCGGCCATGTAACCATTACTGTGGCCACCATTGTGATCACGGGCGTTTTGGGTAATATGCTGGCCGAGCCGCTGTTTCGGCTGTTTCGCATCACCGAGCCCATTGCCAAGGGCGTGGCGCTGGGCACCGCCGCCCACGCCATCGGCACAGCCAAAGCGATGGAGCTGGGCGAGGTGGAGGGCGCCATGGGCAGCCTTTCCATCGCCGTGGCCGGAATTCTGACCGTGTGCCTTTCGCCGGTGTTTGCGGCGATCCTGTAACACGCTATGGACAAACGCCCGGCTTTTATGCTACACTGATCCCAGTAATTGCAGCGGAGGGCGTTTTTATGCTGGATCTTTGTTTTTATGCGCTGGCACTGGCTGCCGGAATTTATTTTATGTGGCGCGGGCAAGAGCTTTGCTCGTTTCGCGGCAAGCATATCGAGCCCATCAAATCGGTGACCCGCAGCCCCGAGGCTGCCCGGGAGTTTGCCCAAAAACAGGGCTTTGTAGTGCGCGGTATGGGCTTTTTTATGGCGCTGTACTCCCTGCTCAGTTTTTTCTGGGGCGGCCTTTGGGGCGAATTGTTCGGAATGCTGTGTCTGGGCGTGGCGCTGTTCCACTTTTTCTTTATCTTCACCTTAAACAGCCGCTACACCGGTGATTCCAAAACCAAGTGGTAAAAACCGCAAACAGCAGAAAGCGCAGAGCCCTAATGGTCGGTGTTTGTAAGGCAGCGAACGGGGCTGTTGCAAAATTAAATGCGATAGCAACTTGCACAAAGAAATAGTGCAAAAACAGAAACCCGGAGCCATTTTCGAGCCATTTTGGCCCTGAAAAGGTTCCGGGTTTTGTGCATATTTTTTTCAGAGAGCTATTTTTCAACAGCTCCGTTCTTGTAGTTTATCCTGCCATATGATAATATGGAGCCGAACAGACCTGCAAATCGCAAGTTGTGAGGGTAATTATGATAAAGTTTTTGAATGATATCAGGAATGTAGAAAAACCAATATCTAATAACAGAAAAATTATAAATACTATAGCTGTATTGTTCCTTGGAATAGCTTTGGGGACTTTTTCAAAATTTTTGGATTTTCGTCAAGCTGAACTTCCCAGTGGGCTTATGGCAATAGATGCAGCATTAGATGTTCATAACTTCCTTGGACGTTTTGCAATCTGGGTATTGATTGCACTGTGTATTTCTATTTATAGCAATTCTGCAATAAGAGCAAGCATTAATGTTTTTGCATTCTTGATTGGTATGGTTGCAAGTTACTATTTGTATTCAAACTATATTGCAGGATTTTTTCCAAGAAGTTATGCGGTGATTTGGTTTGGATTTACAGCTGTTTCTCCATTATTGTCTTTTGCCTGCTGGTATGCAAGGGGGAAAAGCAAACTGGCACTTATACTATCGGCGCTGATTTTGGCAGTATTGTTCAATATGTGCTTTGTATATGGATGCTGGTATTTTAATGCAAAATCTGTTTTGGAAGTGATAGTCTTTATTATTGGACTTATTGTTTTGAGGAGAGACACATTGAGGAGTTCTGCGCTAATGGGAACAATTAGTATAGTTCTTGCAGTTTTACTTGATATGGTTATTCCATTTCATTTTGGATAAACAACTTCCAGTTTGTCGAACAGATAACAAGGGCTCAATTCTATACACCGTTCGGTGTAGTGCATTACGCGCGGCACTTGGCTCTCCCTTTGGGAGAGCTGTCGGCGCAGCCGACTGAGAGGGAAAAACATGACCATACCAAAGGACAACAGACAACTGGAAAACGCCCGGCGGCTTCGCAGGGAAATGACTCCCCATGAGCGCAAGCTCTGGTATCTTTTTCTCCGCAAATATCCGGTAAATATTTACAAACAGCGAATCATCGGCAAATTCATTGTAGACTTTTACTGCGCTTCTGCAAAGCTGGTTATCGAAGTAGATGGCTCCCAGCATTATGAGCCTCAGGGGATGGCGTATGATGTAGAACGCTCCGCATTTTTATCCGCTCTGGGATTGGATGTTTTGCGATTTTCCAACCGGGATATTGACAGAGATTTTCGTGGTGTGTGCGAACAAATTGATCTTACCATTCAATACAGGCAGGAAAGCCCTCTCAGTCACCTCCGGTGACAGCTCTCCCAGAGGGAGAGCCAAGAAGGCTGCCTGCAACTGCGCCATTTGCTATAATGACATAAGAAACGGAGCGCATCTGTA
>SFIE01000043.1 GCA_004555405.1 Subdoligranulum sp.
ATTGCACCGTTTTGCTTCGCTGCACGGCGCAATATCGACAAGTCGATATTATACCACCCCTATGCGCAGCGCCTCGCCATTGGCCCCGCCGGGGCTGCGTGGCAACCGGCTTTTTAATACGCCCTTGCGCCGTTAGTTTACCGCGGGGCGGTTTAAAAATACCATTCTATGCAATACTGAAAAGGAGCTTTTCCCGTTTATGAAAAAACTCTGGGAACTGGGCATGAGCCTTTATAAAAAATACCGCGAAACCATCGCCTATCTGTTTTTCGGCGTGGTGGCTACACTGCTGAACATTGTGCTGTATTATGTGCTCACCAGCATGGTGGGGCTTTCCACAGCACTGGGCAATATTGTGGATACCATCATCTGCGTGTTGTTCCAGTATTTCACCAATCGCATCTGGGTGTTTCGCAGCAAAAACCGCGGCATGGCCGCCGTGCGCGAATTCCTGCAATTCATGGGCTGCCGTGCCGTGACCGCTGTGATCGACGAAGCCATTATGATCGTGGGCGTGGACTATGTGGTGAAGGGCATGGTGCCTGTCGGCCTGCAGGGCATTGCAGGCGTGGGCGTGAAGGTGCTGGCCAATGTGATCGTGATCGTGCTGAACTATGTGTTCAGCAAGCTGATCGTGTTTTCCAAAAAAGCAAAATAAGATTCGTTTGGCATGGCGAAAAAAGGCAGCGGGCGTTTTGCCCGGCAAAGCAGCCCGGGGCCCGGATTTTCGGATATGCCGTGGATAAGATAATATTATGGATCAGGAGGATTTTACTATGAGAGCAATTCGTGGTAAGGCATTTCGTATAGCAGGGCTCGTATTAGGAATTCTGGGTGCAGTGATCTCGGTGACCGGCATTGTGATGTCCGCTGTGGGTATGCACCGCGCACGCCAGTGCAAACACTGCAAGATGGAGGGAACTTTTAAATGAACGCAAAAGAAATGCTGGCCCGTGTAGACCATACGCTGCTCAAGCCCGAAGCCACCTGGCCTCAGGTGCAGCAGCTGTGCGATGAAGCCATGCGCTACGGCACAGCCTCGGTGTGCATCAACACCTGCTATGTGAAGCAGGCCGCCGAATATATGCAGGGCAAAATTCCCGTGTGCTGCGTGGTGGGCTTCCCTCTGGGCGCTATGGACACCGAAAGCAAGTGCTTCGAGGCTGCCAAGGCCATTGAAAACGGCGCTTCTGAGGTGGATATGGTCATCAATATCGGCTGGCTGAAAAACGGCCAATACGAGGATGTGAAAAATGATATTGCCGCCGTCAAAAAGGCTGTGGGCGATAAAATTTTGAAGGTGATCATCGAAACCTGCCTGCTCACCGATGCCGAAAAGGAAAAAATGTGCGATATCGTGCCCGAAGCAGGCGCGGATTACATTAAAACCAGCACCGGCTTTTCCACCGGCGGCGCAACCTTTGCCGACATCGAGCTGTTTGCCCGCTGCGTGAAGGGCCGCTGCAAGATCAAGGCAGCAGGCGGCATTTCCAGCATTGAGGATATGGAAAAATTTGTCGCTCTGGGCGCTGACCGTCTGGGCACCAGCCGTGCCATCGGCCTGATGCAAAAAGCCGGTCTGGTCTGATCCGATCGCCAAGGCGGCACCGCACGATTCTGCCAAAGGGCGCAGGCGCCGTATCGGCACTTAGAATTATGCGGTATTACCTTAGAAGAATGCAGTATTGCCCTAAATCACCCTCTCCGCGCATATCTTTTCAAAAAGATGTGTGCCGGGGAGGGTTTTTGCGTATGCGGTTTGGTTTGGTTTTGCTTATCACTACACTGGCGGGGCTTTCCACGGGGGTAGGGGGCATTCTGGCGGTGCTGGTCAAGCCCGGTGACCGCCTGCTGGCGGGGGCAATGGGGTTTGCAGCGGGTGTGATGATCACAGTCAGTCTGGCCGATCTCTGCCCCGGGGCGGCCGGGTATTATCTGAAAGCCTTTTCGCCGCTGGGGGCGGGGGCGGCGCTGGCAAGCCTGTTTGCCATGGGAATGCTGCTGGCCGCCTTGCTGGAGCGCTGCCTGCCCGAGGAGGCCGCATTCGCCGGGGCAGGTGAGGGCAAGCGGGGCATGGCGCTGCGCAGCGCTGTGGCAACGGGCCTTGCACTGCTTCTGCACAACCTTCCCGAAGGGATCCTGACCCTGTTTACCGGCGCGGCTGACCCACACTTGGGGGCGCGCACAGCGCTGGCCATTGCCATGCACAACATTCCCGAAGGGCTGGCGGTATCCGTGCCGCTGTTTTATGCCACCCAAAGCCGGGCCAAAGCGGCGGGGGCAGCGTTTGCCAGCGGACTGGCCGAGCCTTTGGGCGCTGTGCTGGCCTGGGGGCTTTTGCACGAGGCGCTCAGCCCCTCGTTTTTAAACGGTATGACCGTGGTGGTAGCCGGGATCATGACATGGGTGGGGGCGGCGCAGCTGCTGCCCGCCGGATGGGCCTTTGGCCGCCCCGGCTGCACAAGCTTTGGATTTGGCGTAGGCAGTGCATTTATGCTGCTTGGCATTGCGGCGCTTCAATGATTGTGCTATAATATACGATGTATATTTTATGCTTTTATGAGCGATTCATAAGAAAGGAGAGTGCGTTGCTGATGAAAAAAATGGCGGCACTCTCCTTGTGCCTTGGGGCGGCGCTGCTGCCGGGCTGCGGCATGGCCAACATGAGCACCGATGTGGATAAACTGCTGCGCGCGCCGCAGATCATGGGCCAGACCAGCGATGTGCAGAAGGCGCTGAACAACTATCTGGGCGAAAGCGCGCAGTTGAAATACCCCACCAGCGGCGAGAATCTTTCGCCGTTTCTGTTTGGCGACTGGGACGGCAACGGCACCGAGGATGCAGCGGTTTTGTATACCTGCAATGCCAAGGGGCAGAATGTGTGCCTTTCTATTCTGGAAAAGATCGGTGATGCATGGCAGGTAACGCAGGAGGTGGAGGGCCTTTCCACCGAGGTGGAAAGCGTGAGCCTGGCGGCCATGGATTCTTCGCCCGCCCAGCAGCTTTTGGTGGGCTACACCAGCAGCCGCGGCGACCAGTATCTTTCGGTATATGCCTATCAGGAGCGCACGCTGCATACCGTTTTGCAGCAAAGCTATGAGGGCTGGCTGCTGGCCGATGTGACCGGCGATGGGTCAGACGATCTGCTTTTGCTGCTGCCGCCCGAGCAAAACGAAAGCGTGCAGGTGTCGCTGCTCACCAATGCGGACGGCAGTTTCCGCTTAACGCAGCAGCTTTCGGTGGGCCAGGGCGTGTATACCGGGTGCGAGGCGCTGTGCGCAGGCACCGGCACCAACGGGCAGCCGTATCTGGTGCTGGACGGCAAGGTGGGCAGCTATCTGGCCAGCTCGATTTTGATCTACGATGATTCCGTGGGGCAGATGCAGGTGTACAACCCGCCCGGCTATGAGGATGTGTATGCGGCCACCACGCGCTACAACACCGCGCTGATCAGCCGCGATCTGGACGGCAACGGAACCGTGGATATCCCCAGCCAGAAAAACGGCGACAGCAACATCAACCTTGCGGTGGAGCACCGCCTTTCGTATGTGACCTGGAACGACTATACGGGCGGCGATCAGGGCAACACGCAGTTTGGCGTGCTGGACGGCGAATACAACTTTTTTCTGCGCTTGCCGCTGGACTGGCAGGGCGTGATCCTGCTGGACGAAAACCCCACACATGATGGCTGGCGTGTGCTGAGCGCTGCCAATGGCGAGCAGCTTTTGGAAATTCGCATTCTGGCTATGGACGACAGCACTCAGGAAGAAGAATATACCCGTGTGGCCATCATTGGCCGCCAGCAGGTGTGCGTAAAGCTGAACACCGAGCCGGATGCGCTTACTGTGCAGCAGGTGGAAAACGGGATATGTATTTTGTAATAGATATACGATCGGAAGGATAAAGGAGCAAAACGATATGAAACGAGTATTGGTAGTAGAAGACGAAGCCAGCATTCGGGAAATGGTGGCTCTGAACCTGAAAATGGCAGGCTGGGATGTGCTGGAGGCCGAAAGCGCCGAGGCAGCGCTGGAGCTGTTGAGCAAGAATCCGGGGTGCGATGCGGCACTGCTGGATGTGATGCTGCCCGGCATGAACGGCTTTTCGCTGTGCGAAACCATTCGCCGCGATGATAGTGAGATCGGCATCATCATTCTTTCGGCCAAAGGGCAGGAAGAAGATAAGGTGCGCGGGCTTTCCATCGGCGCAGACGATTACATCACCAAGCCCTTCAGCGTGTCGGAATTGCTGGCCCGGCTTACGGCCTTGTGCCGCCGGCTGCATCGCAGCGGTGCAGCCGAGCAGCCGCAGGACGGAGCTGAGCGTTTGGTGAGCGGCAGCTTTGTGCTGGATCAAAAAAGCCGTATGCTGTACAAGGCAGGCCAGTCCATCGATCTTACGCAGGTGGAATTTCAGATTATGGAGCTGTTTTTCCGCAACCCCGGCACGGCGCTGGTGCGCGAAAAAATTCTGGAAGGTGTTTGGGGCAAGGGCTACTACGGAGATGTGAAGATCGTGGATGTGAATATTCGCCGCCTGCGCATGAAGGTGGAGGACAAGCCCAGCAGCCCCGAGCATATTCTGACGGTGTGGGGCTACGGCTATCGCTGGAACCCCTGAACGGGGCCATATAATAAGGAATAGAGAGGGGGAAAAGTGCATGACAGGAATTACCCGCCGCTGGCTGCGCGGCAGTATGCTGCTTACGGCGGCCATGCTGGTGGTGTTTGTGGGATTGTTTATGTATTTTTCCCGCCAAACCTACTATAGCGGCGTGGAACAGGCCATCATGAGCCGCTTTTCGGCCATCAGCGGCCAGCTTAAGATCACCACGGCTTCCACCGTGGCCGAAACCTCGCAAAGCCGCAGTCTGGCGCTGCGCCGCATGGTGGAGCAGTTTGACGCCAAGGATGAGTTTGAATTTATGCTGCTGGATGCCGACGGCAAGGTGCTTTCCACCAGCAGCGGCCAAACCGTTTCGGTGGAGGGCGGCGACTATGCGCTGGCCTTGGCCGACGGTGCGGGCCGGGGCGTGGATGTGTATACCTCCTCGGCCTCCGAGCGCGTGATGGCGGTGACCGTGCTTACGCCCTATGCCGCCGAGGATGTGGCGGCACTGCGCCTTGTGACCAGCCTTACGCTGGTGGATCAGGTGCTGCGGCAGCGCTTTGTTTTGAGCGGCGCCGTGGCGGCTGTGATTTTGATGGTGGCACTGTGGAGCGGCCTGTTCTTTATCAATTCCATTGTGCGCCCGCTGGGGCAGGTGGAGCAGGTGGCCACCCGCATTGCCCGCGGCGATCTGCAAACCCGCCTGCCGGATACGCCCTATAACGATGAGATCGGCCGCTTGTGCGCCACCATCAACCAAATGGCGGACGATCTGCAGAAAACCGAAAAAATGAAAAACGAGTTCATCTCGTCGGTCAGCCATGAGCTGCGCACCCCGCTTACCAGCATCAAGGGCTGGCTGGAAACCATTGCCGCTATCCGTGACCCCGAGGATGAAAACTACCGCAAGGGCCTTTCGATCATAGGCACCGAAACCGATCGGCTGTACAACATGGTGGAGGAACTGCTGGATTTTTCCCGCCTGCAAAGCGGCATCAAGCTTCATTGCCAAAAGCTGGATCTTGTGGCCGAGCTTACCGATGCGGCGCTGTTTATGGAAGCGCGTATCCATCAGGAGGGGCTGCGCCTGGTATACGATGAGCCCGAGGTGATGATTCCGGTGCTGGCCGATCCGGGCCGGCTGCGGCAGGTGTTTATCAACATCATGGACAATGCCATCAAATATTCTTTGCCCGGCGGCACCATTACGCTGGAGCTGCTGTGCGATGCGCAGAATGCCTATGTGAAGATCATAGACGAAGGGCGGGGAATCTCGCCCGAAGATCTGGAAAATGTGAAGATCAAATTCTTCAAGGGCAAAAATTCCGTGCGCGGCAGCGGCATCGGCCTGGCAGTGGTGGATGAGATATTGACAGCCATGAACGGCAGCGTGGATATCACCAGCACACTGGGCAAGGGCACAGCCGTGTGCATCACCCTGCCGCTGGCCGACAGGGAATCTGCGCCGCAGGCGCAGCAATAAAAGGAGAACAAACAGCCAATGGAACAGCAGAATACCCCGGTGATCCCCAAGGAAAAATTTCGCACCAGCGTGGGCGGCCAAGCCCTGATGGAGGGCGTGATGATGCGCGGCCCCAAAAGGCTGTGCTGCGCCGTGCGCCGCCCGGACGGCGGCATTGAAATCGATATAAAAGAACTGCCTCCTAAAAAATGGTATGAAAAAGTGCCGTTTGTGCGCGGTGTTTTTGCTATGATCGGCAGCATGATCACGGGATACCGGTGCCTGATGTATTCGGCGGATATCGCCATGCAGAACAGTGAGGACTCTGAGCCGGAAAGCAAGCTGGACAAATGGCTGGACGAGCATCTGGGAGAAAAATTTCAGAATGCACTGATGGTGTGTGCGGCCTTGATGGGCGGCGTGGCGGCCATTCTGCTGTTTTCGGTCACGCCCACAAGTGTGGTGGGCTTTGTGAGCCGGTTTATGCCGCTGGGGCGCTGGGGCCGTGTGGTTTTGGAGGCTGTGCTGAAAATGGCCATTTTTTTGGCGTATCTTGCCCTGTGCAGCCGCATGAAGGAGATCCATCGCCTGTTTGAGTATCACGGTGCAGAGCATAAAACCATTGCCTGCTACGAGGCCGGTGAGCCGTTGACCGTGGAAAATATCCGCAAGTATTCCCGCTTTCACCCCCGCTGCGGCACCAGCTTTTTGATTTTAACGCTGCTGGTAAGCATTGCGGTGTTTTCGGTGATCCCGTGGACGGGCACTGCGCTGCGTGTGGTGTATAAGCTTTTGTTTTTGCCGATGGTCATGGGCATCAGCTATGAACTGCTCAAGCTGTGCGGCCGCACCGACAATCTGCTTACCCACATCATTCGTGCGCCCGGGCTGTGGGTGCAGCGGCTGACGGTGTTTGAGCCGGATGACAGCATGATCGAGTGCGCCATTCAGGCAGTGACCCCGGTGCTGCCCGAAAACCCGGAGGAGGGCCAATGGTAAACGAAATACAGGCCGGTGTGCCGCTGCGCAGTGCCATGCGGGCCGTGCAGGCCATGCTTTTGGCGGCTGGCTGCCCCGAGCCGGATGTGGATGCGCGCGAGCTGGTGCGCCTGGCTGCCGGGCAGGACCCTTTGCTGAGCGAGCGAGTGCTCACCGCACCCCAGGCGGCACAGCTGCAGGCAGATGCCGCCCGCCGCGCTGCGCGCACACCGCTGCAGTATATCGAAGGGCACTGGCCGTTTTTGGATTTTGAGCTGGCGGTGGGCGAGGGGGTTTTGTGCCCCCGCTCAGACACCGAGATCGTGTGTGAGGCCGCGGCTGAAACGCTGCGGGGAAAGCAGCGCCCGGCGGTGCTGGATCTGTGTGCAGGCAGCGGCTGTCTGGGCATCGGCCTGCGGCGGTTTTGCCCCGATGCACAGGTGACAGCGCTGGAAAAAAGCCCCGAGGCACTCTATTATCTGCGGCAAAACGCCGAAAAAGCATTGCTTGAAAAAGGAATTGCAGCCCCGGCGGTGCTGGTGCAGGAGGGGGATGTGTTTGCTTTTCAGGCACAGCTTGCCCCCGAAAGCCTGGATCTGATCGTGAGCAACCCGCCGTATCTCACGGCAGAGGAAATGCGGCATCTGCAGCCCGAGGTGGCAAAAGAGCCCGCCATGGCGCTGGACGGCGGAGAGGACGGCGGCGTCTTTTATCGGCATATCGCCGCGGCCTACGGCGAAAAGCTGAAAAAAGGCGGCTGGATGGTGCTGGAGATCGGCTGCGCACAGCAGGCGCAGCTGCGAGAGATCCTGGCAGCGTGCAGTTGGACGGCGCGTGTGGAGTGCCGCAAGGACTACGGCGGCAACGACCGTGTGATCCTGGCGCAGCGCGGTATGTAAAGAATTCGTTAAATTACAACTAACAGTTGTAATTTGCGGCGAGAATGTGTATAATAAAAAGCGTAGAAGATTTTAAGGCAGCACCGTATGATGCAACTCGCGGATACGGCGCAGCCGCTGCGGCGGTGCCTTGGCTAAAAGATACGCGTTTTTACGCATAAAAGGAGATAGACAGAATGGCTGAAAAGAAAAATTCCGCAAAGGCAAGCCCCAAATCCCCGGCCGAAAACAAAAAGGAGGCGCTGGAAACGGCGCTGGCACAAATTGAAAAGCAGTTTGGCAAGGGGGCTGTAATGAAGCTGGGCGCCAACACCGCTATGCAGGTGGACAGCATTTCCACCGGCAGCCTTGGGTTGGATCTTGCGCTGGGCGTGGGCGGTTTTCCCCGCGGGCGTATCGTGGAAGTGTACGGCCCGGAATCCAGCGGTAAAACCACGCTGGCGCTGCATGTGCTGGCCGAAGCGCAAAAGGCAGGCGGCGAGGTGGCCTTTATCGATGTGGAACACGCACTGGACCCCAGCTATGCACAGGCACTGGGGGTGGACATTGACAGCCTGCTGGTAAGCCAGCCCGACACCGGCGAGCAGGCCATGGAAATTTGCGAAGCACTGGTGCGCTCGGGTGCGATTGATGTCGTGGTAGTGGACTCGGTGGCCGCCATGGTGCCCCGCGCCGAGATCGAGGGCGAAATGGGCGACAGCCATGTGGGCCTGCACGCCCGTTTGATGAGCCAGGCTCTGCGCAAGCTGACGGGTGTGATCGGCAAAACCAACACGGTGTGCGTGTTTATCAACCAGCTGCGTGAAAAAGTGGGTGTGGTGTACGGCAACCCCGAGGTGACCACCGGCGGCCGCGCACTGAAGTATTATTCCAGCGTGCGCGTGGATGTGCGCCGCATTGAGGGTTTAAAGGACAGCAGCGGCCAGTTTATCGGCAACCGCACCCGCGCCAAGGTGGTAAAAAACAAAGTGGCCCCTCCCTTTAAAGAGGCCGAGTTTGACATTATGTTCGGCGAGGGCATCAGCAAGATCGGCGAAATTCTGGATCTGGGCGTTAAGCTGGGCATTTTGAATAAATCCGGTGCATGGTTCTATTATGGCGAGACCCGTTTGGGCCAGGGCCGTGACAACGCCAAGCAGTATCTGCTGGAAAACCCTGAAATTGCCCGTGACATCGAAGGGCAGGTGCGTGCCAACGCCGACAAGTTGTATACCCGCCGCGCGCCGGGGAAGCCCTTGGTGAGCGCTGCACCCGCAGAGGCTGTAAAGGCTGCCGAGCAGGCTGCCCCCGCCGCCAAGCTGCCGGATGAATCCGATCTGGATATCATGGTGGAGGACTAATTGGCTGTTAAGATCACCCGCATCAGCCAAACCCGCAAGGGTCGGTTTGCGCTGTTTGCCGGGGAGAAATTTCTGTTTTCGGTGGACGATGAAACCTATGTGACCCGCCGCCTTGCCGAGGGCATGGTGCTGGACGAAGCAGAGCTGGACGAGCTGCGCCAGTGCAGCGAGACCCGTAAGGCCATTGCCAAGGCGTTTGAATATGTTTCCCTGCGCGATCATGCGGCGGGGGAACTATATGAAAAGCTGAGCCGCAAGTTTGATGCGCAGTCCTGCCGGGCCGCCGTGGAAAAAATGAAAGCGCTGGATCTTTTGAACGACCATGCGTTTGCTTTGCATCGGGCAAAATATTTGATGGCACAGGGCAAAAGCCGCCGGGCGGTGCAGCAGGCGCTGGCCCAAAAGGGCATTGCGCGTGAAACCGCCGCCGAAGTGCTGGCCGAGGTGTATGCCGAGGCGCAAAGCCAAGGCGAAGACCCCGAAATGCAGGCGCTGCGCAGCCTGATCGAAAAAAGCTACGCCCGCAAGCTGCAGCAGGGCCGCATCGAGCAGGTGATGGCGGCGCTGTATCGGCGGGGATTTCCGGCAGCTGCCGTGCGCGCTGCCGTGCGGGAATATCAAGAACAAGCCAACCAACAGGAGGATTTTTAAGGGAGTATGAAAATTGCGCTTATTTCTTTGGGCTGCCCCAAAAATCAGGTGGATGCCGATGTGATGTGCCGCAGCCTGCTGGCTGCCGGCCATGAAAGCACCGCCGATCTTTCGCAGGCCGATGTGATCATTGTAAACACCTGCGGCTTTATTGAAAGCGCCAAGGCCGAGGCCATTGAAAACATTCTGATGGCCTGCAGCTACAAGGAGCAAAACCCCAATCTGAAGGTGGTGGTCACAGGCTGTCTGGCAGAGCGCTATCAGAAAGAGATCCGTGCAGAAATGCCCGAGGTGGATGCCGTGGTGGGCATTGGCAGCAACAGCGCCATCTGTGCAGTGATCGAGCGCCTTTCCGCCGGCCCGCAGGAGCAGTTTGGCCCCAAAACCGCCATGCCCCTGGGCGGCGCACGGGTGATCAGCACTCCGCCGCACTATGCGTACTTAAAAATTGCCGAGGGCTGCAACAACGGCTGCTATTACTGCGCCATTCCGCTGATCCGCGGCGGGCTGCGCAGCCGTGCCATGTCGGACTGTGTGGCCGAAGCCAAGTGGTTGGCCGATCAGGGCGTGCAGGAGCTGATCGTGGTTGCGCAGGACCCCACCGCCTATGGCGAGGATTGGGGCAAGCCCGGCAGCATCTGCCAGCTGCTGGACCAGCTGAACGCCGTGGAGGGCATTCGCTGGATCCGCATTCTGTATGCCTATCCGGAACGCATCACCGATGAATTTGTGGCTGCCTTGCAGCGCAACGAAAAGGTGTTGCCGTATTTGGATCTGCCCATTCAGCATTGCAACGATGAAATTCTGCACCGCATGAACCGCCGCGGCGGCCGCAGGGAAATCGAGGAAGCCATTGCCAAGCTGCGTGCAGGCATTCCCAACATTACGCTGCGCACCACACTGATCGCAGGCTTCCCCGGTGAAACCGAAGAGCAGTTTGAGGAAATGTGCCGTTTTGTGCGGGATATGCAGTTCGACCGCTTGGGCTGCTTTGCCTACAGCCCCGAGGAGGGCACGAAAGCTGCCACCATGCCGGATCAGATCGACGAGGAGGTCAAGCAGCGCCGTGCCGATCAGATCATGGAGATCCAAACCGGTATCATGAGCCGCAAGCAGGCCGAGCGCGTAGGGCAGGAGCTGGAATGCATCTGCGATGAGCTGGACGAGGAAAACGGCCTGTATCTTTTGCGCACTATGAGCGATGCCCCTGAGATCGACGGCAATGTTTGCGTGCCGGCCGATGAGTATCAGCTGGAATTCGGCCATTTTTATAAGGTTCACATTCTGGACAGTGATCTGTATGATCTTTACGGTGAAATTGTGGAGGAACTGGTATGAATTTGCCTAATAAATTAACGCTTATGCGCATTGTTCTTGTGCCTGTGTTTATGGTTTTCGCAGGGCTTGGACAAATTGGCACCCCGGCCTGCAACCGCATGTTCTATCTGGTGGCGGCCATTGTGTTTGCCGTGGCCAGCTTCACGGATTATCTGGACGGCCATCTGGCCCGCAAGTGGAATATCGTGACCGACTTTGGCAAGTTTGCCGACCCCTTGGCCGATAAGCTGCTTACTACCACCGCCTTTTTGTACATGATGCATGACGGTGTGTGCAGCCCGGTGGTGCTGGTGATCATTCTGGCGCGTGAATTTGCCGTGTCGGGTCTGCGCATGGTGGCTGCCAGCGCCCCCGGCGGCAAGGTGATCGCCGCCAATATGTGGGGCAAGGTGAAAACCGTGCTGCAGATGCTGGTGATCATTCTGTACTATGTGCTGGCCGCCTTTGCACCGGCAGATGCCATTGGCGCGGTTTCGCTGATCAGCATGGGCCTGTGCTGGCTGGTGGCTGCCGTTACGCTGATCTCGGGCGCAAAGTATCTGTGGGACAACCGCAGCTTTATCAACACGGCAAAGTAAAAGCGCCGCTGTACAAGTCCTGCCCTGCGGGGGGCAGGCAAATGCTTCAGCAGCTGTAAAAAAAATGGAACACGCCGCCCTCTTGGCTTGCTGCCGGGGGCGGCGCTTTTGCATCAAATAGAGGGCCGGAGCGCTGAAACCGCAGAGCCCGGCTTTTGCACCGGCAGAAAATCAACACACTTGGCCCTTGGATGGATAAAAATTTCACATTTTAAAAATTATTCATAACTTTTTGCGTAAAAAATGGTATAATAGTACAAAATTTGCGACCGGAAGTAAAGCGAACCGCCCGGCGTTTCCTGCCGCAAAACAAAACAGCAGGCCGCTTTTGCCCGTTTCGACCGGGTTTGCGCTAAAAACCACCTGCGGTGTGTGATAATAGACCATTGGAAAGGAGCCATACCCTCTATGATCCAGTTTGAGCATGTGAATAAATCCTATGGCAAAAATCTGATCCTGAACGATTTGAATTTCACGATCCCGGACGGACAGTTTGTTGTGCTGATCGGCCCTTCCGGCTGCGGAAAAACCACAACGCTGAAAACCATCAATCGTTTGATCGAGCCGGACAGCGGCCATATTTATATCGATGGTCAGGATATTACAAAGGTCGATAAGGTGCAGCTGCGCCGCCATATCGGCTATGTGATCCAGCAGATCGGCCTGTTTCCCAACATGACGGTGGCCGAAAACATCTGCGTGGTGCCAAAGCTGCTGAATTATGATAAGGAGCGCTGCGACCAGATCGTGCAGGATATGCTGAAGCTGGTGGGCATGGAAGCGCACCGCAACAAATATCCAGCCGAGCTTTCGGGCGGACAGCAGCAGCGTATCGGCGTGCTGCGCGCACTGGCCGCCAGCCCCCCGATCGTGCTGATGGATGAGCCCTTTGGCGCACTGGACCCGCAAACACGCGAAATTTTGCAGGACGAAGTGAAAAAATTGCAGCAGAAGCTGGGCAAAACCGTGATCTTCGTTACGCATGATATGGATGAAGCGCTCAAGCTGGCCGATATCATCATCTTTATGGATGGCGGCGTGGTGGTGCAGATGGCCAGCCCCGAGGAAATGCTGGAGCACCCTGCCACCGAGCGCATTGCCGACTTTTTGGGCAAGCACGCACCGGAAAGCAAAAACGAACATCTGGTGGAGCGCTTTATGCGCACCAATGTGCGCGCTGTCAAAAAGAACCGCGGCGTGATGGAATGTGCCGAGCTTATGGCGCGCTACAGCGTGGATACGCTTTTGGTAAAGGACGAAACCGGCCACTATCTGGGCACGGTTTCCATTGGCGATATCCGCAAATGGGGGCGTGACCTCAGCAGCATCGAGCCCATTGTGCGGCAAACGGCCCGCACGGTGTATGTGGGCGAGGATGCCCGGGAAAGCTTTGACTATCTGCTGGAATCCAGCGCACCGTATGTGATCGTTCTCAACCGCGACAATACCATTGCCGGTATTGTGACCAAAACCAGCGTGGCGCGTTCGGTGGCTGAAAACCTGTGGAGGGAACAACGATGAAAGCATTATTGGACACCTACGGCGCCCTTTTGCTGAAAGCCATCGGCATGCACATTGTATACTCGGCGATCAGCGTGGCCATCGGCTTTGTGCTGGGGCTGGCGCTGGGCATTTTGCTTTCGCGTGTGCCCCGGCTTTCAGGGCTGCTGTTTCCCGTGATCTCGATTTTTCAAACCATACCGGGTCTTGTTTTTATCGGCCTTTTGTTTTTGTGGCTGGGCATGGTGCCCGCAGCCGTGATTGCGGCGCTTTCGGTTTACGCCATGTTTCCGGTGCTGAAAAATACATACACCGGCCTTTTGGGTGTGGAAAAGAAATATATCGAAGCAGCCAAGGGCTGCGGAATGTCGCCGATGCAGTCGCTGTTTAAAGTGGAGCTGCCGCTGGCCCTGCCCAGCATTATGGCGGGCCTGCGCATGGCGGCCATCTACACCGTGTCGTGGGCGGTGCTGGCCTCTATGATCGGCCTGGGCGGTTTGGGCGACTTTGTGTATCAGGGCACCAGCTCGAACAACAACACCCTCATTTTGCTGGGCGCTGTGCCTGCGGCTGTGCTGGCCATTGGATTTGGCAGCCTGGTCGACTGGCTGCAAAAGCGCATTACGCCGCGCGGCATGAAAAAGGAGGTGCGCAGATGAGCATCAATCTGGTTTTGGAGCATCTGTTCATCGTGCTGGCGGCATCGCTTTTATCCATGGCCATCGGCCTGCCGCTGGGCGTGGCGGCTTATATCAATGCCAAAGCGCGCCCAGTGATCCTGCGGGTGGTGGATATTTTGCAAACCATTCCCTCGCTGGCGCTTTTGGGCATTCTGATGGTATTTTTCGGCGCAGGCAAGGTGACGGTGATCGTGGGCATCACGCTGTATTCGCTGCTGCCCATTGTGCGCAACACCCAGCTTGGCCTGCAGGAAGTGGACCCCGGCGTAAAGGAAGCTGCCCGCGGCATGGGCATGAGCCGCCTGTACCGCCTTGCCCAAGTGGAGCTGCCGCTGGCGCTGCCCACGATCTTAACGGGCGTGCGCATTGCCGTGGTGAACGCCATCGGCACCGCCGTGTTTGCAGCCTTTGTGGGCGGCGGCGGTTTGGGCGGCGTGATCACACGCAGCATTCGTATTCAGAATATGGGCCTGCTTTTGCAGGGCACTGCGGCGCTGGTGGTGATCGCCGCAGCGGCCGACTTTTTGATGGGCTGGTTTGAAAAACAGCTGCGCGGCGGCAAGCGCACGGGCAAAAAGCTGTGGCTGCCGCTGGGGGCAGCTGTGTGCCTGCTGTTGGTGCTGGTGCCGTTTGCAGGCAAAAAACCGCAGGGCCTTTTGCTGTATGATGGTGACTACAGCGAAACCCAGATCATGACCCGCATGGCCAAAATGCTGATCGAGGACCGAACGGGGCTGAATGTGACCATTCAGGACCAAATGTCGCAGGTGAATAACTTTAACACGCTGAAGGGCGATAACCACAGCTGTGATCTGATGATCAGCTATGACGGCACCCTGCTGACGACCTTTTTGGGCCTTGACCCCAAGGATGTGCCCGCCGGGGAAACCCTGTACAGCTATGCCAATGCGGTGGCGGGAGAGCGCTATGGCCTGCGCCTTTTGCAGCCGCTGGGCTTTGACAACACCTATGCCATTGCCGTGAGCAAGCAGGCGGCCGAAACCTATGATCTGCACAAGATCAGCGATCTGCAGCCCGTGGCAGGGCAGCTGGTGTTCGGTGCGGAGCATGAATTCTTCACGCAGGAAGGCAGCATGAAGTTTGGCCCCTTTACCGAATATTACGATCTGCATTTTAAAGATGCGGTTTCCGTGGATGTCAGCCTGAAATACGCAGCCGCCGAAAAGGGCAGCTTTGATGTGACCGAGGTGTACACCACCGATGGCCTGAACCGCAAGGCCGGGCTGGTGGTGCTGGAGGACGACAAGGAATTTTTCCCCGAGTACAACGGCGCTTTCCTGATCCGGGAGGACACTCTGACGCGCTTTGCGCAAAGCGCCCCCAATCTGGAAGAAACCTTGGATCTTCTGGCCGGAAAAATTTCTAACGAAGATATGGTGGATATGACCTATCAGGTGGATGTGCAGGGCCGCAGCGCCGACGAAGTGGCCGCTGAATTTTTGCGTTCTCACGGCTTGCTGGCTTAAAAGCCGGTTTGACCCGAACGGCATTTGACAAATCGTGATAGGCGTGCTATGATAATTTTGTTATGTAAACGCCATTTTACTTTAAGCAATACCGCATAATTCTAAGTGCCGATACAGCGAGCGAGGTGCGGCAGATGCCAAGCCAAAAGCGCAGATAATACTTTGTGCTGCAAAGGTGAGCGCCGCCAGTGGCGGATACAGCGAACCGAAGCAGGGGCAGCGGTCGCAGAGTGCGAGG
>SFIE01000014.1 GCA_004555405.1 Subdoligranulum sp.
GCCGCAGCGAACACTTCCCGCAGCCCATGCTTTACTGCCCTGAAAAAAAAGAAGCCGTATTCCCCTATCATGCTGGGAATACGGCTTTTTTCATTTTGCTGCCGCGGCAGAAAGCAAAATGCATTTTTAAGAATTCCTGTTGTTTTTTTCGGTATATTTTTCCAGCGCGATCACCAGCACCGGAATGAGGATCAGCTGCACGATAATGCCGGGAACGGCATTGACAAACGCGCCCGAAATAAATGCCCCCCACAGAAACTGCGAGTGCATAACACCGGCAAGGATCAGGCGCACCACGCCCCACACAATGCGGCCCGCCAGCATAGCGCCCACCAAAGAGGCGTAGATCGAGCTTTTCTTTCGGGGAAGCATTATATACAGAATGCCGCACACAAGGCCATAGGCGGCAAGCTCAAAGCTCATGGCAATGCCCTTGGGCATCAGCGGCGGCATACCAAACAGGAGAAAGCGCAAAACCGGGGCGATGCCGCCCACCGCCAGCGCATACCACGGGCCGCAGAAAAATCCGCAAAGCAGCACCGGAATATGCATGGGGCAAAGTGCGTTGCCGATTTGCGGGATCTGCCCGGTGAAAAACGGCAGCACCAGTGCGAGCGCCAGAAACATAGCGGCAAGGATCATGCGCCGCAGCGATTTTTGTTTAAAAGACATGATTCGCTCCTACTTTTCAAGATGATTTCTATTCCCCCGTCATTTGCGCTTTTGCCGCAGGCACAGCGCATAAAGGGCAGCCGCAAAATGTGCGGCGTTGGTTTATACTATAACACATCTTTTTCCATTCTACAATGTTATACTGCCTCCGATGCCCAAAAAAGGCCCTCTGCCGATAAAAGCAGAGGGCCTTCTGGATCTGTTCAGTGAATGGTTTGTATGGCGTTTTCCCACCATGCAGCCGTCTGCGGCGACGAAAGCGACAGCGAATAGGCATAGCCATCGGCCTGCCATTCGGCCAACGTGTAAGTGCTTTCCGCACTGCCCTTCAGCACGGCCAGCACCTCGTTTACGGCAAGCTGCTGCACATAGGTGTAATCGTTGTAATCTCCCGAAACCGGCCCCTCTCCCGGTGCTTTGCGCAGGCACACTTCTTCGCCGCCCGCGCACAGATATTCCACCTCGGCCATTTCGCCCCAGTAAGAGCGATACACCGTTTCTTCCAATGTGTAAGGCAGGGATTCCAGCTGCGGCACAGCAAAGCCGACCGCCTGCTCTAAGCCAAGGGCATCGGGGCATTCCTGTATGCCGTTTACCGCCTGCATGGCCATTTCGCAGCTATCGGAGGCCTTTTCGGCCCTGTCGGTGTAGGCACCGGTATCGGCCGGAGCGGCGCTGCCCATTTTGGGCATGGCGTTTTGCCCCACAACTACAACCGCCGCACAGGCCGCGGCCGCAGCAGCCATTTTCAGGATTCGATCAAAACGGATCGCCTTTTTGCGCGGGGTCAGGTCTGCCTGCTGCACGGCGGCCAGAATGCGCGCGCGCATTTCGTCGGTTACAACAATATGTTCCATGACTTCGTTATACCTCTGCTTCAAGGCCATATTCCTCCTTTAGTATTTTTCGCAGCTTTTCACGGCCGCGCTGCAGGTCAGACCGCACGGTGACTTCGTTGCGGCAAAGGATCTGCGCAATTTCACGCGAGGCATAGCCCTCGTGATAAAACAAGTGCATCGCCTGCCGGTAGCGCTCGGGCAGCTTGCTTACGGCCTCCCACACAAAGGCAAGGTCCTGCCGCTGTTCGGCAGCCAGTTCTTCGTTCAGCTCATCTGTCTGGCGAATTTTTTCTGCGCGAAGCTTATTCTTGCTCAGGTTTGCCGCCACGCGCAAAAGCCATGCCTTTTCGTGCTGATCGTTTGCAAACACAGGCTTTGTCTGCAAAAATCGGATCAGCGTTTCCTGCAAGATCTCCTCGGCATCCTCGCGGTTGTGCAGATATGTATAGGCATAGCGCAAAATGCTGTTGCCATAGCTGTTCAGCAGCCGCTCGGCCTGCTGGTTGATTTCCTCTCGCGGGGCCGAGTGCGCCTGTGCTTGCGGGGCGCTTTGCAAGGCAGTTTTTGCCCAACTAAGTGCCGCCCACAGCCAGTTTTTCCGCAAAGGCATTTTACAGGCAATGCAACCCATCATGGTTTCTCTCATCCTCTCATTTTGGCGGTTCAGTTGACCATAGCAACGGCCTGCACCAATTCTTCCTCAGATATGCCGCTGCTCACATACAGCGAATACCGGCAGCCGCCCTTGCTCCAATCGGCCGTTTCATAGGTTTCGCCGTTTCCCTTTGCCGAAACCGTGGTTGTATCCACCATCACTTCCTTGGCAGCAGGATACTCTGTGTACACGCCGCTCACATCCTCGTTTGCGGTGGTTTTACGAATCGCGGCGTATGCCTCGCCTGCATCCTCACCGTAGCGAATTTCCACAATGGGCATATCGGCATCGGGCAGCACACGGATCGCGCACTGGTTCATTTCGTGCAGCGTTTCCGGACCTGTCAGCGTAAAGCCTGCCAGATTCTGGGCATCCTGCATACTGGGCACATCCTGCCACGGATTGGGAATCTGCACTTCGGCAGCGCTTTGGCTTGCAGCAGGCTCCGAAATCGGCTGGGCATAGTGCATCTCGGCGCAGGCGGCAAGGGAAAAAGCAAATGCGGCGGTGAGGCTCATAGAAGCAATGGCAATTTTATTCATATAGAATTCCCCCGTGATTGTGTATCGTTTTGCATTTGAGATTCAGCATATTTTCACCGGTGTTTTGATCTCTCTGCCCTGTATACACGCCGAGGGCGCAAAATGTTGCAGTTTTTTTAATTTATTTTTGTGCCGTTTCTACGCATGGATTTTTGCAAAAGCCAAGCCAGCATTCAAAAAAGATCCAGCATACTATCCAGATAAATTTTTTCGCGAACCTGCAAATGGTATTCCGGCTTTGTAAGATAATAGAGCAAAAATTCCAGAATAACCGCACTGCCAAGCCCTCTGCCCTCGATTTTAAAATGCGAAAATCCCATGGGCAGATACTTTGTTTGAATATCCTGAATGCCGATAAAGCCGGGGTTCTGCATTGCTTTGGAAAAACGATAGCCTTGCGCGGCATCCGGCGCTGTGCAGTGATGCTCGGGCGCGTTTTCGCCCAGATTTTTCCGGCTCACCGCTTCGTAGCAGGCTTTTCTTTCACGGCAGCCGAACCAGCAGCATTCGTTGCATAAAAACTCCACCTTTTGCCGCAGGCTTTCCGGTAAGGAGTCCAGCTGATCAAAGGCTTTGTTCAGCCGAAAATCCGGCACGATATAGCGAAACTCTTTTCTTGCTGCCTCACTTTGAAAGCTTTGAAAATCCGTTAAAACCTTGGTGGTAGAGGATACAAAATACAGCTCCGGATAGGCTTTTTCCAGATACCGCAGCAAAACATCCGAATGCACGATCACACCGTTTTGCGGTCCGCTGCTTTCGGCAAACATTCTGCACAGTGCGTTGCATTTTGCATCTTTTAAATGCTCTGGCTTTAACAAGGAATTGCTGAAGGTCAGGCGGGCGGAAATTTGATGCTCCCGCATGAGCGCCAGCACCTTTTGCGGATCATTGCTGCCAAAACCGGCACGCCCGCCGCCCCAAAGGCAATCGGCAGGCGCACCGTAAATCGAGCCGATCTCGCACCAATCATAAAAATACTCACGGTGCTCTCGAAACAGCGGCAGAAATATTTTGTAAAGTTCGTAAAATTCAAACAGGCCCGGCAGGTGATACCGGGCAATGCCTTGTTTTAAAGGGATCATATACAGCTTCTTTCTGAGGGGCTTTTTTCAGCGCACGGCCGTTTAATCGTTTTGCAGCAGCCGTGTATACTCACCGTCCGCCCCTGTTTCGTAAACCGCTTCCACATCGGCATCCATTGCCGCAAGGTGCGGCTCCTTTGCCCAGTAGCGCACACAGGTGCCGCATGAGGAGCTGAGCTTTCGCGGCACCGGCATCATTTGGGCGCGCACCGAAAGCGCTGTCAGCTTGCGGCTGGTGAGCAGCGCGGAAATATGGGTGTGAAAGGTGGCAATATATTCTTTCATTGCTTTGTCAGCTCCAGCTTAACATCGTTTCCCTGTTCGCTTACCGCCACACTGTATCCCTGCGATGCGGCAAAGCGGGAAATATTTTCTACGGCGCAGGGATCATCCACCAAAACCTCCAGTACGGCGGGAGCAGTGGCCAGCACCTCTTTTCGCACCATCATAACGGGCATAGGGCAAAGCAAACCTCTTGCATCAACCATTGTATCCTATCCTCCTGAAATCAATGTTCTTTTTTGGGCAAATGCACCAGCGAGATCACCAGCAGCGCGGCAAGGGCAATCAAAACTGCCATCTGGCCGTTTGTTTGAATGCCGCCCACCACATACTGCCCGGCTTCGTTTACACTGTCGGCAGAACCGGCCAAGCCAAAGTTGTGTGCAATGGCAGCACCTGCCATCATGCCGAACACCGTAACGGCAGAATCGCCGTTGCCAGAGCCTGCCAAAATCAGCTGACGCAGCGGGCAGCCACCCAGCAGCACCGAGCCCCAGCCAACGATCACCATGCCAAGAAAATTCCACAAATGTGCGCTGTGCGACACCGGCTGGCTGTGGAAGCCCAGCTTAAAGCTGCCCAAGATCAGATTGCCTGCCAGCGTGACGGCAAAAATGGCAATAAAACCGTACAGCAGCTTGAAATCCTGAAACAGGATCCCATCACGAATGCCGCCCGCCATGCACAGTCGGCTTTTTTGGGCAAGCGCCCCCACAATGAGTGCCATTCCAAAGGATGCCAGCACCGGGGCGTGCATGGAGCCGGGGCCCTTTTCGCTCATTTTAAAAAGAGCCGGAGCCAGCATAAACAAAACGCCCAGCCCGGTCAGCACGGCTGTCAGCACCGTGCCCTCGGCGGCGCAGGCATCGTAGGCACGGCGCAAAGAAAAGCCCTTGTTCAAAAAGCGCGTGCCGATAAAAATGCCTGCCGTAAAACCAAGCAGTGCCGTTAAGGCGTTCAGATCGCCGCCTGCAAGGCGCAGCACCATGCGCAGGGGGCAGCCCAAAAACACCAGAGCGCCGATCATCACCAGCGCGCCCAGCACAAAGCGAACCGCCGGGGACGAGCCTGCTTTGGCCCTGAATTCCTTTGCCGCCACGCTCATAACAAAGGCACCCAGCACAAGGCCGATGATCTCGGGGCGCACATACTGCACCGGTGCGGCGCTGTGCAGCCCGCACGCACCTGCAATATCACGCAGGAAGCAGGCAATGCAAAAGCCCATGTTGGCCGGGTTTCCCAAAAATGTAAGCAGCACTGCGGCCAGCCCCACGGCTGCACCCGCCAGCACAACAAACCAGTTTACTTTTTTCATGAATTCCAATTCCTCTTTCTTGCTAAGGCAACACCGCACAATTCCCGCCTGACGGCTTAAGCACCGCTCCGGAGGCTGCGGCACGGCATCTGCGTTGCCAAAATGCTCGCCAATACACAAAGTATTGCCTGCGCTTTTGGCTTAGCACCTGCCGCACCTCGTACGCCGTATCGGCACTTAGAATTATGCGGCATTGCCCTGAATTTTTCGGCATCACTGCACCGCTGCAGCGGCATCGGCGCACCGGCTGCATTGCCAGAATGCCGGATAACGCACACGCGCATCCTGTATGCTCTTGGCTTAGCGTTCGGTGCCTTTTGCCTACCGTGCTGAAGCTGAAAACCATGCAGTATTGCCTAAAATTATGGCGCTGCCATAATTATAACATTTTTCCGGCACACAGCGTGTACCGTTTTGCACCGCCGCCCGGCGTTGCGTTTTGGGGCCTCTTGTGCTATATTACCCATCAAAGGAGTGATTTTGTTTGCGCAGCATCTATCTGGACAACGCAGCCACATCGTTTCCGAAGCCAAAGGGTGTAAGCCTTGCTATGGCGGATTATCTGGATCATGTGGGGGCCACCATCAATCGCTCGGTTTACGCCAGCGCACAGGATGCCGGGTTGGTTGCCCTGCAGCTGCGCGAACGGCTGAAACGGCTGTTTCATTTTTCGGGGCCTGTGACTCATGTGATTTTAACCCCCGGGGCCACCTGGGGGCTGAATATGGCCATTCATGGCTTTTTAAAGCCCGGCGACCATTGCCTTGTGAGCAGTATGGAGCACAACGCCGTGATGCGGCCTTTGCTGCAAATGCAGGGTGTTTGTTTTGACAGGATCCCCTGCGGCCGGGATGGCTTGCTGGACCCGGCCGCGCTGGAAGCTCTGATTCGGCCCAACACCCGGCTGGTGATCATGGCGCATGGCTCAAATGTGTGCGGAAGTGTGCAGGATGCTGCCGCCGTGGGCAGAATTTGCGCAGCCCATGGCATTGCCTTTGTTTTGGATGCCGCGCAAACGGCGGGACATATTCCGGTGGATTTTGACGCGTTTCATCTGTCTGCCCTGTGCGTACCCGGGCACAAAGGGCTTTTGGGACCTTCCGGGATCGGCGCTCTGCTGATGACCGAGGATTTTTCGCGCGCCCTCTCCCCCATTGTGGCGGGCGGCACCGGCAGCGCCTCTGACAGTGAGTATCTTCCGCCCTATCTGCCTGACCGGTTTGAGCCTGGCACACCCAATATGCCCGGCATTTACGGCTGGGAGGCCGCACTTCGCTTTGTGGAAGAAACCGGCGTGGATGCTTTGCGCAGCCACGAGCTGCTGCTTTGCCGCCGCTTTTTAGACGGGCTGGAAAGCATTCCCGGCGCTGTTCTTTGCGGCACCAAAGATCTTTCCCGCCGGGTAGGCGTATTTTCTATCGATTTTCCCGGGCTGGACAATGCCGAAGCCGCTTTTCGTTTGGAAAGCGAGTTTGGCATTCTTACCCGGTGCGGGCTTCACTGTGCCCCTGCCGCGCACAAAACGCTGGGCACTTTTCCGCGTGGCACCGTGCGGTTTTCCTTTGGCTTTTCCAATACCGAAGCGGATGTGGATGCCGCTTTGGCTGCCATTCAGAGGATCTGCCCGCAGCCGGGCAGCGGCTGACTGCAATGCGCCTTCTTTGCCGGGGGCGCATTTTTTATGCCTTGCGGCAGGCTGCAAAACGCATTTTTTATCCGCAGAATTCTTGTAAAAGAGCCCCTCTTATGTTATTATACCGTTGTACTTTTAAAAACACAACGAAAATTATTTTTTTCGGGATTTTCCCAGAGTTTCCGCTAAAATTATATAAAAAATTCTATGAATAAAAGCAATTTTTCTCATGTTCCCTGCTTTGCCGCAAAGGTTTTGGATATTCAGCCGGGCATTACAGCCATCATCGGCGGCGGCGGGAAAACCACTTTACTGTACACCCTTGCCCGCGAGCTTTGCCAAAAAGGCAGCGTGATCGTATGCACCTCCACCAAAATCCGCGCGCCGCAGCATATTCCGCTTTTTTCCGGCGAAAGCGATGCCGATTTGCTGGCCGGGCTGCAGCAGTTCCCCGTGATCTGCGCAGCCCAGCACACCCCAAACGGCAAGCTGTGTGCCCCGGCCTGTTCGTTCGCGCATCTGGCGGGTTTAGCCGATTATGTGCTGGTGGAAGCCGACGGCAGCCGACAGCTTCCGCTGAAAGCCCACGCGGCGCACGAGCCTGTGATCCCGCAGGGCTGCGGGCAGGTGATCTACCTTGTGGGGGCCGATGGATTCAACCGGCCGATCTCGCAGGTGTGCCACCGGCCCGAGCTGTTTTCTATGCTGACCGGCACAGCGCCGGATTCTGCGGTTTCACCGGCCATGGCCGCCCGGGCCATCCTGCGCGAGGGCTTTGCACAAAAGGTGCTGATCAACAAGGTGGAAACCGCCCGTGACTGGGCCAACGCCCGGGAATTTGCCCAAAATATTTCGCTTCCTGTTTTTGCAGGAAGCCTGCAGCAAGGAGTATTGCAATGCTTGTGATCATTCGTGGAGCCGGAGATTTAGCCAGCGGCATTGCCCTGCGGCTTTGGCACAGCGGCATTCAGGTGGTGATGACCGATCTTGCCGCCCCGCTTGCCATTCGGCGCAGCGTGGCCTTTTGCGAAGCCATTCGCAGCGGCGAGGTGACCGTGGAAGATCTTACGGCGCGTTTTGCCCCCACGGCGGAGGACGCCTGTGCGCTTTTGGCACAGGGCTTTTTACCGGTTCTGGCAGACCCTGCGGGCGCTTGCCTCGCCCGCCTGCAGCCGGACTGTGTGGTGGATGCCATTCTTGCCAAGCGCAATCTTGGCACAAAGATCACCGATGCCCCCATTGTGATCGGCATCGGGCCCGGATTTTGCGCCGGAAAGGATTGCCATGCGGTGATCGAGAGTATGCGCGGGCACACCCTGGGCCGTGCGATCTACCGCGGTGCTGCCCTGCCCAACACCAATGTTCCCGGCTTGATCGGCGGCTTTGCCGGTGAGCGTGTGCTGCGCGCCCCTGCCGCCGGCGTTTTTTCTGCTGTGCGCAAAATCGGCGATACCGTAAAAGAGGGCGATGTGACCGGCTATGTGGCGGGCAAGCCCATGTGCTGTACCATTGGCGGCACACTGCGCGGCCTGATCGCCGACGGTACGCCCGTGCAGGAAGGGCTGAAATGCGGCGATGTTGACCCGCGCGGCGATGCCGACTATTGCCGGCTGGTTTCGGATAAAGCCCTTGCCATTGGCGGTGGTGTGCTGGAAGCGCTGCTGCATCTGAGCGGAAAGTTAGAGGAGAAATAAATCATGAAGCAGGACATTAAGCTTACCAAGCTGGCCAGCTGTGCCGGCTGCGGTGCCAAGGTTGGCGCCGGGGTTCTGGCACAGCTGCTGGAGGGCATTCGTGTACACGCAGACCCCAATCTGCTGGTGGGATTTGACAAAAGCGATGATGCCAGCGTGTATAAAATTTCCGATGATCTGGCGCTGGTGCAAACGGTGGACTTTTTTCCCCCGGTTGCCGATGACCCCTACACCTTTGGAGCCATTGCCGCCGCCAATGCGCTTTCTGATATTTACGCCATGGGCGGCGAGCCCAAGCTGGCGCTGAACATTATGGCCATTCCCAAAGCCATGCCCAAAGAGGCAGTGCATCAGCTGCTGCGCGGCGGCTACGACAAAGTGTATGAGGCCGGTGCGCTGATCACCGGCGGCCACAGCATTTTGGACGATGAGCCTAAATACGGCCTTGCTGTGACCGGCTTTGTGCATCCCGACAAGCTGCTGCGCAACAGCGGCGCACAGCCGGGCGATGTGCTGCTGCTCACCAAGCCCCTTGGCATTGGCATTTTAACCACTGCCGCCAAGGTGGATATGGTTTCACAGGAAACCTATCAGCACGCACTTTCCCTGATGATGACGCTCAACCGCTCTGCCCGCGATGCAATGGTAAAATATCGCGTTCACGCCTGCACCGATGTGACCGGCTTTGGCCTGCTGGGCCATGGCTGCGAAATGGCCCAGGGCAGCGAGGCCGAGCTTCACTTGCATATGGATGCGATCGATCTCATTCCCGAGGCTCTTGAACTGGCCACGATGGGGCTTTTGCCGGAAGGCATGTACCGCAACCGCAGCTTTGCCCAGGCCCATGTGGATGCGGGCAGTGTATCGGTTGCCAAGCAGGATATGCTGTATGACCCGCAAACCTCGGGCGGGCTGTTGATCGCCGTGCATCCCGAGGATGCCGACGCCCTGTTGGCCGAGCTGCAAAAGGCCGTGCCCTCGGCCCAGCGCATTGGCACCGCTGCGCCCTATCGCGGCGGAAAATATATTTTTCTGCACGAAGGCGAAGGATAAGGCATACCCATGAAAAAGACCCGATCTGTCGATTCTGTTTTGCATTCTAAGCGGCTCTGCCTGTTTCTTTTGGCATTCTGTTTGCTGGCCGTTTTTCTGGTTTCTTTTGCCTTGGGGCATTATGACGTTTCGCTCCGGCAGGTGATGGGCATTTTATGCAATGCCATTCTCGGCCCGCTAACCGGCGGCAGGCTTATGCTGCCCTGTGCATGGACCGATACCATGCAGATCGCTGTGCTGAACATTCGCCTGCCCCGCATTCTGATGGCCTGCATGGTGGGCTGCTGCCTTTCCGCAGCCGGTGCCGCCTATCAGGGCGTTTTTCAAAACCCCATGGCATCGCCGGATGTGCTGGGCGCTTCATCCGGTGCGGCATTTGGCGCAGCATTGGCCATTTTGCTGGGTGCTTCCTCCCGCATGGTCACGCTTTCGGCCTTTGCTTTCAGCCTTGCTACTATTGTGCTGGTTTTTCTCATCGCGCGCCATGCGCCCGGGCTGAGGGTGGTCAATCTGATCCTTGCGGGGGTCATGATCAGCTCGCTGTTTTCGGCCGGAACCTCTTACTGTAAGCTGGTGGCCGACCCCAGCAGCCAGCTTCCTGAGATCACCTATTGGCTGCTGGGGAGCCTTTCCGGCACAAAAATCACCGATGTGCAGCTTGCCCTGCCCCCCATGGTGCTGGGCTGCGCTGTGCTGCTGTTGATCCGCTGGCGGCTGAATCTGCTCACCCTGGGGGACGAAGAAGCCCATGCACTTGGCGTGAATACCGATCTTTTGCGCCTTGGCGTGATCCTGTGCGCAACTCTGATCACAGCAGCCAGCATTGCGGCCTCGGGCATGATCGGCTGGGTGGGGCTTGTGATCCCGCATTTGTGCCGCAGGCTTGTGGGGGCGGATCACCGCTTTTTAATACCGGCCTCCATGATCACGGGTGCGGCTTTTTTGCTGATCACGGATGATGTTTCGCGCAATTTGCTGACGGTGGAGATCCCCATTGGCATTTTAACTGCATTTATCGGCGCACCGTTTTTTATTTATCTGATTTTAAAGCAGGATGCTTCTTTGTAAAGAGAGGATTCCAATGAATGACATTTTTTCTGAACTGCACCATGCCCTGCGCACCGGCTGTGACACTGTGCTGGTGACCATTGTGGACGATGACGGCTCTGCCCCGCGCGGCAAGGGCTCACAAATGCTGGTAAGTGCTGCCGGACGGCTGACGGGAACCATCGGCGGGGGCGCTGTGGAGGCAAGCTGCATTGCCATGGCCAAAGAGCTGCTGCCCCAAAAGGCTTCGGCGCGGCATCATTTTGCATTACACCCCAACCCCGGCGAGGATATCGGTATGGTCTGCGGCGGTAATGTTACCGTGTGGCTGCAATACATTGCGGCAGACGATGCCCACTGGCACAGCCTTTTGGCACAGATCAGCGCGCTGTTTGCACAGCATACCGGCGGACAGCTGGTGCTGTACGCCGATGGCCGCGCGCCGGCGCTGCTGGATGCAAACGGCGCTTGTCTGGTTGCCGGGCATCCGGAAATTTCAGATAAACCGGAAGCAAAACGCTTTGTGCTGCCGTTTTCCGCCGGAGAGCGCGCTGTGATCTTTGGTGCGGGGCACATTACCCATGCGCTGGTGCCCATTTTAAAAAGCGTGGGGTTTCGCCCCGTGGTTTTTGACTGCCGCCCCGAACTGGCGCAGGCAAGCCGTTTTCCGGATGCCGAGCGTGTAGTCTGCGGCGATTACGCTGCCATTGCGGATTCTCTGGCACTGGCCCCCGAGGATTACCTTGTGGTGATGACCCACGGCCATTTGCACGACTTTGAAGTGCAGCTGCAGGTGCTGCAAAAGCAGTTTGCCTATGTGGGCGTGATCGGTTCACGCGCCAAAACAGCCGCTGCCCATGCGCGTTTGCTGGCAGAAGGCATCTCACAGCAGGCGCTTGATCGTGTACACACGCCCATCGGCACCAAAATTCGGGCTGTTACCCCCGAGGAAATTGCCGTAAGCATTGCAGGCGAAATGATCTGTGTGCGCGCCGAAGCCCGTGACGGCACGCAGGACAGACATCACCCCTGCCCCATGCATGAATAACAGGAGAGGATCACATTTGCGTATCGAGGCTCAAAATCTCAGTTTTTCCTATCACAGCCGCCGGGTGCTTTCCGGGGTTTCCTTCCAAGCCGAGCCCGGGCAGCTTTTGGCTGTGATGGGGCCGAACGGCGTTGGGAAAACCACTTTGTTTCGCTGTATTTTAGGAACACTTTCCTGCTATGAGGGAAGCATACTGATCGGCGGTGCTGACAGTAAAACCCTCTCGGCCCGCCAGCGTGCTGACAGGATCGCGTATATTCCGCAAATTCACGCCCCCCTGTTTTCTTTTTCGGCGCGTGATATGGTGTTGATGGGCACCGCGCACACGCTTTCGGCCTTTTCCGCCCCTGGCCCAAAAGAACGGGCGGCCGCCAACAGTGCCATGGAGCGCCTTGGCATTCTGCACTTGGCCGAGCGCAGCTTTCACTGTTTATCCGGCGGTGAACAGCAGCTTGTGCTGATCGCACGGGCGCTGGCGCAGGATTCTCCGATTCTTTTGATGGACGAGCCCACCTCCAGCTTGGATTACGGCAATCAAAATCTGGTGCTTTCGCGGGTGCGGGCACTGGCAGACGAGGGCTATACCGTGCTGCTTTCCACGCACAACCCGCAGCACGCCTTATGTTATGCCGATCAGGTGCTTGCCCTGTGCGAGGGCAAGGTGGCTGCGCTGGGTGCGCCCGAAAAGGTTTTGTGCCCGGCGCTGATTCAGCAGCTTTACGGCACACAAACCGAATTTGTGAACACCAGCCACGGTGTTTTGATCGTGCCTGCAATAGAAAGGTTGGGCTGAGCCATGTTTTTCTGGAGCCCTGAAACCATTCGGTTTCGTGTGGATGCAGCAAATTACAACCAGTTTGAGCCGCAGCTTGCCCGGCGGCTGCTGCCCTATTTTGCGGCAAATGATCACATTTGTGATGCCGGGTGCGGGCTGGGCTATCTGAGCTTGGCGCTGGCAAAGGCCGGGTATCGCGTGACCGCTGTGGACACCAGTGAAAGTGCCCTGCAGATTTTACGGCAAAACACTGCCGCGCAGGGGCTCAGCACCCTCACCGCCCTGCAGGGAAATGTTTTTTCCCTGCAGCCGCCGCAGCTTTATGACGGCATGGTATTCTGTTTTTTCGGCAAAACCGGCGAAACCCTGCGCGCTGTTAAATCCCAGTGCCGCGGAAAGGCCGTGCTTTTTAAAAAAGCATGGCACACCCATCGTTTCACCGTGCAGCAAAAATCGCTTGCGCGCTTGCCGTTTCAGAAAACCTGCTGCGAGCTGGATGCCCTGGGAATTCCCTATCAAGCCGAAACCTTTTTGGCCGAAACCGGGCAGCCCTTTCGCACTTTAGAAGATGCCATGCAATTTTTTTCGATATATGATCCTGCCGCGCCGAGCGAGGAGGCCGTGAAAAAGCGCCTTGTCTGCGGCAGCTTTGGCGAGTTTTCCTATTATATGCCCTTTTGCGGGCCGGTTGGGATGATCGTTCTGGACAGCAAAAACATTCCTGACTTCCTATAAAGATATACCTGTTTATAAAAGGAGATCCCATGAAAAAAATACTTTCTTCCCTGATGGCTGTTGCCCTGCTGCTTTCGCTGTGTGCCTGCGGCTCTTCTCCGGCCGCTTCCTCTGCTGCAGTCAGTGCATCGGAAACTGCCGCCACACAGGAATTCACCGATTCTCTGGGCCGCACCGTCGCACTGCCCGCCGATATTCAAAAGGTGGCGGTTTCGGGGCCCTTGGCACAGATCTATCTGTTTGCTCTTTGCCCGGATAAGCTTGTGGGCGTTTCCAACGCCTGGGATGAAACCGCCAAAGCATATCTGGACGAAAAATACGCCAGCCTGCCCGAGCTTGGCCAGCTTTACGGCGGCAAGGGCGAGCTGAATCTTGAAACGCTGCTTTCCAGCGGTGCCGAAGTGGTGATCGATGTGGGCGAGCCCAAAAATTCGGCTGCTGAAGATCTGGATGCCCTGCAGCAGCAAACCGGCATTCCGTTTATCCATGTTACAGCCACGCTGGCAGCCTCCGGCGATGCCTACCGTATGCTGGGCAGCGTGTTGGGAATGCCGGAACAGGCCGAGGAACTGGCCGAGTATTGCGATACCGTTTATGCAAACACCGTCAATCTGACCGACAGCGTGGAAAAGACAAGCCTTCTCTACTGCTTGGGCGACCATGGCCAGAATGTGATTGCCCGCGGCAGCTTTCAGGCAGAACTGATCGATATGATGAGCAGCAATGCCGCCGTTGTGGACGAGCCTTCCAGCAAGGGCACCGGAAACGAAGTGGATATGGAGCAGATCCTGCTTTGGAACCCCGATGTGATCCTGTTTGCGCCCAACAGCATTTACGATACCGCTGCCGATGATGCTGCATGGCAGCAGCTGACGGCGATCCAGACCGGGCATTATTACGAGGTTCCCTTTGGCCCTTATAACTGGCTGGGCTTTCCCCCTTCTGTACAGCGTTATCTTGGTATGCTGTGGCTTTCCGATCTTTTGTACCCTGAGCAGGCGAATTATGATCTTTTCAGCGAAGTAAGCCGTTATTACCAGCTGTTTTATCATTGCAGCCTGAGTCGGGAACAGTTTGATGCCCTCACCTGCCATTCGCTGCCCCAATAACCCATTTTGGCAAAATAAAAGCAAGGTGCCGCCCCGGCCAGACAGCCGGTGGATCGACACCTTGCTTTTTGTTTTACTCCTGCTCGTGCCCGGAGATCTTAAATACCGCTTTCAGGATCCCGCGCAGGAACCGGGGGCTTTTAAAAACAATGATCTGCATAAACGCCGCCTCCTTGATACTTTGTGCTGTATGCTATGCATCGGGCGGATAAAATGTGCGGTTTACGCTGTTTTTGAGCGCGTTTTCCCCTGCGGCCCGGCAAAATCAATCTCGTTTTGTCAAAATCACAATGCCGGTTCCCTGTCGGCAGCACAGCGTGATGTGCGGCTGCACAAATTCATTGCTGACTCCCAGCGGATAATCCATTTTCAGCTGTGCATCCTGCAAGGGGTAATACGCCCCCTCGATGGTGATGCCCGAAAGTGTGCCTTCCAGCGGGAAAACCGAAAAATACATCCAGTTTTCTTTTTCCAGCACCAGCTTTTTACCGGGCATCAGATAGTGGATCTCGGATTCCTCGTTGGCAAGCACCGCGCGCACACCGCGCTTTTCCAGATAAAGCCCTGTGGAAAGGTTGGAGATCGTGTGTTCCAACCGTTTGCCGCCCAGCGCCCCCAGCATAAGCACCTGGGCTGCGCCATTGTCGGCAGCCCACGCCGCTGCATACTGCGTATCCGTATCGTCTTTTTCGTGCGGCAGGATCACAGTATTCTCAAAATTCGGATTGGGCGCGCTGTCAAAATCCCCCACCACCAGATCGGGGCTGCATTGCAGGGCTGCGGCATTGCGATAGCCTGCATCGCAGGCTATGATATAATCGCCGTTTCGCAGATAATCCCGCATTTGCGGGCTGACCGGGCAGGCTGAGAGGATCACGACCCGGTTATTTTTTGCGTTCCCATTCATTGATCTGCTGCGCCTCCTCATACATGGTCACATAGCTTTGATAGCGGCTTTGCGAAAGCTCGCCATTTTGCAGTGCCTCACGCACAGCGCAGCCGGTTTCGGTGCGGTGCGAACAGCCGGTAAACTTGCATTCTCCGAAATACGGTTTAAATTCGGGAAAGGCAAATTCCAGATTTTCGGGCGGAATGTAGCAGGCTTTTAATGTATCCAGGCTGGCAAACCCCGGTGTGTCGGCGATCAGGCCGCCGCAGGCTTCAAAAATCGTTACCTCGCGGGTGGTATGCTTGCCGCGGCCCAGCTTTTGGCTGATATCTGCCGTTTGCTGTGCAAGCCCGGGCACCACAGCGTTCAGCAAGGTGGATTTGCCCACGCCCGAGTTGCCGCAAAAGGCACACAGCCTGCCGCGGATCATTTCGCGCACTTCCTCAATGCCCTGGCCCGTGGCGTAGTCGATGCAGATTACCGGGATACCCGCCGCACGATAGGCTTCGTGCAGCTCTGCCGAGTCACGCAGATCTCCTTTTGTGATGACCAAGGCCGGCTGAATGCCCTTGTCCACCGCGATCGCTGACATTTTATCAATGATCAGCGTGCTGGGGGTGGGCTGTGTGGTGCTGCTTACGATAAACAGCACATCCAGATTGGCAATGGGCGGGCGGATCATAAAATTTTTGCGGGGCAGGATCTCTGCGATCACATTGCCGCCGTTTTCGATTTCCAGACAAACCTTGTCCCCGGCTAAAGGCGTGATCTTTTTTTTGCGAAAAATGCCTTTGGCCTTGCATTCTAAAACGCCCTGCTCCGTTTGCACATAATAAAAACCGCCGATGCCTTTTATGATATAAGGCTGCATGAAACTTCCTTTCTTTGAAAAACGGCCCGCCGGGCTGGGTGCGCTGCCCCGGCCATGCGGGCCGCTTTGATCTGCCTGTCGGCAAATCGAATGATATGCGTTTCGTATCAGGTTTTCGGGCGTTGGTCTTCCGGCAGGAACCACCACAGCGGGCGGTCACTGTAATCGCCGTCCTCACGGGTGCCCCAATCGCCCTCGTCGTCGTTCTCCTCTACCGGCTCGGGGCCCTTGGAGATCACCACATCCACTGCGCTGTTCACACGCACCTCGGTGTCGGGCGCAACGGACTGCTGCACCACCGTGCCCACCGGCAGATCGGAATAATCCTCGGTTTGGCCGCCCATGATCAGGCCGCTGTTTTGCAATGCGGTTTTGGCATCCTCCAGCGAAAGGCCTGTTACATTGGGCACCGTGCGGTTGGTTTCCACCTTTTCACGCGCCACATAAATGGTAACGGTTGTGCCGCTGGGCACCTCGGTGCCCGCCGTGGGGTCTGAATCGGCAACGGTGCCAACGGCAAGATCCGTGGTGTAGGTGGGGCGCATACTCACGGTAAGGCCGCTTTCTTTCAGGGTTTTCTGCGCATCGGCCTGGGTGAGCGAGATCACATTGGGCACAGCGATATACTGTGTGCCAAGGCTGATTTTAACCGTCACTTTTTGCCCCTGCTTCACCGTTCGCCCGGCTTTGGGCATTTGACTGTATACATAACCGGCCTCGGCATTGGAATCATATTCCTCGTCAAAAACCACTTTCAGATCCTTGTAGCTGGGGTCGGCTTCCACCTGTGCCCGGGTCATGCCCACAAAGTCTGCAAGCACCACATCCTCACGGTTGCTGAACAGCACATTGCTGGAGCTGGAGAAAATGTGATAGCACGCAAACACCGTGACCACCACGCAGGCAAGCGTGATGCCCAGCAGTGTCGGGATCAGCGAAAATTCCTTTTTGCTCTTGCGGTGCTGTGCGGGCTTGTGCTTGGCCAGGCTTTCTGCACTGGACGGTGCTGCGTGCTGTGCCTGAGCCGCAGGCCGCTTGCCTGCTTGCGATACTGTGCGGCGAGTTGTTTCGCCCTGTGTTTTTCTTACCACCTTGCTGATAACCCTTTCCGGAGCATTCTCCACGATATACTGATATTCAAAGCTGATATCAGGGTCCTTTTTAAACTGCTGGATCGCGCCGCTCATTTCGCTTGCAGACTGGTAACGGTTGGCCGGATTTTTGGCCATGGCCTTTTCCGTGATCTGTACAAGCGCCATGGGAACCTCCGGCGCAAGCTCATGCAGTGCCGGGGGCTTATCCGTAATGTGCCGCATGGCCACCTTCACGGCATCTTCCCCATCAAACGGCAGGCGGCCCGTCAGCATTTCGTACATGATCACGCCCACCGAATAAAGATCGGTGGTTTGTGTGGTTGCAGCGCCGCTGGCCTGCTCGGGGCTGATATAATGCACCGAACCAATGGCTTTGTCGCTTTCGGTCACGCTTTGCTCACGCGAAAAACGGGCAATGCCGAAATCCATCATTTTCAAACTGCCGTTGGCCAGCAGCATAATGTTCTGGGGCTTTACATCGCGATGTACCACCCCCTGGCTGTGGGCGTGTTCCAGCGCACTCAGAATCTGCTGGGTAAAATGCACCACTTCTTTCCAGGTAAGCGGGCCGCCGCGCTGCTTCATATATTCTTTCAGCGTAATGCCGTCAATATACTCCATTACGATATAATTCAGCCGGTCTGTGACCGAAACATCGTATACCTTTACAATGTTGGGATGATTCAAAATCGAGATGGCCTTGGATTCATTCTTAAAGCGGCGAACCAATTCGGCATTTTGCAAAAATTCCTCGCGCAGAATCTTTACAGCCACCGTGCGCTGGGTGCGCAGGTCTTCAGCGCGGTATACATTGGCCATGCCGCCCACGCCGATCAGGCTTTCTATCTGGTATCGCCCATCGAGCTTTTTTCCGATAAATTGATCCATAGTTATGCCTCCGTCGGTTCAATGCCAATCAGCAGCGCCGTAATGTTATCCTGTGCGCCTTCCTGCAGCGCCTGCTCCACCAGGCGATCGGCCATATCGAAAAACTGCGTTTTCCGCAAAATGTCCTGCATGGTCTGCAGCGGCAGCGTGTTGGATAAGCCATCGGTGCAGATCAGAAGGATATCCCCTGATTTCACCGGGCAGGCCGTATATTCTGCCAGTGCCGCCGCGCTTACACCCATGGCGCGGGTGATCAGATTCTTTTTGGGGTGCCGCTCGGCCTCCTCGGCGCTCAGCTTGCCGCTGTCCACCATTTCCTGCACATAGGAATGATCCCGCGTGATCTGCTGCAGCTGGTCGAGATGAAACAGATACGCACGGGAATCGCCCATGTGTGCAAAATGCGCCACACCGCCGCGCACCACGGCCTGCACCACGGTGGTGCCCATGCCGCTCATGGCGGAATCGGCCAGAGATCGCTCATAAATTTTGCGATTGGCCCCCTGGATCGATGCCAGCAAAAATTCTTTTTCCTGCTTTTCGGGCAGTGTTTCCAGCTGCTTTTCCGCGGCATCGCGCAAAAGCTCTACGCCAATGCGTGAGGCAGTTTGCCCGCTTTTGGCCCCGCCCATACCATCGCACACCACCGCCCATGTAAGATCGCCGGGATATTGCAAAGCACGGTAGTTATCCTGATTTTCTGCACGGCCGTTGCCAATGTCAGTTTTGGCAGTGATCCGCATTTGGCACACCTCCTTTGCTGTCTTCACGGCGCAGCTGGCCGCAGGCAGCGCTGATATCCTGCCCAAGGCGTCGGCGCACAGTGGCATTTACCCCCAGATCCATCAGCCTTTGCTGAAAACGCCGCACATTGGCATCGTCACTGGCGGAATACGGGCTGCCGTCCACCGGGTTGATGGGGATCAGATTCACATGCGCGCCCATGCCGCGGATCAGCTTGGCCAGCATGGCAGCGGTCTGGTCGCTGTCGTTCACACCGCGCACCATGGAATATTCAAAGCTGATGCGGCGGCCTGTGGTTTGCTGATAGCGGCGGCAGGCAGCGATCAGCTGCTCAACGGGATACGCATTGTTCACCGGCATCATGCTGCTGCGCATGGTGTTTTCGGGCGCGTGCAGCGAAACCGACAGGGTGAGCTGCAGCTTTTTTTCGGCCAGCTTATCGATCATCGGCACAAGGCCGCAGGTGGAAAGGCTGAAATTGCGCATACCGATGTTGATCCCATCGGCACAGGAAACGATTTCCAGAAAATCCATCACATTGTCGAAATTATCCAGCGGCTCGCCGATGCCCATCAGCACCACATGAGAAACACGCTCGCCGGTATCGCGCATAACGCCGTAAATTTCGGCTGCGATCTCGCCTGCTTCCAGATTGCGCACACGGCCGCCCTGTGTGGATGCGCAAAAGCGGCAGCCCATCCGGCAGCCCACCTGCGTGGACACACACACGGTGTTGCCATAATTATAGCGCATCAGAACCGTTTCAATGCAGTTTCCGTCGGCCAGCTCAAACAGATATTTCACCGTGCCGTCCTTCGAGCGCTGGCAGCGGCGAACCTTGTGCTGCGCAATATAGAAATCCTGCTCCAGCCGGGCGATGAGCGCCTTGGGCTGATCCGTCATCTGGGAAAATTCTGCCGCCTGCTTCTGGTGTACCCAGTGAAAGATCTGCTTGGCACGAAAACCCGGCTGCCCCAGCTCTTTCATAAGGGCTGTAAGCTGTTCGATCGTAAATGATGTAATGCAACGCTTTTCCATGCAAACCGCCTTTTAGCTTTTGTTTTCGTTTTCTGCCTTTTTCTGCAGCCGGGCCACATAAAAGCCATCCATGCCGCAGCGATCGGGCAAAATGGTTATGCCGCGCACTTCATCCTGAAGGGCTCCGGCGGGAATATAGGGTAACTCTGCCGGGGCAAAATCGGGATGCTCACGCAAAAATTTTGCCACAACGGCGGTATTTTCGTTGGGGTTGATGGTGCAGGTGGAATACACCAGCACACCATTTTTATTTAGATATTTCGCAGCATTTTCAAGAATTTTATACTGTAAAGTACAAAGGCTTTGCAGGTCATCCAGCTGTTTATAGCGGATATCCGGCTTTTTTCCTAAAATTCCAAGGCCGCTGCAGGGCACATCGCACAGCACACGGTCGGCATTGGCAAGTGCTTCGTTATACTGCGAGGCATCGGCGCACATCACCTTGGCAATGCGCACGCCGCAGCGCTTCATGGCCTGCTCGATCAGCGGTACCCGGCTGGGGGCTGCATCACAGCTGAACAGTTCACCGCTGTTTTGCATAAGGCCTGCCAGTGCCAGACTTTTTCCGCCCGGGGCTGCGCACAGATCCAGCACCTTTTGCCCCGGCTGTACGCCCAGCGAACAGGCCGCAATCTGGCTCGGCTCACCCTGCACATAAAAACGCCCCTGTAAAAACCCGGGATGCTGTGCAGGGCTGCCCTTGCAGCGAATGCGGTAACACCCGGGAATGCCGCCCTGCACTGCTTCCACGCCTTGCTGCTGTAAATACTCGCACAGCTGCTGATCGGAATTGACCAGGTAATTGGTGCGAATGGTGGTTTCGGCGGGGGCAAAGCTGGCTGCGAGAATGTCTTCTGCCTCGCTGCCGTAATGCGCAAGCAAAAGCTGCGCTACAGACAGACTGACCGACTGCAGCACACTGAGCCGCTGCGCTTCATTCTGGAATTGCGCCTTGGAAAGATCCATGCTTCCGGCACGGCGCAAAACCGCATTGACAAGGCCGGAGGCGCTGCTTTTGCGAAAGGCACGGGTCAGCTTAACGGCTTCGTTCACCGCAGCCGAATCCGGCACCGACTGCATATAGCGCATCTGATAAAGCCCACTGCGCAAAATGGCGCGCACGGCGCTGTCCAGCTTTTGCACGCCGCCTTTTAAATAAGCGTTCAGGCAGTAGTCCAGCGTGTTGCGGCGTTCGATGGTGCCGTAAAACACAGCGCTGGCAAAGGCGGCATCCTGCGGGCTGAGCGCGGCATTTTTGAGCGCTGCATCCAGCACCAGATTGGCATAGCCTGCCTGATCCTGATGCATGAGCGCTTCCACCACTACGGTTCTTGCGGTTTTCATACAAGATCACCCTTTGCAAAGCGCTGCCCCAAGGCCCACGCTTCGCCCGCCATGGGCTTGCCGCCCTCGGGTGTGACCTTTACAAGCTCTACTGCACCCTCGGCGCATTGGATCAAAAGCGGCTTTGTGCTCAGCACCGTGCCGGGCGCTGCCTTTTCACCCTGGGCCACGCGGCATTCCAGCACCTTGATCTTTTTCTCCCCACGCACAAAAAATGCCATCGGCCACGGATTCATGCCGCGCACCCAGTTGTGGATCTTTTCCGCAGTCCAGTCAAAGCGGAACTGTGCCATTTCCTTGGTAAGCGGCGGGGCCAGCGTGGCCTCGGCTTCGTTTTGTGCTGTGGGGGTAACGGCACCTGCCTGAATGGCCTGCAGGCACTGCAGCAGCGTGGCTGCGCCCTGTGCGCTTACGCGGTCAAACAATTCGCCGCTGGTTTCCTCGGGGGCGATATCTACCGGAGAAACCATCAGAATATCGCCGGTATCCATGCCTTCATTCAGCTGCATAATGGTTACGCCGGTACGGGCATCGCCGTTGAGCACCGCCCACTGAATGGGGGCCGAGCCGCGATATTTGGGCAAAAGCGAAACATGAAGGTTGATGCAGCCGTATTTGGGCATCGACAGAATTTCGGGCGGGATCAGGCGGCCATAGGCCACCACCACCACGATCTCGGGCGCAAGCTCACGCACGATCTGTGCGGCAGAGCCGTCGCGCAGGGTTTTGGGCTGCCACACGGGAATGCCGTGCTGCACGGCCAGCTGCTTTACGGGCGGTGCCGTTAAGATCTGTTTGCGGCCAACGGGCTTATCCTCGCGCGTAAAAACGCCGCAGATCTCATGCCCTGCCCCCAAAAGAGCCTGCAGGCTCTCGGCCGCGATATCGGGGGTTCCCATAAACAAAATGCGCAATGCTGATCACTCCTCGTCTTCGGGGTATTCGTCCTCATAAAAGGATGTAGCCAGATCCATGATCGTGATCCCATCCAGATGGTTGTTTTCGTGCTGGATGCAGCGCGCCAGCATATCGTCGGCTTCCATTTCAAACCAGTTGCCATTGCGGTCCTGTGCGCGCACCTTCACATGCTTGCTGCGCTCAATGGCACCATTGTGGCCGGGGAAAGACAGGCAGCCTTCATACAGATTGACTTTTTCCTCGCTCAGCTCCAGAATTTCAGGGTTGACGAATTCGATAATGGTGGGATTTTCGGGGATCTCGTCGTCGATCCACTCACGGTCGTCCATGCAAATGAACAAACGGCGCATATAGCCCACCTGCGGGCCGGCCAAGCCCAGGCCCTGTGCCTGGATCAGCGTTTCCTTCATATCATCCAGCAGCGTGCCCAGTTTTGCATCAAAGCTGGTTACCGGGCGGCAAACCTTTTTCAGAATAGGATCTCCATCCTGTACAATGGTGCGAATAGCCATAGTTATTTCCTCCTTGGATCCATGATCCCTATTAAAATCGTTTTATCGTTCTCCATCGGAATTCATATCCACTGCCACCCTCGCTTTGGAGGCAAGGCCCTGATTTCCGTATTCTTCGATCACCGCGCCGATCAAGGCACGAAAGGCTTTGTCGTTGCGGCATTTGATCGTAAGCTTATAGCGAAATTTATTGTTTACCATCACCACGCTGTAGGGCGCAGGGCCCAGCACGCGCAGCGGAACCCCCGGCACCTTGGCAGCTTTTTGGGCTAATATCGCTGAAAATTGCCGTGCCGCCTGCACCACCGATGCTTCGTTTGTGCCCACAAAGCCCACCATGCACACCGCACAGAACGGCGGATACAAGCAGGCCTTGCGGAATGCGATCTCCTGCGCAAAAAAGGCTTCGTAGTTTTGTGTGGCAGCCATTTGAAGCACCGGATGCTCGGGGTTTGTGGTTTGGATCAGCGCACGGCCCGGCAATTCGGCCCGGCCGCCGCGCCCCACCACCTGCGTAAGCAGGCTGAACACATTTTCGTAGGCGCGAAAGCCCTGCCCGAACAACAGATTGTCGATGCCCAAAACGCCCACCAGCGACACCTTGGCAAAATCCAGCCCCTTGGCCACCATCTGTGTGCCAAGCAGAATATCATATTCCCCGGCTGCAAAGGCCGCCAGCATTTTTTCATGCGAGTTTTTGGCCATGGTGGAATCCTGATCCATGCGCAAAATGCGCGCTTTGGGCAGCAGGCGTTCCAGCTCTTCCTCGGCTTTTTGTGTTCCAAAGCCGGTATAGCGCAGCGTACCGCCGCATTGCGGGCAGCGGCTGGGCAGCGGCAGGGTTTTGCCGCAGTAGTGGCACATCAGATGCCCCTGCGCTTTGTGATACACCATCGGCACGCTGCAGCTTTGGCATTTGATCACATGGCCGCAGTCCTGACAGGCGCATACCGTGCGATAGCCGCGGCGGTTGAGCAGCAGGATCGACTGCTCGCCCTGCAGCAGATTTTTTTGCAGCTCCTGTGCAAGCTCCACGCTGATTTCCCCGGCATTGCCGCGCATAAGCTCGGCACGCATATCCACCAGCTTTACCGCGGGCAGCGGATTGCCGCCATAGCGCCGGTGCATCTGCACCAGCTGATAGCGGCCGGTTTTGGCGGCATAATAGCTTTCCACGCTGGGAGTTGCCGAGGCAAACAGCACCAGTGCATTGCTGTATGCCGCGCGCCAGCGGGCGATCTCGTGCGCGTCGTAGCGCGGCGAGGATTCGCTGCGGTAGGTGTGCTCCTGTTCCTCGTCCATGATGATCAGGCCCAGATTTTTCAGCGGTGTAAACACTGCGCTGCGTGTGCCGACAACGATATCTACACAGCCCTGCTGGATCATTTTCCATTGCAGCAAGCGCTCGGTGTGGTTGAGTGCCGAGTGCTGCACAGCCACCCGCTTGCCGAAGTTTTTCTTGAGGCGCAGGATCATTTGCGGGGTAAGGCTGATTTCCGGCACAAGCACCATCACGGTTTTGCCGCGGGCAAGCACCTGCTCGATCAGCTTAAAAAACACCAGCGTTTTGCCGCTGCCGGTCACCCCGTGCAGCAGCGCCGCTGCGCCCCGGCCCTGCTCAATGGCGGGCATCAGTGCCTCATAGGCGGCCTGCTGCTCTTCGGTGAGGGCGATCTGCTCAGGCTGCAGCGGGATCTCGCTGTAAAGGTCTATCGCTTTCCATCTTTTTTCCTGCCGTATCAGCGCCTTTTCCAAAAGGCCCTTCAGCACGGCTCGATGTATGCCCGCCGTTTCCAGTGCCGTTTCACTCATGGAGTGGCGCTGCAGCATCTGCAGGGCCAGCTTTTGTTTTGGCCCCAGCCGCACAGCCTCTTCCGGCGCATTTTCAGCGATATACCAGTTTTCGGTGGCGCGCTCCATCTGGCTTTGCAGGCGGGGCGTGCCGTCTTCGCTTTGCGCCATGCGGTACTGTGCGCCATACGGAATGATGGCTTTCACTGCCTCATAATAGGTGCAAAACGCCCGCTCTTTCAGCAGGTATACCAGGCGCAGCAGATCAGGCGTAAGGCGCGCTTCATCCGGGGCGGCATCCAGCACCGTTTTGGTGCGCGGCGGCACCTCGGGCTGTTGGGTGCATTCCAGCACCACCGCCATGCGGGGATGGTTTCCCCGCCCAAACGGCACCAGCACCAGACTGCCCGGATGCACAGCCTCGGCCAGCGGCTCCGGCACAAGATAGGTGTAAAGCTTGTCAAAATGGATCGTGGCGCTGTCCACTGCAGCCTGTGCAAAATATGGCATTCCGCCACTCTCCTTCCGGCATGGATTCGGTCAGTTTTTCGCCGTGATCAGGGCGTAGATCTCATCGGCACAGCGATCAACATCGTCGTTCACCACCTGCTCATCATAGGTGGGGGCCAGCTTGATCTCTTCTTTGGCGCGGCTCAGGCGCTTTTGAATGGATTCCGGGGTATCGGTGCCGCGGCCGCGCAAACGGTTTTCCAGCTCTTCCATGCTGGGCGGGCAGATAAAAATGGTGGTGGAATCGGGATACTGGCGCTTGATGTTGGCTGCGCCCTCCACTTCGATCACCAGCACCACATAGATGCCCTTGCTGATGCGCTCTTCGATCTGGGCCCGGGGCGTACCGTAATAGTTGCCGCAATAGTTGGTGTATTCCACCAGCTTGTCGTCACGGATCCACTCTTCAAACTGCGGGTTGGACAGATAAAAATAGTCCACGCCCTCCTGCTCGGTTCCGCGCGGAGCGCGGGTGGTTGCCGAGATGGAAATGCCGATCTCGGGGTGCTTTTGGCGCAAACGGCTTACTACGGTATCCTTGCCGGTGCCTGCCGGGCCGGATACAACGATCAGGTATTTATCATTCTTCATCTTCCAGTTCCTCCTCTGCTGCCGAGGTATCGCCCTCTACACGGCCTGCCAGCGTTTCGGGCTGCAGGGCCGAAAGGATCACATGGTCAGAGTCCATCAGCAAAACCGCACGGGTTTTGCGGCCGTAGGTGGCATCGATCAGCGCGCCCTTATCGCGCGATTCCTGCACCAGTCGCTTAATAGGTGCGGAATCCGGGCTTACGATCGAGATCAGGCGGCTGGCATTGACCATGTTGCCGAATCCGATATTGATCAGTTTCATAGGCGGTTTCCCTTATTCGATGTTCTGGATCTGCTCACGGATCTTTTCGATCTCGGATTTCACATCCACCACAAGGCGCGTGATCTCCAGCTGCTGACATTTTGAGCCGATGGTATTGGTTTCACGGTTCAGCTCCTGTGTAAGGAAATCCAGCTTGCGGCCCACGGGCTCGCTGAGCGCCAGAATTTCGCGGTACTGCTGAATGTGGCTGTGAATGCGCACCGTTTCTTCATCGATGGCAGTTTTATCGGCAAAGATCGCTGCCTCGGTAAGAATGCGGCTGTCGTCAATGTTGCGGTCTTCCAGCAGGGTTTTCAGCTTTTCATACAGGCGCTGCGTATATGCCTGCACACGGCCCTCGGTGGCTTTTTCGATCCTGCCCACCATTTCTTCGATCGTGACAAGGCGCGAAAGCACATCCTGCTGCAGCTTTTCACCCTCGACAGCACGCATGGCCAAAAACTGCTGCAAAGCGGCTTCGGCCACGGCGCTCACATCCTGCCACAGCTGTTCTTCGTTGGCGCTGGCACGGCGCAGCACCAGCACATCGGGCATACGGGCCAGCTTGTCGGCCGTAATATCGTTTGGCATATGCAGCGCATCGCTCAGGCCCTGCATGGCAGCGTGATAGCTTTGGGCCAGCGGGTAATCCACCTCCACCACGGTGTCGGCAGCATCAATGGTTTGGATCTGCAGGCTCAGCTCCACTTTGCCGCGGCTGATGGATTTGCTCATCAGCTTTTTCAGCTTGTCCTCCATAAAACTGCAGCTGCGGGGCAAGCGGGAAGAATATTCAAAATAACGCGAATTGACACTGCGCAGCTCCACCTGAATGCTTCTTCCGTTCAGCACCTGTTCAGCGCGGCCGTAGCCGGTCATGCTCAGGATCATAAGACAGGACTCTCCTTTTTATTCCTAATTTCAGGGCAGCTCCGCGCCGCTATAAACACCGAGTGCAATGGGTTCGCTATGCCGGAACCGTGGCCGTGCGCGCATGGAGTGTTTTGCAGCCCACAGAGCAGTGTTCAAATCGCCTCGGCAGGCATGGTGCGGTGCTGCCCTTGATTCACCGCATGTTAATGGGCTTGGATGCGGCCTGAAAATGCGCAGAATTCCCATTAAACATTTAATCTATTTTACACTTTTCTGCCCGTTTTTTCAACCCCTGCCGCCGCCTTTTTGCCGCGCCAAAAAAGGGGCATTGCCCGCACCGGCAATGCCCCCGATTTTACATGGAATCCCTGCCAAACACCTGCCCGGCCTCCACCTTTGTGCAGGGCGGCACTGTGCTTTGGTCTTTCACCACGGCGTGCAGGCAGATATGGCATCCATCACCCACCGTGCAGTCGTGATCCACCGCCGAGGCCACATTCAAAATCGTGCCGCAGCCCACAGCCGCTCCTGCGCCCACCACGCTGTAGGGCAGGATCACACTGCCTTGCCCCACACGGGCACTGCCGCTCACCCACGCTGTGGGGTGGCGCAGAACCGGCAGCCTGTAGCCGGCTGCCTCAAGGCGCTGCATCCACTGCAGGCGCAGCGCATTGTTGCCTATGGCCACGATGGCATGGGTGTATTCCCCGGAAAGCTTTTGATAATCCTCCAGTTTTCCCACCACCTTTTCGCCCTGTGCTGCATCATCCAGAAAAGCGATGCCATAGTAAATGCCCAGCTCCTCGGCCAGCTCGTACACCACGCGGCCAAATCCGCCCGCGCCCAGAATGAGCAGACGCCGCTCTTTGGCAGGGGCCTGCATCTCTTTTATATCGCCCATTGTGTGTTCCTCCGTTGATCCGTCTATTTTTGCTGCACTTTTTGCCGCGGCATACGGTGCGGCAGCTTCTTTTCTATCGTATGACCATTGTATCACTTTCCCGCTTTTTTGTAAATTTCATCATTTCCCGTATCTTTCCCGCATACCATTGGACAAAAGCTGCTGTTTTAGGGAGGAGTGGTGATGAAAGGCAATCCGGAGGAACGCGCCTTGAAAATGGCTGAATATATCGCCGAAAGCGGTGCCACCGTGCGCCGGTGTGCCCAGATTTTCGGCGTGAGCAAAAGCACGGTACACAAGGATCTGCGCACCCGGCTGCGCCCGCAAAATCCGGCTTTATACTTTGCGGTGCAGTGTGTGCTGGAAAAGAACAAGGCCGAGCGCCATCTGCGCGGCGGGGCGGCCACAAAAGCAAAGTATCGGAAATAAAAAAGCCCCCGGCCGGCGCAAACCAGTCGGGGGTAAAATCATCGGTGCGTGCTGAAAAAGGGGTACACAACGCCCCTATATTTTCTTATGCACAGCCACGCCAAAGCTTACTGCTGCTCATCCTCCGCATCCACCTGTACATTGAAAGGTGCGCTGCAGTTGGGGCAGTAAAGCTCGTCGTTCATGAGGGTTTCTTCGTCCACCGTCAGCACAGTGCCGCAGTTGGGGCAAGTGAGCTCATACTCGGCATCCTCACCGTCATCCTCATCGTCGTAGTCTTCGTCATCGACATCGTATACAACAGACTCCAGATCGTCCATATCCTCATCAATGGCATCCAGCTCGTCATACACCTGAGACAGCTCGTTGTCATGCTCGGTAACCTGCTCAGCCAGATCCTCCAAAAGGCCCAGCATTGCGGAGATCAGCTTACCCTCGTTGGTGTTCACATCGAAATTCATGCCTTCCATCAGGCCCTTGATATAAGCAGCTTTTGCGTTCAGATCCATGGCAGTAGCCCTCCTTATATACATATACAGTGTACCCAAGGCATTGAAAGTTTTGTTATTTCTTTGTCTTGGGATACAAAACCGGATATAAAAATACCGGGCAGCAGATCAGAGTGCTGCCGCTGCCCGGCAAAAACATGATCAGACGCGCTCCATGTACTCGCCGGTGCGGGTATCGATGCGGATCTTTTCGCCCTCGTTGATGAACATGGGCACGCGGATCTCTGCGCCGGTTTCCAGCTTAGCGGGCTTCAGGGTGTTGGTAGCGGTGTTGCCCTTGAAGCCGGGCTCGGTCTCGGTGACCTCCAGCTCTACGAAGGTGGGGATCTCAACGCCGAAGATCTTGCCCTTGTAGGAGAGGATCTTGCACATATCGCCTTCTTTGCAGAACTTGAAGTTGTCGCCGACATCCTTCTTGTTCACGGGAACCTGATCGTAGGTTTCATTGTCCATGAAGTAGTACAGATCGCCATCCTCGTAGCTGTAGCTCATATCGCGGCGGTCAACCATGGACTGCTCAAACTTAGCAGTGGGGTTGAAGCTGGTTTCCAGCACAGTGCCGGTGATCAGGTTGCGATACTTGGTACGAACGAAGGCAGCGCCCTTGCCGGGCTTTACATGCTGGAATTCAACCACAACACAGGGGTTCTGGTTTTTGGGATCTTCAAAAATAATGCCGTTGCGAAAATCGCCTGCAGTAATAGTTGCCATACAGGATATTCCTCCAATAAACAAATCTTAAATTCGTGTTGCGCACACATTTCTAAAAATATTTTACCCGAAAACAGCCGATTATGCAAGTAGTTTGCTTTGAAAAACAAGGCTTTTTGCAAAAAACCCCTTGTTTTTTTACAGGCTTTGATAATATTCCTGCATATTAAGCGCATCCTCGGCCTGGGTTCCGGCGCTTTCGCATATGATCACCGGCGAAAGCTGCCGTTCCTTTAAAAGCTGTATCAGCGGCGGATATTCAGGCCCAAACTGTGTATCGGCAAAGGTCCAATGGCGTTTTTCGCCGCCCTTGCTCCACTCGATGCGCGAAAAATGCACATGAAAATTCTGGGCGCGATCGTCCTGCAGCACCTGCTGCATACGGTCTAAAATATCCGCATAGTCCTGCTTGGTTTGAATGCCGCCCAGCGTGCGGGCGTTCAGGTGCCCAAAGTCAATGCAGGGCGTGATGCGTTTATCCACCCCGCAAAGCGCAAGCACTTCGTCCAGTGTGCCCAGCTGGCCGATCTTTCCCATGGTTTCGGGGCATAGGGTGATATCATCAAAGCCTTCCTCGTCCACTGCTTTCACCATGCGCTGCATCGTGTCCAGCGCTTTTTCCAGCGCTTCTTCCCTGCTTTGCTTGCCGCAACTGCCCGAGTGAAAGATCACGCGCCTGCCTCCCAGCGCACGAACCAACCGACAGCTTTGCAGGATATAATCAATGCTTTTCAGGCGGGTTTCCTCCACCATACTGCTCATGCTGATAAAATAGGGGGCGTGCACGCTGAAAAGAATATCCGGCTTTTCCGCGCGCCTTGCCATTTCGGCGGCTTTGTCCAGCCCAAGGCGAACACCGCGGCCGCACTGATACTCAAAGGCGTGCAGTTGAAAGCGTTCGATGTATGCCGGAATGTCCAGGCTGTTTTTAAAGCCCATGGCATCAAAGCTGTCGCTGATGCCCGCCGTGCCAAATCGAATGCTCACAGCACCTTGCCCCCTTTGCGGTAGTAATTTGCCATAAACGGCTTTTCAAAAAATCGTTTGATGATGATCGCGCGGTTCACATCTTTGGTGCGCGGCAGCACCATCAGGCAGCGAATGCCAAACAGCGCCGCGGCCAGACGGTCGGTAAAAATCTGATCACCCACCATGGCCATCTGCGATTTTGGGGTGCCAAGGCGTTTTTGCGCGATCTGCAGGCCGGTGGTAAGCGGCTTGCGGGCCTTGGGCACCCATGCAAGGCCCACACGGTCAGCAAAGGGCTGCACGCGCGCAGGCTTGTTGTTGGAAACGATCATCAATCGCACACCGGCTTTTCGCATGGTATCGAGCCATTGCACGACTTCCTGATCCAGGATCTGGCTTTCATCACCGGTAAGGGTGTTGTCCACATCCAGCACAAGGGCTGTGATACCGCTTTCGGCCAATATTGCAGGCGTAATGTGCGAAACGCTCTTGTAAAGAATTTCGGGTGTGAGCAGCATGGAAGCAGTCCCCTTTCCAATGATTTCGGCTATCTGCTGTGATGAATAATAAAAGCGGGCCCCTTTCGGGACCCGCTTTGCTGTGCTTACGCACGAATTCCGTCATCACACGGTTCCGCTCAGCAAAACCAATTACTTGAATTTGCGCTTGCGGGCAGCTTCAGACTTCTTCTTGCGCTTCACGGAGGGCTTTTCATAAGCCTCACGCTTACGCACTTCAGCAAGAACGCCGCTGCGGGCGGTGCTGCGCTTAAAACGGCGCAGAGCGCTTTCGAGGGACTCGCCCTCCTTGACATGAATCTCAGCCATTGCTTTTTATCCCTCCCTTGAGGCAGGAGTCTGTTAACAAGTTTCTTATTAACATTAGGATTATACTATGCAAAACCGTTCTTGTCAACAGCTTTTCTTCATTTTATTCAAAAGAATTCAATAATTCTTTGAATCAGCCCTTTACGGCCAGATTTACCAGCTTGCCCTTTACATAAATTTCCTTCACCACGGTTTTGCCGGCGATCTCGGCGGCCACCGAAGCGTTATCCTTTGCCTGTGCAATGGCGTCGGCGGCTTCAATGTCGGCAGGCACATTCAGGTGAGCGCGCACCTTGCCGTTCACCAGAACAGCCAGATCAATGGTGGCTTCCACGCACTTGGCCTCGTCATACACAGGCCACTTGGAGTAGGCGATCTGGGTTTCATGGCCCAGCTGCTGCCACAGTTCCTCGGTCATGTGAGGAGCAAACGGGTTCAGCAGGAGCAGCAGCGTGGAATATTCATCACGGGTCACACCGCCGGAGGCAATGAGCGCATTCACCAGAGTCATCAGCTGTGCGATGGCCGTGTTCTGCTTCAGGTTCTCAATATCCTCGCCCACCTTCTTGATGGTCTGGTGGAACAGGGTTTCCAGCTCTGCACGGTAACCTTCGCCCTCAAGAATATTCTCGCTCAGGCCCCACACACGCTCCAAAAAGCGCTTGCAGCCTGCGATCGAGCTGGTTTTCCAGGGCGCTGCCTGCTGGAAATCGCCCATGAACATTTCGTACAAACGCATGGTGTCAGCGCCGTAGGTATCCACGATCTCATCGGGGTTCACCACATTGCCGCGGCTCTTGGACATTTTTTCGTTGTTCTCGCCCAAGATCATGCCGTGGCTGGTGCGCTTGGCATAGGGTTCGGGACAAGGCACAACGCCGATATCATACAGGAACTTGTGCCAGAAACGGCTGTAAAGCAGGTGCAGGGTGGTGTGCTCCATGCCGCCGTTGTACCAGTCGACCGGTGCCCAGTATTCCAATGCTTCCTTGCCGGCAAGGGCATCGTTGTTATGGGGATCCATGTAACGCAGGAAATACCACGAGGAACCGGCCCACTGCGGCATGGTGTCGGTTTCACGGCGTGCAGGGCCGCCGCAGCAGGGGCAGGTGGTGTTCACCCACTCGGTGTGGCGTGCCAGGGGGCTTTCGCCATCGGGGCCCGGCTCATAGTCCGTGATGTCCGGCAGCTGCAGGGGCAGCTGGTCTTCGCTCACAGGCTGCCAGCCACACTTTTCGCAGTAGATCATGGGGATAGGCTCGCCCCAGTAGCGCTGACGGCTGAACACCCAGTCGCGCAGCTTGTAGTTCACCTTATCGCGGCCCTTGCCGTTTTCTTCCAGCCAGGTGACCATTTTGGCCTTGGCATCCGTTACAGACAGGCCGTCCAGGAAGCCGGAGTTCACCAGCGTGCCGGTGGCAACATCGGTGAAGGCCTCTTTATCCAGATCGCTCTCGGTTTTGCCCTTCACCACTTCAATGATGGGCAGGCCGAACTTTTTGGCGAATTCCCAGTCGCGGGTATCGTGAGCAGGCACAGCCATAATCGCGCCGGTGCCGTAGGTGGCCAGCACGTAGTCGGAAATGAAAATGGGAATTTCCTTGCTGTTCACCGGGTTCACACCCATCACGCCCTGCAGCTTCACGCCGGTTTTTTCCTTGTTCAGCTCGGTACGCTCAAAATCAGACTTGCGGGCGGCTTCCTCCTGATAGGCCTTCACCTCCGCTGTGTTGGTGATGATGCCGGATTCCATCCACTTTTTCACAATGTCATGCTCGGGCGAAACCACCATATAGGTTGCGCCGAACAGCGTATCGCAGCGGGTGGTATATACCGTCAGCTTATCGCCTGCGGTGGTGCCGAAATCCACTTCGGCGCCGTGGCTGCGGCCGATCCAGTTTTTCTGCTGGGTCTCAATGCGCTCCAGATAGTTCACCTTGTCCAGATCGTCGATCAATCTGTCGGCATAGGCAGTAATCTTGAGCATCCACTGGCTCTTTACGCGGTGTACAACGGGGCTGTGGCAGCGTTCGCAGGTGCCGTTGACCACTTCCTCGTTGGCCAGCACGCACTTGCAGCCGGTGCACCAGTTGACATTCATTTCCTTTTTATAGGCAAGGCCATGCTTGTACATCTGCAGGAAGATCCACTGGGTCCACTTGTAATAGCTGGGATCGGTGGTGTTGATCTCACGGTCCCAGTCGATGGCGAAGCCCAAAGCCTTCAGCTGGCTTTTAAAGTGCGCCACATTGTTTTTGGTAACGATAGCCGGATGAATGTGGTTCTTCATGGCAAAGTTTTCGGTGGGCAGGCCGAATGCATCCCAGCCCATGGGATACAGAGTATTGTAGCCCTCCAAACGCTTTTTGCGGCAGATCACATCCATGGCCGTATAGCTGCGGGGATGGCCCACATGCAGGCCCTGGCCCGAGGGATACGGAAACTCAACGAGGCCGTAGAACTTAGGCTTGGAATGGTCCACCTTCACCGAGAAGGTTTTTTCGTCTTCCCAGATTTTTTGCCACTTGGCCTCAACGGCCTTGAAATCATATTTCAAAATAATCAACTCCCAATTTGTATATAGTAGCGGGGTTATTCTTACTGCATTTCTGCCTTGGCAGCCTGCTCGGCAGCCAGCAGCTCGGCCGAGATATCCACTTCTTCACCGTCGGCCCACTGATGCTCCAGGCCGTAGAAGTCACGGGTATCGGGGGTAAATACATTCACGATCACATTGCTGTAATCCAACAGGATCCAGCGCTTGGAGTCGCTGCCTTCAATGTGGCTGGGCTTTTCGCTGCAGTTTTTCGCCAGCTGAAATTCCACTTCATCAGCCAATGCGGCCACATGGGTGGTGCTGGTGCCGTTTGCGATCACAAAATAATCGGTAAGCACCGTGAGATCACGCACCTTGATCACCTTAATGTTGGCTGCCTTCTTTTTGTCCAGCGCGATCGCTGCCTGAATTGCAAGTTCTCTGCTTTCCATGGTTCCTCCTACTGTAATAAATTCCTTTACTGCACGGCTGTGTTATCGGCCGTCACAGTGTAGCTTCCATCCAGATTTTCATTTTGCTGTCCGTTTTCACGCTCGGTATCCAGCTGGCCCATATACTGCACATTGGGGTCGCTGGGGGCACCGGAGGTTGCCCAGCTGGCAAAGTTCAGATTTTCTGCGGGCACTTCGCCGGTATATTCGCGGAAATACTGGTTCAGCAGGGTGGCCGTTTCACCGGCTGCACCCACCACAACACTGTTGGTGTTATAGCGCTCGCCGCAGTTGTAAACCGGCATCTGACACAGCATGATGTTGGCACTGTCGGTTTTGAGCAGGCTTACAGCCAGCTTGGCAATGGTCACCGTGTCAAGATCGGTAGTAACATAGTTCATAAAGGCGGGGGTAAGCTTCACGGCATCCTTGAGAGTCATGGTGCGGATCTTACCCAGCAGGCCCGAGTAGAAATAGCGCTGCATATTCAGACGGTCCAGATCCGAGCGCTCAAAGCCTGCGCCATGACGGTTTCGCACAAAGAATTCTGCGGCACTGCCATTCAGCGTCTGGTAGCCCTGCTTCAGCACACTGCCGCCGTAGGCCATATCCTGCGGCACATACACTTCCACGCCGCCGAACAGGTCCACCACTTCTTTCATGGCGGCCATGTTGATGGTAATATAATGGTCGATGGGCAGCTGCAGCGTGTTGCTGATCACATCGCACAGCGCTGTCATGCCTTCTTCGTTCGAGATCATGACCGAGTTGATCTGGCCGTTGCGTGCCGAGTAGGTTCCGTTCGGTGTTGTGACCGTGCCGCCCACAAAGGTGTTGCGGGGGATCTGCAAAAGGCTGGCCTTTTTATTTTTGACATCGAAGTTCACATACATGATCATATCGGTCATGCCGTCGTTGGTGCCATCGCCGTAAGAGCGGGTCTCACCATCGTCGCTGTCGATGCCGCACACCAGAATGTTCACCACATCGCCCGAATATTCATCGGGTGTGCCAATGCTTGTGATCAGATCCTTCAGCGAAGGGGCATCGCTGTCCGGCTTGATGGCGTGCATGATGATCTGCCATGCCGCCAGTACGATCACAAGCAGCACAGCCAGTGTTACCAGCAAAGGCACCAGGCAGCCGTTTTTCTTTTTTCTGCTGCCGGTTTTCTTTTTTGCGCCGCCGCTGCGGGCAGGCTGTGATGCCGGGGCCGCGTGCGTGTGCACGGTGCGGCGGGCACCGCTTGCCGACTGGCCGGCCGAGGATGCATGATAGGTGGTTTTATGCTGTGCCCCCGAAGTGTTCAGCTTGCGGGGTCTGTTGGGTTCGTTCATTGGTCGTCCTCCACGGAATGCGCCTGCAGCCAGGCCAGCGCTTTGGCCGATTCAGGGTCTGCAATCGCATTTTTTTGTTCTACAAAGGAAATTGTCATTTTCAGTGCCTGTATCATGGCCTTGTCCAGATTCTGCATTTCCAGACTGCGCAATTCCTCCACACCGGGATAATCCCTTTCAGCACTGGTCATATCAGCCAAAAACAAAATTTTGTCCAGCTTGCTCATGTTTTCCTTGCCGGTGGTATGGCAGGCAATGGCCGAAAGAATTTCTCCGTCCTGCACATTCCATTGGGTTTTGGCCAGAATGGCCGCACAGATGCCATGCCACACGGGCTCGGGCCGATTTTGAGTGCCTTTTTTTATTATAGCATTATCCTGCATGATCTGCAATAATTCCGTGCGGGGCAATTCTTTTGCCGAATCATGCAAAACTGCCGCAAGCGCTGCTTTTTCGGTGTCCACACCGTAGTGTTGCGCCATGCGCACTGCCAATTTTTTTACATTCATGGTGTGCTGAAAGCGTTTTGGGCTTAGTGTCCGGCGCACCATATCCTCTGCCTGCTGATAAGTCATTTTCATTCACTCTTTTCGCATTGATACAGCCCCCGGCTGCTTATGATCTGCCACACCTCGGGCGGCACAGCCTCGGCCCCGGCGCTTCCCTGCCGAATTTCGGAGGAGGACATGGGCACGGGCTTTGCCCGGGCAAACAGGATCCGTGCGCCGTCGCCGCACAGTGAGTCGGCAAATTCGGCCAGCATGGCGGCATCGTCGGCCTCACGGCTTTCCACCACCAGTGTGGCCAGCTGCAAAATGCTCTGCCACTCGCGCCATGTGCGGAAGGATGTGAGCATATCGCTGCCCACCGTAAGATACAGCTGCGCGTCGGGATATGTGCTGTGCAGCATCCGCAGGGTGTTGACCGTATAGCTCTTGCCTTCGTGCGAGATTTCCCAATCCGAAATTTCCACCTGCTCGCCCAGCTGCAAAAAGCAGCGGCACATTTGCAGGCGAAGGCTTCCGGGCGTGGCGCTGGCTGCCTTGTGCGGCGGGATACCCGCCGGCATCACGATCACTTTGTCGGGCTGCACGGCCTGCATGGCAGCCCGCAGATTGTTGATATGCCCCCAGTGCGGGGGGTCAAAGGTTCCGCCGTAGAGTAAGATTTTCATAATTTTTGCACGGGCAGAAGTGTTTTTGCCCGGTTTGATCCACTCGGTTGATTCGGGTTTTATTTCAGCAGCCCGGCGTACTGAGATTCCTTATCCTTCTGCTTATACAAAACGAACTTGCTGCCGATCACCTGCACACACTCCGAGCCGGTTTTTTCAGCCAGAATGGGGGCTGCTTCCTTGGCGTTGTACATACTGTTTTTCAGCACCTTCACCTTGATCAGCTCGCGGGCCTTCAGGCAGTCCAGAACGCCCTGCACCAGAGTTTCATCGATATCGCCCTTGCCCACCTGAAAAACAGGGTCCATGGTGCTGGCAATGCCGCGCAGGGTTGCGCGCTGTTTGGAAGTAAGCATATTATTTCTCCTTTTTGCTTTGTTCTTTTTTATTCTATCCTATGTTTGTATCGATCTTGTATCGGCTTCCATCAGCCGTTCAAAAACAGCGGCAGCATCATCTGCAGCTTTTTCATGGCACGGCCTCGATGACTGATGGCATCCTTTTCATCCGGGGTCAGCTGCGAATAACTGCGTTCCTCGGTGTTGGGGCGCACCGTACCGTCCGGCATGCCTACGCCATCCGGCACAAAAATGGGGTCATAACCAAAGCCGTAATCGCCGGGGCGATAGTCCGGGCTTACCCAGCCGGGGCACTGGCCCTCGCAGGTAAGATGGCGGCCGTCCGGCAGCATAAAGCACACTGCTGAAACAAATTGTGCCGTGCGTTTTTCTCGCGCAACACCCTGCAGCGCACCCAGCAGTTTTTCGTTGTTGGCATCGTCGTTGCCGTGTTCCCCGGCATAGCGGGCGCTGTATACGCCCGGCGCACCGGAAAGAGCATCCACGCACAGGCCGGAATCATCGGCCACGGTTGCAAAACCGCAGGCCTTGCAAATGGCTTCGGCCTTGATGAAGGCGTTTTCGGCAAAGGTTTCGCCGTTTTCCTCGGGGTCAATGTGGATATCCAGTTCCTTCAGGCTTTTCACTTCATGGCCCTGCGCCTCCAGAATACGGCGCAGCTCCTTCAGCTTTCCCTGATTGTTGGTAGCAGCACAGATCAGCATAGGGTCAGTCCTCCTTTTCTGCGGGCTTTGCCAGCAGGCTTTCGGCAAAATCTTTGGCCGAGAAGGTCATCAGATCGTCCATTCCCTCGCCCACGCCGATAAAGCGCACCGGCAGACCAAGCTTTTTGCGCACACTCACCACACAGCCGCCCTTGGCCGTGCCGTCCAGCTTTGTCAGTATAATGCCGGTGGCATCCGCTGCCTTGATAAACTCTTTGGCCTGACTGATGGCATTCTGGCCGGTGATGGCATCCAGCACCAGCAGCGTTTCCACGCTTGCTTCGGGGGCAGCCTTGGTGATGCTGCGGCTGATCTTGGTAAGCTCGGCCATCAGGCCCGCCTTGTTGTGCAAACGGCCTGCGGTGTCGGCGATCACCAGATCATAATTTTTGGCGGCGGCACTCTGCACAGCATCAAAGATCACCGAGGCAGGGTCGGCGCCTTCCGAGGCCTTTAAGATCGTCACCCCTGCCCGGTCGGCCCACACCTCCAGCTGTTCGCTGGCAGCGGCGCGGAAGGTATCGCCCGCCGCCAGCAGCACCTTTTTGCCCAGCTTATCCTTATAAAGATGTGCCAGCTTGGCAATGCTGGTGGTTTTGCCCACACCGTTTACGCCGATCACCAGAATCACCGCCGGATGCCCCGAAAGCTCCATTTCCTGCTCGGGCTCCATTTCCTTGCACACAAGCTCTTTCAGTGCAGCCAGCGCCTGTTCGCCCGTGGTGAGATGGCGGCGCGACACTTCCTTGCGCAGGCTTTCCACCAGTTCCACCGAAACATCCGCACCGCAGTCGGCCAGGATCAGCTGCTCTTCGAGTTCATCATACAGATCATCGGTGATCTGGCTGCCGATCAGCGTGTTTACGATATTGCCAAAGAAACCGGTGCGGGTTTTGGAAAGGCCGCTGTCCAGTTTTTTCTTATTGCCAAAACCAAAAAGTCCCATGGTTTTACACTCCTGTTTTCAGAATCGTTGGGCGCTGCCGCATTGCAGGCAGCCGCCCAAGGGGTGAAGATCGTTTGCGATGCTTTACGAAACAAGCGAGGCATCCACATGCTCCAGATCCAACCGGAGCAGCTTGGAAACGCCATCTTCCTGCATGGTAACGCCATACAGAATATCGGCAGCTTCCATGGTGCCGCGGCGGTGTGTGATCACAATAAATTGCGTTTTATCGCAAATGCGGCGCAGATACTGTGCATAGCGAACAACATTTACATCGTCAAGCGCTGCTTCGATCTCGTCCAGAATGCAGAACGGCGCAGGGTTTACGGCCAGAATGGCAAAATAGATGCTGATGGCCACCAGTGCCTGCTCGCCGCCCGAAAGCGCCGACAGATTTTTGATCACCTTGCCCGGAGGAGCCACGGTGATATCAATGCCGCTTTCCAGCACGTTGTCCGGGTCGGAAAGCTCCAGATGGGCATCGCCGCCGCCGAACATTTCGCGGAAGATACGGCCAAAGTTTTCGTTGATGGTTTTAAAGCTGGCCGTAAAAATTTCGCGCATTTCACCGCTCAGCTCCGAGATCATGCGCAGCAACTCTCCCCTGCTTTTTTCTACATCGCTCACCTGCGCGTGCAAAAAGTCGTAGCGCTCTTTTACCTCGCGGTATTCCTCGATCGCGCCCACATTCACATTGCCAAGCTCGCGGACCTTTCCGCGCACCTCGGTGACGAGCCGCCGCAGCTCCCCGGAATTTTCAAAGGGAATGCACAACTCCTGCGCCTGTGTTTGCGTGAGCTCGTATTCTTCCCACAGCTTGGCCGAGGCCTGATCGTATTCGGTTTCCGCATTGGCCTTTCGCTCGATCAGACGGGCCATTTCCTGGCTGAGCTTTTCGCGCTGGTCGCTGATGGTGCGAACCCTGCGGTTTTGCTCGGCCGAGGCCTGCTCACGCTCCAAACGGCGCTTGGCCGCTTCGCGGATCGCCTGCTCTTTTTCGGCAATGCGGCTTTGGCAGGTTTGTTTATCCTTTTGGATCTGCTCGATCTTGGAAAGATTCTGTTCATTCAGCTGCTGCAGCGCCTGCAAGCTTTGCTGAATTTCCTGTGCGCGCTGGCTGGTTTCGCCGGTTCTGCTTTCCAGCGTGTCAATGGCTGCCTGTGCCAGCGCAATGTTGTTTTCCTCGGCCAGATGCTCCATGCGCGCCGCGCCCAGTTCGTCTGAAAGGCGGGTGCGTGTTTGCAGAAAGCTGTCATCACCGGCGGTGATGCGGCTCAGCTCGTCGGCATAGGCCTCCAGCTGCGCGGCGATACGCTCATCCTCTGCCTGCATTTTCTCGGCCTCGGCACGGTCGCTGTCGATCTGCTGCTGCAGCGAATCGGTTTCGCCTGCCAGCAGCTGCTGTGCCGCACACAGCTGGCTCACCGCACCGTTCAAGCGGTTTTGCTCCATTTCGGCACGGATCTTATCACCGCCCGCCGTGAGCGCTTCACTTTCGGCAGCCGTCAGTTCTGCGGTCAGTGCATCCACCTCGGCCTTGCAGCGGTCGGTTTCGTCCTGTGCGGTCTGCTGCTGCTTTTTCAGCTTTTCAATGTTCTGCCGGAGTTCCTCGATCTCCTGACGGCGGCTGAAAATGCCCACGCTTTTGGCTGTGCTGCCGCCGGTAAAGCTGCCGCCCGCATTGATCACCTGACCGTCCACCGTAACCACACGGTTGCGGTATCCCAGCTCGCGGGCCACTTTGGAGGCTTCGTTCAGATCGTCCACCACAATGATGCGGCCCAGCAAAAAAGCAACGATTCCTTCGTACTTTTCATCACACCGCACCAAACTGCTGGCCACCACGGCGCTGCCGCTCAGGCTGCCATGAAAGGTTTGCCCCCGCACGGTATCCAGCGGCAAAAATGTGGCGCGGCCGCTGCGGGTGTCTTTTAGATATGCAATGGCCTGCTTGGCACTTGCTTCGCCTGCCACCACAATGTTTTGCATCGATGCACCAAGGGCAGTTTCGATGGCCGTTTCATAGCCTCGCTGCACCGTAAGCAGGTTGCTCACGGTTCCCAGAATACCGGGCAGGCGGCGGTCATTGGCAGCCTTCATCACAGATTTTACGCTGTGGGGATAGCCCTCCATATTTTTTTCCAGATCCCGCAGGATCTGCAAACGGTTTTCGTCATGCTCGATCTCTCGGGTCACGGTTTGTTCGGCATCGTCTGCCTGCTTGAGGTGCTGGCGGCGCTTTTGCAGCTTCATGGAAAGGCCGTTTTTGATATTTTCCAGCCGCGCCAGCGTTTCTTCCAGTTTTTTCAGATATTCCGTATTTTCTTTTTGTTCTTCCTGCTGTTTTTTCAGGTTTTCCGCCGCTTCCTGCTGCTCATGGCTGGCTGCCTGCAGGCGCGCCGTGGCAGCTTCCACCGCGCTCTTTTTGGCGGCGGCGGTCACGCGGGCTTCGGTTTGGCGTTCCGTCAGCTGTGCCATAGCCGCTGTCACTGCGCCGCGCCGCTCACCGGATCGCAAATTATCGGTCTGGATCGTTTCCAGCTGGTTTTGCAAATCGCGGATCGCCGTTTCCAAACCCTCGATCTTTTGGCGGGCAGTTTCGATCTTGCTGCGGTTTTCCGCAATTTCCTGTGCAATCTGCTCCTGGCCTGCTGCCGATTGTTCTTTTTCTTTTTGCAGGCTTTCCATGCTGGCATGGTTGTGGGCAATGTCGTTGTTCAGCACAGCGATCTGGCTGTCTGCCCCGCTCATTTCCTCGGTGATAGAGCGGATATCGGCATTGCAGCGCTCGATCTCTATGGCAATGCGCTGCATATCCTCTCGCAGGCTGCCGCTTTCTTCGTCAATACGGCTGATCTCCTCGGTAAGCCGGTCATACTCGGCCTGTCCGGCCTCATATTTGCGCTGTTCCTCGCGCACCACATCCCGGGCACGGCGCATGGAGTCCATCCACAGGGTGACCTCCAGCTCCTTGCGGCGGGCAGAAAGTTCCAAAAAGCGGTTGGCCTTGGCGCACTCTTTTTCCAGCGGGCCCACGCGCCCCTCTAACTCGCCCAAAATATCGCGCAGGCGCTCCAGATTTTCCTCGGCAGAGGCAAGGCGGTGCTCGGCCTCATTTTTGCGGTAGCGATATTTGGCAATGCCGCTGGCTTCTTCAAAAATTTCTCTTCGTTCGGCACTTTTTGCGCCAACGATCTCAGCAATACGGCCCTGGCCGATAATGGAATATCCATCGCGGCCCACGCCGGTATCCAAAAGCAGCTCGTAGATATCCTTCAAGCGCACCGCCTGCCCGTTCAGCGTATATTCACTTTCCCCGCTGCGGTAATACTTGCGGCCGATCACCACTTCGTCGGCATCGATATCCAAGCGGCGATCGCTGTTGTTCACCGTAAGTGCCACACTGGCAAAGCCCATGGCCCCGCGCATCTGTGTGCCGCCAAAGATCACATCCTCCATTTTGCCGCTGCCGCGCAGCTGTCGGCTGCTGGTTTCGCCCAGCACCCAGCGAATGGCATCGGATATATTGCTTTTGCCGCTGCCGTTGGGCCCCACCACAGCCGTGATGCCCGGCTCGATAAGAATTCTGGTGCGGTCGGGAAAGCTTTTGAATCCCTGGATTTCAAGCTGTTTCAGTACCATTGCGTTTTCTTTCTCCTGTGCCCTTGCCGGGCAGCGCAGGCCGCCGCTTTACAGCGGCAGCCCGTTTTTGTTCTTGATCAGGTCAGCCCCATCAGGCGCAGGGCTTCCCGGGCAGCGTGCTGCTCGGCCTGCTTTTTGCTGCGGCCCTCGCCGTGGGCAAAGCAGTTGGAGTTAAGATGCACAGCCACCACAAAATGCTTATCATGGTCGGGGCCGGTTTCGCTTTCCAGCACATAGGTGAGTTTTTCTTCCGGATTCTGCTGCACCACCTCCTGCAGCTGGGTTTTATAATCGGCCTCGGCGGTTTTGCCTTCGGTCACAAAGGGCAAAATGAAATTTCGGGCAACCTCCATGCCGCCGTCCAGATACAGCGCCGCGATCACGGATTCAAATGCATCCGAAACCACACTGGGGCGCTCACGGCCGCCGCCCATATCCTCGCCGCGGCCCAAGCGCAGATACTTGCCCAGTTCGATCTCCTGTGCAAACTGGAACAATGCTTCTTCGCTTACCAGGCTGGCGCGTATGCGCGTAAGCTCGCCCTCGGGCTTGTTGACATGGCGGTACAGATAATCCGCCACCACCACCGAAAGCACACTGTCGCCCAAAAATTCCAAGCGCTCGTTGTGCTCGGCCGGCTGGCGCGATTCGTTGGCGTAGCTGGTGTGGGTGAGCGCCGTTTCCAGCAGCACCGGGTTTTTAAATGTATAACCGATCACCTTTTCCAAAGGATGGCTCATGAATATTCACACTTTCTGTTCGATGATTTACTCTGCTTCTGTTTCACTTTCTGCGGTAATTTGCTCCAAAGCACGCTCCATGGTGCCGCACAGATCGTTTTCCACGCAGGTTTTGGCCTGGCGAATGGCATTTTGAATGCCCATTGCCTTGCTGGAGCCATGTGCCTTGATCACAGGCTTGGCAGCGCCCAAAAACGGTGCGCCGCCGATTTTTTCGCTGTTCATGGTGTCTTTCAGGCTGTAAAGGCCGTCCTTGATCAGCAGAGCGCCAATCTTGCATTTGAGGCTGCTGTACAGCACCTGTTTTACCATGCCCAGCAGGCTTTTGGCCATGCCCTCGCTGAGCTTCAGGATCACATTGCCGGTAAAGCCATCGCACACCACCACGTCCACCTTGCCGCCCGGCACATCGCGGGGCTCAATGTTGCCCACAAAACGAATGTTGGGGTTCGTTTTCAGCAGCTGGTGTGCCTCTTGATACATGGGGGTTCCCTTGCTTTCCTCGGCACCGTTGTTTACCAGCGCCACGGCAGGGCTTTCCACCCCCATCACCTTGTTCATATAAACGCTGCCCATCACGCCGAAGGCTTCCAGCATGGGGGCACGGCATTCCACATTAGCGCCGCAGTCCAGCAGCAGATACGGCTTGCCTGCCGTGGGCACACAGGTGGCCAGCGCCGGGCGCTTTACGCCCTTGATGGTGCGCACCAAAAGGCTTGCCCCCACATGAAGCGCGCCGGTGCTGCCTGCGCTCACAAAGGCATCGCCTGCGCCTTCTTTCAGCATGCGCAGGCCCACCACCAAGCTGGAATTCTTTTTGCGGCGGATCGACATGGCCGGTTCATCGCACATTTCGATTACCTCGGGGCAGTCCACGATTTCCATGCCCTGCAGCGAAACGCCATTTTTTTCGGCGCATTCACGGATCACCTTTTCCTGACCGGTCAAAATCAGGTCAACACCGTATTCCTTTACGGCAGCGGCAGCACCCTGCAGCACTGCCAAGGGGGCGTTGTCTCCGCCCATTGCATCCAAAATGATCTTCATGATCTACCTCCGTTTTCGCGCTGCAGCAGCAAAGCAAAATCACTCTGCTGCCTGCAGCCAGCCTTGCATACTTTCCAGCGCACGGTTTGCAATGGCCATATAGCGCTCACGCTTGTCACGCGGGCGTTCGGCCAGCTCGGGCAAAATGCCCATGTTTGCACCCATCGGCTGGAAATTTTTATTTTCGCTTGTGATATATCGGATCAATGCGCCGCACATGGTATCCGCCGGGGGCGGGCTGTAGCTTTTGCCGTGCAATGCCGCAAAAGCGCTGCGGGCTGCCAGCAGACCGCTGGCGGCGCTTTCCATATAGCCCTCAAAACCGGTGATCTGCCCTGCAAAGAACAGCTTCGGGTCGGTTTTCAGGGCCTGTGTGCCGTTGAGCAGCACAGGGCTGTTTAAGAATGTGTTGCGATGCATAACGCCATAGCGGATAAACTCGGCGTTTTCCAAGCCCGGGATCATGGAGAACACGCGCTTTTGCTCGCCCCATTTCAGATTAGTTTGAAAGCCCACCAGATTGTAGAGCGTGTTTTCCTTGTTTTCGCTGCGCAGCTGCACATTGGCCCAAGGGCGATGCCCGGTGCGGGGGTCTTTCAAACCCACGGGGCGCAGCGGGCCAAAGCGCATGGTGTCCGCACCGCGGCCCGCCATCACTTCAATGGGCATACAGCCTTCGTATACGGTAAAGCCCTCCTGCTTATCCACATCGTGCAAAGGCGCACGCTCGGCCTCCATCAGTGCCTGATGGAATGCCTCATATTCTTCCTTGTTGAACGGGCAGTTCAGATAGTCGGCATCGCCGCGGCCATAGCGGGAAGCAGCAAACACCTTGTCCATGTTCAGGCTTTCCGCCGTGACAATGGGCGCCACAGCATCGAAAAAGGAAAGGCCGATGCCGCCGGTAACACTGCGGATCGCCTCCGCCAAAGCACCCTCCGTCAAAGGGCCGGTGGCCACAATAACAGGCACATCGCTTTCCAGTGTGGTCACTTCCTGGCGGAACAGGGTGATATTTGGCTCGGCCTGCACGGCCTCGGTGACAAGGCGCGAAAATTCATCGCGGTCCACTGCCAGTGCGCCGCCTGCTGCCACGCGGGCTTTTTCGGCAATGGGCAGAAGATGGCTGCCCAGCAGCTTCATTTCCGCTTTCAGCAGGCCGCTGGCAGAATCCAAGCGGTCCGCTTTCAAGCTGTTGGAGCAGATCAGTTCTGCAAAACCGGCATTTTTGTGTGCGGGGGAAAATTTGACCGGCTTTTGCTCGTACAATGCCACCTGAAGGCCCTGCTCTGCCAGCCACAGGGCGGCCTCGCATCCGGCCAGGCCTGCGCCCAGCACACGAATATCAAAGTTGTTATTGTTCGGGTTGCTGCTCATTGCTGCGTCCTTTCGTGATAACCTTTTCATAGTCGCAGCCCTCGCCCGCACAGTAAAGGCGGCCGCTCTTTTTAAACAGCGTTTTACCGCACTTGGGGCAGGTTTCCGCCACGGGCTCGTCCCAGGTCATATACTTACAATCTTTATAGTCCTCGCAGCCGTAATACACACGGCCCTTGCTGCTTTTGCGGATCAGCATACGCTTGCCGCATTTGGGGCAAAAGCCCGGTGTGGCTTTGATCAGCGGCTTGGTGTTGGTGCATTCGGGGAAACCCGGGCAAGCCAGGAATTTGCCGTAGCGCCCCACCTTGATCACCATGTGGCGGCCGCATTTTTCGCAGATCTCGTCGGTTTCCTCTTCGGGGATCTTGATCTTTTTGCCTTCCATGTTCACCTGAGCCTGCTCAAGCGTGGCACTGAAATCCTTGTAGAAATCATCCACAGCCTTGTGCCAGTCCAGCTCGCCGCTTTCCACTTTATCCAGCTGCTTTTCCATGCCGGCACTGAATGTGACATCCACGATCTTGGGGAACTGCTCCAGCATGAGCGAATTCACAGCACGGCCCAGCACAGTGGGCTTCAGCTTTTTGGCATCACGCTCTACATAGCCGCGATCAATGATCGTGGATATGATGGGCGCATAGGTGGAGGGACGGCCGATGCCGTTTTCTTCCAGCGCGCGGATCAGCGTGGCTTCGGTGTAGCGGCTGGGGGGCTGGGTGAATTTCTGTTCTCCCTTCAGCTCCTTCAGCTTTAACACCTGCCCCAATTCCAGCGGCGGCAGGCCGGTTTCTTTCTTTTCCTTTTCATCCTCGGCTTCCTCGTACAAAGCGGTAAAGCCATCGAATGTGACCACATAGCCGGTGGCCTTGAACAGATAGTTTCCTGCCTTGATGGTGGCGGAAACCGTATCCTGCTGGCAATCGGTCATCTGGCTTGCGATAAAGCGCGACCAGATCAGGCGATACAGCTTGGCGGTGTCGCCGCTGATGTTCTGCTCGACCTCATCGGGGGTAAGCTCCGCCATGGACGGACGAATGGCTTCGTGCGCATCCTGTGCAGCGGTTGCGCTGCGGCTTTTCCATGTGCGCTTGACATTGCACACATATTTTTCGCCGTAGTGGCCTGCGATAAACTCTTTGGCCGCCGTAACAGCTTCCTCCGAAACACGCAGACTATCGGTACGCATATAGGTGATCAAGCCCACCGTACCGTGACCGGCAATGTCCACGCCTTCATACAGCGTTTGGGCCGCGCGCATGGTGCGCAGCGCGGTAAAGCCCAAGCGGCGGCTGGCTTCCTGCTGCAGAGTACTGGTGATAAACGGGGGCGCAGGCGTTTTTTTGCGCTGGCCTTTTTTAAGCTCCGACACAGCATACTCGGCGCCTTCCAGCTCTTTCAAAATCGAATCGGCTTCCTGCTGGTTGTTGACTGCCAGCTTTTTGCCGTCGGCCGTGGCCTCCAAGCGTGCCGTGAATTTGCGTGTTGAGCCCTGCGCGCCCAGCTGGGCATCCAGATTCCAGTATTCCACCGGCTTGAATTCCTCGATCTCTTTTTCGCGGTCATCGATCAGGCGCACGGCCACGCTTTGCACACGGCCCGCAGAAAGGCCGCGGCGCACAGTGCGCCACAAAAACGGGCTGAGCTTATAGCCCACCAAGCGGTCTAAAATGCGGCGGGTCTGCTGCGCATTGAAAAGATCAATATCGATGGTGCGCGGATGCTCCATTCCTTTTTTTACACCTTTGCGTGTGATCTCATCAAAAGTCACACGGTTCGGTTGGTTCAGATCCAGCTTCAGCATGTGGGCCAAATGCCAGCTGATAGCCTCGCCCTCGCGGTCAGGGTCAGTTGCAAGGAAAACGCCATCACAGTGCTTTGCATCGGCTTTCAGCTCTTTGATGATTTTTTCCTTACCCTTGATGCTGATATAGTGGGGCGCATAGTCATGCTCTACATCAATGCCCAGCTGCGAAGCGGGCAGATCATAGATATGGCCCATGCTGGCGGTGACTTCATAGCCATCCCCCAGATATTTGCGAATGGTTTTCGCCTTGGCAGGCGACTCCACGATCACTAATTTTGCCATTGATTCACCTCCGAATTCTTTTCAGGCGGCAAGCCGTCTTGCGGGAATGCGAAACCGCGCGCCGATCATTTCAGCTGATAGCGGCGGCCCGCCAGCGGAATGATTTTCCCGGCCAGTTCCAGCTCGGTAAGCGCCGCCAGGATCTGCCCCACCGAAAGGCCGCTTTCTTCACACAGTGTTTCCAGTGGCTTGGGCACAGGGCCGATGAGCGCCAGCACGGTTTTGGCATCCGGGCTGCAGGCAGTGCTTTTGGCCGCCGGGCCCGGAGCCGCTTTGGGCGAAAGGCCCAATTCCTGCAGCACATCGGCTGCGTGCAGCAGCGGCCTGGCAATGCCCTCGGCCAGCAGATGATTTGTGCCCTCGCTGAGGGGGCTGAAAATGCTTCCCGGCAGGGCATACACCGGCTTGGCATAGCGCTGTGCATGATGCACGGTGTTCAGTGTGCCGCTTTTGAGCCTTGCTTCCATCACGCAAAGGGCTTCGCTGAGTGCGGCGATCAGGCGATTGCGCTGCAAAAATACATATCTTTGCCCCACCGTGTGTGCGCCGGGCCCGTATTCGCTCAGCACTGCGCCGTTCTGTTCCATTTTAATGCGCAGATTGCGGTTGCCTGCCGGATAGGTTTGATCGATCGGGCACCCCAGAATGCCCACTGTGGGCGCGCCCGCCTGCACGGCTGCCCGGTGCGCCTCTCCGTCCAGCCCGTCGGCCAACCCCGAAACGATCACCGCCCCGGCGCGCGCCATCTCGCCGCCCAATGTGCGGCAGGCCTCCACGCCATACTGCGAGGGACGGCGGCTGCCCACGATGCCCACCGTATGCCGGCCGTTCAAAAGTTCGGGCTTGCCCGTGCAGTACAGCACAAGCGGCAGATCCGGCAGATAGGCAAACGCTGCGGGATAATCCTCACACTCGGGGGTAAGCACCGCAATGCCGCGGCTGCGGCAATGGTCCAGCACAGCCTGATAATCCTCCGGCTCCGAACGCAAAAGGCGCTGGCAGGCCGGTTTGGGCATATAAGGCGAAAAATCCTCCTGTGCGCGCACCCGGTAAACCTCCTGCGCACTGCCATACACATCCAAAAGCTCGCCCGTATGCTCACAGCCGGGGCCCAGCACGGCAGCCAGCCACAGCCAATAGGTGCGCGGGTCTGCCTGCAGAGAAAGCGGCTCGGCCCCCATAAAAGCAGGCATCAGCACTCACCCCGGAACTGCCACAGCAGCACACTGCCTGCCACACCGGCATTCAGGCTTTCCACCCTGTCCGACATGGGAATGCGCACAGCTTTGCTGCAGGCACGAACGGTTTCTTCTGACAGGCCCTGCCCTTCGCTGCCGATCACCGTGCAAAGGCCGCCCGGGCCGGGCTGCACGGGCTGTGCGCCCAGCTCTACGCTGTTATACAGTGCCGCTGCCAGCACCAGCACCCCCAGATCGCGCAGCTTTTGTACGGCCTGTGCCATGCTGCCCACCTCCAGCACCGGAATGCGGGCGGCGGCGCCCATACTGCTGCGCAGCGTTTTGGGGCTCCACGGAGAAGCGCAGCCATCCGAAAGCAGCACGGCATCAAAGCCGAACGCAGCCGCCGAGCGGATCAGCGTGCCCACATTGCCGGGGTCCTGCACGCGCTCCAAGGCCAGGAATCGTGCCCCGCCCTGCTTTTGTGCCGAGGCCGATGCCACGGTTTCCCAGCCGGGCTCGGGCATACCGAACACGGCAAATACACCCTGGCTGGAATCCACCTGTGCCAGTTTTTCAGCCACATGGGGCTGCACCAGATAATGCTCTCCGGGCAGGCTTTCCAGCTCGGGCGATTTTGCAAGCGCCCTCTCTGTATAATATATTACCTTTAAAGGGCAGCCCTTGGCAAGTTCCGGGCATAACTTTAATCCCTCCGCCAGAAAAGATTTTTCCTGATTGCGGAAAGCTGCGCTTTGTGCCAGTTTGCAGGCATATTTGATTTTTGCATTGTCACGGCTGGTAATACACTCGGCCATTTGTTCACCCCATAAACCAAAAGTGACGCCCGCACAAGATATGCGAGCGCCCCCTTTGTAAGCTTTAAATTTTACAGAGCAGCCTTGGCAGTTGCGACCAGAGCCTCGAAGCTCTTGGGATCGTTGATAGCCATCTCGCTCAGCATCTTGCGGTTCAGCTCCACGCCAGCCTTCTTCAGACCGTTCATGAAGGTGCTGTAGTTCATGCCCAAGGGACGAACTGCATTGTTGATGCGGGTGATCCACAGGTTGCGGAACTGACGCTTCTTCATCTTACGGCCAGCGAAAGCGTAGTTGCCGCTCTTCATGATCTGCTGCTTGGCCATCTTGAAATGCTTGCTCTTGGAACCATAGAAGCCCTTGGCCAGCTTGAGAGTCTTCTTACGACGTTTATGGGTCATCATAGCGCCTTTAATACGTGCAATTTTTATTATCTCCTTTTACAATCTGTTATCTAAAAAATCT
>SFIE01000044.1 GCA_004555405.1 Subdoligranulum sp.
ACCAACACCACAGTGCGGTGTTGGTTAGCCCGCGGGAATTCGGTCGCTAAAAACAGTGCACTGCACTGTTTTCTAAACGCTCCCGCTGATGGTGCACCAGGATGAAAGACCTGCGAACGGTTTCGTTTGCGGGTCTTTTTTGTTATAGGGAAATGTTTTCGCCCGGATAGGCGGACTGCGGGAGTGCCAAAAGCAGGGCGAAACATTGGCGGGCCTGCGATGCAGGCCCCTACGAGCAAAGGGCAAGGCTTTCGCAAAAATATATCGCTCTTTTGTGATTCTATCGTAGGGGCGAGCAATGCTCGCCCGCTAAGACCTTGTGACCCCGCAAGGTTCTTCGGGTGGAGCAGAGCCCCACCCCTACAATGGGCCGCGAGGTGCGTGTGTGATTATAAACGCTATTTCGGTATTTCGCAGTAGGAGCATGGCTTGGCTCCGCCCGTATTTGCCGCAGCTGCAAACCCCAAAATCTGCCTCCGTACCGTTGGCGGGCCTGCGATGCAGGCCCCTACGAGCAAAGGGCAAGGTTTTCGCAAAAATAGATCGCTCTTTTGTGATTCTATCGTAGGGGCGAGCATGGCTCGCCCGCTAAGCTTGTGACCCTGCAAGGCTCTTCGGGTGGAGCAGAGCCCCACCCCTACGATGGGCCGCGAGAGTGTGCTTGATTATAAACGCTATTTCACAATTTCACAGTAGGGGCAGGGCTTTTGATTTTTTTGATTACTACTGTGCGGGCGGCGGCGCCGCATCAGGAAAAGCTGAGCTGACCGGTGAAGGACATGATGCTGAAAAACAGCAGAAACGCCGTCCACACAAAGAAATAGACACCGCTGAAAACAGGCCTTTGGGGGCGGTTTTCCGTAATGCGGTCGGGCTGGTGGGGATCGTAATAGTTCACCACCTGCCGCCCCAGATCCTGCTTGCTGGGAAGGGGCTGGCGGCTCAGGTACTGGTAGGTTTTGCCGTTTACGGTGTACTCATAGGTGGGCTGATAAACCCTTTCCCGGCGCAGCCGATCGCTGCCGTTTTCCTGATGCTCCCACCTTTCCATCACCGATTCCTCCAGATGTACGAGCTTCATCATGGTGCGGGCGGTGTAACGGCGCGCCTCGCTGGCGTATTCCTCTTGTGCGCCTTTTTTGGCGGCGGACACCGAGCCAGCCCGTCAGCACAGCCCCGATCAGAAAGCCGGTGCCCGCTGTGATATTCCGGGTATATTCTATGGGACAAGCCACAAGGGCTATCGCAAGAACGGAACCGATCACAATGATTTTGATATGCTTCATACCTTCTCCTTTCTGCCGCCATGGCAGGGGATCAGGCTGCCGGCGGCTGGTGCTGCACGGCATTTACCAACAGAAGAGTCAGCCCGATATAGGCGGCGCTGGCCAGTGCCAGCAGCGCAAAGAAAATGACGCAGAGAATCCGCAGGGGCTTATTTTGCAGGCGGCGGGAGAAAAGGGTTCCCGGCAGCGACAGCAACAGCAGCACCACAGCAAGCCAAAGGGGCATAGGCTCCACCTCCTTTACGCGCCGCAGAAGGCATCGATCAGCTCTGTGAACCAGTGCAGCTCACGGGCAAAGCGCTGGCGCAGCTGCGCCGGGGTTTCCCGGGCCTTGCCGATATCGAAAAAGCCGCGGCCGCTGTGAACGGCGATGTACAGCTTGCCGTCAGGGTTGAGATTCACGGCAAATTTGCCAAAGGAGGAATCCGACAGCGCTAAAATCTGCTGGATGCGGCTGGGGGTGAGAATGCGAAGGGCCGCCGCTTCATCGCCGCTGCTCAGCTGAAAGCGCTGATCAAAGGCTTCGTTTCCGGTTTTGATGGTTTTAGAGCCGAACAGCTTATCCAGCCGTTCCCGGGGCCAAAGGGTGAGCCAGGTGGGAAATTCCTGATTCAGTTGGCACAGCATCCACTGGCCGGTGTAGACGATCTGCTCGTTTTTTTCCCACAGGCCGGTTTCCTCCCGCTGAAATTCGCTGACTTCCGTTAGCCTAACGGTACACAGCTCGGCAACAAGGCCGTGATAGGTTCCCCGGATATGCCCGCTGCCGCTGCTATGGGTGTGGCTGGGCAGGGGAATGTTGGTGTTTTGCGCATCCAAAAGGGGAGAGGCGGGGTTCAGCTGGATGTTTTCAAAGGCGGCGTTTACAATATCCGGCACAAGGGCATCGAATGCCTGCTGGCTTGCCTTGCCCTTGGCGCTGCCCTGCACCATTTGCCCCACGCCCAAGAGCACACAGCCAATGAGCACCAGCACAAGGTTGCCGCCAAAGATCATGCCCGCCACGGCGATCACGCCGCCCAGCAGCGAAAGAAGCTTGCCGCCCAGCTTGCCGCTTTTACTTTTGCGCAGCTGCTGCGTGAGCTGTTCTTCGGTTCGGTTTGTTTTCTGTTCTGTCATAGTTTTCTCCTTATTCCGCCGCGCCGGTCAGGGCGGGGCTTTCCATTATCAGATCCAAAAAATTTCCCATGCCGGTCAGCGAGGCGGTGAACCACTTGCGGATGCCGTCGATATCCCGCAGATCCAGCTCTTCGGGAACGCCTGCGAATACATACCGGGTGTTCAGCGCCAGCGTGAGATCGCCGTCACGGAGGATCAGGCCGCACAGCCTGGCATGGGTGGAAGAGGCCTCTAACTTCTGCACCAGGTCACGAAGCTGCGGGGTGATGTGATCGTCCGCCTCCCGGCCATCCGCCGTGTGAGCGGCAAAGTGCTTGCGGAAGGCGGCAGGGGTAGTGATGTCGTCCTTTTTGCGATCCTGGAACCTATCGTTGAGGGCAATGTCCAGCGCCGGGTCACAGATGCCCTTGCAGCGGACCACGATGCCGCGGAACAGGGTTTCGGTTCGGGTCATCCAGTTGTCGTTGTCGGGGCCGGACTTTTCCTCCACGGTGCGGCGCAGCTCCACATTGGCGGCGGAGAACCGCAGGCCCTTGTGCTCGCCCTCGTGAAAGTCCGTTATGGTACACTCTGTAAAGTCGACCGCCGACAGCTTTGCCGCTTTCATGTACGCCCAGTCGATGGGCAGGGTGGCAGGCTCCGGCTCCGGGCCAAAGGCTTTTGTCAGCTCTGCGCGGAAAAAGCCGCCCAGCTGCTGCTGCATCAGGGCTTTTTTCTTATTTTGGGCGGGCTTTGCCACCAACAGGAACAGTGCCACGCCGGGGAACGCCAAAGCGCAGACCAAAAGGGGGTCACGCCGTATAAACATTGAAATACACCCGGCGATCACCAGTAAAACGCCCAGCAAGATGCCGAGGCTCTCCGCTTTCTGATAGCTGCCCAGCTTTTTGGAAAGCTCCGCGTCCGTCATCCGCTGGGTGCCCGGCGCGTCAGGATCATTGCGTTTCTTTCGCATAGCCGTCCCTCCTTAGCAGCAAAGGCTGAAATACAGTGCGCTGTAGGGGTTCACTGTGTCGATATCCATCAGGGCGGCTTCGGGGGAAATGCTGTCCAGCTGCATACGCTTGGCGCTGTCTTTATAATTGTCCGGCTGGGCCTCGGCGGCAAAAACCAGCCCGTCATAATCCTCGGGAAGATAAACGGAGTAGCTTTTGGTCAAAACCTGCGCCCAATCCCCCACATTGTACTGCCAATCGGTGGAGTAGGTGAATTCGATCAGGTAGCTGTTTCCCTGCCAGCTGACGGTGTGGAGATAATAGTTTTCGCCCCGTTGGCTGTTGCCGTAGGCCGTTGCGGTGGTAAGCCACATACCGGTGTAGAAATCGTACAGCTCGCTGCTGGTGACAGTGGTGTACTGCTGGTCAAAGTAGGGAATGGAGCTTTCCGGAATATAGCAGATGGTGTCAAAGTGCAGCTCACGGATGCCGTCGTGGGTGTAGTCGCCGTGTTTTGTGATCTCCCAATAGCAGTCGTCGGTGTTGTAGCCGTCGCCAAGGCCGGAATAGCTGCAAACGCCGTTTTCCAGCAGGAAGGTGCCCATCTCCACGGCGGCATTGATGGCAAGGCCGTTTTGGGAAAAGTAGGGCTCGCTGGACTGAATGCCCTCCACCGGAAGGAGGGTGCCGCCGTTTACGCTGTCGATGAGATCACCGCTGACGGTGCGGATCAGCTGCAGGGTATCGCCGCTGCCGTCAAAATGGAGCGTGATGCCGCTTTCCTCCACCCACAGGGTGCCGGATTCGATCACTTCCTCCTGATCGTTCACAAATTCCCAGGTGGAATCCTCGCGGATACGCAGCCAGAAGTTTTCGCCCTGATACTCCCAAAGCCCCACATAGGAGTCGATCGACTCCTCCGGCCCGGCCACCCCGGGCACATGGAAGCTGGAATACTCCGGCTGATAGACATAGCGCTCCTGAGGGTCCCACAGCCAGAGCATGGTGGTATTGCTCATGTCTTCGTGGCCGATCTCCACCAGCACATCGCTTTCCCCGTCCCCGTTCTGATCGTCGAAGGAGATTTGGAAGGCGCTGCTGCGGATGTCCTCGATGGTTTCGGGAAAGGCCACGCTGTCAAACAGCACCTGCTCCTCCTGGTCCCAGTAGAAGGCGGCGCTGTTGGGGTCGGCGGTCACCAGCACGTCCACGCTGTCCCCATCATGGGTGATGGTGCCGCTGCCGACTACCACGCCGGTGGTGCGCCAGTCCTCTCCCGCTGCATCGCCGGAATCGCCGCAGGCGGAAAGGCTCAGGCAGAGCGCCGGCGCCAGCGCAAAGGAAACGATCTGCTTCCATCGAATTTTCATCATTTTCCCGTCCTTTCTATCACTCCATCAGGTAGTAAGAGCCCTCGTCGCCCCACACGAGAACGTCCTCGTCCAGTTCAAAGACCTTGTACGACACGCCGTCGTACAGAGTGGAATCGGCGTAGTAGGTGCTCGCCTCGTCTGTGGAATAGGAAAAGGTGCCGCAGTCCATTTCCTCGCTTTCGACCCCGGGGGCGCGCTGGTAATAGCTCCAGCTGCCATGGCCGTCAAGTACAATGTAGGTTTCGGCGGAAAGATCGCCTTCATGATACCAAACGCCCTCGAATTCGGCAACATTCCGCTGGAAAAGGCTGGAATCCCAGCTCCGGTAAGAGCCGGAGGCTTCGCTGCTTTCGGCAAGGCTGCCGGGGGCATACCAGAGATACTCCATCCCTTCGCCGGAGTTGAAATAGCCATAAGCGGCGGTGTAAAGCTGGCTGCCCTCAAGGGCGATGCGGCTGCCGGAATCATCGAGATCGCTGTAGGCGTAAACGGCCTCCCATTCCGGCTCGTAGCGCAGAGAACCGCTGTCCACTGCCTCGCCGCAAAGATACAGCGTCCAGCTGCCATCGGCATCGATCTCCATCGAGTCGTAGTCGTTGTTCGCTTCCCCCAGCCAGATGCCCGCAAAGGCGGTAAAATCGTTGACGGCGTCCTCGTGAAAGCCGCCGCCCTGCGGGATCACATCGCCCCGGCCATCGTCGGCCAGATCGTAGAGCGCGGCGATTTTTTCATCATAAGCGGCCGGATCATAGGAACTATCCACAAAAAGGGTAACGCCGAGGTTCGGCGGGGCAAGGATGAAAACATTTCCGCTTTCCATTAGGGTGACCGTGTCGGGGTCATATTCCGGATACACAGGCTCGCCGGTTTCATCGTAAAACTGCAGGTTGCAGCCGCCGTCCAGCTGATCCTGGGTGTATCGGCCCAGCTGGATCGAGGCGGTTTCGCCCTCCTGCAGCGTTGTTTCCAGGCGGTTTTCGCCAAAGTCTTCCTCGGAAACCAATTTGATGCGAAGATCCGCAAGGGGAAGGGTGGTGCGGTTTACCACCGTGATGTATACGGGCTGCGCTTTTGCGCCGCAGCCCGCCAGCAGGGCAAGGCTGACCAGCGCGGCCGCCAGCAGGCACAAAACAGGCATTTTGCGTTTCATAGATCGTTTCACACTCCTTTTGGGGCGTTTTCAGCCGTTGCTGCCCCGGTTTTCCCCCAAAGACCGCCGCAGGGGCATAGAGCTTCTTGAATTATGCGGGGGCAAGGGCAAAAAGCTTTTTCATGGCAGGCTTTTTGGGGTGAGGGGTCATGCCATTTTCTGATAAAAGTTAAACTCGCCGCCCCAGCGCATGGTATCCTGATCGAGAAGGGTGAATTCATAAGCCACATCCTCAAACTGGGAGGAAACGGCGAGATACATTTCCTCGCTGTCCTCAGGGGCCGGCTGGACTGTGCCGCAGTCCACCATGTCGGGGTCACCATCGCCGCCCGGGCGCTCCATCAGCTCCCAGCTGCCGGTTTTGTCAAACACAAGAATGCTGGGCGCATCCGGTTCGGCATCCAGATACCAGCTGCCCGCCAGCGCCGCAAAGTTGGGATCGCCAATGGTTTCGCCTGGGGCATCGCCGGTCACCTTGGTGAAGGTGCCAAGCTCGGCCACATGCAGCGCGCCCACTTCGTCTGACCAGCTGCGGTAGGCTACGCCGTCGTGCTCGTTGTAAAAATAGTCATAGTCATATTCCGGCACAAACTGGATAAAGCCGCTGGCGGTTATCTCTTCGTCGGCATCATACAGGGCAAAGCGAACCTCGTCACCCTCTTCGCTGCTGGCAACCAGCAAGGTGCCGTTGTCCTCGCCGGTCCATGCGCCGCCGTAGATATACAGGTCCGCCATCTGTTCGCTGTCCTTCACCAGCCCTTCAAAGGAATTGGGAACATCGTAAGAATTATCGTCTGTGCTGTCATCACTGGGGGCTGTGCTGTCTGCACCGCAGGCGGCAAGGCCAAGGCACAGCGCCAGTGCAAGGGCAAAAGACAAATATTTATGGAAGTGTTTCATCGTGTTCTTCTCCTTTTTCAGATAAACTGTGTTCATGTTCCTGCTCTGCCATGGATAAAATTTCATCGTGGCTGAGCTCCACATCGCCGAAGCGAACAAAGATGCCGTTGGTCACAGCGCTGTTCCACACCCGGGCGTCGGCAAGCGGGCGAAACCGGATCTTATCCAGATACGGCTTCATATCCAGCAAAAGCCGACTTCCGGACACAAAATCCACCTGCAAAACATGGTCTGGCAGCGGCGTGACGGCTGTGAGATACCTTCGGTTCAAGTGCGTGACCCCCTTTCCGGGCAAATAAAAAGTCCACCGTACACACATTGTACGGTGGACTGGATGGGATAACCATTAACCAAAGGTTAGGTTTTTACCCGAAGCAGCTCGGCAAGGCGCTGGCGCTTGGTTCGGGTGTCGCCCTCGATATGAAGCTTGGAATAGATCTGATTCACATATTGCTTTACGCTGCCCTCGGAGAGAAACAGCTTTTCCGCGATCTCACGGTTGGAAAGCCGCTGCGCCATCAGGCGAACCACCTCACACTCCCTCTCGGTCAAGGCGGCCAGCAGCGGCGGCCGGGCCGATTTTTCCTTTCGCTGCCGGGCTGCTTCGCCCAAGGCAATGATCCGGGCAAGAAGATCGCTTTGCATTTCCTGCATCAGCAGCGGCTTCAAAAGCTCGTAATTTTCCACAAAGGGCATCACAAATCCGTCCGGCTGGGCGCTGGAAAGCGCTTTTTTCAGCCAGCTGCGGGCTTCCTCGGCCTTGCCCAGCTTTTCATAGGCTGCCGCCGTTTGAAGGCAGATATGCAGGGCCACCAGCGCGTAGTGCATGGCCTCGCACACAGCCAGAAGCTGGGCGCTGCGCCCGGCCACCTTGGCATACGCCCCCTGGGCCAGATACACCTGATTTTCGATCATATCCATCATGGGCTTGCCCGGCGCAAGCATATTGATATCGGAAAGACGGTGCTGCGAGAAAATTTCCGGGATCTGATCGGTTTCGCCCCGCAGGGCATGGTAGTAGGCGCTGGTGGCGCACCAAAGGTTGATCCACGAGGCATCGTGATAGCGCAGCAGGTCGGCATAGCGCTCTTCCAAAGTGTAGCGCTCTTCCACATCGGTGTGCAGCGAGAGCCGCCGCGAAAGAAAATCGCAGCACAGCGCCATGTTGATCTGCCCGTTGTCCTTTACCTGTGCGTAGGCGCGCTCCAGCTCAATGTGGGCATCGGTGCAGCGGCCCTGACAGAACAGCGCCTCTGCGCGCATAATGGTTTCTGCGCCCTGCCCATGGTTTTGGGTGACCCTATAATAATGGGGCATACATTCGTCCATTTCGGCAAGCTCGCTCTGCAGCTCTCCCGGGGCGCGGTGGAACATCATCAAAACAGAGGGCGAGCCAAAGGTCCACCCGCCGCCGGACTGGATGCTGATGGCCGGGCGGGACATCTGGGCGCTGGCGCTGCGGTGCAGGCGGCTCATGGCGCTGATGTCGTTGTAGCACAGAAAGCTGAGGATCAGGTCACATTCGCCCAGCAGGTTGCCTCGATCTTCTGCGGAAAGCTCGGGATGCTGCTCAATGGCTGTCAGCAGCAGAGCCTTCAGCTCCAGCATTTTGGGGATCTGCCGCCATGTGAACATACGGCGCATCAGCACCAGAATGGCAAGGGGGTAAGCCTTCAGCGTTTCGGCGGGGCATTTGTCCAGCACGGCCAGCACATCCTCGGGCTTCAGCGAGGCCAGCAGAATGCCTGCATCGCTGCGGATGACCCGCAGGATCGCTTCGTAATTTTCACTTTTTCGATAGGCGGCAAGGGCGTGGAGATATTGCCGCTGCTCTTCATACCACAGGCCGAAGCGCTCCCAGTAAAGCCGCTGCGTTTGGGGGCTCATGGCAAGAAAGCTGCGCTCGGCACACTCCTTCATCATGTGGTGAAAGCGATAGGTTGTCCCGTCCGGCAGGCGGGTGACAAAGGCGTTCTGCTGGGTGAGCATGGAAAGGATCTGCCCGGCATCGGCATCGCCCGTGATGCGCTGGGCCATTTCGGCGCTGAATTCATCGGCAAGGCCCATCACCGCCAGAAATTCCCGCTGCCTTTCGGGCAGGGGATCGATCATGGCGGCGGTGAAGGTGGCATAAATGTCGGAATGGCGGCTGGGCAGCACACCCCGCTCAGAGAGCGTGCGCAGATTCAGATACACGGCGGAAAACCAGCCCTCGCTGGAATAGAGAAGGCTTTCCACCTGTGCATCCGAAAGCTCGGTGCCGCAGCGGTGGGCGTAAACGGCCAGCTCGGTGTGGTTAAGGCGCAGCTGCTCGGTGCCGATCTGATACACCCTTCCCCCCAGCCGCACCGTTTGGGCAGCAGGCAGAAACCGGTCGCGGCTGGCAACGATCAGGTGTACATTCTTGGGCAGCCGGTTGGCCAGCATACACAAAAACAGCGAGGCGCGCTTGTCTGTGAGCAGGTGGAAATCGTCGATAAAAAGATAGCAGGGCACTTCGCCCGTCAGCGCGTGGCAGAGATCGTCCACCAGCAGCCCGCCGCCCGCAGCGTCTGTGGGGCAGGGATATTCCCGCAGAAAAGAGAAGCCCGCCCGGGCAAAGGCCTCCTGCACGGTTTTCCAGAAAATGGCCAGACTATCGGAATACACGCTGATGCGAATGATGTGCAGCGCCTCGGCCTTGGCGCGCTCGCTGAGATACCAGTTTACCGCCGTGGTTTTGCCGTAGCCCATAGGCGCCACCACCGTGGTGAGGGCGCAGCGGGAGATGGGCCGCAGGCTTTCCTGCAGGCGCTCGGAGATGTAAATGGTGTTTAAATTCCATTTGGGCTTCGGCATAATAATTCCCTCCGATGATGGATCTTTCTGCGGCTTTTGGCTTTTGGTTGATTTCAGTATAATACAAGGGCTCGCTGCAAGGCAACAGGCTGCGCCGATGAATTTTGAGAATGCCTTATAACTTTTACAAAGAGTTTACACCGGCAGGGTTGCCGGAAAAAGGCAAATATGTTATGATAAAAGGCGAGTTTTTAAGAGAATCGATGAACTTTGCTGTCCGGCTGCGTGGGGATGTCGCTGATCGTTTTCATGGTGGTTTCCAGCCTGGTGGGCACGCTGATCCCCATGCTGTTCCACAAGATCCACATTGATCCGGCAGTTGCCTCGGGGCCGCTGATCACCACGACCAACGATCTGGTGGCCGTGGTGGTGTACTACGGCCTGGCCATGGTGGTGCTGATCGATCTGTTTCATCTTGCTTAAATAGAATAAAGCCGCAAATACAAAAAATGCTCCCTCTATGAAAGACAGGAAAAACCGCCGGTCGATCAAGGAGGGAGCATTGCTGCAGTATAAAGCTTTTAGAGGCAGCGCACATGGCGAAAGGAGCAAAAAAAGCCGCAGCGGGCTGCGGCTTTTCGGCAAGTGCGGCGGGCAAAAACAAGCGCCATCATGTTTCATTGCAGCTTGTGGCCTGCTGCATATAGGAAAGCCATTTCAGAAAAGTGTCTTTCTCCTCGCAGTCTACGCGAAGCTGGTAATACAGCCCGTCCTGCTGCCAATCGGCAAGGCCGAATCTTTGCTGCGGTTCAAATAGGGGCGAGCCTTCGGCAGGGGGCGCTTCTTTTAAAACCGTCAGAGTAACAACGGCTTGCACGGCCTCTAAGCCGTCGATGGCGGTAAAGGAATACACGCCCTGTGTTTGCGCTGCATTGACGAAGTAGGCTTCGTCCGTGATCTCAGCAGATTCAAAGCGGGTAATGTGGCAGCCGAGAAGCTGGTTGAATTGCTCCCTATTGAAGGGATCGGCGCTGCTTACGCTTTCGCTGCCGGGCTGTTCCCACGGCTGCGAAGCGGCGGCAGCACCACGCCCTACCGCAGCGGCACACCGGCATTGGGCATGGCGGTATCAGCCGAAACGGCGCTTCGGCTGGCGCTGGGGCAGCAAACCCAGCGCATTGCTCATGTAAGCGGGCTGAATCAGCGCCTGAGCGCCCAGCTGGGCCAATATCCCGCCGTGCGCTTCAACAGCCCGCCCAACGCGGTGCCCCATATTCTGAACCTCAGTGTAACGGGCGTAAAGGGCACGGTGTTTCAGCGCGCCCTCAGCGAACAGGGGGTATGTGTGTCCGTTCGGTCCGCCTGCGCTGCCGAGGGCACACCCTCGGCGGCGGTGTATGCGGTGAGCCATGACCGAAGAAACGCGCTGTCCTCGTGGCGCATCAGCCTGAGCCATTTGACCACCCATGAGGAGCTTACGGAATTTCTGCGGGCCTTTGCCCGCTGCTATCAGGCACTGGTGCCTTGAAAAGCACTGCGGGCTGCAAAAAGCGTTTAAGACAGATACAAAGCGCACCGAAGCAAAACCAGCGCCGGAAGGGAAAGTGTTCTTCCTTCCGGCGCTGGTTTTAATGCCTTAGCCGCGTATGCGTCATTTGTCAGATATGGCAGGCTGATCGTATGCTTATGATATGGCACCCACGGCGCAGTCTTGTATATGGCGATTACGCCGGGCGGCTTGGAGGAATCGATTTTTCTGCCCATAGGGCGTATCAGGCAGCCGGATCTCTGTTTGATCCCGTTGGCTGAGCCGCCGGTGCTGCGCACAGGGTCACCGGCAAACAGAAAAATGCAGGAGAGGCTATAAAGGTTATCCGTAGGCAAAATGCACGGCTTCTACTTCGCTAAATGACAGTTTAGCGAAATGCAAGAGAGGAGCAAGGTTCTATGAAGCATGCTCGATGGCTGGCGAGGCGGATGCTCTGCAAATGCGATTTGCGTTTGCATAATGGGTCACCCGTGCCCGGGAAAAGCTGGCGGTGATCGTGGTGCAGGCCCCGGCACTGTTTGAAAAGGTGCTTTCCATTCTGCAAGGATCGCCCCGCACCAAGGCAGCAAGGATATGTTTTTCCGGTGCAAATCACATCATCGTTCATACCAGCCGATACACGGCGGTTCAACTGCATACAGGCAAGAACTCGCAGCAGTTAAGGGTACTAAAGTATCCCTCTGCTGCGAGTCTTTCGTTTGTAATGAAACATTTTCATACAGGACCCCTGCCATACGCCCATAGCCCAGTCTGGAGTTTCCCAAATGGTAAGCCTTGTCCGTTTTTCATGCTTTTCAATGAATCCGAGTGCAAATTTACTCTTCCTTCACTTTGAACAGTGAAAATCACTTTTGCCCGGCTTTCACAGGCCGTCTTTTCGCCCGATCTCGGCGCAGCGCAATGTTTTTTTCAAAAGTATAGACCCCATAGGTGAAAATGTGCTAAAATAGACGAAATATGTTTCCCGCCTGGGATTCTGCCAAGCGGGAAAAGGAGGATCATTCATGTTTAATAAAATCGACTATTCACAGGGCATTTACGATGCCCGCAGTTTGGGCACGCCCCGGCTGCTCATTCTGGGGGCACAGCATATGTTTGCCATGTTCGGCGCCACGGTGATGGTGCCGCTGCTCACGGGCCTGAGCGTAAGCACCACCCTTTTGTGCGCCGGTTTGGGCACGCTGCTGTTCCACTTTTTGTGCAAGGGCAAGGTGCCCGCATTTTTGGGCTCCAGCTTTGCCTATCTGGGCGGCTTTGCCATTGTAACCAACAACGGCGAGCACCCCGAAAATCTGCCCTATGCCTGTGCAGCCGTGGCCATCTCCGGCTTGGTGTATGTGCTGTTCAGCTGCCTGATCTCGGCATTCGGCATTCGCCGCATGATGAAGTTCTTTCCCCCGGTGGTCACCGGCCCCATCATCATTTCCATCGGCCTGATTCTGGCCCCCAGCGCCATCAAAAACTGCCAGAGCAACTGGCTGCTGGCCTTTGCGGCGCTGGCCACCGTGATCGCGTGCAACATCTGGGGCAAGGGCATGGTGAAGATCCTGCCCATTCTGCTGGGCGTGCTGGTTTCCTATGCGGTGGCCCTTGTCACGGGCGCTGTGGACTTTAAGGCCATCAGCGATGCCGCATGGCTCGGCGTTCCGGTACACACTGCGCGCATGGGCCTGTTTGCCATGGACGGCAGCGAGCAGTTTATCAGCGCCATTTTCACCATCGTGCCCATTGCGCTGGCCACCATGATGGAGCATATCGGCGATATTGCCGCCATCAGCGCCACCACCGGCAAAAACTATATCCGTGACCCCGGCCTGAACAAAACCCTGCTGGGCGACGGCCTGGCCACAGCCATGGCCGGCTTGCTGGGCGGCCCCGCCAACACCACCTACGGTGAAAACACCGGCGTGCTGGCCCTGACCAAAATTTACGACCCGCTGGTGATCCGCATTGCGGCCGTGTTTGCCATGGTGCTGAGCTTCTGCCCCAAATTTGAAGCCGTGATCAACACCATTCCCACCGGCATTGTGGGCGGCATCAGCTTTGTGCTGTACGGCATGATCTCGGCCATCGGCGTGCGCAATGTGGTGGAAAATCAGGTGGATTTCACCAACTCCCGCAACCTGATCATCGCCGCTGTGATCCTGGTATCCGCCCTGGGCTTTAACTCGGTGGGCGGCTTTACCTTCAGCGTGGCAGGCGTGACCATCAGCCTTTCGGGCCTGGCCATCGCTGCACTGGCAGGCATTGGCCTGAATGTGCTGCTGCCCGGCAATGACTATGAATTCGATAAAGCCACCGGTGACGGCGAAGGCGCCAGCCTGCGTGTGTGATCAAAGTCCCCCTGCGGTTTTGCGGAAAATGCCGCAGAAAGCTTTTTAAGTTCAGATATAAGGCTGCCCGGCCGGTTCAAAACGAACCGGCCGGGCGCTTTTTGGCTTTTTCCTTGAAGAAAAGAAAAATCCCACCGATGCAGCATCGATGGGATCTTATGTTTGGAGCGGCTGACGAGGCTCGAACTCGCTACCTCCACCTTGGCAAGGTGGCGCTCTACCAGATGAGCTACAGCCGCATATAAATGGTGCCTCCGATCGGAATCGAACCAATGACACGGGGATTTTCAGTCCCCTGCTCTACCAACTGAGCTACAGAGGCATACAGGAGAAATCGCAGTGCTTTCTCTCCGATCAGCTTTTACATTATAGTACATCGTGCGCATAATGTCAATCATAATTTTCATAATTTTTCCATTTTTTCCACAGCGCCCCCTGTGCAAAAGAACTGCCGCCCTGCCGGGGCATGGTTTCATCCGGCAAGGCGGCAGGCTTCACAGTAAAATATGGCATTTCCCCGCTGCGGTAAGCGCCGCTTCCCTGCCAGGGCGGCAGCCTTTACAGTGGGTTAAATCTCCTCTTCAAACGAAAGGATCTCCTTGCTGCGGGTGTACTGCTCATACCGCAGGCCGCAGGTGTCGGTTTCCACTTCGCCCAGCTGGTTGTCGTAGGGGTCGGTGCTCCAGAACTGCTTGGGCACAGTGAAGGGCACATAGAAGGCGTTGTTGGCCACCATGCGATAGGGGTCCAGATTGCCAAAATAAAACTTACGGCGCTCCTCGTTTTCGGCACGAACCGCGCCGATGCCAAAGGAAACATCGGCATACAGCCAGCCGCGCCCTGCAATGTAAAAACGCGCCCAGTCGTGTGCGCCGATAAAATCAGGCTCGGCCACCAGGCCGCTTTGCCACTGGGCCGGAATGCCCGCGCAGCGGCACAGTGTGATAAACAGCAGCGCCAGCACGCCGCAGTCTCCCGTGAAAGTGCGGGCACAGTTTTCGGGGATCTCCTCCCGGGAGAAATAGGCGGGCATATAAGTGTACTTACAGTTCAGCGTGATAAAATCATAAATGCGGCGCGCTTTTTCCAAGGGCGTGGCGCAATTTTCCGTCAGCTCGGCCGTAAGGGCGCGAATGTAGGGCGTAAAGCAGATCTGCGGCGCCTGCTCGGCCAGCGCGGCCTGTGCCTCGGGGGGCAGAGTGCCCTCAGCCGGGGCGTCCGGCTCGGCGGCATCGTGCCAGCGGGCCGTGTGGCGATAGGAATACTCCACGGTGAACTCGTGGTTGGTTTGCATCTCCTCCTGCCAGCACACCGTGCGCATGGGGGCGTTTTCGGGCGAAAGCTGCCCGTTTTCGGGATAGAGCTTTTCTATGCGGATCTCGCTTTGCTGCTCACAGGCGGCGGGAATGGGCAGATGCACCCGCACGAATCCCGGGGCAAAGCATTCATCCTTGATGCGCACCGAGGCCCGAATGCGAATGCGGTTGGAAAAGCTCCCCTCCCGGCGCATCACCTCCATGGCATGGCTCAGGCGGTTATCGCCCTTGCAGCCCTTTCGGGTGCTTTCGGCACCGCCCAGCAAAACGCCTGCGCGCCGCCCAAAGGCGGGCATCGACTTGCACATACTTTCAAAAAAGCGGTCAAAAATGCGCATTTCGCCGTTCACATAGATCCAGCGGATCTGCCCGGCCGCCAGATGCTGCTGCCATTCCTGCTGGGTGTAATCCGGCACGCTGCTGCGAATTTTGGCCAGCGCCTGCTGGGGGGTAAGGGGATAATCCGAGGGCAGGCGCACAATCATCTCACGCTCGGCCATCAGGCAGCAGCGCAAAGCCCTGGGCAGCGCCTCGCTTTGCAGGCGCCGGTCGATCAGCTCCACCGCCCGGGCAAAATCGCCGTGCAGCTTGCAGCTTAAAATATCCTCGGGCAGGCCGACGGGAATATATTGCAAAAGTTCATTTTGTGTCATAGTAAGTTCCTCTTTTTTTGGGGGCAGCGGCAGCGCCTTAGCAAAAAGGCCCCGTTCTTTTCGGAACGGGGCCGGGCGATGAAACTAAGCTGCACCGCAATTTTTACAGTGTGTTCAGGCGTGCTGTCTTAAGGCAATACCGCATGATTCTAAGTGCCGATGCAGCGAGCGAGAAGTGCAAGCTGCTAAGCAAAAAGCGCAGATAATACTTTGTGTATTATCGAGTATTTTTGCAACGCAGATTGTGCTTCGCAGCCGCGGCAGCGGTGCTTAAGCCCTCAGGCGAAGGCCCATAAAGTTGCCGACGGCAGCGCCCAGAACACCCATCAGAACGCCGATACCGGCGAAGGAGGCATCGTAGGCGGTGGAGATGATGGGCGCAGAAGCCGAGCCGCCGATACAGGCCACGGAAGCCGTGGAGCACATGCAGATGTCCCAGTGGAAGATCTTGGACAGGACGAACATGAGCACAACATGGATCACCAGAATGGCCAGGCCGTAAACCACCCACATGGGAGCCGACACCAGGTCGACCAGCGTGGCGGTGGAGGCCAGCAGCGAAACAACAGCGTACAGGTAAACGTTGGAAAGCTCGGTCACGGCAGGCAGACGGCCCATGGGAGTCATGGCGCAAATCAGGCCCAACACGGTGACGAACAGAGTGGTGCAGGTGCCCTTATCGAAGAAGGAAAGGCCCACGCCCTTGAAGAAGCCGTTCAACTGAACGCCCACAAACTGAGAAACAGCCGAAACAATGAGGGACAGGCCGATCAGGAACACCCAGTCAGCAGCGCTGGGCTTGGTGTCTTTATCCTTGGCCACCTCGGCATTGGCAGCGGCAGCCACAGCATCCAGCTTGGAGGTGTCGGCCTTGGTGGCGTTGTTCCACTTGCTTGCGTACTTCACGGCAAACAGCAGCAGCGCGATCCACAGCGAGTAGCAGGCGGTGTCCAGTGCCAGTGCGCAGGAATAAGCGCCGGCGTCCACGGGCAGGGCCTCCTGCATGGCGGCCATGTTGGCAGAGCCGCCCACCCACGAAGCGTACAGGGCAGCCGTTGCGCCCCAGGTTTTTTCTGCGCCGCCCAAAGCGCCGGAGAACAGCGGGAACAACACAAGGAAGCCAATGCCCAGCGTGATGGCACTGCCCATAAAGATGCCGATCATGCGGGGGCCCAGCTTGCCCAGCTTGCGGAAGTCGCAGCGAAGCAGCATGACAAAGATCATGGCATACAGAATATTGTTCTTGATGGCACCGTAAGCGGCCGAGCAGCCATCGGAATTGTAAAGGCCGAGGGTGCAGAACAGCATGTTGAACAGATAGATCCATACCAGCGGGGGAATCACATTAAAGATCTTCCATTTTGCATACTTTTCCAGTGCCAGCAATCCGCCTGCCAGCATCATCAGAAATGCTATGTAGGTGAAGCCGTTTGTGATCGTAAACATAGAATCGCTCTCCTTTTTTTGGGGGATCGGCGGCCTGTGGGGCGCGTTTCCCGTTTTTTATTTGCCAGATGCCGGGGCCCAAGATCTGCCCCTGCACCAAAACAGCCTGTAGGTAAAATCAGTCCTCCAAAAGGCGCAGGATATGGGCTTTCACGCCCTCCAGCCGGCTTTGCTTCCAGCGGCCTTCCTCGGCCTTTTGCGAAAACGGCACAACAACGCTGAGATCCATGTGCGCCCCCTCAAAATAGCCGTCCGGCTCGGTGCTGAAGAAATAGCTGTTCCACACTTCGTCCGGGGCATTGGTAAAGCGCTTTGGCTCCAGATACAGCATCTTGCGCTGTTCCTCGCGCACAAAGGCCTTTGCGCCAAGGGGCGCCAGCAGCTCGTATTCCTCAGCGGGCACATTTTCAAAAATGCCGGGCAGCGGGGCGGCGTCAATGCGTTCTTCCCCGCGCACGATCTGAATGCCCATGGCCTCAAAATCCATTTTTTCTTCGGTAAAGATCAGCTTGAGCAAAATGCCCACATCGGTGTACAGGTGCGCCCGCTGATAATCCGTGTCGAAAATAAAGTTGCCCAGCGAATAGAAAATCGCCTTGCCATTGTCAAACAGCTCGTAGTTTTCGGGCACATGGGGGTGATGCGCCACCACCACATCCGCGCCAAGCTCTAAGAATTTGCAATAGCGATCACGGGTGTAGGGGTTGGGCATGGGGGCAAATTCCTCGCCGCCATGGGAAACCACAATGCACCAGCGGCACTTGGCCTTGATTTCGGCAATGCGGCGGGCAATATAATCCAGATCGTCCCAGCGGAAGGTGCCCGGCTCGGTGGCTGTGGCGGGGATGCACTCGGCCTGATAAGCCACGCAGAACATTCCGATGCCGCCTGCTTCGTCAAGATACAAAGGCTCCGAGGCTTCCACCTCGTTCATGCCCGCGCCGATGGTGCGGCTGCCCATTTCCGCGGCGATCTTTTTGGTGCTCAGCACGCCCTCGGCCCCGGCATCCATGGTGTGGTTGTTGCCGATGCTCCAGATATCCGCGTGCATATCCTTGAGCACACAGGCAGCGGCGGGGCTCATGCTGTGAAAAAACACACCGCGCGAGCCATCGTCCACAGCATCGATCAGCGCGCCTTCCACATTGGCCACTGTATGATCGGCGCTGTGAAAAAAGTCCAGCACCGGCTTGGATAACAGGTTTTTATCCTCCCAGCGTTTGTCCATGTAGCGGTCAAAGCCAATATCGCCGGTAAAAACGATCGAGGTTTTCTTCGCTTGCATCGTTGCTTCCTCCCTGCAGTTTATTTGGCCAGTTGGTAAAGAGCCTGTGCGTAAATGTGCATATTCTTCATCAGCTTATCCACTTCGATAAACTCATCGGGCTTGTGCTCGCGCACTTCATCCCCCGGGAAGATGGGGCCGAACGCCACCACATTGGGAATGGCCTTGGCATAGGTGCCGCCGCCAATGGATTTTGCCTTGGCGGGCAGGCCGGTTTCCTGGGCATAAACGCCCAGCAGCGTTTTCACCAGCGCACAGTCCTCGGGCATATACAGGCAGGCCTTGTGGGATTCATTGCCCATGGCAAAGCCCGCTTCGGCAAAGGCGCGGGTGCAGGCCGGTGCGCAGTCATCATAGGTAAAGGTGACGGGATAGCGATAGTTGATGCGCACGGTAAAGCCTTCGGCATCGCCCTCGATGGTGCCCAGGTTAAAGCTGAGCGCACCGCTGGCCTCATCCTGCAGCGCAATGCCCAGCTTTGCGCCGGTGGTATCCAGCCCGATGGTTTCTGCAATAAAATGAATGCGGGCGGCTGCCTCGGCCGAAAGCGGCAGCTTATCCAGCGCCATGGCCAGCAGGCCGATGGCATTGATGCCGATCTCCGGCGTTGCGCCGTGGGCGCTCACGCCCGCTGCCTGCAGGGTAAAGCCCCGATCGGTCTCGGTGCAGGAAATGCGCTCTCCGGCGGCCAGCTGCATCAGCTCGGCCCTTTGCTCGGCCGGGCACACGATCTCGGCCCTGGCGGCGGCGGGCACAATGTTGTGGGCCGTGCCGCCCGTGATCGAAGCCAGCTGCACGGGGCCGCTTTGGGTGTAACGGGTGGTGTAATCCACCGTGATAATGCCCTTTTCGCCGTTGATCACAGGATACTCGCCGTCCGGGGTAAAGCCCATCACCGGCATTTCTCCGCCGTGGGCCTTGTAATACTTCATGTCGGCGCTGCCGGTTTCCTCGTTGGTGCCGAACAACAGGCGAATGCGCCGCCGCAGGGGCAGCCCGCTGTCACGCAGGGCCGCCAGCGCATACAGCGCAGCCATGGTGGGGCCCTTATCGTCCATCGAGCCGCGGCCAAACACCTTGCCCTCCTGCACGATGCCGCCGAAGGGATCAAAGCTCCAGCCGTTCCCCTCGGGCACAACATCCAGATGCCCCAACACGGCGATCATCTCATCGCCGGTGCCGTATTCGCACCAGCCCATCTGATGGTCAAGGTCCACCGTGGCAAAGCCCAGCGCCCGGGCCGCTGCCAGAGCGTGCTCTAAGCACTGCTGCACGCCGGGGCCGTAGGGTGCGCCCTCCTGTGCGGGCTGCTGCACGCTGCGAATGCGAATGCTTTCGCAAAGCGTTTGTAAAAGCGGTTCCTTTTGCCGTTCAACGGCCTCGTTCAATGTCATGCTCATGCTCCTTACTATAAAAAATTCCGCCAAAAGCACACCAACCTGAAAACAGCCCATAATGGGAGAAGCTGTTTTACACGGGATGCTTTTGCCGGATGTCATTTGCGCTGTAGACAGCGGAAAACTGCCATTTGCAGAATGAAGCAGCAACGCAGCTATTGTTTTCGATGATTTTATTATAATAAGTTTCATAGTTATTGTCAACATAAATTTATAAATTCTTTTATGTTATTTCCTGTTTTGATTTTATAATATAAAGTTTGCACAGCGCGCTGCCATTTGTCGATTGACAGAAGCTTAAATGTATATTATATTTAAAAGCAGCAGCGCCGTTATTGCTGCAAAATATAAATCGCATGGGGTGAGCAAGGATGCAGCAGAGTTCCGGCCAGCAGGAAAGCTATTATATTGTGGGAGAATCGCGCACCAATGTGGATAATGCCATCACCAAGATCTACGGCAGCTTTTTCATTGCCTTTGAAGTGCTGCCCGCCACCGGCGAGGTGCTGCAGTGTGACTGCTCGGGCACGCTGCCGCTCACCAATGATTTTGTGCGCAGGCTCTTTGTGGGCAAGCGCTTGGAGGCTGACCGTGAGGCCATCGAGGCCGAGGTGAAGCGCCGCTACTATGGCTCTTCCAAAAAGGCGGTGCTGGTGGCCTATCGCGATGCCCTGAAGCACTTTCAGGCCGCGCTGGCCGAGCAGGCAGACTGAGCCTTCTATCCTATAAAAACAGCCGCTGCTGTTCTCTTTTTGGGGGAACAGCAGCGGCTTTGTGTTTTCAGCAATTATTTTGCGCGGCGGGCAGCCTTGCCGGCGGCTTTTTTGGCGCGGGAGCCCTTGCCCGTTTGGATGCGGGTGGGCTTGGGGGCCGCCTGCACCGGGGCCGGTGCGGGAACCTGGCTCACGGTTTTGATCTGCTTGGCGGGCACAAGATCGATGCGCCAGGTCTGGTTTTCACCGTCCACATCGTTCCAGATCTGTGCCTGTGCGCCGTTTTCAATGCTCATATCCTTCAGGTCGATCACCTTTTGGGTCAGCACATTGCGCAGCTTCACACGGCCATTGTCCAGCTCTTCCACTACCCAGCGCTGGCTTTTGCCCGGGGTGCTGGCCCACTGGTGTACCCATGTGCCGTTGGCATTGCCGCCCAGTGCCAGATCCATGGCCTTATCCGTAAAGCAGTTCACAATGCGCCATTCGTTTTCACCGGCCTCCACAAACTTCCACTGCTGCCAGGGCTGGCCCTCATAGCTCCACAGGCGAACCGATGCGCCGTTTTCGGTGTTGTAATCGGCCACTTCCAAAACACGGTTGTTCACAGCGGCAATGGTGTAAACATTGCCCTCGCGGATCACGGTATGTGCTGTTTTTTTCATTCTGATAACCTCCCGAAGCAGCGCCAAGGCTTTGTGCGCCGCCATCTTTTCAGAGAAATTTATTTTGCGCGATAACGCGGCATTAAAACATCTGATTCTATTCTAATTATTATAGCAAATAAATTTCTGTATTACTACCCAAAAAAATCGAAACTTCTTTGGGCAGTTTGCTCATGCAAAACACCCCGGGTGCTTGCTTGCCCGGGGTGTTTCGTCACGAACATTCAGGAGAAATGAAAAAATGGCATAGATCAGCCCTTTACGGCGGCAAAACCGGCCTCCAGATCGGCAAGGATATCATCGATATGCTCGGTGCCGATGGACAGGCGAATGGTGTTCTGCTTGATGCCCACATTGGCCAGCTCGGCATCGCTCAGCTGGCTGTGGGTGGTAGAAGCCGGGTGGATCACCAGGCTCTTCACATCGGCCACATTGGCCAGCAGGCTGAACAGCTTCAGATGGTCAATAAATGCAAAGGCTTCCTTGCGCCCGCCCTTGATCTCAAAAGTAAAGATCGAGCCGCCGCCGTTGGGGAAATAGCGCTGGTACAGCGCATGGTCGGGGTGATCGGGCAGGCTGGGGTGGTTCACCTTTTCCACCAGCGGATGGGCAGCCAGATACTCCACCACCTTTTTGGTGTTCTCGGCGTGGCGCTCCAAGCGCAGGCTCAGGGTCTCGGTGCCCTGCAGCAGCAAGAATGCGGCAAAGGGGCTGATGCAGGCGCCCTGATCGCGCAGAAGAATGGCGCGGATATAGGTCACAAAGGCAGCCTTTCCGGCGGCCTCGGTAAAACGCACCCCGTGGTAGCTGGGATTGGGCTCGCTGATCCACGGATATTTGCCCGAGGCAGCCCAGTCAAAGGTGCCGCCGTCCACGATCACACCGCCCAGGGTGGTGCCATGGCCGCCGATAAACTTGGTGGCGGAATGCACCACCACATCTGCGCCATGCTCAATGGGGCGGATCAGATACGGGGTGCCGAAGGTGTTGTCGATCACCAGCGGCAGGCCGTGGCGGTGTGCGATCTCGGCAATGGCGTCGATATCGGGAATATCGCAGTTGGGGTTGCCCAGCGTTTCAATATACACCGCCTTGGTGTTGGGCTGAATGGCGTTTTCCACCTGGGCCAGATCGTGCGCATCCACAAAAGTGGACTGAATGCCGTACAGCGGCAGCGTGTGTTCCAACAGGTTGCTGGTGCCGCCGTAAATGGTTTTCTGCGCCACGATATGCTCGCCCGCCTTGGCCAGTGCCTGAATGGCATAGGTGATGGCGGCTGCGCCCGAGGCCACGGCCAAACCGGCCACGCCGCCCTCCAGAGCGGCAATGCGGTCCTCAAACACGCCCTGTGTCGAGTTGGTCAGGCGGCCGTAGATATTGCCTGCATCGGCCAGGCCAAAGCGGTCGGCTGCGTGCTGGCTGTTGCGGAACACATAGCTGGTGGTGGCGTAAATGGGCACAGCGCGTGCATCGCTGGCGGGGTCAGGAGTTTCCTGCCCACATGAAGCTGCAGAGTCTCAAATTTATAGTTCGACATAATTATTTCCTCTTTTCGATTGATTCAGAATGTGTTTGGTTCGGTCAAAAGGTCTTTTCGCCAAAACGCTCACATTCGCCCAAATCGAAAATTGCTGCGCAGCAGCTGAAGGAAATAATGGTTCATACAAATGCATCCCTTTCCTAAGATGTAGAGGGGGCAGCCGCTTTTGGGTGCGGCTGATGCTATTATTATAACCAACTTACCCGGTGTGTCAATAGGTTATTAAAAGAAAATTTTAATAAGTTTATGGATCATTCAAAATCCTTCGCTGCAGCGTTTCCAAGTCCTCTTTTGTATCAATATCCAGCAGCTCCTCGGCGCGCTGCGCCTGCACACAGCGCACAAGCTGCGGGTGGGCTTTCAGCACAGCGCCGCCCCCCTGCCCTGCGGGCAGGCAGCACAGCTCGGCAAAAAATGTGCGTGAAAACGCAGCGGGCGCGCCAACCTGCCCGCCAAAGGCCGTGCGCCACAGGCATTCGGGCACGCTTTGGGCCGCTGCCGCCAGGGCCAGCAGCGTTTCGGGCGAAAGGCAGGGCTGGTCAGCCGGGCAGAACACCGCCCCGGCCAGCCCGGGCTTCAGTGCCTGCACCCCAAGGCGCACCGCATCGCTGCGGGCGGGCAGCGTGTGCAGCACCGTGCGCACACCGCAGCTTTGGGCAAAGCGGGCGGCCTCGGCGCTGCGGGTAACCATCACACGGTCTGCAAACAGGCCGCTTGTGGCCTGCAGGGTGTAGTGCAAAAGGGGCCTTGCGCAAAACTCGGCCAGCAGCTTGCTGCCCCCAAAGCGCCGCCCCAGCCCCGAGGCCATGATCACGCAGCCCATCTGCGCGGCAGGCGCATCCAGATCCAGCACCAGCGCATCCGGCCGGCTGAGCTGCCTTTGCAAAAACGGCAGCTCCTGCTTGCGCACAGCCGCCGCCACGCGCTTTTGGGCAAACAGTGTGTCCAGCGCAGCGGCATAGCATTCGCTGCCGCTCTCCAAAAAGCCGATCTCATCCAGCAGCACAAACTCGCTTTGGGCCGCTGCCGCCTGCCGCACTGCGCCCGCCGCCTCGCACAGGCCGCTCTCAAGCGGCTTCATGCGCTGCTGGGGCAGCGCCGCCGATGCCTGCCCCATGGCCCCGATCTGAATTTGCGTTTTTCCCCAAGGCCCGGCCAGCCACACGCCTTTTCCGGGCACAAGGGCACTGCGGATGCAGGGGGTGCCCACCGGCAGGGGCAGGGCGCAAAGCGCCGTGGTTTTGCCGATGCCCCGCCCGCCCGTGAGCAGCAGGTGGCGCTTACCGCTGGCCAGAAAAATATTCCAGATAGAGCTGGGCGTCAGCCTGCTCACAGGCTGCTTTGTAGGCTCCATACCGCTGCAAAAACTCCTTTCCCTGTGGGGTCAGCCGGCTGCCGCCGCCCGCCGTGCCGCCGATGTGCCGGGCGGTAAGCGCATAGCCCAGCCCTTTTTCCGCCTGCTTTACAAGGCGCAGCGCCTTGGAATAGGCCATACCCATTTCGGCTGCCGCCTGCCGCAGCGAGCCGGTTTTTTCCAGCCCCAGCAGCAGCTGATACGGCCCGTCACCGAAAAATCTTTGGCCGTCATCGTCTAAAAACAGCACCTTTGTGGTGATTTTCATCTGCGTTTCTCCCGCCTTTTGTGTTTGCCGCCTGGCCCGGCATGGCAGCACCGGGCCGCAGACCCAAAAATAAGTACCGGCATTATAGCACTTTTGCATTCCAAAAACAATCAGAATTTGCTATAATAATGGTGATTCTTATACATTATTAGAAAAGCTGCCCTGGGCGCGCCGGGCCGCAGCCGCCATACAGCCGCGCCAAGCGGCGGGAACGGAGAACCGACATGAAAACCATACAAACCTACCACCGAGCCAAAACGCTGGCCGAAGCCTATGAACTCAACCAGAAAAAAACCAGCACGATCCTGGGCGGTATGATGTGGCTGAACATGAGCGGCGGCCGCATCGGCACGGCCATCGATCTGTGTGAGCTGGGCTTAAACACCATCACCGAAACCGAGGAGGAGATCTCCATCGGCGCCATGACCACCCTGCGCCAGCTGGAAACCTCGCCCATCCTGGCCGCTTACACCGGCGGCGCCATGGCCGAGGCCGTCAAGGATATCGTGGGCGTGCAGTTCCGCAACATGGCCACCCTGGGCGGCAGCCTGTGGGGGCGCTTTGGCTTCAGCGATCTGCTCACGCTGTTTTTGCCCTTGGACAGCTCTGTCGAGCTGTTTCACGGCGGCATTCTGCCGCTTTCGGAATTTGCCGAAAAGCCCTATGACCGCGACATTCTGGTGCGCCTGATCCTCAAGAAAACGCCCGTGAAAATGGCCTACAGCACCGTGCGCACCCAGAAAACCGATTTCCCCGCCCTCAACTGCTCGGTGGTGCTGGCAAACGGTGCCCTGCGCGCCGCTGTGGGGGCCCGGCCGGACCGTGCGGTGCTTGTCACCCTGCCCCAAATGCCCGAAAGCGCTGCCGCCTTCGGCAAAATGCTGGCCGAGGCGGTGCCCATGGGCAGCAATCTGCGCGGCAGTGCCGCCTATCGCACCCATCTGGCCGCTGTTCTGGGCGAACGCTGCTTTGCCCGCCTCACCGCCCCTCAAAAGGAGGAAGTATAATGGAGATCACACTCACCCTGAACGGCCGCCCGGTAACGGCCTCCATCTCGCCGGATCTGCTGCTGATCGATTTTTTGCGCGATCACGGCTGCCTCAGCGTAAAGCGCGGCTGCGAAAGCGAGGTGTGCGGCCTGTGCACCGTGCTGATGGACGGCCAGCCCATTCTTTCCTGCTCGATGCTCACGGCGCGCGCAGCCGGGCACAGCATTTACACGCTGGAGGGCCTGCAGGCCGAGGCGCAGGAATTCGTGGGCTTTATCGCCGATCAGGGGGCGGACCAGTGCGGCTTCTGCAACCCCGGCTTTGTGATGAACACCATTGCGCTGCTGCGGGAAAACCCCGACCCCACCGACGATGAGATCCGCGCATTTCTGGCGGGCAATCTGTGCCGCTGCTCGGGCTACGAGGGCCAGCTGCGGGGCATTCGCAGCTTTTTAAACACCCGAAACGCCAAAAGGGAGGAAAACGCATGAGCCAGCCAACCAATTTCCGCACCGTGGGCCAAACGATGCGCAAAAAAGACTCGATGCAGCTTTTGCTCGGCAAGGGCGTTTACACCGATGATATCGTGCGCAGCCGCAGCCCGCTGGTGGTCAAGCTGCTGCGCAGCCCCCACGCCAACGCCATTGTGCAGAGCATTCGCACCGACATTGCCAAAAAAGTGCCGGGCGTGGTGGATGTTTACACATGGGAGGATGTGCCCCAAAAGCGCTTTGCCATTGCCGGGCAAACCTTTCCCGAGCCCTCGCCCTATGACCGCCTGATCTTAGACCGCCATGTGCGCTTTGTGGGCGATGCCGTGGCCATTGTGGCCGCCGAGGACGAAAAGGCCGCCCAGAAAGCCCTGAAGCTGATCAAGGTGGAATATCAGGTGCTGGAGCCCCTGCTGGATTTCCGCACCGCCAAGGACAATCCCCTTCTGGTACACCCCGAGGAGGATTGGTTCCCTCCCTGCCCGGTGGGCGGCGACAACCGGCGCAATCTGGTGGCCAGCGGGCTGGAGCAGGACGGCGATGTGGATGCCGTGATGGCCGACTGCGACATTGTGATCGACCGCACCTACCACACCCGGGCCTTCAATCAGGCCATGATGGAAACCTTCCGCTCCTACTGTGAGATGGATGTATACGGCCGCCTGCATGTGATCAGCTCCACGCAGATCGTGTTCCACACGCGCCGCATTCTTTCCAACGCGCTGGGCATTCCCAAAAGCCGCATCCGCGTGGAAAAGCCGCGCATCGGCGGCGGCTTTGGCGCCAAGCAAACCGCCGTGTGCGATGTTTACCCGGCCTTTGTGGCGCTCAAAACCGGCCGCCCTGCCGAGATCATCTACACCCGTGAGGAATCCCAGATCGCAGGCTCGCCCCGCCACGAAATGCAGGTGCGCGTGCGTTTGGGTGCCAGCAAAGAGGGCCGCATCCGCGTGCTGGACCTGTACACCCTTTCCAACTCGGGCGCTTACGGCGAGCATGGCCCCACCACGGTGGGCCTTTCGGGGCACAAATCCATTCCGCTGTACACCGCCTCGCTGGAGGCCTTCCGCTTTGGCTATGATGTGGTGTACACCAATGTGCAGGCCGCCGGTGCCTACCGCGGCTACGGCGCAACCCAGGGCCTGTTTGCGCTGGAATCGGCCGTGAACGAGCTGGCCGAAAAGCTGGGGCAGGACCCCACCCGCCTGCGGGATGCCAATATGCTGCGGGAGGGCATGTATATGCCCGCCTACTACGGCGAAACCGCCCGCGCCTGTGCGCTGGACCGCTGCATGGAGCGCTGCCGCCAGATCTTTGACTGGGAGCATAAATACCCCGTGCGGGATATGGGCGACGGCCGCATTCGCGCCGCCGGTGTGGCCATGGCCATGCAGGGCTCGTGCATTTCCAATCTGGATGTGGGCTCGGCTGTGGTGCGCCTGGCAGACGACGGCACCTTCAATCTGATGATCGGCGCTGCGGATATGGGCACCGGCTGCGACACCGTTCTGGCACAGATGACCGCCGAATGCATGGATTGCTCGGTGGATGACGTGGCCGTTTTCGGTGCCGACACCGATGCCTCTCCCTACGATTCCGGCTCGTATGCTTCCTCCACCACCTACCTGACCGGCAAGGCCGTGAGCGAAGCCTGCGACAAGCTGAAAAAAAATCTGATCGGCATTGCGGCCGAGCTGCTTTCCTGCCCCGAGGATTCGCTGGAATTCGTGAAGGGCGGCGTAAAAGAGCTGGGCGGTGAGCAGCGCTTTGTAAGCCTTACGCAGCTTGCCGTAAAATCGCAGCTCAACAGCTCCCACACCGCCGAAGCCGCCGCCAGCTGCGCCTCGCCGGTTTCGCCCCCGCCCTACATGGTGGGCATGGCCGAGATCGAGGTGGACACCCGCACCGGCGTGGTGACCGTGCTGGACTATAAGGCCGTGGTGGACTGCGGCACCCCCATCAACCCCGCTTTGGCCCGCATTCAAACCGAGGGCGGCATTGTGCAGGGCATCGGCCACACGCTGATGGAAAATGTCACCTACGGCTCCCGGGGGCAGATTCTGGAAAACTCCTTTATGCAATACCGTCTGCCCACGCGATTGGATATGGGCAAATTGCAGGTGGAGTTTGAATCCAGCTTTGAGCCCACCCAGCCCTTTGGCGCAAAATCCATCGGTGAGATCGTAATCAACACCCCCGCCCCCGCCATTGCCCACGCCATTTACCGCGCCACCGGCGTGTGGCACCGCACGCTGCCCATCACAGCCGAGCAGATTGCGCTGGGCCTGGAAACCTGAATATAAGGCAACACCGCACAATTCCCGCCTTACGGCTTAAGCACCGCTCCGGCGGCTGCGGCGCGGCATCTGTGTTGCCAAAATGCTCGCCAATGTCGGGTTGCGGTACCCGCATCGTGCTTCGGGAGCAAAAGCTCCTCGCACTCTGCGACCGCTGCCCCTGCTTCGGTTCGCTGTATCCGCCACTGGCGGCGCTCACCTTTGCAGCACAAAGTATTGCCTGCGCTTTTGGCTTAGCATCTGCCGCACCTCGC
>SFIE01000045.1 GCA_004555405.1 Subdoligranulum sp.
CGAAATGAAGGGCCTGAACACCCGCAACATCATTGAGGGCGTTGGGCTGGACCCGCGCATCGGCAGCCACTACAACAACCCCAGCTTTGGCTACGGCGGCTACTGCCTGCCCAAAGACACCAAGCAGCTTTTGGCAAACTATGCCGGTGTGCCGCAGAATATGATCACCGCGATCGTGGAATCCAACGAAACCCGAAAAACCTATATTGCGGATCAGGTGCTGGCCCGGGCTGCCCAAAAGGCCCAGGGCCGTGCCCCGGTGGTGGGCGTGTATCGCCTGACCATGAAGAGCAACAGCGATAACTTCCGCCAGTCCAGCATTCAGGGCGTGATGCAGCATCTGCGTGAGCGCGGTGCGCAGCTGGTGATCTTTGAGCCCACCCTGCCCGCAGGCAGTGAGTTTGCCGGGTGCGAGGTAGTGGGCGATCTGGCCGACTTCAAGCGCCGCAGCGATGCCATCGTGGCCAACCGCAGCGATGCCTGCCTGGCTGATGTGCAGGAAAAAGTGTACACGCGTGATATTTTCTGCAGAGATTGACCAATAAAACCAAAAATTCCGGGCTGTGCCGCACCCTTGGCACAGCCCGGAAATTTTTTTGCCGCAGTGCAGCCGGGGAGCAAAAGCAAACTTTCGTGCTTATATCACGAACGAAATAAGCACGAAAGTTTGTATGGTGAGCATTCCATAAGATTTTATCGCAAATTGGGCAGAAAGGCGAATCCGTCCATTGTGCAGAAAAACGGGCTGTGCTATACTAACTTGGTTAAGGCACGGCTGTGCCTGGAAAGATCAGGGCAATACCATAGAAAAAAGGGGATCTTATGCGTTCACGCAAGGCGGCCCTGCGGGCCGAAATAGGATTGTTTACAGCGGCGCTTTTGCTGTTTTGCCTTTGCGGCGCCGCACTTTTATACCGGCAGGTGCTGGAGGAAAACAAAGACTCCACCATCGAGATCGAGTTTTCGGACAGCGGCGTGGCCGTGACACCGTATGACCCGTATGCCGTGCATGTGGAGCCGGAAACCAACCGGGTGACCATTTTGCAAAAGGGAGAATACCTGCTCACCGGCTCGGCCGAGGAAGGGCAGGTGGTGGTGGCACTTTCCAAAAAGAGAAAAGTGAATCTGGAGCTGGCGGGTTTGAGCCTGCATTGCAGCACCGGGCCTGCCATCTGGGTGCGCAGCGCCGACAAGGCCACCATCACTCTGGCCGGAAAAACCGTGAACTTTTTGAGCGACGGCATGGACTATGCCGGGGAAGCCATTGCGGAAAACGAAGAATGCGACGCCTGCGTGTTTTCGCAGTGTGATCTGGACATTCGGGGCAGCGGCGCGCTGAGTGTGCAGGGCGCATACCGCGATGCGATCCACAGCAAGGGGGATCTGCAAATCAAAAAATCTTCGGTGATCGCCGAGGCCCCCTATGCGGGGCTGCACGCCAAAACCGTGCAGATGAACAAGGCAACGCTGGAGCTGAGCTGCTACACCTACGGCATTCTGGCCAAAAGCAAAAAGCCCGAAAAGGGCTGGGTGGAGGCCGACGCCACCAGCCTTGTGGTCGAGGCAGGCATGGCGGGGATCAAAACCAGCGGGGATCTGCGGCTGCCGCAGTCCAACATGGTGCAGATCCAAAGCGAGACCCCCACGGACTGTGCGGGCACGATGCAGGTGGAAAAGCTGCCTGCGTGGATGCAAAATTCCTAAGGCAATACCGCATAATTCCAAGTGCCGATACGGCGAGCGAGGTGCGGCAGATGCTAAGCCAAAAGCGCAGATAATGCTTTGTGCATTGGCGAGCATTTTGGCGACGCAGATGCCGTGCTGCAGCCGCCGGAGCGCTGCTTAAGCCGTAAGGCGGGAATTGTGCGGTGTTGCCCTGATAGATAAAAAAATAAGGGCAATATTCTATACCCCGCCTGCGGCGAAAAACCGTCAGGCGGGGATTTTTTGCACGAGTGGAAGGAAAAAATGCAGCAAAAATGCAGATAGGATCTTTTGAATATGGAAAAAACGCCAAAATTGGCGGTCTTTTATGCAAAATAGATACATAATCTTGCGAAAAGGGCCAAATCGTGATAAGATAGAGCCATGTGAAATTCAGAAAAGCGCCATGCAGGCCCCGGGCTGCGGCGGCGGTGAAATACACCGGAAAGCCGCACAAAACCGTGGGCTGCATTCGGATACGAACAGGAGAATACACCCCTTTGCCGCAGCCGGGCCATGTGCCTTTGCGCGGCGGGGGATCATAAGGAGAATAACATGGGGAAATATTTTGGAACCGACGGCTTTCGCGGCGAAGCCGGTGTGAACCTGACCGCTGACCACGGCTATAAGGTGGGCCGTTTTTTGGGCTGGTATTACAGCGCCCTGCGCGAGCAAAAGGGCAACACCGAGCCCGCCCGCATTGTGATCGGCAAGGACACCCGCCGTTCCAGCTATATGTTTGAGTACAGTCTGGTGGCCGGTTTGACGGCCTCGGGCGCAGATGCCTATCTGCTGCACGTGACCACCACACCCAGCGTGGCCTACATTGCCCGTGTGGACGATTTTGACTGCGGTATTATGATCTCGGCCAGCCACAACCCCTATTACGACAACGGCATTAAGCTGATCGACAGCGCAGGCGAAAAAATGCCCGAGGAGACCCTGACGCTCATTGAGGATTATCTGGACGGCAAGCTGCATCTGTTTGGCCGCGATTGGCCCGAGCTGCCCTTTGCCAGCCGTGAGCATGTGGGCTGCACGGTGGACTATGTGGCGGGCCGCAACCGCTATATGGGCTATCTGATCAGCCTGGGCATTTACTCCTTCCGGGGCGTGAAGGTGGGCCTGGACTGCGCCAACGGCAGCAGCTGGAACATTGCCAAGAGCGTGTTTGATGCCCTGGGAGCCGACACCTATGTGATCAACAATCAGCCCAACGGCCTGAACATCAACAACAACGCAGGCTCGACCCATATTGAGGGGCTGCAGAAGTTTGTGGTGGAAAAAGGGCTGGACATCGGCTTTGCCTATGACGGCGATGCTGACCGCTGCCTGTGCGTGGACGAAAAGGGCAATGTGATCACGGGCGACCATATTTTGTATATCTACGGCTGCTATATGAAGGAGCGCGGCAAGCTGATCACCAACACGGTGGTAACGACCGTGATGTCCAACTTTGGCCTGTACAAGGCCTTTGACGAGCAGGGCATCGGCTATGCCAAAACCGCCGTGGGCGATAAGTATGTATATGAATATATGTCCAAAAACGGCTGCCGACTGGGCGGCGAGCAGAGCGGGCATATCATTTTCAGCAAGTATGCCAGCACCGGTGACGGCATTCTGACCAGCCTGAAGATGATGGAAGTGATGCTGGCCAAGAAAAAGCCCATGAGCGAGCTGGCCGCACCGCTGAAAATTTATCCGCAGGTGCTGGTGAATGTGCGGGTAACGGATAAGAAGGCCGCACAGGAGGATGCCGCCGTGCAGCAGGCTGTGGCCAAGGCCGCCGAGGCTTTGGGTGACAGCGGCCGCATTCTGGTGCGGGAATCCGGCACCGAGCCGTTGGTGCGTGTGATGGTGGAAGCACAGGATCACGACATATGCCAGAAGTATGTGGACGATGTGGTGAATGTGATCTGCAGCCGGGGCTACAAGGCATAAAAGGGCAGGGCAGCCCCCAGTGCTGCCTTACAGCGGCCCGTGCCCCAGCGGCACAGCCGTGTTTGTAAAAATCAGGAGGATAAAACCTTATGTGTGGAATCGTTGGATTTACCGGTCACCGTCAGGCAGCACCCGTGCTGCTGGACGGACTGGCCAAGCTGGAATATCGCGGCTATGATTCGGCCGGTTTGGCAGTGCGCTGCGGCGATGAGCTGGCCGAGGTGGTAAAGGCAAAGGGCCGTTTGAGCAATCTGATCGAAAAAACCGACGGCGGCAAGGCCTTAAAGGGCACCTGCGGCATCGGCCATACCCGCTGGGCCACCCATGGCGAGCCCAGCATGGTGAACGCACACCCCCATGTTTCGGGCAACTGCACGCATTCCGGCTCGGGCCCGGTGGAATCGGAAGTGGTGGGCGTACACAACGGCATTATTGAAAACTACACCGAGCTGCGCGCCAAGCTGCTGAAAAACGGCTACACCTTCTACAGCCAGACCGACACCGAGGTGCTGATCAAGCTGGTGGACTATTACTATAAAAAGTATAATCTGGGCCCCATTGACGCCATTGCCAAAACCATGGTGCGTGTGCGCGGCTCGTATGCGCTGGAAGTGATGTTCCGCGATTATCCGGGGGAGATCTGGGTGGCCCGCAAGGACAGCCCCATGATCATTGGCATTGCCGACGGCGAAACCTATGTGGCCTCGGATGTGCCCGCCATTTTGAAGTATACCCGCAATGTGTATTACATCGGCAATCTGGAATTTGCCAAGCTGACCCCGGGCGAAGCGCATTTCTACAATCTGGACGGCGACGAGATCGAAAAGCAGACCACCGAGATCAAGTGGGATGCCGAGGCCGCCGAAAAAGCCGGATTTGAGCATTTTATGATGAAGGAGATCCACGAGCAGCCCAAGGCGGTGAAGGATACCCTGAACTCGGTGATCAAGGACGATGCCATCGACCTTTCGGCCGTGCCGCTTACGGACGAGGAGATCCGGCGTTACGAGCAGATCTACATTGTGGCCTGCGGATCGGCATGGCATGTGGGCATGGCGGCACAGTATGTGCTGGAGGATCTGGCACAGGTCCCCGTGCGCGTAGAGCTGGCATCGGAGTTCCGCTATCGCAAAATGCCGCTGAACAAAAATGCGCTGGTGATCGTAGTGAGCCAGTCGGGCGAAACGGCCGACACACTTGCGGCGCTGCGCATGGCCAAGGAAAAGGGCCTGGACACCATGGCCGTTGTGAATGTGGTGGGCAGCAGCATTGCCCGCGAGGCCGACAAGGTGTTTTACACGCTGGCCGGGCCCGAGATCTCGGTGGCAACCACCAAGGCCTACAGTGCGCAGATCGCCGCCATGTATTGCGTGGCGGTGCAGTTTGCCAAGGACCGCGGCACCATTGACGAGGAAAAATATCGCTATTATATCCACGAACTGCTGACTCTGCCCGAAAAGATCGACAAGATTTTGGAGGATAAGGAGCGCATTCAGTGGTTTGCTGCCAAGCAGGCCAATGCCCACGATGTGTTTTTTGTGGGCCGCGGCATCGACTATGCCGTGTGTTTGGAGGGCAGCCTGAAGCTGAAGGAGATCAGCTACATTCACTCGGAGGCCTACGCTGCCGGTGAGCTGAAGCACGGCACCATCAGCCTGATCGAGCCCGGCACACTGGTGATCGGCGTGCTGACCCAGAGTGAGCTGCACGAAAAAACCGTGAGCAATATGCTGGAATGCAAGAGCCGCGGCGCCTATCTGATGGGCCTGACTGCCTACGGCAACTACAGCGTGGAGGATCAGGTGGACTTTACCGTGTATGTGCCCAAGGTGGACGAACACTTTATGGGCAGCCTGGCGGTGGTGCCCCTACAGCTTTTGGGCTACTATGTGAGCGTGGCCAAGGGCCTGGATGTGGATAAACCCCGCAATCTGGCCAAGAGCGTGACGGTGGAGTAAACCGAACGCGGGAGAAAATCAGTGCCTCTGCCCGAGGAAATCGGGCAGAGGCATTTTTGTTTTGCAAAAAAGGAACACAGCCGATCGGTGAAAGCCGAAAAGCTGTGTTCCTTTTTTTATGGATCGCTGCTGTGAGGGGGCGCTTCCGCTGCCGCATTCTCGGCAGCGGGCGCACCGGAAGGCGCATACCGGGCGAAAAATTCCTCTGCCGGCATGGGCTTGCCGATCTTATAGCCCTGCAATCTGTCGCAGTCAAGCGTTCTGAGCAGCTGCATCCGGCTGTCGGTTTCGATCCCCTCGGCAATGCATCGCATGTGCAGGTCATGGCACAGAGCGATCAAGCGCCGGATGATAAGCTGCGGCCACTGCGGCTTCCACTTTTGCATCAGCACACAAGCCTTTCGCAGCATTTGAAAATCCATCAGAGAGATCAGGTGCTGGCGCTCCATCATGTCGATGAATTCCACCGGGGTATGAATGCTTCCGTCTGTGTCGATCTGCCGCACCAGCACCTCGGCGCCGTAAACACGGTTGGTTTTCAGGTTGTACAGAGGCTGCAAATAGGGCACAAAGGTGCCGCCTAGAAATTGCTGCAGAAAGGAATTCAGATAGGCAGGGCGTGCAGAACGGCGCAGATCGCTTAGAGCGTAAAATTTTTTCTTGGCCATCTGCATGGCTTTCTCGGATTTTCTCACCGAGATTCCGATATTTTCCTCGCGCCCCCACACATAGCCGAATGCGGCAATGTGATCTTCGGCAAACAGAGCCGCCCGCAGCTTTTGGGCGGCCTGGGTAAACGCGGCATACTCCACATGGGGCCAGGGGCATTCACAGAAAAACCGGGCTGTTTTTCTTGGATTTGAACAAAAACGGCCTTCTGCTGCAAAAATGGGGCCGGGAGGAAACTCCCGGCCCCATGCGGAATCTTATAGGCGCTTATGGCCCGTGGGCCAAGGCGCTTTAGTTGCCCTTAAAGTCCTTGCCGAAGGACACACGGCTGCTGATCATGGTGAACAGGAAGGCCGCCACGGCAATGCCGAGGCCCACCAGAGCCGTAACAAGTGCGCCCGAGCTCATGGGCAGCACGATGAACATATTCAGCAGTGCGAAGTAGATCACACTGGTGATGGTGTAGCTCAGCGAGTAGCTGGCCAGTGCGGGGGTATCGTTTTCGGGGTCGCAGATACGAAGCAGCAGCACGCCGGTGATAAACACGCCGGTGGCCATGCCGAAGGTGCCGATCATCTGCTCGAACCAGTAGCCCTTCAGGAAGCGCTTGCTCATGAGCAGCAGGCCCGCCACGGTGACGATGAAGCCCAGAACCACCATGAACAGAATGGGAACGATGTAGGAGGCCACTGCCTTGATGGGCAGGCTGGCCACAGCGCCGATCACGGCAAATTCGGTGAAAGCACCGGTGATGCGGCTCTTGATCTTGGCATCGACCAGATAGTCTACCTTAAACTTGCACATCAAGCCCCAGATGATGAACATGATGATCATGCCGTACGCCCAAACCGACATACTCTTGAGCACGGGAATGTTGGCGCCCTTGGCAAACTTTACAGCCATGTAGGCCAGCCAGCAGCCAAAGAAGATGATGGAGGCGTGGAAGGCGAGGGTATCAATGCTGGAGCCCATGGTGGTTTCACGGCCGGCAGAGCCCTGCTTGGAGATATCCTTTTCAAAGCCCACCTTCATGGGGGTGGGGATATCGGCAGGCTTGCTCAGCACAGCGGTGTGCTGCTTGCGGGCAGCCCAGTTGATCATAATGATGCCCAGAATGATGCCGCCCACCAGGCCGAAGGTGGCGGTGGTGGTGGCTACGCCCTGGCTGACAGAGGCATAGTCCAGATTCATTTCGCTGAGCATATTGCCCAGGGTGCCGGCGGTGCCATGGCCGCCCACAAAGCCGATGCCAAGCTCGATGCCGAACTGGGGATACATATCGGGGTAGGAGCCCTTAAAGAGCACATTGGTGAAGTAACCGGCTGCAAACTGCAGCATGGAAACACCCATACCAATGCCGATCAGGGGCAGAACATTCTTCATAAATTCGCCGCTGCCGCTGCCGTCTTTGGTTTGCAGGCGCAGGCCCAGGGGCACGGCCGTGACCACGGGAACGATCAGGATGCCGGGCAGCATATTGTAATAGCTGAACCAGTCAGCCGAAACGGGAAGGACATTCAAAACCTGAGGGCCGAGGATCAGCAGCAAAAAGCCGCCGATCACAGAGGCGGGAATAAATGCCTTTTGCAGGGGCTTGCACACGGCGCGAAGCACCATGCCGATGATCAAGAACAGGCCCAGTAAACCAAGGCTCTGCAGAAGATCTGTTAACATTGCAGATGTCATAGAATTTCCCTTCCTTTCTCAATGGTGATCTGCTTGTGTTCCAATACTTTCTGCAAATCGCACTATCCTATCTGTATGATAGGAATTTTTATATACTTATATTAACGCTTTGTTCATAATTCGTCAACTTACACCCGGAAAGTTTTGTAAATATAATAAGCAATTAAACCAAGCGAAAAACGAAAAATATATAATAAAACAAGCGAAAAGTTTATATAATTCAGGAATGCCGGAAAACCGGCTTTTAATGCAAAAACTGAAAAAACCTTGTGAGCTTACACAAAGTTTATGCGCCCGGTTTGTGCAGAATGTGGATCTTTGGCAAAAAATCACGGGAAGATCGATGGAAAAAATAGTTTTTGGAAAAGGCCGGGGGAGGGGCCGCGGAAGGCGGCGGCTGAGGAAAAAAACAATAAAAAGAATGGGCCCCGGGTGGCGCTGTGGGGTTATACGAGCTTTTTTTGGCTTGCCAGAATTGTATAGAAAAGCGTATAATACGGACAAACCGGTTTTGGTGTGCGTTGACCGCAGGCATTGGCTTGGAATTGCTTTTACGAGCCGCGAAAAAGCTTGAAGGCACGCTAAAACCATCCACCAAGGGGATGCCGCCCCCCAAAGGAGGCCGCCATGGTCTACGAAAATATTACAAAAGCTGTTTTTCTGGCAAGGCCCAATCGCTTTATCGCCGAGGTGGAGCTGAACGGGCACAAGGAACGCGTTCATGTGAAAAACACCGGGCGCTGCCGGGAGCTGCTCATTCCGGGGTGCGAGGTATGGCTCACGGCGCCGGGCACACCGGGGCGAAAAACCACCTACGACCTGGTGGCCGTGCGCAAGGCAAACGGGGTGCTGTTCAACATCGACAGCCAAGCCCCCAACCATGTGGTGAAGGAGTGGCTGGGGGAGCAGAGATTCGACAGGGTGCTGCCCGAGTACCGTTACGGTGATTCCCGGATGGATTTTTATATGGAGCGCGGGCAGGAACGGTTTTTGCTGGAGGTAAAGGGCTGCACGCTGGAGATTGACGGCGTAGGGTATTTTCCCGATGCGCCCACCCAGCGCGGGGTTCGGCATATCCGGGAGCTGATGCGGGCAAGGGCCGAGGGCTTTCATGCGGCGCTGGCCTTTGTGATCCAGATGGACGGGGTAAAAGAGGTGCGGCCCAACACCGAGACCCATCCGGCCTTTGCCGAGGCGCTGGCAGAGGCGGAAAAAGCCGGGGTAAAAATATGGTTTTTGCGCTGTCATGTGGAGCCGGACAGCCTGCGCATTGTGGATGCGGAGCAGCAGCCATGACCTATGGACTGCCCGCGTGAAAAACTGACAGGAGGTACAATATGGAACTTTCCAAGATCCATCATGTGGCCATCATTGTTTCGGACTATGAGGCCGCCAGGGAATTTTATGTGGAAAAACTCGGATTTCGTGTAAAGCGCGAAAACTATCGCCCCGAGCGCGGGGACTGGAAGCTGGATCTGCGCCTTTCGGATACCGTGGAGCTGGAAATTTTTGCCGAGAAAAACCCGCCCGCCCGGGTGAGCGGGCCCGAGGCCTGCGGGCTGCGGCATCTGGCGTTTTGGGTGGAAAGCGTGGAGGAAACCGTGCACGAGCTTGCCCAAAAGGGCATTGTGTGCGAGCCCATCCGCATAGACACTTATACCGGCGGAAAAATGACCTTTTTCCATGATCCGGACGGGCTGCCTTTGGAATTGCACGAGTAAAACCGAATAGCGGATCGAAAAGCCGTTTTCCTGCAGGTGCGGGGAAACGGCTTTTTCACAAAATTTGGGGTTTGGCCATTGTGCATTTCGCACTGATTTGCTACAATATTCCATCGTGAAATGCTGTGCGCGGCACGGCAGAATTTTTTTGAAATATAGAAAATGGACGGTGTTATATTTTGCCGGAGCAAAGCTTTGCCGTGTACCGACACGAGGATAAATATCTGCTTTCGCCTGCCGAGGCCGTGTATCTGCGCGGGCTGCTGCGGGGCGTGCTTACGCCGGATGCACACGGCGACTATGCGATCCGCAGCCTGTATTTTGACACGCCGGATCTGCGCGACTACAACGAAAAGCTGCTGGGCCTGCGTGACCGCAAAAAACTGCGCCTGCGCACCTATTCGGGCCGCAGGGAAGACCCCGTGAAGCTGGAGATCAAAAACAAATCCGAAAACTTTTCCCACAAGGAAACGCTGGTGATCACCTCGCAGGAGGCGGAAAGCCTGATCCGCGGCGAGTGGGAGGTGCTGGATGCCTACCAAAGCACCACGGCGCGCCGGTTTCAGAATTTTGTCAAAAATGAAGGCCGCCGCCCGACCATGCTCATCGACTATGAGCGCGAGGCGTTTTTGTGCCCGGCGCAGCGTGTGCGCATCACCTTTGACAAGCACATCCGTGCCGCCCACAGCGATGCCTTTTTTGACCCCCATGTGCCCATGGTGGGGCTGCATTCGGGGCAGATCACGGTGCTGGAAGTAAAGTATGACAGCTTTTTGCCGGCCTATCTTTCGCGCCTGCTTTCCAGCTGCTGCCTGCAGCATACCTCGGTGAGCAAGTATTCCACTGCCTGTGAATTTTGTGTGTGATCGAAAAAAGTAAACCATGCGGCGCAGCCGCAAAATAAGGAGGATCTTTTTGTGAATCAAAATCAGCTTACCAGCTATCTGCTCTCGCGCAATGTCACCATCACCCCGCTGGAGGCCGTCACCTGCCTGTTGTGCGCTTTGGTGCTGGCCATGTTTATGTATTACATTTACCGCAAAACCTACACGGGCGTAGCCTACAGCCGCAATTTTAATGTATCGCTGGTGCTTTTGGCCATCATTACCACCATTGCCATGCTGGCCATCGGCAACAACCTTACGCTTTCGCTGGGCATGGTGGGTTCGCTTTCCATCATCCGCTTCCGCACAGCCATCAAGGAGCCCAAGGACATTGCGTTTGTGTTCTGGGCTATCAGCATCGGCCTGTGCTGCGGCGCAAGCATGTACATTATTTCCGCGCTGGGCAGCGTGATGCTGGCCGTGGTGCTGGTGGTGTTTGCCCGCCATCCCTACGACAGCGCCGCCTATCTTCTGGTGGTGCGCGGCCAGGCCGGGGCCCTGCCCACGGCCGACATTCGCGCTGCGCTGGATGCCTGCAGCAGCCGCATTCGCCTGCGCATGAGCAACTCCACCGCCCATGAGGACGAAATGACCTGGGAGCTGTATCTGACCGGCAAGGGGGACAGCACGGTGGAAAACCTGCATGACCGTTTGGCCGCACTGTCCGGCATCAGCAGCATCAACATTGTTTCGTATGCAGGAGAAACACTGGGATGAAACCGATCCTGAAAAAATGGGTGCGCCTTGCCGCCGTGCTGGCTGCTTTTGCGGCGGCTGCGGTGCTGGCCGCCTGTGCGCAGAGCGCTCGCCCCGGCACGGTGCGGGCGCTTTTGTGCAGCCCGGAAAAATTTGAGAGCCTGCAGGCGGGGCGCACGCCAAGCGAAACGGCGCTGGTGACCGGCCTTTCCATCGGCAGCACCCAGCTGGTGCAGGACAGGGAAACCGGCGTGTATTATTATGCCCTGCCGCAGGGGGCGCAGGGCGATGCGCCGAGGGTGAGCTTTGCGGGAAAGAACGGCACAAAATTAAAAATTTTGCAGGATTTTGCGGGCAAGGCCCTGCCCAGCGGCGGCACTGTGCAGCTGCTGGCCTATACCAAAAGCGAATACCAGACTTTGCAGCTGGTGTGTACGCCGCTGCCCATTCTTTCGATTTGGGCGGATACAGACCCGGACCGAATCGAAAAAAGCCCCAAGGTGCCCATGTCGCTGACCTTATACGACAACCGCGCCAGCGCCGGTGTGCCGGTGGTGCAGGCCACGGGCACCATGCATGTGCGCGGGCGCGGCAGTACCAACTACCCCAAAAAGGGCTATCGCCTGGAGCTTACCCACACAAATGGCCAGGAAAACGATATGGCGCTGCTGGGCCTGCGCAGCGACGGGGATTGGATCCTGTATGCGGGCTATGCCGAAACCGAAAAGGTGCGGCAGGTGTTTTCGGCCAAGCTGTGGCACGAGGGCTGCAGCACCGACAACGAGTTTGGCGTGCCAAACAGCAACGACTATAAATTTTTAGAGCTGTTTTTGAATGGGCGTTACTGGGGCCTTTATGCGCTGGGATACCCCATTGACAACAAGCAGTGGCAGCTGCAGGAGGGCGAATACGCCTATTTTAAGGTGAATCCGCTGGTGTGGGAGCCGGAGCAGGACTACACCGAGGGCGGAAAGACCCCCGGCTATGAGCTGGCGGGCGGCGCGGATCAGGACAGCGAGGACGAACAGGTGTGGCAGCCGCTGAACGACTATTATCAAACATTTTTCTCAGCCGAGTGGGAAGATCGTCAAGTGCTGTACACACTGGCTGACGAGAAAAACGCCATTGACACCTGGCTGTTTATCGACTTGATCCAGGGTGTGGACCAAATGCTGGACGAGGGCCGCCTTTATAATATGTATCTGGTGGCCAAGAAAGGCGAGGGGGGCACAAAGATCCTGTATACCCCGTGGGATTTTGACCGCACATGGGGCTTTGTGTTGGGAGAAAACAACACCAACTATCTGGGGCTGGAGCCCGAGGACCATGTGCAAATGACCCTGAATCCCGTGGAAAAGCTGATCGCATGGGAGGAAAAGGACATGATCCGTGCGGTGTATGAGCAGTGGCAGGTGCTGCGCGCCGGGGCATGGAGCAATGAAAATGTGCAGGCGCTGCTGGACGGCTGCGAGCAGGATATTTTTGCTTCGGGCGCGTATGACCGCGACTATGCGCGCTGGCCGGACAGCGGCCACAACGACGGGCAGACCGATCTTTCGGATTTTCGCACCTATGTGGCAGGGCGTTTTCGGGAGATGGACAGCCACATTCAAGGACTGCTGGGAAAATAAATCGGCAAGGCTGGAGAACAAACCATGGTAAAGAGAAAAACAGAGATCGTGAACTGGGTTTTGATCGCTGCGCTGCTGCTATGCTGCGCGGCGGGCTTTGCTGTGCAAAAACACTCCGGCACGGTGAGTGCCCTCTTGTGCGGCCCGGAAAAATTTGAAAGCCTGCAGGCGGGGCGCACGCCAAGCGAAGCTGCGCTGGTGACCGGCCTTTCCATCGGCGGCACCCAGCTGGTGCAGGACAGGGAAACCGGCGTGTATTTTTATTCCCTGCCGCAGGGGGCGCAGGGCGATGCGCCGAGGGTGAGCTTTGCGGGAAAGAATGGCACAAAATTAAAAATTTTGCAGGATTTTGCGGGCAAGGCCCTGCCCAGCGGCGGCACTGTGCAGCTGCTGGCCTATACCAAAACCGAATACCAGACTTTGCAGCTGGTGTGTACGCCGCTGCCCATTTTGAGCCTGCAGGTGCCCGGCCGGCCCGAGCAGATGGAAAAATACCAAAGCAGCGAGCTGCTCCTGACCCTATATGACAACCGCCCCAGCGCCGGGGCATCGGTGGTGCAGGGCACGGGCAGCATTCATGTGCGCGGCATCGGCAGCGCCCGGTTTGACAAAAAGGGCTTCCGCTTTACCCTGCGCCACGCAAACGGCGAGGAAAACGATATGGCCCTGCTGGGCCTGCGCAATGACGGCGACTGGATCTTATATGCGGGCTACACCGAGGCGGAAAAGATCCGGCAGGTGTTCACGGCCAATTTGTGGCGGGAAAGCTGCGGTGAAAGCAACGCCTTTGGTGTGCAGAACAGCAACGAATACCGGTATACCGAGCTGTTTTTGAACGGGCGCTACTGGGGCCTGTATGCGCTGAGCTACCCCATTGACGGCAAGCAGCTGCAGGTGGGCGAGGGCGAGCATACTTTTTCCAAGCAGGATTTTCTGGTGAGCGAAGCCAAGATCGACTTTGATGTGCCTGCCGAGATCCCGGGCTATGAGATCATTGCGGGCGACACCGTGAACACGGATTGGGCCGGGGTGTGGAAGCCGCTGAAGCAGTATTACAAAACGCTGCTGGGCGCACAGCAAGCGGACACCCAGGCGCTGAAGCAGCTGGCGGACGAACAAAGCGCCATTGACTGCTGGCTGTTTACCAATCTGGTGCAGGGTGTGGATCAGGTGCTGGACGAAGGCACGCTGTATAACTATCGCCTTACCACCAAGCAGACCCCGGACGGGGTGCGCATTCTGTTTACGCCCTGGGATTTTGACCTGACCTGGGGGGCCGTTTCGGCCGAGGACCCTTCGGCCTCGCTTTCGCCGCAGGACCATGTGCTGATGACCCTGAACCCCATACACAAGCTGCTGGCCTACGGCGATGCAGAAACGCTGGCCGCCGTGCAGCAGCGCTATCAGGCGCTGCGGGCAGGCGCGTGGAGCGAGGAAAGCCTGATGCGTATGCTGGACGAATGCGAGGCGGCGGTGTTTGCCTCGGGGGCCTATAAGCGTGACTATGCCCGCTGGCCGCAAACCGCCCACTGGGACGGAATGCAGGATCTTGGCGAATTCCGCGCCTATGTGAAGGCCCGCCTGGCCGCCATGGATGCCTTTATGCAGGACTTGCAAAACGGCGTGGGTGCGGCGCAGCCCGGCTGAGCTTTTCGGTAAAACAAATACTGCCGTGCAATGCACGAAAAATCCATGGACAGCGCGGCGGAAATCAATATACTATAACTGTACAAAGTGCTTTGAAAGCATTTGCGAATTGCCACAGCGGCTATAAATTTCTCTGTTTTTGACTGATAAACAGAGAGGTTTGCAGCCGCTGTTTTTTTGCGCCCAAAGCAGGGCACAAAATTCGATAAATGAGAAAGAAAACAGAAAGGATAACGCATATATGTGGTTTATTTTTGTGCAGCTTTTGGGGCTGATCCCCTCGCTGATCGCCATCACCTCGCTGCAGTCGGCCAACCGGGGGCGCATTCTGACCTTGCAGCTTCTGTGCTGCGGAATGTGGATTCAGCATTACGGCATTTTGGGGGCCGGAACCGCCGTGGCCACCAACTGCATTGGCATTCTGCGGGCGCTGCTGTGCCGCTATAACGACCGCCCGTGGGCCAAAAGCCGCCTGTGGCTGGCCGTTTTGATGGGGCTGTATCTGGCCAGCGCCGCCGTGACCTGGCAGGGGGCCCCCAGCGCCTTGCTGACCTTTTCGATGCTGTGCACCACCGTGGCGCTGTGGGTGCATGATATGCGCGTGACGCGGTTTTTGTATTTGCTCAATTCGCCGCCGATCCTTTTGGCCAACCTGCTGCTGGGGTCATACAGCTGCGCTGCCATTGAGGTGCTGGCGCTTTCCAGCTTTGCGCTGGCCGTGTATCGCTACGACATTCGCCCCGCCCGCCAAGGCGCAGCGGCAAAGACATAAGAAACAAAAAAATTGGAGGCTGCAGGCAGTCTCCAATTTTTTTATGGCAATACCGCATAATTCTAAGTGCCGATACGGCGAGCGAGGTGCGGCAGATGCTAAGCCAAAAGCGCAGGCAATACTTTGTGCTGCAAAGGTGAGCGCCGCCAGTGGCGGATACAGCGAACCGAAGCAGGGGCA
>SFIE01000046.1 GCA_004555405.1 Subdoligranulum sp.
GGGCAGGATAAAGCCTATCTGATCACCATTCAAAACCTCAAGTACCATGGCAGCGGCGACAAAGCAACGGACGATAATACGCTGCGGCTGGATGTGAGCTACGACAAAGACCTGAATCAGAGTCAGGATCAGGCAGAAGGCAAAACAAGAAAAATGCTTCCGCTTGTTACCATCGAGCAAAAGCTCTCTCAATTTGTCACCCAAACCGAAACCACGCCTCCGGCACCTGACCCCACTCCCGAGCCTACCCCCACGCCGGACCCCACCCCCACGCCGGACCCCACTTACCGCACCCCCAGCCTGATCGTGCGTTCCACCTCCATTGGCGGCTCCAGCGTGGATGCAGGCGATGACTTTAAACTCAGCCTTGAAATTTATGCCACCTCCAGCGGCACCGAGGCTCTGTGCGATGTGCTGGTTTCCATCAGCACGGCCGACGGTGTGACCCTTTCCAACGGCAGCACCACCAAATACATTGGCGATATGGCCCCCGGCACCAGCCAAACCGTTACATACCCCATGCACGCACAAAACAGCTTTACGGGCGGCACAAGCTCGGTGAGCGTGAGCCTTTCGGCCAACGGCAAAACCACCGGCGGCGGCGCACAGGCTACCGGCACCACCGTTACGGTGCCCATCATTCAGCCTGAGCGCTTTGAAATCTCTAATATGGAAATTCCCGAAACCATGGTAGTAGGGGAAGAAAACTACGGCAGCATCACCTTTGTGAACAAGGGCAAAAACGAGCTTTCCAACATGACCGTTACCATTGCCGGCAGCAACCTGCAGGAGCCTGAGCAAAGCAACTATGTGGGCAATCTGGCCGCAGGCACCGAGCAGAGCGTGGATATCAATCTGTGCGCACTGCAGGCAGGCACGGTGGAAGGCACCATCACCATTGTATACGAGGATACTTCCGGGCAGGAAGTGTCGGTAACACGTAATTTCAGCGCTGCAGTAGAGGATGCCCCCACATGGGACGACCCCGGTATGATTGACCCCGGTATGCAGGATATGCCCGAAGAAACCAAGCCGGGCCTGCCCGTTTGGGGCTGGGCGCTGATCGCCGCAGCCGTGGCAGCACTGGGCTTTGCGGGCTTTAAGGTGGCCAAAAAGCGCAAAGCCGCTAAATCGCAGGAGGAAAACGATGCGGATTTCTGATTTGCTCCGCCTTTCGTTGGATAATCTCAGACGGCGCAAGGGGCGCACAGCGCTGACGGTGATCGGCGTTGTGGTGGGCACCTGCGCCATCGTGGTTATGATCAGCCTTGGCATTGCCGTGAATGCGCAAAACGAAGAAATGCTGCAGTCGTGGGGCGATCTGACCATGATCCAGCTGTATAACTATTCCGGCAGCACCGAAAATGCGCTGGACGATGCTCTGGTAGAGCGCATTCGCAGCACGCCCCATGTTACGGCGGTGACCCCCTATTACCAGCCGGAAAACCTGAACGGCTGCATCAAAGCGGGCACAAACGGCCGCTATGAAAGCAATCCGTATAATATTTACGGTCTGGACGAAGCCAGCATGGAGCCCATGGGCTTTGCGCTGCAAAGCGGCACATGGCTTACCGATGTGGGCAGCCTTGGCAAAAACAAAATCCCTGTGCTGGTGGGCGAGGAGTTCGGCTATAACTTTGAGGATACCAAGCGCAGCTACAACAGCAACTCCCGCTATCGCTATTCCGGCCAAACCGATAAAAACGGCAATCCGCTGCCCCCCTTTGTGGACCCGCAGAACGCCCGCATGACCCTGCAGCTGAAGGACGATCAGGGCAATGTGAAGGAAAACTACGAGCTGGTGGTAATGGGCACGCTGGTGGGCGATTACAGCAAGGATTACATGACGGTGGGCGGCCTTGTAATGCGGCTGCAGGATGCCCGCAAGCTGACCGCCGCAGCCGACCGCCTTGCCAAGCGCACCAGCAAAAAAGAAGTTACCTATCAACAGATCAATATAAAGGTGGACGAAGTGGACAATGTGGCCGAGGTGGAAAAGGGCCTGCAGGACGAAGGCTACAACACCAACTCGATGACGCAGATCCGCGAGGAAATGCAAAAGAATGTGGCGCAAAGCCAGATGATTCTGGGCAGTTTGGCGGCCATCAGCCTGCTGGTGGCGGCGCTGAACATTATGAACACCATGACCATGGCCATCTACGAGCGCACGCGTGAGATCGGCGTTATGAAGGTGCTGGGCTGCAAGCTGTGGTACATTCGCTCCATGTTTCTGGCCGAAAGCGGCGCCATTGGCCTTTTGGGCGGCGTGGTGGGCGTGGCCATCAGCCTTGCCATCAGCGCCGTGCTGAACAACTTAACAGCGATCATGGGCCTTTTGGGCGGCAGCATCGACCTTTCGGGCCTCAGCAGCGCCTTTGGCGGCTTTGGCGGCATGGGCGGCAAAATTTCCATCATTCCGCCATGGCTGATCCTGCTGGCACTGGTATTTGCCACGCTGGTGGGCCTTGTTTCGGGCATTGCCCCGGCAGGCCGCGCGGTGAAGATCAGCTCGCTGGAAGCCATTCGCCACGATTAAAAATAACGAAACAACACCATCATGTATTCCCGGTATACCGTTTGGTATGCCGGGATTTTTTTATGCCAAAAGCAGTGCTTTCACCCACAGAAAGAGAAATTTGCATCGATACCGTAAAATTTTACTTTTATTTTACGCTGTACAGCCATAACAAAACCGGGTATATCACGCAGGTCGGCACCGGCAGCTGCAACGAAAAAACCAACGCCATGTATACCGACCTTAGCTTTATGACGGCCGATCATGCGATCGGTGAGGACACAGCGGCGTTTTTCCGCAATATGCTGGTCAACAAGTTGGCCGAGGCTTCGCGCGCTGGGGTGAAGGGGCAGCTGATCATTGAAAAAACGGGGCTGCTGCAGCGGCTTTCCCCAAAAATGCTGCGTGCCGGATAAGTCTGCTATGCCCGGCGCAAAAAACCGGCGAAGGCAGCCAAAACTGCCTTCGCCGGTTGCTTTTTATGTGGGCGGCAAATGCTTACCGTGCAATTTTAAACACGGCTTTGATGCTGCCCTCGCAGTCTGCCGTGCGAATGTTGCTTTTGTGCGCTTCCTCCACCATAAACACGGCAAAACGCTCGGGGTCAAGCACACCGGCGCAGCTGGGGGTACCCTTGTACAGCGCATAGTCTTTTTCTTCGTTGTAGGCCTCGGTTTCTTCCACATCCTCCAGCGCTACCTGAAACAGCTGGCTGCCCTCCAAAACGATCTGCAGATCCATATATTTGCTGTGGGTCTCAAAATCCACGGCGGAATCCTCGGCGGCGGGGCATTCCATCACATTCACATAAATATCCTCGCCCTGGATCTCGGTGCGGCCCATGGGCAGATCGTCCAGCCCGTTTTCCATGATCCATTCAATGCAGGTATCCAGATTTTCAAACAAGCCGGTGTATTGCTCCAGATTGTCCAGTCGATCATACAGCATAAAAGCGTTCTCCTTTAATGAAAGATGTTTTTTTGATTATACCCCAATCCGGCGGCAAATGCCAACTCTAAACGCCCTTTTCAGAAATGCCAAATGGGTGTATAATGGATCTGTAAAGCTTCAAAAGGCACAAATGGTGAGCCTTATGGTTTAATTTTCCATTTACTGAATACGGTTTAAGTGTTAGTATATGGTCAGAAAACAAAAAGTGCAATAGTTTTGTTGCAACGATTATACAAATTTTAGATGGGAGTGTGCATTATGGCAATTTTGGTAAGCGGCGGCGCCGGCTATATTGGCAGCCACACCTGCATTGAGCTGCTCGCAGCCGGGTATGACATTGTGGTGGCGGATAACTTTTACAATTCCTGCCCCGAGGCTGTGCGCCGTGTAAAGCAGATCGCAGGCAAAGACTTCCGTTTTGTGGAAGCCGACATGACGGATAAGGCACAGGTGGAAAAGATCTTTGCCGAAAACCCCGATATTGATTCGGTGATCCAGTTTGCGGCCTATAAGGCTGTGGGCGAAAGCGTTTCCAAGCCCATTGAATATTATTCCAACAACCTCAACTGCACCCTGAACATTCTGGATGTGATGCGCCGTTATAACTGCAAAAACTTTGTGTTCTCCTCCAGCGCAACGGTGTATGGCGATCCTGCCAGTGTGCCCATCCGTGAGGATTTCCCCGTGGGCGGCACCACCAACCCCTATGGCACCACCAAGGCTTTCACCGAGCGCATTCTGGAAGATGTGTGCAAGGCCGATCCCACGCTGAATGTGGCCCTTCTGCGCTACTTCAACCCCATCGGTGCGCACGAATCCGGCCTGATCGGCGAGGACCCCAACGGCATTCCCAACAACCTGTGCCCCTACATTGCCAAGGTGGCCGTGGGCAAGCTGCCCGTGGTGCACGTGTACGGCAACGATTATCCCACGCCCGACGGCACCGGTGTGCGTGATTATATCCATGTGGTCGATCTGGCCCGCGGCCATGTGGCTGCCATCAAAAAGCTGCAGACCGGCTGCGGCCTGTTCATCTGCAACCTGGGCACCGGCCACGGCTACAGCGTGCTGGATGTGATCAAAGCATTCAGCAAGGCCTGCGGCAAAGAGCTGCCTTATCAGATCGACCCGCGCCGCCCCGGCGACATTGCCGAGTGCTGGGCCGACCCCGCCAAGGCCAAAAAAGAGCTTGGCTGGGAAGCAAAGTACGGCATTGATGAAATGTGCCGTGACAGCTGGAACTGGCAGAAAAACAACCCCGATGGCTACAACACCAAGAACTGATCAGATCAAAAAGCTGCTGCACGAATTTTCGTGCAGCAGCTTTTTGCATAAGCCTCAGCGCAGCATAAGCGCCATATCCTTTTCGCCAAAGCCAATGGCAGCAAAGTCTTTTTCTTCAAAAGCATTGCCATGGCAGAACATCATCATGTTGTTGGCCTCCATCCAAGGGGCCGATTCACAGCCCTCGGGAGAAAAATCATCGATCAGGGCCAGTACCTTGTCAATGTAATCGGCGCCCAGCGGCTCATACCAGTGCGCGCCGTAAATATCCACAAAGCCGCCGTGTGCTTTGGTGCGCTCCAGTGCGGCGCGGTATTGGCTCAGCGGCTGCCCGGCCATCAAAAGCACGCGCTTTAAAATGGCATCGCCGCTGAATAAAAACCGGGTCTGGCTGTCGATCAGCACCATGCTGCCGGGGGTGTGGCCTTCCAGCCGCAGCACCTCTACGCTGCGCCCGCCCAGATCCAGCACAGAGCCCTCCGGCAAAAAGGCAAAGCGATAATCCGGCAGGGCCTTTACCATGTCGCAGCGCTCACGCTCGGGCGGCTGCGGAAAATACATGGGCGCGATGGTTTCGCGCTCTCCCTCCAGAATATACACGGTGCCGAACTGCTGGTTTCCGCCCGAATGGTCGGGGTGAACATGAGAATTCAGGCACAGCACCGGTTTGTCGGTCAGGCTTTCCACCTCGGCCTTCAAATCGGCATTGCCATAGCCGGTGTCCAGCAAAATGGCTTTTTCCCGGCCCACGATCAGATAGCAGATCACATAGCCCCAGCCCGGCAGGCGGCCGGGGCCGGGCAGGTAGCCCGGGCACTGAATGGCATAGGTGTCGGGTGCGATCTGCCAGTGTTTAAAAGTTTGCTGCATACAAATAATACCCTCTTTTCCTTAACTTGTGCTGCACCTGAAAAAATCATGGCCGGATCTCTCCTTCAACCGGCGGTGCAGAACAATTTTATTATAACACAGCACACGCACAGCAAAAAAATATTTTTTTGCATCGGGGGCTGCCTCAAAGTGCTTCCCCAATGGTGGTTTCCGGAAAATAATGGGCCAGAATCTCCTGCCAGCCCGCGCCCTGCTCGGCCATCAGGCGCGCACCCCATTGGCTAAGCCCCACGCCGTGGCCGTAGCCGTGTGTGGAAACAAAAAAATTCCCGCCCGACAGACTGATCGAAAAACAGTTGCTGCGCAGCCCCAGCGCCTGCCGCAGCTTTACCCCTGCCACGCTTTGGCCGCATATTTCAATGCTGCGCACATAGCCGGTGTCATACCATTGGGTTTCGCCGAACCAGCTGCCGGCATCACCGCCGGGCGTAATGCCCAGCTGGGCCGAAAGTGCATCGGCCATCTGCTGCGGGGTGAACTCCACACTTTGGGCAAAGCCCTCAGCGTTTTTGTCCAGCGGGCTGTCCACCCCCTGCAGATAGGGCAGGGCCTGCTCCCACACATTCTGGCTTGCTTCGGTGCGGCCCCGGCTGATGGCATGGTAGCAGGCTGCTGCCGGGCGGCCATCATAAAGCAGCAGCACATGGGAAACCTGTGCGGCCAGGGCCTGCAGCTTTTCTTCAAATTCCTGTGCGTGCTCTCCCCAGCGTGCTGCGCGCACCTCGGGCGTAAGGTAGCCCTGCATACGCGCAGGCGCAACGCCGATCCACCCGGCAGCGGGGTCTTCACAGTGCTCTTTCTGATACAGCACAAAGCTGTGGCTGGCGACCATTTGCGCCAAAAGGGCCTGCTCGGGCCATGTGGCGGGCATTTCGCTGGCCGCTGCCCCCACCAGATATTCCTGCACGGCGGGGGTCAAAAGCGCGCCGGTGTCACTGTCCTGCAGCAAAATCGTTTCCTCGGCGGGCGCGGCATCCGGGGCAGGGGAGGGCGGCGCCGCTTCGGAAGAGGCGATTTCGGGCGGTGCGCCGGGCATAGAATCGGCTGCGGGCAGCACAGGCCCGGAAAAAGCCTCGGCAGCGGCGGCGCTTGCCTGCGGCAAAAGGCATATCAACGGCAAAAGCCCCACCAGCAGCAACAGAAACAAAGCATACAGCACCACTTGTTTCATAAACTCTCCTTGCCGGTACAAGACAAAATTCGACTTGCATTTGCAGAAAAAATATGTAAAATGAAAAGTATCGCTTTTCAGCGTGCTGCAAAGCCGTGGGCTTGTACCCCTTGCTGTAATATCTATGCACGCAGAGCCTGCGATATGTCATGCAGAAGGGATCTTGCTATGAAAAAAGTTTCCGTTTGGCCGTTGGCCGTTTTGTATATGCTGCTGGGCATCGCCTATGCGGCCGATCGTTTGCTGTTTACCGATCTTTCCACCGGCTTTTCACAGGGCAGCTGCTGGCTGCGCTATGCCGCCGCTGCGGCAGCCCTGCTTGCCATGGCCCCGGCGGTGTGCGCCATTCCCCGAAAAAAACAGTATGCTCAAGGGGGCAGCCCGTGGGCCCTTATGGTGCTGGCGGCGGTTTGTCTGGCCGGGGCATCGGCTGCACAGCTGTATCGGCACGGCTTTGCTTTGTCCATACACACCGTTCATGCGCTTTTGCAGCTGGGTACGGCGGTTTATCTGATCCGATTGGCCGTGTGGCGCAAGGGCGGCCATGCCGAAGCCCCGGCGCACAGCGCGCTGTGGGGTATTGGGGCGTGTGCATCGCTGTATCTATTGGTTCCCATGCGGTTTATGCTTCACCAAAGCAGCATTGTGCGTGTGGGCAACACGCTGCACTTGCTTTCGGCTTTGGCGGCACTTCTGTTTGCCACCGTGTGCCTGCGTCAGGTGTATCTGCCGGGCAGTGTTAGCGCCCGCAAACTGTGTGCCGCCGGGCTGGCTGCATTTCTGCTGTGCAGCTGCCAGGGCGCGGCGTCGCTTTTGGTGCCCGCTGCCGGCCAAACGGCAGAGGAGCTTTTGCAGGGCCTTGCGCTGGCTGTGATCGGCCTGCTGGGGCTTTGCATGGCCCTGCGCTCAGTCCGGCAGGATCAAGCGCAGAGGCAGCAGTGAAAACGGCGGAGAGCATTGGTCGTAGGCCCACAGTGCATAGCGCGGCGGCCGAAGAGCGGCAGCGGGCCCCTTTGGCAGCAGCAGCACGGCGCACAGCCCGCTGCGGGATATCATAAAAAGCATTTGGCCGCCCCGGTCAGCTGCCCAGCGCCTTGCGCTGCGGCAAAGGCTGCGGGGCGGCTTTTTTGCTGCAGGGCAGGGCGAAAAGACGGCAATGCCCGCAAAGCGGCCCGCTTCGTATGTGCGCATCTGCAGCCCCGGCCCGGGCGTGGGCGGCATCAGCCTGCCCGCTAACCATAAAAGAAAGCAGCCCAGCTCACCCGGTGCCGCTGCGGCGCACAGCCCGGCACCGGGCCCGGTGAAGGCCGTGCATTGGCCCGGCTGGGGGCACAGCTGGCCCAAAAGCAGGCATAGCTGTGCCGCACAGTGCGAAATATCGCAGCACACACCGGGTGCGGGGGCGCAGAAAAGCGCCTGCCGCCACATCCGACGCAAAAGCCGCCGCAGCCGTGCCGTGGGCGGCACACCGCGCACCGCACAGGCGGCCAGCTGCTCGGCCAGTTGGGTTTGATCCAGCAAAATCAGCCCCTTTCTGTGCAGAAAAATCAAAGCCATGCCGCACCCCGGCAAAGGGCCGGGTGCATCGCCATGAATATTGCCGATATAATCATAGTTCTTCCCGTATAATTTGCGAATACTCATAAAACTGTGGGGAAATTTTTGGGAATAGAAAGTAAACGATAATTTTTTAACAAATTTGGGAAAATGCACTTGCAGTTCTGGGCAGAATGAGCTACAATAATAAAAGCCGAAGAAATAAAAATTTATGATTTTATGATTTGGGAGGCAAAATTATGTCTGTTAAAGTAGCAATCAATGGTTTTGGCCGTATTGGCCGCCTGGCTTTCCGCCAGATGTTCGAGGCCGAGGGCTATGATGTTGTGGCCATCAACGACCTGACCAGCCCTGCAATGCTGGCACACCTGCTCAAGTACGATACCACTCAGGGCTCTTTCCTGGGCAAGATCGGTGAGAACAAGCACACTGTGGAAGCCACTGAGGATTCCATTATTGTGGACGGCCAGGAGATCAAGATCTATGCTTTCCCCGATGCCAACAACTGCCCCTGGGGCGAGATCGGCGTGGATGTAGTGCTGGAATGCTCCGGCTTCTACACCAGCAAGGAAAAGGCACAGGCTCACATCAACGCCGGTGCAAAGAAGGTTGTTATCAGCGCTCCTGCCGGCAACGACCTGCCCACCATCGTGTACAATGTGAACCACAAGACCCTGACCCCCGACGACAAGATCATTTCTGCTGCATCCTGCACCACCAACTGCCTGGCACCCATGACCAAGGCCCTGAATGACTATATGCCCATTCAGGCTGGTGAAATGCAGACCATTCACAGCTACACCGGCGACCAGATGACTCTGGACGGCCCCCAGCGCAAGGGCGACAAGCGCCGCAGCCGTGCCGCCGCAGAGAACATTGTTCCCAACAGCACCGGCGCTGCCAAGGCTATCGGCCTGGTGATCCCCGAGCTGAAGGGCAAGCTGAAGGGCGCTGCACAGCGCGTTCCCTGCCCCACCGGCTCCACCACCATTCTGACCGCTGTTGTCAAGGGTGAGGCTACTGTTGAGGGCGTCAATGCCGCTATGAAGGCTGCTGCCAACGAGAGCTTTGGCTACAACACCGAGGAGATCGTTTCCTCCGATATCATCGGCATGACCTATGGCTCGCTGTTTGATGCAACCCAGACCGATGTAATCAACCTCGACAACGGCACCAGCCTGGTCGTGGTGGTTTCCTGGTATGACAACGAGAACAGCTACACCAGCCAGATGGTTCGTACCATTAAGTACTTTGCTGAGCTGTAATTCTTCCCAAGCATAAAATCTGCGCCGCTTCCACTTGGAGGCGGCGCTTTTTGCTTGCAGGTTTCCCGGAAAAACGGGTATAATAGCACCATCGGCTGTACGTCGCACATTGCCTTGGCGGCGGATTTGAGCCGGGGCGCGGGGCCGGTTTTTGCAGGAACCGTATACCATTTCGCTTTGCCCCATGGTATAATATCTTTACTGCATGAAACGCAGCCAACAGATACTCCATACAACCATCAAGGAGGGCATGCTTTTGAACCGTGAACCGCTTGTCAGCATCATTGTGCCGGTGTATAACGCACAGGCGCATATTGCCCGCTGCATCGAAAGCATACGAAAACAAACCTATCAGAATATCGAAATTATTTTGCTCAACGACGGCAGCAACGATGTAAGCTTGCCCATCTGCCAAATGTTTGCCGATGTAGAGCCGCGCATCGTGCTGGTGGATAAAAAGAACAGCGGTGTGTCGGCCACGCGCAATCTGGGCCTGAAGCTGGCGCAGGGCGAATATCTGCAGTTTGCAGACAGCGATGATTACCTGCAGCCCGATGCCACCCGCCTGATGGTGGAAAAGGCCGTGCAGTACAATGCGGATATGGTGATCGCGCACTACAACCGCATCGACCCGCCCAGCGAAAAAGCGGAAAAGCTGCTGGATAAGCTGACAAACCGCAAAAATGATCCCGGCCTTGCGCCCGAAGCCCCGCTTTTGCCCGACACAGTGACCACCTACGGCTTTTTGCCCGAGGGATTTTTGACCAAGCAGCAGTTTGCCGAGGGCCTTATGAAAGAGCCCGCCAGCTTTTACTACGGCGTGATGTGGAACAAGCTCTACCGCGCCGATATTGTGCGCCAGCACGATCTGCAGTGCAGCGAAGAGCTTGGCTGGAGCGAGGATTTTCTGTTCAACCTTTCCTTTATCGAGTATGCCCAGCGTTTTTATTCGCTGGCGGAGCCGGTGTACAACTATGTGCAGAATCCGCAAAGCATCTGCCACACACAGATCAAGCCCATCTCTATGGTAAAAACCAAGCTGGAGCTGTTCAATTACTACCGCGAGCTTTACCAGCAGCTGGGCCTGTATGAGGATAACAAGCTGCAGATCTATAAATATCTGGTTGCGGGGGCGGAGGGCTCTGTGCCTACGGCAAGCGAACTGAAGGAAACCTTAAAGGAAAATCTGGAAACGCTGAAAGAAACCGTGCAGAATAACGAATAAAACTTTGGCATATCCGCAAAAGCCCCCAGCCAGACGGGCAGGGGCGCAGGGGTGTGCTTTGCTTGCAAAGGCTGCCATGCCGCTTTGGGTATGGCGGCCTTTTTTTCCACTTTTTGTAAAAATGTTGCCTGCCGGGTTGGCAAATGCCATGCATAGGAGTACAATAGGAATATATGATTAAAAGTGCGGCCAAAAAGCACTTTTGGCGTAAAGCATGGAACTTGGAAGCGCTTTTGCGGCAGGGATAGAGCGATGCCGCCAAAAACGGCTTCTTGGGCAATTTGGGAGGTATAAAATGCGACATTTGCTAAGCCCCTTGGATCTGTCGGTAGAAGAGATCGACGGCCTGATCGATGTGGCAAAGAAAATCGAAAAGAATCCGAAAGCATTCCGCCATGTGGCAGACGGTGAGCGCCTGGCCACGCTGTTTTACGAGCCCAGCACACGCACCCGTTTAAGCTTTGAAAGCGCCATGCTCAACTTGGGCGGCACGGTGATCGGCTTTTCCGGCGCCAGCAACTCCAGCGCCTCCAAGGGCGAAACCGTGGCCGATACGGTGCGGGTGGTGGGCTGCTATTCCACCATTATTGCCATGCGCCATCACAAGGAGGGCGCGCCCATGGTCGCCAGCCAGTTTTCGCCGGTGCCCATCATCAATGCAGGTGACGGCGGCCATCAGCATCCCACCCAAACCCTCACCGACCTGCTCACCATTGCCCGCGAAAAGGGCCGCTTGGATCATTTGACCATCGGCCTTTGCGGCGACTTGAAATTTGGCCGCACCGTACACAGCCTGATCACTGCGCTGGTGCGCTATCCGGGCGTAAAATTTGTGTGCGTAAGCCCCGAAGAGCTGCGCCTGCCGGATTTTGTGCGTGAGGATGTGCTGGAAAAGAACCATGTTCCGTATAAAGAAGTGGACAATCTGGAAGATGTTATGCCGGAATTGGACATTTTGTATATGACCCGTGTGCAGCGCGAGCGCTTTTTCAACGAAGAAGATTACCTGCGCCTGCGTGACCGCTATATTCTGGACGGCGAAAAAATGAAGCTGGCCCCTCAGAATATGATCGTGCTGCATCCGCTGCCCCGCGTAAACGAGATCAGCCTGGAAGTGGATAACGACCCGCGCGCAATGTACTTTAAGCAGGCGCAGTACGGCGTGTATATCCGTATGGCGCTTATCATGTTCTTGCTTGGTCTGGAGGTGCCCGAAGTATGATCAACATCAGTGGAATCGAAGCAGGTTATGTGATCGATCATATCGCCAGCGGCAAATGGCGATTGGTTTACGATATGCTGCAGCTTGACAAGGTGGAGGGGCAGGTGGCCATCATCACCCACGCCAACAGCAGCAAATACGGCAAAAAGGATATCATCAAGGTAGAAGGCCTGATCCCGCTCAATCTGGATCTTTTGGGCTTTTTGGATCACAACATCACCGTGGCTGTGGTAAAAGACGGCAAGCTGGTGGAAAAAAAGCATCTTTCGCTGCCGCAGGAGGTGGTGGGGGTGGCTACCTGCCACAATCCCCGCTGCATCACCAGCGAAGAGCGCGGCTTAAAGCAGATCTTTGTGCTGCGTGACAGAGAAAAACGGGTGTATCGCTGCAAGTATTGCGAGGAAAAGCTGGAGGATTTCAAATGAATCTGAAAGGGAGAAACTTTTTAAAGCTGCTGGATTTTACCCCCGAGGAAATCGAGGCAATGCTGGATCTTGCTGCGGATCTCAAGGCAAAAAAGAAGGCCGGCATTCCCCACGATACCCTGCGGGGTAAAAACATTGCACTGATTTTTGAAAAAACCAGCACCCGCACCCGCTGCGCCTTTGAGGTGGCTGCGCATGATCTGGGAATGCAAACCACCTATCTTGATCCCAGCGGCAGCCAGATCGGCAAAAAGGAGAGCATTGCCGATACCGCGCGCGTGCTGGGCCGTATGTTTGACGGCATCGAGTACCGCGGCTACGGGCAGGAGATCGTAGAGCAGCTGGCCCAATATTCCGGCGTTCGTGTGTGGAACGGCCTTACCAACGAGTTTCACCCCACCCAGATCCTGGCCGATTTTCTGACCATCCGCGAGCATTTCGGCAAGCTGAAGGGCATCAACTTTACTTACATGGGCGATGCCCGCTACAATATGGGCAACAGCCTGATGGTGGGCTGCGCCAAAATGGGGCTGCATTTTACGGCCTGTGCCCCCAAAAAATATTGGCCCGATGAGCAGCTGGTGGCCCAGTGCCGCGCCATTGCTGCCGAAACCGGCGCAACCATTCGCCTTACCGAAGACCCCATGCAGGGCAGCCGCGGCGCGGATGTGATCTACACCGATGTGTGGGTGAGCATGGGCGAGCCTGTGGAGGTGTGGGAAGAGCGCATTGCCGACCTGGCACCCTATCAGGTGAACAAGGCCCTGATGGACAATGCAGGCCCGCAGGCCCGTTTTATGCACTGCCTGCCCGCTTTCCACGACCATAAAACTGCCGTTGGCAAGCAAATGGGCGAGCGCTTTGGCCGGGATGCCATGGAAGTGACCGACGAGGTGTTTGAGGGCAGTCAAAGCATTGTGTTTGACGAAGCCGAAAACCGTATGCACACCATCAAGGCTGTTATGGCAGCTACACTGTAAAAAAACCGCCGCACGAGCGCTTTGGCACCGTGCGGCGGTTTGGTTTTATAGGGCTATGTGGGGGTGTGCAAAAACTGCGGCGAGCAGGATACGGCATCTCAGCGCTGCAATAATTCTGGAACCATCCTCGAAAAAAGATCAGCCAATGCCAAAGCTGCCTGTGAACGGTATTTCCCGATCGGCCAGGCTAATGCAAGATCCAAATAGCAGCCGGTTTGATTTACACGAAGATAGCGAAATGGATCGCGCACAACACGGCAGGAGCGATAGGTGAAAGCGAGCCCCATGCCTTCGCGGGCCATGGCAGCGGCAAAGGAAGCAGAAAGGGAAGTGTCTGACCCAAGCGGTTCTACGGCTGCATCACGCAGGGCCTGCCGTGCCACCCGCCCTAAAACGGTGTTCGGAGGCCCCAAAATATATTCAAATGGCGCAGTGTCCTTTAAATCGATCCATAATTGCTGCGGTTCCTCTTTACAGATATGTGCAAATGCCATAACCGGATGATCGGCGGTGGTGGCCAGCATAATTTCATCCCGCATCAGAAAATCTGTGTCGTGCTGGATACGCACAGGCGGGGCAGCGATCAGAGCCAGATCCAAAAGGCCCTCCAACAGTTGATCCTCTAAATCGATGCTGTCCATTTCACTGATCTGAACATGGATGCCCGGATAAAGAGAGCGAAAACGCTTTAAAACAGGGGGCAGTAAATAAGTGCCGCGATAGGTGCTGACTCCCAAAAGGATCGTGCCGCTTTTTAGCCCTTCAATATCGGCTGCTTCACTGCAAGCTGCACGATATTGCTGCAAAATTTGCCGGGCGTGGGCAATAAAGGCTTCTCCGGCGGCAGTGGGGCGAACGCCGCGTGCGGTGCGCACAAAAATGGGGGTTCCCAAATCCTGCTCTGAAATGCGTATTGCCTGGCTCAGACTGGATTGTGCCATGAAAAGTTTTTCGGCTGCGCGTGAGATACTTCCTTCATTGGCAACGGTTACAAGGTATTTTAATTCTTTCAGATCCATGAAACAGTCCTCGTTTTGCATAGCCATCGGATTTTCCGATATGCTATATCTGAAATTTTGGCTTTCTCCTATATTAAACTTAGTATAAAATAAAAACAGCAAAAATGCAACGCCGTGAAAACCGCGCGGCACGGCAGTGCATGAGGTTATAAGAAGAACCGGACCAGATACGAAAAAGGAGAAACGAGTATGACAAAGGATCTGATGAAAGGCGTGATCGATATGCACGTTCACACCAATCCCGATCTGCGCCTGCGCGCGTATGATGATTTTGAACTTATGGAAGCTGCCATCCGGGTGGGGGCGCGTGCCATTGTGATCAAAACCCATCAGGGAACTACGATGGATCGTGCTTATCTGTGCAACCGCCACAACAAGATCGTGCACGGTGAAACCAACAACTTTACTATGTTCGGCAGCATTACACTCAATCGTGTGGTGGGCGGCATCAATCCCAAGGCTGTGGATGTTGCGCTGAAGCTGGGCGCAAAAGTAGTGTGGCTGCCCACGCAGTCGGCAAAAAATCACATGGTGAAAATGAATCAGGATATCAGCCAATGTGTGGAAGTAGTCAGAGATGGCAAAATTGTGCCGGAACTGCGCAGCGTGCTGGAGCTGGTGCGAGATCATAATGCGGTGTTGGGCACGGCTCATATTGCACCGAACGAAATTTTTACCGTGGTGGAAGAAGCACGAAAGATCGGAGTAAAAAATATTGTGATCACGCATCCTGAGTGGTGGATCGTGGGCATGAGCCTGGAAGATCAAATTCGCCTGGTGAAGGATTATGATGTGATCCTGGAACGATGCTATGCACAAAACATGGGCGGCGGCAAATACAAAAGCAATTTGGCCGATAATTTGTCCGTGATTCGTGAAGTAGGATATAAGAATGTGATGGTGGATACCGACGGCGGCCAAACCGAAAATCCTCATTGGGAACTGGCGCTGGCAGAGTA
>SFIE01000047.1 GCA_004555405.1 Subdoligranulum sp.
TCGGTTCGCTGTATCCGCCACTGGCGGCGCTCACCTTTGCAGCACAAAGTATTATCTGCGCTTTTTGCTTAGCAGCTTGCACTTCTCGCTCGCTGCATCAGCACTTAGAATTATGCGGTATTGCCCTATCCATTTTGATGCACATTAGAATTGGAAGTAGATAAAGGGCTTTTCCACATAGCCCTCACCGTACATACCAAACACCACCACCAGCAAAATGCCGGCCAGCAGCACGGCCCATTGCAGGGCCACGGGCTTTGCCAGCAGCTGCGGGGTGAGCGGGCCTTTTTTACAGCGCAGCCAATCGCACACAAACAAAGCCGCCACGGCCAAACAGGAAACCACAAAATCCGCCCGATCCATGCCCAGCGCCTCAAAGCCGCCCACAAACGGCATGGCACTCCAGTGCAGAAGGCCGCGGTAAAACTGCATGGCCTGCGAAAGGCTGTCGGCACGAAAGATCACCAGCGCGCCGCTGACAAACACAAAGGTGAGCAGCCAGCACAAAAAGCGGTGCAGTTTTCCCTGTCGGTCAATGTGCAGCGCTTTGCACACGCTGGTGCGCAGGTTCTGGCTCAGGCGCGATGCCGCCATCCAAAGGCCGTGCAGCCCGCCCCAAACCACATAAGTCCATGCAGCGCCGTGCCAGATGCCGCTTACCAGAAACACCGCCAGCAGGTTTAAGCAGGTGTGCAGTGTTCCCTTGCGGTTGCCGCCCAGCAGAATGTACACATTGTCACGCAGCCATGTGGACAGGCTGATATGCCAGCGATTCCAGAATTCGCCCAGCGAAAGCGAAAGATAGGGGCTGTTGAAGTTGCGCATCAGGTCAAAGCCCATGATGCGCGCTGCACCAATGGCAATATCGCTGTAGGACGAAAAGTCGCAGTAAAGCTGCACCGCAAAAAACACGGCCGCGAACAGCAGCGAAACCGTTCCCTGCTGCGCCAGATTTGCATACACGCCGTCCACCAGCAGGGCAAGGCGATCGGCGATCACCAGTTTTTGAATATAGCCCCACAGCATTTGCACCAGCCCCGAGCGAAAGCGCTGATAGTCAAAGTGATGCACCTCGCGGAACTGCGGCAGCATATTGCGGCTTCGCTCAATGGGGCCCGCCACCAGCTGCGGAAAAAAGCTGACAAACAGCGCATAGCGCAAAAAGCTGGTTTCAGGCTCCACCTCGCCCCGGTATACATCGGCCGCGTAGCCAACGGCCTGGAAAATATAAAAGCTGATGCCCACCGGCAGCAAAAGCTGAAATCCGGTAAATACACTTTGCAGGCCGAGTGCATGGCGTACGGCGTTGATGTTGTCCAGCACAAAGCCGGCGTATTTGAACAAAAATAAAATAGCCAGATTCAAAGCCACCGCCAGGGCCAGCACACGCTTTTTTCTGGCCTTTCCGGCGTTTTTCATTGCCATTCCCGCCGCCCATGTAATGGCGGTGCTGGCCAGCATCAGCAATGCATAGCGGGGGTTCCAGCACATATAAAACAGATAGCTGCAGCCCAAAAGCCACAGATTGCGCAGCCTGTGCGGCAAGATAAAATAGCCCGCCGTTACACACGGAAAAAACAGCGCAAATTTAAGCGAATTAAACAGCATTCCAAAATCCTTTTTTCTTGTACTCCGTTCCGCAAAAAACTGCCCCGGCAGCATGGTCAGGGCAGTGTGTTGTTTTCTTTTACGGTGCCAGCTTCATATCCGAATCATCTTCCTGCGCGGGCTCGGTGCGCGGAACAGGGTTGCCCTGGGCATCGATTCCCTTTCGGCTCAGGCGGATATCGGTGTATTCCGCTACCAGTGAGTACACCACCGCAAAGGTAGGCACACCGATCAGCATTCCCACAAAGCCCAGCATTTTGCCGCCCAAGATAATGGCAAACAGCACCCACAGGGCCGAAAGGCCGGTGGATTCGCCCAGAATTTTGGGGCCCAGCACATTGCCGTCAAACTGCTGCAGAATGAGGATCATGATCAAAAATTCCAGTGCGCTGAACGGGTTTACGATCAGCAAAATGAAAGCGCAGGGAATGGCCCCCAAAAACGGGCCGAATACCGGGATCACATTGGTGCAGCCCACCACCACGCTGATGAGCAGTGCATAGGGAATGCGCAGCACCGCGCAAATGATAAAGCACAGCACGCCAATGATCAGGCTGTCCAGGATTTTGCCGCCGATAAAGCCGCCAAAGGTCTGGTTGGTGCGGGCCAGCACACGCAGCACACGGCGGGCGTGCCGCTCGGGCAAAAATGTGAACGCCAGCTTTTTCAGCTGCTTGAGCAGCTTTTCTTTGTCCAGCAGCATATATACCGAAAACATCAGTGCCGTGATGCTGCTCACTAAGCCGCTGCCCAGTGCCATGCCGTAGTTGATCACCTGCGGGAACACCCCGGAAACCGCTTCGGTAATGGTTTTAAGGGCCTGCTCGTAAGAGCCAAGCAGCTTTTCCAGCTGGGCCGAATCAGCCATGTGCGTTTGCAGTGCCGAAATATATGCATCCATCGAATTGAAATAATCCGGAATGCTGGTAACCAGCATTTTTACGCTGCTGACCAGCTGCGGCACCAACAGCATCAGCAGTGCGCCGATGCAGAAAAATGCGATCACATAGGCCAGCAGCACACGCAGCGCGCGGCGCTCTTTTAAAGGGCCGCGATCCAGCGCACGCACAATGAAATCCAGCAGATAGGCGATGACTGCGCCCCACACAAAGGGGGCCAAAATGGCCCATCCTCCTTTCAGAACGCCCCACACAGTGTCGAAATGGGAAATTCCCATATAGCACAAAACGCCGATCACCACCAGCATGAGGTTGGAGAAAAAGTTTTCGCTCAGCTTGAATTTTTCGTTGTTCGGTTCCATTTTTTATTTGATGCTCCGTTTGTTATTCCACAGTAACGCTTTTTGCCAGATTGCGGGGTTTATCCACATCGCAGCCGCGCAGCACACTGACATAGTAGGCAAACAGCTGCAGCGGCACAATGAGCAGCATGGGCATAAACAGCTCTTCAAATTCGGGCAGGCGCACCACATAGTCGGCCACGCCGTCCGGCACGGGCTGGTTTTGTGTGGTAAACAGCAGCGTGTTGGCGCCGCGGCTCTTGGTTTCCTTGATATTGGAAATGGTTTTTTCGTAAATATCCTTCTGGGTGGCCAGCGCGATCACCGGAGTGCCCTGTTCGATCAGACTGATGGTGCCATGCTTGAGCTCACCGGCGGCATAGGCCTCGGAATGAATGTAGCTGATCTCCTTCAGCTTTAAGCTGGCTTCCAGCGAAAGCGCATAATCAAAGCCGCGGCCCATAAAGAACAGGTCTGAGGCATTCATAAATTTGCTGGCCAAAAACTTAATCTGGTCACAGTTTTCCAGAATACCGTTGATCTTTTCGCCGGTCTGCAGCAGCTCGGCAGTCAGGCGGCGCGCCTGTGCCTCATCCAGCTTGCCCTTTGCCATGGCCAAACGCATGGCAAACAGATACAAAACGCTCAGCTGCACCATATAAGCTTTGGTGGAAGCCACTGCGATCTCGGGCCCTGCATAGGTGTACAGCACATAGTCTGCTGCGCGCGCAATGGACGAACCCACCACATTCACAATGGCCAGCACCTTGCAGCCGCGCTGCTTGGCAAGCTCTAAAGCAGCCTTGGTGTCGCTGGTTTCGCCGGATTGGCTGATAATGATCACCAGATCCTCGGGGCTCAAAATGGGGTCACGATAGCGGAACTCGCTGGCGATCTCGGTAACGGCAGGCACACGGGCCAGCTTTTCGATGGCGGTTTTTCCCACCATGCCGGCGTGCATGGCTGTGCCGCAGGCCACCAGATGCACCCGGCCGATCTTTGCCAGCGCTTCATCGCTCAGCTGCGGAATGCGCAGATCCGGCAGGCCGTTTTGCACACGCGGGCCCACGGTTTTTTGGATTGCCTCAGGCTGCTCGTAGATCTCTTTCAGCATGAAATGCGGAAAACCGCCCTTTTCGGCAGCTTCCATATCCCAATCTGCCGTCAGGTGATTTTTTTCCACCGGCGTGCCGAACTCGTTGTAAAAGTCGATCTTATCCCGGGTAAGCACCGCAATATCGCCTTCGTCCAGCACGGCATACTCGCGGGTGTATTTGAGCAGTGCGGGCACATCGCTGGCCACAAAGTTCTGCCCCTTGCCAAAGCCCACGATCAGCGGGCTTTCCCGGCGGGCAGCATATACGATATCGGGGAAATCCTTGAACAGCACTGCCAGGCCATAGCTGCCGCGCACCAGTGCCAGTGCCCGGGTGAGCGCCAGCAAGGGGTCGCCGGTATAGCAGGAATCGATCAGCTTTACCAGCACCTCGGTGTCGGTTTCGCTCACAAATTCATAGCCCTTTTTGATCAGATCTTCCTTCAGCTTCCCGTAGTTTTCAATAATACCGTTGTGTACAATGGAAACTCTCGGCGTAGAGTGCGGATGGCTGTTTACATCGCTGGGCACGCCATGGGTGGCCCAGCGGGTATGGCCGATGCCGCAGTGGCACACAGGCAGGTTTTTGCTTTCCAGCTTTTCCTTCAGCACGGCAAGGCGGCCTTTTGCTTTTACCACCGTGATATCGCGGCCCATGTGCAATGCCACACCGGCCGAATCATAGCCGCGGTATTCCAGCTTGGAAAGCCCTTCCATCAGCACATCCTTGCAGTCATATCCGCCTACATATCCAACAATTCCACACATAATCAAAAACCTCCTTGGGGTTTTGGCTGCATCGGCGCTTGGCCAACGCAATGGGGTGCCCGGGCCCCGGCTGCTTTTTGGGCTTTATCGGCGCACTTGCCTGCGCCTTATCTGCTGCTTGCCGCAGCTGAAATGCGGCTTTTGCGCTGGGCATCACCGCAGATAAAATGACCGGAATAATCTTTTTTATTATATACGCAAACCATGCTTTTTGCAATTCCTTTCGCCCTTTGTTTACTGTATATTCACGAATTCGGCGGGCTTTGCGTACACGATCGATCCATTTGTTCCACCGTGCAAAAACGGTATCCCTGCTCGCGAAACCAATCGATCACATCGGGCAGCGCTTTGGCCGTGTTTTTCGTGGCGGCGGTATCGTGCATCAAAACCACGCACACAGTTTGATTTTGCGCCTCGCGCAGAATATTGCGGTAAATTTCTTCGGCGCTTGGGTGGCCGCCCGCTGCATCCTCGGCACACACATTCCAGTCGATATAGCGATAGCCCTTTTCCTGCGCCTGCGCTTTCAGGCGCTTCATAATATCGCTGCCGCCGTATTTGCGGCTTACGGTGTTGGTGCTTCCCCCCGGAAATCGCAGATAACGGATCTTTTCTGTGTCGGTATAGGGCGAGATGGCCTGCAAAAGCTCTGTGATATCCTGCCAATAGCTTTCAGGGCTTTGATAGATCTTTTTGTATTCGTGCGAGGCCGTGTGCAGTGCGATCTGATGCCCGTTGTCGGTTTCGGTTTGTATCAGCGGCAGATATTTGCGGTTGTTATCTGCCGCCATCACAAAAAAGGTTGCGGGCACCTGCTTTTGCCGCAGGGTTTCCAGCACCAGCGGTGTGGTGCTGCTGGGGCCATCGTCAAAAGTAAGGCACACGATTTTTTGCCCTGTGCCGTTTGCATCCGCTGCCGCCGGGGCGGCATAGCTTTGAAACGATGTATCCGGAATGCGGGTTATATCATGCCGTGTACATACCCTGTGCCCGCGCACTGCCCCCACACACAGCAGCAGCGCCCCCAAAACCGCTGTTTCGGCCAGATGGCACCAGAACACACGCCCTGCTTTTTTGTAGCGTTTCATTCCCCATGCCCCCTTTATTCTATATAAATATAAGGGCGGGGGCAGGCGTATTCCCTGCCCGCAAATGTTTTGCGGGCTTTTCGCCGGAAAACTATTGACTTTTTGGTGTGTGTTGTGGTAAAATACATCTTGCGGTCATGCGAGAGTGCTGGAATCGGCAGACAGGCACGTTTGAGGTGCGTGTGTTTAGGCGTGTGGGTTCAAGTCCCATCTCTCGCACCAGCAGAAAGAGCTTAGAATCGAAAGATTCTAAGCTCTTTCCTTTTTATTGGTTCTATAATAAATGTTTGGGTCGGGGCAAACCCGACCCCACCTTACTGCTTTGGTTAAGCCCCAACAGCTTAATCAAAGCTGAGCTGATCAAAGCGCCAACGATGTCCAGTATCAGACTCTCGAACCATCTGGACCGCGCCGCAGGCTTTTGCCTGCGGCGTTTTTTTGCCATTTTCCTTTGCATTTGGCCGCAAAGCGCCATGGTTTCAAGGCCCCCACGCCCTGCTGCCGCATGGCTGCGGGCATTACAGCCCGGCCAGCTTAGCGGCAAACTGCGCGGCACGCTCTGCTTTTTCGGGGCTCATAAACACCTTGCTGTAGCCGGGGTCATGCTCGGCCAGCATGCCTGCATATTGAAGCTGCGAGTGCTTGCAATAGCGCCGGATGCCGCTTTCCCACAGATCGGCGCCTTTTTCGGGCGGATAGCCGCAGGTCGTCACCAGTGCAAGGGCTTTTCCCGCCCACAGTGCAGGGCCTTTTTGCTCGCCGTAGTATTTGTTCATGCCGTAAACCAGGCGGTCCAGCACGGATTTCATGGGCGGGGTGCAATACCATGAATAGATCGGCGTGGCCAGCACCAAAAGATCACATTGCAGCACGCTGTCAAAAATATCCGGCATATCGTCCCGGATCGCGCAGCCAAAAATCGAATGGTCTTTCTGGCAGCATCGGCAGGCACGGCAGGGCTGAATGTTTTTATCATACAGCCAGATCAGTTCACATTCGCAGCCGCTTTGCTGCAGCTGCTGCATAAACGGCTGCAAAAGCTGCATGGTGTTGCCGTTTTTCCGGGGGCTTCCCATCAGAATACAAACTCTTTTTTTCATGAGAGCCTTCACCTCTTTCTGGATTTTTATTGGTTTACGCCTGTCGGCTCGTGTTGCATACCAGATACAAAACCTGCTGTTCTTGTGCGATTTTTTTCAGCATTTCCAGGGCCCGTTCCGTGTGCGCATCGTCCAGATTCACAAAGGGATCGTCCAGGATCAAAAACGGCTTTTCCTTGCCGAACAAAGCATCGATCAGCGCAAGGCGCATACACAGCGCCATGCTGTCTGCCGTGCCGGTGCTGAAGCTGCCCAGCTCGCGGGCTGCGCCTTTTTCATCCATGTACAGCTTCAGATCCTTATCCACCATCACCATTCCCAGCTGATTGCCCAAAAGCGTGTTGGCGTATTTTTCAAATCCACGCTCCACTTTTCCCACATAATTTCCGGCAAGATCATCCTTGGCCTGCCGCAGCAGATCAAGAGTTTGATCGGCCAGATCGCATTTTTTACGCTGTTCCTCACACTCTGCCTGCAGGCGTGCCATTTCATCTTCCCATGCCGGAATGCTTTCCACCACACGGCGAAGCCTGTCGCGCTGCTGGCGAAGCTCCCGCAGGCGGGGTTCCATTTCCTGATCGATGCTGTTTTGCAGCTGCTGCTCGGCGTTCTGCAAAATCTCCGGGTCCGGCAGGGGCTCTGCCTGAGGCTCCGTCGCATGCGTGATGCCGGGGTTTTCTGCCTGAAATTCTGCCAGTTTACGCTGCGTATCCGCAAGTGTTTTCTGCATATCCCGGCGGCCGCGAATGTCCTCGTCCGCCATATCCAGCAGCCGCTCCGGGGTGTCACCCTGCAGCCGATATTTTGCAAAAAGCTGCTTTATTTCATTTTCAGCCTGGGTTTTGCGTGTCTGGGCTGCATGGTGCTCCTGCCAATAGTGTTCCAGCCGGTCACGGGCCTGCCGGTATTGCTCGAAGCGTTTGCGAAGCGCCTGCAGGCAGCTGTCCGGCGGCAGTGCAGGGTCAAGCGCATGGTAGGCGTTCAGCGTGCCTTGAATTTTTTGTTTTAGCGATCGTGCAAGTGCCTGATCGCTGGCGTTCCCCTGCAGCATTTTCTGCTTTTTTTCCGTAAGCGAATGGTAATCACGGCTTGCATCGGCAAGTTCACGCAGCGCCTGCCGCAGATCCTTTTCTAAAATCAGCGGCGTATACCGCTGCAGCAGCGCGGTGATGGAGGCGCGGTATGCCGCCATTTCCTTTTCCAGATCATTTCTCCGGTTCACCACGTTACGCACTTGCTCAATGAGCTGATCGTATTGGCGGCTGCTTTCACGAAGCTGCTGCACAAAGGAATCCCGGTAAGCATCCTGCGGGTAGTAGCGGGCAAAAACCGCCCGAAGCGACTGATTTTTTTCCTCGATTTTGCGGTCAATATCCAGCAGCTGCTCCTCTGCGCTGCTTATTTTTTGGCCAAGCTCCGCAAAAGCCCTGCTATCCAGCAAAAGCTGAACCAGTTTTTCCTCCGGCTGGGCAGCGTCCTTGTAAAAGTGCAGCAGAAAATCGTTGAGCCCGTGCTGCAGATCGTACAGCTCTTGATTTTCCTCGTCGGTGATCGCGCTTGCGGTGATCACCGATGCCTGCGGGCCCTGCGTGCGGGCCAACAGGCTTTTTGTATGCAGCCAGAATGCCCCCAGCAGCGCGGCAAACCCGGCCACCACCAGCAGAATGCCGGGCACGGATCGGCCCAGCACAAAGCAAGCCACGCCCACTGCAAGCAGCAGCACGCCTGCAATGCCGCAGGCTGTCGGCATGGGGGATGCTTTCTGCTCTGCCGCGGGGGATGCACTTTGCACAACCGCGGTGCGGGTGTTCTTTTTTGCGGTAAGCGCCTCTATGCGGCGGCAGGCGTTTTGCTGATCGTGAATTTCTTTTTCCGATGGCACACCGGAAGCAAAAGTGCGCTGCAAAGCCTGATATTTCTTCTGCTCCTCCTCGGTAAGCCCGTGTGCCGCGCGGCTTTGCGCCAAAAGATCGCGCTCACGCTGCTGCTGTTCGCAGTCTGCCAGAAGGGCCTGTGTGGGCACGCCGTTTTGAAACAGCTCTTTCAGCTCACGCAGTAACTGCTGCTCCTGTGCGGAAACCGTAAGCCCCGCAAGTTGCTGCTGCGCGGCATTCAGCCGGTCTGCTGCCTCTGTGCAGGCCTGCAATTCTTCTTCGGCCGGGGCCCCGCAGGCAAACTGCTGCGACAGCGCTTGCAGCCGTTCCAGCTCTTCCGGCAGCATTTGCGCATGGAGCTTTGCCGATGCGCCTGCCAGCTGTTTGCACCAGCTATCGCATTCCTCTATATCCTGTGCGGTTTTTTCGGCATCTGCGAACCACTGTTTTTCTGTTTCCAGCAATTTTTTGTCGGCATCGCTGAAGGTCAGTTCCTGCAGGCGCTGTTCTTGTTGGCGGATCGTGCTTAAATTTTCCCGTCCGATTTTGATCTCATCCCCTGTGGGATACCCCGCCGGGTAATTTTCATCCATTTCCCGCAGGTATCGGCTGCTTTTTTCCATGCTATCCAGCAATTCCTGCTGTTGTTTTTGCAGCGCAGAGCGGGACTTCTGATCCGATGCCAAGCGGATCTTTTCACGCAGTGTATGAACCGCATTGGTTTTGGCTTCCATTTTGCCCCGCAATGCTTCGATCTCTTCATTCAGGTAGTGCAGCTGCGTTTTTTGCTGTTCTGCCTGAAACTTCTGAGTATCCAGCTCATGACAGCGATTTTCCAGTTTTTGAATGCTGCCGCCCGTGCCCCGGTAGGCGCGGTATTGGGTGCGGTATTCCCGCAGCTTTTTTTCTGCGGTGTCATAATTGTTCAGATCGTTTGTATCGTCCACCAAATTGCTCAGCTTGGTGCGGATCGAGGTCGTTGCCTGCATTTCGCCGCTTTGCAGCTGCGGCATATAGGTGCTGCGGGCAAACGACTCGGCATCCAGCTGAAACAGTTCCTCGCCCAGTTTTTCCGAAAAGCGCAACGAGGGCTGGCGCGTGGTAAGATCGATCAAAGAAAATGTATCCTTGGCTGCGGTTTTGCCGAAATAGCGGGTAACACGATAGGCAGTGCCCCCGGTTTCAAATTCCAAAAAGCCGCCATATTTTCCCCCCTGCCATGGGTCATAGCGCTTTCGCTCATTTTCCACGATGCTGCGGGCCCCTGTGCGGGGAAAGCCGTACAGCATGGCCTTGATGAACGCCGCAAAGGTGCTTTTGCCAAAGCCGTTGGGGCGGCAGATCGTGGTTAGCCCGGCGGAAAACGCAAAATCGAAATCGGAAAGCACACCGAAGTTTTCAATATGACATCTGATCAGCCTCATAATGTGATCTCCTCTCCCGTGAGCGCCTGCAGGCCGGTGCGGATCATGGCCGCCTTATCCTCATCACTGGCATCGCTGGCCAGCACCAAGCGAATAAACTCACCTTTTAACGAAATATCATTTTTGTAATCGCTCGGGTCAATGCGCATACGCGTTTCGTTTTTGATCTTGGAGAAAAAGAATCGGGGCCTGAGCAAATTTTGCAGATACGAAACCGCGATATTGGCTGTGGGGTCAACTTCGCCGGTCAAAAGGATCTCCACCATGTCGTCGGCCGGGATCTGCTGCGCTGCCTGCTGGATCTTTTGTGCGATCTGCGAATTTTTGGCAAGGCCGCTGATATCCACCGGCAGGCGGTGCAGCTGCCGACAGGAAAACGGAACGAATTCATGCTGTATGCGGCCGCCCTCCACGCGCAGCAGCACAAAGCCCTTGGGGCCGCATTCATCAAACCCGCGTCCTTCTAAGCAGCCGGAATAGCAGTAGACACCGCGTCCGTCCAGTGTCTGGCAGGCATAGGTGTGGATATGGCCCAGCGCCAGATAATCAATGCCGCGATTTTTCAAAAGATTCAGGTTGACCATGTCCTCACCGCAGGCCGTGCCCACCTGCCCGTGCATGGCAGCAATGTTCACCACACCCTCGCTGTGCGGGATGTTCTGATACAGCGATTCCGCATTGGCGCGGCTTATTTCAATGCCCGAGATCACTACGCCGTTATAGGCAAAGCTTTGCCAGCTTTGGCCAAAAAGCTTCAGGTTTTGCGGAATATCCCGGTCCGCGAACGCATTCGAGGCTTCATCATGGTTGCCCGCAAGATAAAGATAGTCCACCCCGGGGGTGCGGCCCATGGCATCCAGAATTTCATCCACGGTTCTGGTTTTCACGCGCTCGCCGTCAAACAGATCGCCCGCAATGATCACGGCGCTGACGGCATTCTGTGCAGCGTATTCCGTCAGCCGCAAAAAAGAGTGTATGATCTCGGTGTTTCTGGTGGATGCCTGTGCCTCTGTTAAATGTGTTTCCATGGGGGAATCCAGATGCAAATCTGCACAGTGAATAATTTTGGTCATGCGATCGGCTCCTATCGGGTGGATTTTTCGTTTCTTATTTCGGCGCTCCTTTTCTGCCGGAGTGCCATTTACAGTATAGCACGAAAGCGGCGGTATTTCCAAGAAACACTGCCGTTTTGCACGAATTTATGAATCAAACCGGCCCCCGGCGGGATATAGGTGCAGAAACAAACCAGCCCCACAGAAATGCTTCTGCGGGGCTGGCGTTATCTTTTTTCTTTTTAAGGCAATACCGCATAATTTTAAGTGCCGATACGGCGAGTAAGGTGCGGCAGATGCTAAGCCAAAAGCGCAGATAATACTTTGTGCTGCAAAGGTGAGCGCCGCCAGTGGCGGATACAGCGAACCGAAGCAGGGGCAGCGGTCGCAGAGTGCGAGGATGTTGCCTTAATATGCCTTTTCCATAAAAGGCACACTGTGGGCCCAGCTTAGTACAGCTTGGCGCCTGCGGGAATGTGAGGATCAACCATCAGCAAATGCAACTTTTCTTCGCCGTTTTCGTGATGCACGGCAGAGATCAACATACCGCAGGAATCGATACCCATCATCGCTCTCGGAGGCAGATTGGTGATTGCGATGCAGGTCTTTCCAACCAGCTCTTCCGGCTCATAATACTCGTGAATTCCGCTCAAAATGATCCGATCTACGCCGGTTCCGTCGTCCAAAACGAACTTTAAGAGCTTTTTGGACTTCTTCACAGCTTCGCATTCCTTAACCTTCACAGCACGGAAATCGCTCTTGGCGAAGGTGTCAAAATCCACCTGATCCTGGAACAGCGGCTCGATCTTCACATTGGAGAAGTCGATGTTGGCTTCCACCGCAGGGGCAGCCTCGGCAGCCTTTGCAGGGGCTTCTGCTTCCTTAGCAGCCTTCTTGTCGGTATCCAAGGGCTTCATGGTGGGGAACAGCAGCACATCGCGGATGGAGTCGCTGTTGGTGAGCAGCATGATCAAGCGGTCAACGCCAAAGCCAAGGCCGCCGGTGGGGGCCAGACCGTACTCAAGGGCGTTCACATAATCATAGTCCACCTGTGCCTTGCAGTCGGGCTCAGCAGCCTTGCGCTCGGCCACCTGACGCTCAAAGCGGCCCTTCTGGTCAATGGGATCGTTCAGTTCGCTGAAGGCATTGCCGAACTCGGTGGCGTTGATGAAATATTCAAAGCGCTCGGTAAAGGCGGGGTCGCTGGGCTTGCGCTTTGCCAGGGGGCTGATCTCAACGGGATAATCGTAAATGAAGGTGGGCTGAATGAGCTTATCCTCCACGAAGGCATCAAAGAACTCGGCCAGAATGGCACCCTTGGTGGGCACCTCGGGCAGCTCTACATGATGCTCCTTAGCCGAAGCAATGGCATCCTCGTCGGTTTTCCAATCGTGGAAATCCACGCCGGAGTACTTTTTCACAGCCTCCACCATGGTCAGGCGCTCCCAATGGCCCATGTTGATCTGGTTGCCCTGATAAGGGATCACCAGGCCGCCGCAGATCTTTTCGGCCAGGCGCTTGTACAGCTCTTCCACCAGGTCCATCATGCCGTGGTAATCGGTATAAGCCTGATACAGCTCAATGGTGGTGAATTCGGGGTTGTGCTTGGTGTCCATGCCCTCGTTGCGGAAGATACGGCCCACTTCGTACACACGGTCAAAGCCGCCCACGATCAGGCGCTTGAGGTACAGCTCGGTTTCAATGCGCAGCACCATATCCATATCCAGGGTATTGTGGTGCGTGATAAAGGGACGGGCGCTGGCGCCGATCTCGAAGGGAGTCAGAATGGGGGTGTCCACCTCCAAGAAGCCCTTTTCATCCAGATAAGCTCGAATTTCGCGCATGATCTGGCTGCGCTTCACAAAGGTGTCCTTTACGCCGGGGTTCACGATCAAGTCCACATAGCGCTGGCGATAACGCATTTCGGTATCGGTGAGGCCATGGAACTTTTCGGGCAGGGGGCGCAGGCTTTTGGAAAGCAGCGTTACCTCTGTAACGCGAACGCTCAGCTCGCCCATCTTGGTGCGGAACACAACGCCCTTGCAGCCAATGATATCGCCGATATCCAGCTTTTTAAAGGCAGCATAGGCATCGTCGCCCATGATGTCGCGGCGGGCAAAGATCTGGATATCGCCCTTGCCGTCGCGCAGGTGTGCAAAGCTGGCCTTGCCCATCACGCGCTTGCTCATCATGCGGCCTGCCAGCGAAACCACACGCTCGGTTTCGGTTTCGGCGGGCAGATCCTTATATTCTTCCTGCAGATCAGCCGAATAGGCATCCTGCTCGTATTTGGTCAGGGCAAAAGGGTCCTGGCCTGCATCCTGCAGGTTCTTGAGTTTTTCGCGGCGCACCGCCATGAGCTGGTTTACATCCTGCTCGGGAGCGGCCTGATTCTTCTTGTTCTGATTTTCCATCGTATTTTTGCTCCTTCTCATCGACGGCCCCGCCCCGTTACCGGCAGGGATGATGTTGATACGGTTTTTCAAAAAAAGGGAGGCACCGGCTGCGGCACCTCCCCCAAAAGGCTAAAGTTCCGCTGAGCGGGTTTGATCTCAAGCGCGGAAGATGCGCAGCACCTGAACCTTCATGGTGCTGCCGTTGGGCAGCTGCACCTCGGCCTCATCGCCCACATGCTTGCCCACCAGCGCCTTGCCCATGGGGCTTTCATCGCTGATACGGCCTGCATCCACATCGGCCTCAGTGCTGCCTGTCAACATATATACCTCGGCTTCATCGGGATCATCGCCCTCGGCCAGCACTTCTACCGACAGGCCAATGCTCACCACATTGGTGTTCAGGTCGCTATCGTCCAGCACGCGGGCCGATTTGATCAGGCCCTCCAGATCGGCAATGTGTGCTTCCACATAGGCCTGCTCTTCCTTGGCGGCATCGTATTCGGCATTTTCCGAAAGGTCGCCGTAGCTGCGTGCCGTTTTAATTTTTTCCTTTACTTCCTCGCGGCGCACGGTTTTAAATTCTTCCAGCTCCGCCTTCAGCTTGTCCAAACCTTCGCGGCTCATAACAACTTCTTTAGCAGCCATGATCGTATTTGCTCCTTTGTGATCTATATTTTATGGGAACTCCAAATCGCTTTTCGGGATGCCCGGCCCATGCTTTGCGCGCAGAAAATGCCATTTTACCGGCCATTTCTGCCCGTTCCCTGCAAAAGCCCCGGCCGGACAAAAAGCAAAGGGCACTATGCGCCCCTAATTGGCTTATTATATTCTGTTTTTGCCATTCTGTCAACTGGTTTTTGGGGTGCAAAACCGCCCCAAAGCCCCGAAAAACCGCCGTAAAGGCCGCGCCGGCTTTACAGCCGGCGCGGCCTTTACGGTTAACGGTAATGCATTTCGATCATGCACGGAGATGGTATGCCTGGTGCGGGCAGGATGCCTTATTCATCGTCCTCGGCCATGTTGCCCAGCTTGCGGGATTCCTCGATCACCATGGCCTCCAGATTAGAGGGCAGGGTCTCGTAGCGCACAAAGTCAAATGTGAACGAGCCGCGGCCCTGGGTGAGCTGGCGCAGGAATGCGGTGAAGCTCTGCATTTCGGCAGCGGGCACTTCGGCTTCCACGATCTGGCCGCCGTCCTCGTCCGGGCTCATGCCCAGCACACGGCCGCGGCGCTTGGTCACTTCGCCCATGATATCGCCGGTGTTTTCGGCGGGCACGCTCACCTTCAGCGAGCCCACAGGCTCGAGCAGAACGGGGCCCGCTTCGGGCATGGCAGTTTTATAAGCGATCTTGGCGGCCATGATAAAGGCCATTTCCGAGCTGTCCACGGGGTGATAGCTGCCGTCCAGCAGGGTGGCCTTCAGGCCAACCACGGGATATCCGGCCAAAATGCCCTTCTGGGCGGCCTGGCGCAGGCCCTTTTCGACTGCGGGGAAGTAGTTTTTGGGAACGCTGCCGCCAAACACCTTTTCCTCGAATACCAGATCGTCGCTCTCGCAGGGCTCAAACTCGATCCACACGTCGCCAAACTGGCCGTGACCGCCGGTCTGCTTTTTGTGGCGGCCCTGTGCCTTGCACTTTTTGCGCACAGACTCACGATAAGCAATGCGGGGAACCGACAGGGTGACTTCCACGCCGAACTTGCTCTTCAGCTTGCACACAGCCACTTCCAGATGCTGCTCGCCCAGACCTGCCAGGATCTGTTCAGCAGTTTCGGGATTCTGACTGAATTTCAGCGTGAGATCTTCCTCTACCAAGCGGGTAAGGCCGCTGCTGATCTTGCCTTCATCGCCCTTTTTGGCAACCTTTACAGCCATGCTGTAGCAGGCGTGCGGGAAGCTGGGTTCGGGCAGCTGCACCACGCAGGAAGGATCGCACAGGGTATCGCCCGTGCGCGCAGTCAGCTTGGAAACAGCGCAGATATCGCCTGCGATCACCTTGGCGGCGTCGCTTTGCTTTTTGCCGCTCACAAACATCAGCTTGCCCATTTTATCGGCTTCGCCGGTGCGGCCGTTCACGATGGCCGAGGTGCCGGTAAGCGTGCCCGAGATCACCTTGACATAGCTCAGCTTGCCCACAAAGGGATCGGCCACGGTTTTGAACACACGGGCCACCAGCGGCTTCGTGCAATCGGGCTCCAGCTCCACAGGCTCGCCAGCCTTATTTGCAGCCAGCACATTGCCTGCATACACAGGGCTGGGCAGCAGCACACGCATATTGTAAAGCAGCATATCCAATGCCTGCTGGTTCACAGCGCTGCCGCAGAACACAGGCGTGATCTTGCCGCTGTTTACGCCGTTGCGCATACCTTCCACGATCTCCTCGGTGGTGAAGGGCTCGCCGCCGAAGAATTTTTCCATCAGAGCATCATCCGTTTCAGCAATGGCTTCGCTCATAGCCTCGATCATACCGGCATAGGTATGGCCGATATCGGGCACATCCACCTGCACCTGCTTGCCGCTCTCGTATTTAAAGGCCTTCTGGCTGAACAGGTTGATATACACCTGCGTACCATCGTCCAGACGGGCCGGAACCACACAGGGGCACACGGTGGGGCCAAGCTTGACCTTAAGGTCGGTCAGGATCTTGCTGAAGTTGGCGTTTTCCAGATCCATTTTGCCAACGAATACCATGCGGGCCTTGCCGTTTTTCACGGCCAGATGATAAGCCTTTTCCGCGCCAACGGTCACGCCGCTGCGGCCGGAAACACAGATCAGCACGCTTTCGGCAGCCATAATGCCCTCGCTCTGGCCCAGTTCAAAATCAAACAGGCCCGGAGTGTCGATCAGGTTAAATTTGTAGCCCTCGCTCTTCACAGGAACCACTGCCAGATTCAGCGATGCCAAACGGCGGGCTTCCTCGGGGTCAAAGTCGCTTACGGTGGTGCCATCCTCTACTCGGCCCATGCGCTCAAGCGCACCGGTGGAATACAGCAGTGCTTCTGCAAGGGTGGTTTTTCCGCTTCCGGCATGACCGGCCAGCATGATATTTCGGATATTTTTGCTCTCGTAATTCAACGATTAACTCCCCTTTCACACTTGCCTTGGCAAGTGCTTATACAATTCATACAAAAATAATACTATACTTTTGCAAAATTTCAAACACTTTGTGAAAAATTTCCCTTATTTTGCCTGCCAAATTATTCGAGCATTCTTTGTGCAATATGTAGATTTTCTGCCGGGTTTCTTTTGCAATTTTCCATAAAAGCGCCGGTTTATCCCTGTTTACGGGCGTTTACGATCGTTTTGCCCGCACCGGCCCCCTGCCAAAAAAACACCAGCCGATTTGCGCATATTGCACAAACCGGCTGGTGCAGATCATTTTATAAAAGCCTTACCGCTTTTGTGATCACTGCTGGGCAGCCTCGGCCTTTTTCTTGGCCTCGATGGCAGCCAGTGCATCACGGCGGCTCAGGTTGATGCGGCCCTGTTGGTCGATCTCGGTGACCATAACGATCAGCTCGTCGCCCACGGCAACCACATCCTCCACATGCTCAACACGCTTGGTGTCCAGCTTGGAAATGTGAACCAGACCCTCTTTGCCCGGTGCAATCTCAACAAAGGCACCAAAGTTCATCAAACGGGTCACGCGGCCCTTGTAGATCGCGCCCACTTCGGGATCTTCCACAATGGTCTTAATGGTAAAGATCGCGCGCTTTGCATCCTCCTGATCCGTGGCGGAAACAAAGACATGACCGTCTTCTTCCACATCGATCTTGCAGTTGCAGTTGGCGCAGATGTCCTGGATCACCTTACCGCCCTTACCGATCACGTCCTTGATCTTGTCGGTGGGGATCATCATGCTGAACATCTTGGGAGCATACTTGCTCAGCTCCTGACGAGGCTCAGCGATCACAGGCTTAATGATTTCGTCCAGAATATACAGGCGGCCCTTGCGGCACTTTTCAAAGGCTTCGGCAATAATGTCATAGGTCAGGCCGTCCACCTTGATATCCATCTGAATGGCGGTAATGCCCTTGCGGGTGCCGCCCACCTTAAAGTCCATATCGCCGTGGAAGTCTTCCACGCCCTGAATATCCAGCATGGTCATCCAGCGGCCGCCGTGCAGAGGGTCGCCATCGGTGATCAGGCCGCAGGAAATGCCGGCAACGGGAGCCTTGATGGGCACACCGGCATCCATCAGAGCCAGTGTGCTGCCGCAGATGGAAGCCTGGCTGGTAGAGCCGTTGGAGGACAGCACCTCAGAAACGGCACGAATGGTGTAGGGGAACTCCGCAGGATCGGGCAGCACGGGGATCAGAGCGCGCTCTGCCAGTGCGCCGTGGCCGATCTCGCGGCGGCCGGGGCTGCGGGGTGCGCGGGCCTCGCCCACAGAGTAGGGCGGGAAGTTGTAGTGGTGGATATAGCGCTTGGAGTCCTGATCGAACAGATCGTCCATCATCTGTGCATCCTTGGTGCTGCCCAGAGCCACAGCAGTCAGCACCTGCGTCTGGCCGCGGGTGAACATGCCCGAACCATGAGCACGAGGCAGAATGCCAACCTCGGCAGCCAGAGGACGGATCTCGTTGATGCCGCGGCCGTCCACACGCTTGCCGTCACGCAGCAGCCAAGTGCGAACCACCTTTTTCTGCATCAGATAGCTCACCTGGCCCAGCTCACCCTCGGTGAGGTCAGGCCATTCGGCAGCGATCTCGTCCATGATAGGCAGCACGGCAGCATCACGCACATTCTTGTCGTCGGTGTCCATGGCAGCCTCAAACTGTGCCAGATGCTTTTCGGTGATCTGCTCCATCATGTCCTTGTCCATCTCCACAGGAGTGAACTCCACCTTGGGCTTGCCGATCTCGGCCACGATGCTGTTGATGAAGGCGATGGTCTTTTTGATTTCCTCGTGGGCGATCTTGATGCCTTCCAGCACGGTCTGCTCGTCCACCTCGTTGGCACCGGCTTCGATCATCACGATCTTTTCCTGAGAGGCAGCCACGGTCATGGCCAGCTCGCTCACAGCGCGCTGCTCCTTGGTGGGGTTCAGCACGATCTGGCCGTCCACCAAGCCCACCTGTACGCCGCCGATGGGGCCGTTCCAGGGAATATCCGAGATAGACAGCACCAGAGAGGTGCCGATCATGCCGGCGATCTCGGCGCTGTTGTCAGGGTCGAGGCTCATCACGGTCATGGTAACGCACACATCGTTGCGCATATCGTGGGGGAACAGCGGGCGAATGGGGCGGTCAATGACGCGGCTGGTCAGCACGGCCTTTTCGCCGGGGCGGCCTTCACGGCGCATAAAGCTGCCGGGAATGCGGCCCACTGCATACATTTTTTCCTCAAACTCAACGCTCAAGGGGAAGAAATCAATGCCGTCGCGGGGTTTTGCACTCATCACAACATTGCACAGCACGCAGGTTTCGCCGTAGCGGATCATGGCGCTGCCGTTGCTGAGGCCGCACATTTTACCGGTTTCCACCACCAGAGGGCGGCCGGCCAGAGTGGTTTCAAACGTGCGGAACTTGGGGAAAGTTTCCTTTTTGGAAGAGAATTCCAAAGCCATAATGAACCTCCATTATCATTTTTAAAAACAGGGCTCTGCACCATGGCTTCAAGCAATAAATCCAATGCCCAAGCCTTGCCGCTCAGGCGCTCGATTTACTGCTGAAAGCACAGGCAGCAGCCCCAACACTAACAGGAAATAATGAGGAAAAGGCAGGCGGCCTGGTGACCAGCCCGCCCGCCTTTTTGCGGGTTTTGATTACTTACGCAGACCCAGAGTGGCAATGAGCTTACGGTAACGCTCAATGTCGTTCTTCTGCAGGTAAGCCAGCAGGTTGCGGCGACGGCCAACCATCTTCAGCAGACCACGGTTGCTGTGATGATCGTTGGGGTTAGCCTTCAGGTGCTCGGTCAGGTGCTGAATGCGGGCAGTCAGCAGGGCAACCTGCACTTCGGGAGAACCAGTGTCCTTTTCGTTGGTGGCAACCTTAGCCATGATTTCTTTCTTGTTCATGTTCAAATACCTCACTTTAATAATATGCCGCTGGCCCAGTACTGGGGCAACAAGGCTCCCGGTACGGGCATACACCCCACACCGAGCCACGGTAACGGTTAAAAGTATATCACAAAGGATCTGCAAATACAAGAGCCTTTTTTCTCATTTTCCAATTTATTTTTGCGCTCTATTCCCTGCCCGGCGCTTTGCCAGCCGTTCGGCCAGCGCCGCCACCCCGGCTGCCGCCATGGGGAAGCAGCACAGGTAATAGGGCATACAGTAGCGCGCCTTTGCCTCGGAGGCAAGCTGGAATAAAAATCCACCGATCAGGCAGATCATCGGAAGCAAATACCAGATTTCGTTTTTCTTCTTTTTTACTACGCTGACTACGCCCCCTGCGGCTGCAAGATACACAATGGGTACCAGTGTGCTCAGCCAGCCATTGAGTATGGCGAATAGTTTGCCGCCAATCATGGACTGTGCCAAGCGGTTTGGCTCATTATAAATGGCTGGATTACTCATCGTCAAACCGCCAAACCAGGGTTCCAGCCACTGATCTGCAATCTTTTCGCCAAAAAATGCCAGAAATCTTCCCTGCTTATGCAGTGCAACCAGCGAATTGCGGATATGCGTTACACAAACTCGATTTGCCTCTGCCGCATCATAATGGCATTCACGAAAAACCTTTTCAAGGATGCCATTGTAAAATCCCGGTGCCGGCACTTCACTATAGGCATCCACCCCCATCAGAATGCGCGGCAAAAGCGGCCCCCCCGGATCATTCGGCATTCCAAGACGATGCATTGCCGCCCCCTGCCACAAATTGCAGACTACGATTGGAACAATCAGCAGGGCCGCACCCGCCAGAATTTTCCGCCGCTGTGTGCTGCGGGCAATACCAACCGTGATCAAGGTCAAGGCCGCTGCCAGCAAGAATATTTCCTCACCCTTATACAAAATCATGGCCATCGAAAATGCGCCTACTGCCATGCCCCACCAGGCAATACTTCCGTTTTGATTTTCGCATTCTCTGATCACTGCATAAACAGCCAAAGCGGCCAGTGCAACGCCCGGCAGTGTTCCATAAATAAAGGTGGTGTACATGGAGAGTGGGAAGAACCCCAGGAGCATAACAGCGCAAAGGATTTTTGCCGCCGGGGAGTTTGTGATTCTGGCGCAAATGCAGCTGAAAACAACAATGCACGCCGCCGCACTGCACGCACACAAAATCTGCCAGCTGAAAGAGTTTTCTCCAAAAAGCCGCACAAAGAGTTCCATTGCCATCGCCATACAAGATTGATATGGGTATATTCGCAGATACTCATAGATCCAGTCGTCAATTGTGCCCACGCCCGCAAGCTGCTGCGCAATGCTCCAAACGATGCCCTGATCCGATGTGGGCACATTGGTATACGAATTCATCCAAACGATCGACAGTAGGATCGAAAGCAACGCTGCGCATCCCACACCATATCTTGCGTATTTCCAGGTTATGTATTTTTTCATTACTGCACATAGGCCCAGCAGTACAGCGGCCAGAACCGCGGCTACGAATATGCTGACCAGGAAATGCCTGCTTTTCAGCACCAGCAGCTCGGGAATATTTTCCTCGAACTTTTCCACCTGCATACGCGCCATCAAAAACAGTGAAACAACACCCAGCGCCGCACAAATGATCAAGCTGAATGCCGCAACAACTCCCGTGGAAAGTTTTGTGAAAGCATTTTGCAATTTTGCCATTTTTTCATCTCCCCGTTTGGTTGCTTTTTTCCGTCTGACTTTTGCTTTTCAGCAGTTTTTCTGCCAGCGCCGCCACCCCGGCTGCCGCCATGGGGAAGCAGCACAGGTAATAGGGCATACAGTAGCGCGCCTTTGTCTCTGAAGCCAGCTGGAATAAAAATCCACCGATCAGGCAAACCATCGGGGTCAAGCGCCAAACCGCCGTTTTGTGTTTGGCAAAGGCCAAAAGGATGCCCGCTGCGCCAAACAGATACACCAGCGGCATAAGCAGCCCCAGCCATGCCTGCACCGGTGCAAACAATACGCCGCCTGTCAGTGCGCGGGCCAGCCAGCGCGGCTCATTATACAGCGATGGATTGTTTGCCGAAAGCGAAGTAAACCACGGCTCCAGCCATTGATCGGCTGTTTTTTCAGCGAAAAACTGCCAAAAGCGCCCCTGCCTTTGCAAGGCCAAAAGTGAGTTTCGGATGTCCATTGCCGCTTGACGGTTAGCCATTGCCGCATCATAACCGCACTGACGGTATACTTTAATGCTGATACCGTTGTAAAAGCCCGGCATGGCTTTTTCGCTGTAGGCATCCACGCCCATCAGAATGCGCGGCAGGATAGGGCATCCGGATTCTCCGGGCATTCCAAGGCGTGTCATCGCGGCTTCCTGCCAAAGATGGCTCACCCCCACCGCCAGTGCCGCCAGCAGCACCGCTGCCAGTATTTTACGCCTTTGGCCGGGGCAAAACACGCCCGTAGCGAACAAAACCAACACCGCCGCCGCAAGAAAGATCATTTCCCCGCTGTAAAGGATCAGTGCCGCGGCAAACGAAAGCGCCGCCAGCGCCCACCACCGCACAGGGCTTTTTGCTTCTGCGCATTCGCGCATTACAGCATAGCTGCCAAGCAGTGCCAGCGATAAGCCGGGCAGAGTTCCATACACAAAGGTAGAATACAGGGCCAGCGGCACAAAAGATGCCGTAAGCAGCGCACACAGGCATTTTGCCGCAGGAGAGTCCGTAAGCCTGCCGCAGATGCAGCTTAGTATATAAACGCTGACTCCTGCACTGCAGGCGCTTAAAAACTGCCAGCTGAACCAGCTTGTTCCAAACAGACGCACCAGCGGCTCTGCCGCCATGGCCGTTGCTGCCTGAAACGGATACAGCCGCAAATATTCCCATTCAAAATCAAAAAGTTCTCCCCTGCCTGCCAAGAAGCAGGCGGTGTTCCAGAAATCCATTTGATCCACCGCCGGATAACTGGAAAACGAACCGATCCATACAAAGCAGAAGGCCGTCACGCCCGCTGCTGCAAGAATGCTGAAAAATCGCGCGTTTTTCCAGCTCAGCCACCGCACGGCAAGCACACACACGCCCACCAGCGCAGCAGCTGCCGCTGCCGCACCTGCCAGCGTGTGGGGCACATTTCGTGCAGTGATCACCAGCTCATCCGGGATATGCTCGGCAAATTCCTCGGTTTTCATATTTGCCAGCACAAAAAGCGAGGCGATGCCCAGCCCTGCACAAACAGCAAAGCTCAGCACCGCCACAACGCCTGCAGGAACAGCTATGATCCAGTTTTTCAGCTTCCGGTTCATACCGATTCCCCTTTCAGCGCCGCAAAATAGTTTTTGCTTTCCTGTGCTGCATCGTGGATCAGCTGTGCCAGCTCCTGCATGGAATTAAATTTGCGCGCGGGGCAAAGATATTTATGAAATTCCAGCACCGGTGCCTGGCCGTAAACATTGCCGCAAAAATCCGGCACATAGGTTTCACAGGTCACCGCAGCATTCGCGCTGCTGTCCACCGTGGGGCGGCGGCCAATGCCGGTGGCAGCCGGATACCAGCGGCCATCCAGCCAGATGCGTGTCAGATACACGCCGGTGCAAAGCTGCTGCGCCTCGGCGGGATAGTTTTGGTTGATGGTGGGTGTGCCCAGCTTTCCGCTGCCGATCCCCTTGCCGTGGGTCACGGGCCAGTTGATGCAATAGGGCTTGCCCAGCATCGCGTTGGCACTGTCCAGATCGCCGCTTTCCAGCGCCGCACGAATGCGCGTGGAGCTTACGGTCTGCCCCTGATACTGTGCCATGGGAACAATGTTCACCTGAATGCCCAGCGGGGCGCACAGCTTGCGCAGCATGGGCACATCGCCCGCTGCCTTGGCCCCAAAAGTAAAGTTATCGCCGCAGAAAACGGCTTTTGCGTGAAAGCATTCCACCAGCACACGCTGCACGAATTCTTCGGGAGAAAGCGAGCGGAACTGTTCAAAAGGAGGCTCAAGATATTCCTCGATGCCGATTTCGGCAATGCGGGTATGCTTGAGCTGCAGTGAAAGAATGCGCCCGCCCTTGAGCGTGCTGTTGCCGGGCAGTTCAAATGTAAACGCCGCCGCTGTAAGCCCGTTTTGGGCCGCACAGGCGGCTGCAGCGCCCAGCACAGCCCGATGGCCGCAGTGTACGCCGTCAAAATAGCCAAGAGCCACCGCACTGCCGCAGGGGGCCGTGATGGGGGTCAGCTCGTGATGGATCTGCATCGTGTTTTAATCCCTTTCGCAAAAAAGTTTTTCCACTTGCAGCACACCGCCCGTTACAGCGGCAAGCCCAAGAAATTGCCCCTCGCCGTCATACACGCGGTAGCGGCCATCCTGCGCCGGAAAACGGCTGGTGGGGCAGCCGTTGAACAGGTGCGTGCGAATGCGCTCGCTCACGGTCAGCGCGGGGAGCGGCGCAAACGCCGCATCCACCGGCAGGATCCAGCCGTTGTTCCACAGCTCGCCGCTTTCGGCTGCCGCAATGATCTCGGGCAGGGTGTGGCTTTGCTGCTGGCTGAAAACGCCCGCCTGTGTACGGCGCAGGGCCGCCAGCGTGGCAGGCACTCCCAGCGCCGTGCCGATATCTTCGGCCAGCACACGGATATATGTGCCCTTTGAGCATGCCACGCGCACACAGTGATCGCCCGGGGCAGGGCTGCCCAGATATTCCAGCTGATGCACCGTGATGGGGCGCGGGGTGCGCTGCACGGTTTCGCCCTTGCGCGCAGCCTTATAAAGAGGCTGGCCGTTGATCTTTACCGCAGAATACATGGGAGGCAGCTGCATCTGGTCGCCCAGAAACTGCGGCAAAACGGCTTTCAGCTCTGCTTCGCCCACGGTGACCGGGGCGGTTTCCAGCGCCGTGCCGGTCACATCGCCGGTATCTGTGCGCAGGCCCAGCCGAATGGTGGCCTCGTAGGTTTTATCGTGGCTCAGCTGGCGGTCGGCTGCTGCGGTGGCCCTGCCGATAAACACAGCCAGCACACCCGTAGCCATGGGGTCCAGCGTGCCGGAATGCCCCAGCTTGCGGGTGCCCAGCACACCGCGCAGCTTGGCCAGCACATCAAAGCTTGTCCACTCGCTGGGCTTATCTACGATCAGAATGCCATTTTTCATAGGGGTCATAGCGACAGCTCTCCCCCCTGCTCGTCCAGCTTTTTCAAGGCACGCTCCACTTCGCGCAGAATGGCAGCCTTTACATTTTCCTGCATGCCCTCGATCTCGCACCCGGCAGCACGGCCATGGCCGCCGCCGCCCAGGCAGGTCACGATCTCGTTGGCGGCAATGCCCCGAACCGTGCGCACACTGATCTTATAGCTGCCCAAGGGCTGCTGGCGCAGCGTTAAGCCCACCTGCACGCCCTCGATGCCCAGCGGCAGGCTGGTGATGTCCTCCAGCTCGGCGGCAGGCACACCGCTGGCTGCGATCTGCTCTTTGGTAAGGCACACCATGGCGCAGCGGTTTTCAAAATAGTATTCCAGGCTTTCCAGCGCCATGCGCTCCACTTCCACGCGGGCGCGGCTTTTGCTTTCAAACAGAATACTGTTCAGCTCTTCCACATTGGCGCCTGCCTCCATCAGGGTTGCTGCAGCCGCGTGGGTTTTGGCACGGGTGCTGGCAAACCGGAAGCAGCCGGTGTCCGTGGCGATGCCGGTGTACAGGCAGTCTGCCATGTGCGGGTCGATGGTCACGCCCATCATGGGGATCAGCTCGGTCAAAATCTCGCAGCAGGCGGCGGCATCGGCGTCCAGATAGGTGCCGTAGGCATAGGCCGCATTGCTGCCGTGATGGTCGATGCACAGGTTCACATTCTGTGAAAACTCCTGCATATCGTTGTTTTCGCCAAACAGCTGCATACTGGCCACATCCACAGCCACCACAAACTTAGGCTTGAACTGGCGGCTGTAGGTTTCCAGCATCATGTAATTGTACATCTGAGGGATCGGATCGCTGCAAAGCACTGCCGCTGTTTTGCCCAAAGCCCGCAAAGCCCAGTAGAGAGCGCCTGCCGAACCGATGGTATCGCCGTCAGGATTTTTATGGCACAGGATCAGGATCTCGTCTTCGGCCAGCAGCTCATTCACCGCGGCCGACATTTCCAGATATTCCGTCATATTCCATTGCTCCTTTCTGCGTATTGCGCATTATGCGCCTGCAAGGCCTATCAGTCTTCTTTCGGCTGGTTTGCCTGCTCTTTTTCGTTCAGTTCCTGCAGAATGCGGTTGATATGCTCTGCATAGGCAGCGCCGTCATCCTCTACAAAGATAAAACGAGGTGCCTTGCGAATGTGCATACGGCGGCTCACCTCGGTGCGCACATGGCCGCTGGCCTTGTTGAGCGCCTTTACCACGGGGCCCGGGCCCTCGGGGTTTGCCATTACACTGATATACACCTTGGCCACATCCAGATCCGGCGTTACATCCAGCCGGGTAACGGTGTTGAGGCCGGTGCCGAGGCGGGGGTCCTTCATTTCGCCGATGATGGCAATGATCTCCCGCTTCATATCCTGAGCCATACGGCCCATGTTTTTCTGAGACATAGTTTCTCCTATCGCGTTAGCGCAGTATCCCGGCAGACGGATCTGCCGGGGTGCTGTGTGTTCTGTAAATTCAGGGCAATACCGCATAATTCTGAGTGCCGATACGGCGAGCAAGGTACGGCAGATGCTAAGCAAAAAGCGCAGATAATACTTTGTGCTGCAAAGGCTAGCGCCGCCAGTGGCGGATACAGCGAACCGAAGCAGGGGCAGCGGTCGCAGAGTGCGAGGGGCTTTTGCTCCCGAAGCACGATGCGGGTACCGCAACCC
>SFIE01000048.1 GCA_004555405.1 Subdoligranulum sp.
GGCCCATGATCGCCTGCAGGAAAACGATTAAGCCCTGCTGGCTTTCTTTAAAAAAGTTACAAATAATAATGTTAAAAAATCGACTGCTTTTTTGCAATGGCAGTCGATTTTTTTATACCTGATTGCAATTTCACTTTGTTACTTGAACTGAATTCACGCAAAAATTGAAAATAATTTTCTAATAAACTGTGAGAATGCAACAAAAAGCTGTAATAACTTTTGTGCCTGTTGTATAGAATGCGGATTTTATGCCCGAAAAGTATGTACAGTTTGTGAATTGTATCCAGAAAAATTCAGGCTTATAATATTAACCATACCGAACACAAAAAACGGTACACTGCGCCGCTCAAGGAGCGGGCAGGATAGAGAGGATTATTATAAATCAAGGAGGATATACCTATGAAAAAGATCATGAGTGCTGCCATGGCAGCTGCCATGGCCATGAGCCTGGCTGCTTGCGGCGGTTCTGCAAGTTCTTCTGCAGCGCCTGCCGCTTCCGGAGCTTCCGCCGATTCCATCACCATCGGCCTGCTGGCACCCCTGAGCGGCGATGCAGCCGTTTACGGCCAGGCCGTGCGCAACGGCGCTATGCTGTATATCAACGAGATCAACGCCAAGGGCGGCATCAACGGCAAGCAGATCAATGTGATCGAATATGACGAAAAGGGCGACGCCACTGAGGCTGTTACCGCTTTCACCAAAATGGTGGACGAAGGCATCACCGGCCTGATCGGCGATGTTACCACCACTCCCACCGAAGCTGTGGTGGCTGAAAGCCAGGATTACAATATGCCCATGATCACCGCATCCGCAACCGCCGAGGCTGTGACCTATGATGCCGAAAGCGACACGCTGTATGCCAATGCTTTCCGTGCCTGCTTTATCGATCCCTTCCAGGGCACCAAAATGGCAGACTATGCCTTCAACAAGATGGGTGCAAAAACCGCTGCGGTGATCTATCAGACCGGCAACGACTACTCGGAGGGCCTGAACGCCAACTTTGTAGAGGAATTTGAAAAGCTGGGCGGTAAAGTGGTGGATTCCGAGGGCTACGCCAAGGGCGATGTGGACTTTAACGCACAGCTCACCAACATCAATGCTTCCGGCGCAGACATCGTGTTCTGCCCCAACTACTACGAGGATAACGGCAAGATCGTAAAGCAGGCCCGTGCCATTGGCATCGAAGCTCCCTTTGTGGGCGGCGACGGCTGGGGCGGTGTTTGCGATTACGCCACCGCTGAAGAGCTGGAGGGCAGCATTTTCTGCTCCGGTTACGCAGGCGGCAGCAACCCCGAATGGGAGGCTGCTTACAAAGAGGCTTACGGCGAGGCATTCCCCAATATGTTCAGCCCCTTGGGCTACGATGCAGCCATGACCATGTGCATCGGCCTGCAGGCTGCCGAGGATGCAGGCCTGGAAGCAGGCTCTGACGAATACAAGCAGGCTGTGATCGACGGCATGAAGAACGCCACGGTAAACGGCGTGACCGGCGAGTTCACCTTTGACGAACACAACAACCCCACCAAGCAGACTGCTATTCTCACCATTCACGATGGCGCAGAGCAGCTGGTGGAAATGTATTAATACAGGTTTTCCGGGCTGCAGGCAAGCCGCCGTTTGATCGGCGGCCTGCTTTGCAAAACCAGTGGCATGACCGTGCGGAAACTCGCAGCCTGAAACGCTCGTTTTTCTGCACGGCCTTGCTGTTTTTCGGCACTTCCCGCTCAAAGCAGGGGGGAGTGCTGCTCCAAAAATGCAAGCCGGGCGCACCCCATGTCAGCTTGTGTTTGTGGCGGAGCACTTCTTCCAATTCGATCTCATGTGAAAGGAAGGGATGACCACTATGTCAAACTTTTTCAGCCAGCTCATCAACGGCCTGCAGCTGGGCAGCATCTATGCCCTTGTGGCTTTGGGCTACAGCATGGTGTACGGCATCATTCTGCTGCTCAATTTTGCACACGGCGATATCATTATGATCGGTGCATATACCTCGTGGATCGTAATGGCCAAAATGGGCCTGCCGCCGGTAGCGGCTATTTTTGCCACCGTGATTGTGTGTACACTGCTGGGTGTGTTTATTGAAAAAGTGGCCTACACGCCGCTGCGCAGCGCACCGCGTATTTCGCTGCTGATCACAGCCATTGGCATTTCGTATTTTCTGGAATACGGCGCACAGCTGATCTGGGGCGCCAGCGCACAGGTGATCCCCAGCTATTATAATGTAGCGCCCATTTCCATTGGCGGCGTAAAAATCAGCTTTACCGCCATTCTCACCATTGCGGTGTCGGTGGTTTCCATGATCGCCCTGGCACTGCTGGTGCAGAAAACCAAGGTGGGCAAGGCCATGCGTGCAGTTTCCGAGGATACCGGCGCTGCCCAGTTGATGGGCATCAATGTAAATGCCACCATTTCCTTCACCTTTGCCATTGGCTCGGCGCTGGCCGGCATTGGCTCGGTGCTGTATTGCTGCCAGTATGCACAGGCCACCCCCACCATGGGCTCCATGCTGGGCCTGAAGGCCTTTGTGGCGGCCGTTCTGGGCGGCATCGGCTCGATCCCGGGCGCAATGGTGGGCGGCTTTGCCATTGGCATTGCCGAATGCTTTGTTTCGGCCATCGGCCTTTCCGTTTGGAAGGATGCCGTGGTGTTTGCCATTCTGATCGTTGTGCTGCTGGTTAAGCCTGCGGGCCTTTTGGGCCGTCAGCTGCAGGAAAAGGTGTAAAAGGGGGTGCCATGCATGAAAGAAAGAAAAACGATCCCCATGGCGGTGCGCTATCTGATGAATATTATTCTGGTGGCGGCCTTTCTCACAGCCTTGAACCTGCTGGTGGTCAATAAAACGCTGTCCACCTATAACGCCAAGGTGCTTATGCTGGTGGGCGTCAATGTTATTCTGGCAGTTTCGCTGAATGTGGCCACCGGCTATCTGGGGCAGCTGCCCCTGGGCCATGCCGGCTTTATGGCAGTGGGCGCGTATGCCAGCGCCATTTTCACCAAAAACTTTGACGGCCGCCTGCCGGACGAAGTAAACTTTGTGCTGGGCCTTGTGCTGGCTGCCGTGCTGGCCTTTGGTGTGGGCGTGCTCATCGGCATTCCCGCTCTGCGCCTGCAGGGCGACTATCTGGCTATTTTAACGCTGGGCTTTGGCGAGATCATTCGTATCACGCTGAACAACATCGACAATGTGCTGGGCTTTAAGCTTACCTACGGTGCCGCGGGCCTGAAAAACATTCCCAAATACACCAGCGTGCTCAACGCCTTTGTGTGGGTGGCCGTTTGCTGCTATGTGATCCACACCATGATGAAAAGCCGCCACGGGCGCGCTATTCTGGCCATTCGCGAAAACGAGATCGCAGCGGATTCCTGCGGCATTCAAACCACCTATTACAAGGTGCTGGGCTTTGCCGTGAGCGCGGCCTTTGCAGGCGTGGCAGGCGGGCTGTATGCAGGTTATCTGGGCGTTTTGAACCCCGGCAACTTCGGCTTTATGAAATCCATCGAAATTCTGGTCATGGTGGTTCTGGGCGGCATGGGCTCCATGCTGGGCAGTGTACTGTCGGCCACAGTGCTTACGGTGTTGCCCGAAGCGCTGCGCAGCTTTTCGGAATACCGCATGGTGGTGTATGCGCTGGCGCTGGTGCTGATGATGATCTTTAAGCCCTCGGGCCTGCTGGGCCAGTATGATTTCTCGCTGTCACGCCTTGTGGAAAAACTGATCAACGGCGAACTGTTTCAGAAAAAAAGCAAAACCGAAAAGGAGGGGGAGTAAGCCATGAGTTTTCAGGATAAACTGTATCCGGCCCCGACCAATTCCTTTTTAAAGCAGGAAGATCTGGATAAGCGCCCCATTCTGGATGTGCGCAATCTGGGCATCGATTTCGGCGGCCTAACGGCTGTGGACAGTCTGGATCTGATGGTGGGCCGTACCGAGATCACCGGTTTGATCGGCCCCAACGGTGCGGGCAAAACCACGGTGTTCAATATGCTCACCAATGTGTACACGCCCACCCGCGGCAGCATTCTGGTGGACGGCGTTTCCACCGCCGGCAAAAAAACCTATCAGGTAAACAAAATGGGCATCGCCCGAACCTTTCAGAACATTCGCCTGTTTAAAGATCTTACTGTGCTGGACAATGTTCTGATCGGTATGCACAACGATATGAGCTATCATCTTGTCAACTCGGTGCTGCGCCTGCCCGGCTATTGGAAGCAGGAGCGTGAGGCCCGGCAAAAGGCCCTGGAGCTGCTGGGTATCTTCCATATGCAGGATATGGCGCAGCTGCAGGCCGGAAGCCTGCCCTATGGCGCACAGCGCCGTTTGGAGATCGTGCGTGCGCTGGCCAGCAAGCCCAAGCTGCTTTTGCTCGATGAGCCCGCAGCCGGCATGAACCCCAGCGAAACCGCCGAATTGATGGATACCATCGCCTATATCCGCGATACCTTCCACATTGCCATTCTTTTGATCGAACATGATATGAATCTTGTCATGGGCGTGTGCGAGGGCATTGCCGTGCTCAGCTTTGGCCGCATCATTGCCAAGGGCACACCCGATGAAATTCGCAGCAATCCGCAGGTGATCGAAGCCTATCTGGGCAAGCAGGAGGGGTGAAACCATGAGTGAAACTATGCTGAAGGTGGACGGCATCAATGTGTATTACGGCAACATCCACGCCCTGCATGACATCAGCTTTACGGTGAACAAGGGCGAGATCGTTACCCTCATCGGTGCCAACGGCGCAGGTAAAAGCACAAACCTGAAAACCATTTCGGGACTGCTGCGCACCAAAACCGGCGACATTGTATTTAAGGATAAAAGCATCAAAACCATGGCCCCGCACAAGATCGTTGGCCAGGGGTTGGCGCACGTGCCGGAGGGTCGCCGCATTTTTCTGCGCATGACCGTGCAGGAAAATCTGGAAATGGGTGCTTACACCCAGCCCGCAAGCACCATTGCCCCCAATCTGGAGCTGGTGTATGAGCATTTTCCCCGCCTGAAGGAGCGCAGCCGACAGATCGCGGGCACGCTTTCGGGCGGTGAGCAGCAAATGCTGGCCATGGGCCGCGCCATGATGACGGGCGCAGATATGCTGCTGCTGGACGAACCCTCCATGGGTCTGGCTCCGATCATGGTGCAGGAGATCTTTAACATCATTCAGCGCCTGAACGAACAGGGCATGACGATCCTGCTGGTGGAGCAGAATGCCCAAATGGCCCTGAGCGTGGCCAGCCGCGCCTATGTGCTGGAAACGGGCCGCATCACGCTGCAGGGAGATGCTGACAGCCTGCTGCACAACCCCGCTGTGCGCAAGGCCTATCTGGGCGGCTGATCGCTACGAAAAAAAGCCTCTGACGAACCAAAAAACGGTGAGTCAGGGGCTTTTTTGTGATAGGCAAAGCCGTAAAACGGCTCGGGCCCGCAGCAGCGGCTGCTTACGATACTTTTACGACACTGTTTTGCAATGTTTTGCACTTGATTTACATATAAGAAAAACCGCGATACAAAGCTTTTTCAAGCTGTATCGCGGTTTTGTTCTGGCGGACAGAGAGGGATTCGAACCCTCGAGACCTTTATGGGGTCTACACGATTTCCAGTCGTGCGCCTTAGACCAGCTCAGCCATCTGTCCACAAGTGCTTCCCGTAAGGCGCTTGTATATAGTACTGCTTTTTGCGTAAAATGTCAATGCTTTTTTCAAAAAAATCTGAAAAAATTATAAAAAAGCGGTGCGGCCATCCAAAAACCGCACCGCTTCGCAAAACCTTATGCTTCGTAGGTGAAAAAACCTGCCAACTCGTTTTGATCGGTGATGCCCATGGAAAATGCCTTGGCGCGCATGGCAGCATAAAATTCTGCCTGTGTGGCCTCAACGTAGGGCCGCAGGAACAGTGCGCCGATGCCAAAAGTAAAGAGCGTCAAGATCCACCAGCCGATAAACGAAAGCTCCAGCACAAAAAAGTTGAATTTCTCGCCGTGCATCATGCCGCGGCTCAGCTCCATGGCGCGCGAACAGCTCATGGAAGGATTTTCAGCCAGCAGATACGGCACCATGGCGTAGCGATATTCCCAGATAACGCCGGGAACGATCAGCAAACAATAGCCAAGCATGACCTTCAGATTGACCAAAAAGCTCACCAGCACCATATTGCCGAAGCCGTCGCTGAAAACCGAAAAAATGCTGCCTACAGGCGGCTTGCCTTGCCGATTTTCCATAAAATAACGCGCCACACCAATGCTGAGCACCGGAATCACAAACACCGTAAGCAAAACGGAAAGAATACCGAACAAGCCCAAGGGGCGGCTGCTGCCGAATACATAGGTAGCGATATACGAGACGACAGCGCTGGCATCATTACTGAAAAAATACACAAGATTGATGATCAGGCAGGCTGCTACACCGGCCAGCCATTTGCCTGCAAGGGCTTTTCTGGCGTTTTCCTTTAATAAAGAGCAAGTCCACATACATGAAACCTCCTATCTAAACTTTTCTGTAAATATAAAGTAACATAATGCGGACAAAAATACAAGAATAATTGCATTTGTGACAGAATGCATAAAAAATAAACAGCAAATACATTTAGGATATGCAAAACCGAAAACATGGCTGTAAAACGGCATATTTTGTGCATTTGGAACAGGAAAGCCGCATAAAACGGTTGCAAAACAGCGCAAAGTTTGGCATAATGTATAAAATAAAACCAAACAACTACCGGGAGGAGCCAGAGCATTATGAAGCTTTTGGAAGAGCGTATTCTGAAAGACGGCCAGATTCGCGAGGGCAGCATTTTAAAGGTGGACGCCTTTTTGAATCACCAGCTGGATATTGGCCTTATGCAGGAGATCGGCAAGGAATTTGCCCGTATTTTTGCGGATGCAGGCATCAATAAGATCTTGACCATCGAGGCCAGCGGCATTGCCATTGCCAGCATTGCGGCACAGTATTTCGGCAATGTGCCGGTGGTGTTTGCCAAAAAGGCCAAAAGCAAAAATCTGGACGGCAGCCTCTACACCTCGGTGGTGCATTCCTACACCTATGGCAAAGACTTTAATGTCACGCTTTCGCAAAAATTCCTTGGCCCTCAGGACAATGTGCTGGTCATTGATGATTTTCTCGCTTCCGGCAAGGCAATGAAGGGCCTTCTGGATATTTGCGGTCAGGCCGGATGCAAGGTGGCAGGCATTGGCATCTGCATTGAAAAGGGCTTCCAGAACGGCGGCCGTGAGCTGCGCGAGCAAGGCTACAAGGTGGCCAGTCTGGCAATCGTAGATCATTTTAACGAGGATGACACGCTTACCTTCCGCGAGCAGTAAAAGTCCATACAGATTGATTTTTGTGATCCCATCTGATCATACTGATACAAGGCGCTGGCTGTGCCCGGGAACCCGGGTGCGGCCGGCGCTTTTTTGCTGTCTTGTGTGCGGCAAGTGCGTGCGGGGGTTCATGCAGCAAAAGCCCCGGTTTTATGGAATTTTATCACCAATCTGCATGAATCCACAAAGAATATAGGAAAATCATGTGCAAATTTTACAAAAGCATTTTCTCAGAAAAGTCTTTTTTGTCAAATAATACCACAAATTACTTGAAAAAATGAACCAAGCCGAGTAATATAGAAGTATAGTAAATAGCGATGCCTTTGCCGCGGATTTTCCCGCGCATCGCAAAAGGCTTTCAGGGGAGGAAACGCTGTGAAAAAGTTAGATAAAAACGCACAATTCCCGGTATATCTTTTCCATGAAGGGAATAATTTTGAAGCATACCGCTATTTTGGCGCACATCCGGAAACCCGCGGCACAAAGCAGGGCGTGGTGTTCCGCGTGTGGGCACCCCATGCCAAGGCGGTAAGCGTAGTGGGCGACTTTAACAGCTGGATTCCCGGCAGCCACCCTATGTATACTGTGAGCGATGGCATTTGGGAAGCCTTTATCGAGGGCATTCAGCAGTATGATGTGTATAAATACTGTGTTACCACCCCTTCGGATGATCTGCAGTTCAAGGCCGATCCCTATGCATTCCATACCGAAACACGCCCCTCCAACGCCAGCAAGGTGTATGACATTCAGGGTTATCAGTGGGGCGATGCCGAGTGGGAAAAGGCACAGAAAAAGGCCGATGTGATCAACGCGCCTTTGAATATCTACGAAATGCACGCTGGCAGCTGGCGCACCAAAGAGGGCGGCGTGCCCTACAATTATGCCGAGCTGGCCGATGAACTGATCCCTTACATAAAGGATATGGGCTACACCCATGTGGAGCTTTTGCCCATCACCGAGTATCCGTTTGACGGCAGCTGGGGCTATCAGGTAACGGGCTATTTCGCCCCCACCAGCCGCTACGGCACACCCAAGGATTTCATGGCCTTTGTAGACAAGCTGCATCAGGCAGGCATCGGCGTGATCATGGACTGGGTGCCTGCACACTTCCCCAAGGACGGCTATGGCCTGTATAACTTTGACGGCCTGCCCTGCTATGAAGACCCCAACCCCCGGCGCGGCGAGCATAAGGAATGGGGCACCATGGTGTTCAACTTCGGCATGACCGAAGTGCAGTCCTTCCTGATCTCCAGCGCCCTGTTCTGGCTGGAGCAGTACCATATCGACGGCCTGCGCGTGGATGCAGTGGCCAGTATGCTGTATCTGGACTATAACCGCAAGGACGGCGAGTGGGAGCAAAACGCCAACGGCGGCAATGAAAATCTGGAAGCCATTGCCTTTTTGCGCAAGCTGAACACCGCCATTCTGGGGCGTCATCCCCACAAAATGATGATCGCCGAGGAATCCACAGCATTCCCGCTGGTAAGCAAGCCTGCGGCTGACGGCGGCCTTGGCTTTAACTTTAAATGGAACATGGGCTGGATGAACGATATGCTCAGCTATATGCAAACCGACCCGCTGTTCCGCGCAGGCAACCACAATAAGGTGACCTTCAGCTTCTTCTATGCTTTCAGCGAAAACTTTGTGCTGCCCATCAGCCACGATGAAGTAGTGCATGGCAAGGGAAGCCTTATAAACAAAATGCCCGGCGAATATGCCGATAAGTTTGCAAACCTGCGCACCTTCTTTGGTTATATGATGGCACATCCCGGCAAAAAGCTGCTGTTTATGGGCTGTGAGTTTGCACAGTTTATCGAGTGGAACGAAAAACAGCAGCTGGATTGGCTGCTGCTGGACTATGATGCCCACAAGCAAACGCAGGCTTATGTGCGCGATCTCAACCACTTCTATCTGGAGCATCCGCAGTTCTGGGAAGAAGACTTCACCTGGGAGGGCTTCCAGTGGGTCGTTCCGGATGACAATGCCCAGAGCGTGGTGGCTTTCCTGCGAAAGGACAAAAAGGGCGAAGCGGTGCTGGTGGTGTGCAATTTCAACCCGGTCGAGCGTGTAAACTATGCGCTGGGCGTGCCCGCAGCAGGCTCGTATAAAGAAATTTTCACAAGCGATGAGGAAAAATACGGCGGCACAGGCTTCCACAACAAAACCGTGCGCAGCAAAAAAGGCGAAATGCACGGCTTTGAGCAGAGCATTCACATCACGCTGCCCCCGCTGAGCACATTGTACTTCTCGGTTCCGGCACCCAAAAAGGCGGCTGCACCCAAAAAGACAGCAGTCCCCAAGGCAAAGGCCGCTGCCGCCAAAACCAAAACCGCACCCGCCAAAACAAAGGCTTCCGCTGCCAAAAAAGAGCCGGCAGCCAAGGCAGCGCCCAAAAAGCGCGCGGTGAAAAAAGCAGCCGGAGATGCCACCGAAAAATAAAAAATGGCGTTCAACACGATCCTTTGGTGCGGGCGGCCCGGCTGCCTCTTTCGAAGGATCACGCAGAAATTTTGCTGAAAGGTCGATGGCTGCAGCGCACTGTGCAGCAGCCCCGCCTTTGAGATAGGGCGGTATAGGGTACCGGCCGGGGGGCCGGTTTGTATGCCGCGCCGAAGAAAGATAAGGGGAGATATCATCATGTCAAAAGAAATGGTAGCAATGATCCTGGCCGGCGGCCAGGGGTCGCGCCTGTATGCGCTGACCCAAAAAACTGCTAAGCCTGCAGTTTCGTTTGGTGGAAAGTATCGAATCATCGATTTTCCCATTTCTAACTGTGTGAATTCCAACATTGATACCGTGGGCATCTGCACCCAGTATCAGCCGCTGCAGCTGAACGAGTATATCGGCAACGGCCAACCGTGGGACCTTGACCGTTTGTACGGCGGTGTACATGTGCTGCCGCCTTATCAAAAGGCCAACGGCAGCGACTGGTATAAGGGCACGGCCAACGCCATTTACCAGAACATTGCCTTTATCGAGCGCTATAAGCCCGAGTATGTCATCATTCTTTCGGGTGACCAGATCTGCAAGCAGGACTATGCAGACTTTCTGCAGTTCCATAAAGAGAAAAATGCTGAGTTCAGCGTGGCCGTTATGGAGGTTCCCTGGGAAGAAGCCTCGCGCTTTGGCCTGATGGTTACCGACGATACCGATGCCATCACCGAGTTCCAGGAAAAGCCCAAAAATCCTAAGAGCAATCTGGCCTCGATGGGCATTTACATTTTCAACTGGGATATTCTGAAAAAATATCTTGAGGAAGACGAAGCTGACCCCAACAGCGAAAACGACTTTGGCAACAACATTATCCCCAACCTGCTGCGTGATAAGCGCCGTATGTACGCCTATCGCTTTGACGGCTACTGGAAGGATGTGGGCACCATCAGCTCGCTGTGGGAGGCCAACATGGAAGTGCTGGACCCCGAGCATTCCGGCATGAACCTGTTTGATGAAAACTGGACCATTTACTCCCGCAACCCCGGCCTGCCCGCTCATATGGCAGGCAAAAAATCCTGCATTGACAACTCGCTCATCACCAACGGCTGCAAAATCAACGGCACGGTAAAGCATTCGGTGCTGTCGGCAGGCGTTGTGGTCGAGGAAGGCGCTGTGGTGCTGGATGCCGTGATCATGTCGGGCACTGTGATCAAATCGGGCGCTGTGGTGCAGCGCTGCATCATTGCGGACAACTGCGTGGTGGAAGAAAACGCAGCTGTGGGTGCAGCCGAGGGCGAAATTGCCCACACCGCCGCCGGTGTAACGATCGGCTGCAGCGCAACCGTAAAGGCCGGTGCTAAAGTGTATGACGATGTAAAGGAGGGTGAGGAAGTATGCTGACCACACACAAGGATGCCAGCGTGATGGGCATCATTTTCCCGAATACCTATGATAATCTGGTGCCTCAGCTGGTGGCCGAGCGCGCCATGGCAGCCATTCCGTTTGCAGGCCGCTACCGCCTGATCGACTTTATGCTTTCCAGCATGACCAATGCCGGAATTGGCAATATTTCGCTGCTTACCCGCAAAAACTACCATTCGTTGATGGAGCATCTGGGCTCCGGCCGTGAGTGGGACCTTGCCCGTAAGCACGGCGGCCTGAACATTGTGCCGCCCTTTGCCGAGCGCACGGTCACCAAAATTTATGCAGGCCGTATGGAGGCTCTGGCTTCGATCCTGCGCTTTTTGGAGGCGCAGAAGGAAAAATATGTGCTTATGACGGACTGCTTCCAGGCCCTGAATATGGACTTTAAGGCTCTGATCCATGAGCATATAGAAAGCGGCGCGGATGTAACGGCGGTATATCAGGTGGCTGATATTCCGGACGGCGCGAAAAACGGCAACTATACGCTGAACATGGACGAAACCGGCCGTGTGACCGAAATTCTGAACAATGACTACCGCACGGGCAAGCAGAACCTGTGCATGAACATTTACATGATGGAGCGCGAGCGCCTGATCAGCATGATCAAGGAATCCAGCGTGCGCGGCCAGCGCTTCTTTGAGCGTGAAATGCTGGCGCCGAATCTGCACATTCTGAATGTGCGCGGCTATCGTTACGATGGCTATGTGGCCCGCATTGCAGACCTCAAGAGCTTCTTTGATGAAAATATGCGCCTTTTGCAGGACGATAACATTGACCAGCTGTTCGATAAAAATCGCCCCATCTACACCAAAACCCGCGATGACAACCCCACCCGCTATGTGGAGGGGGCCAAGGTGAGCAATTCTATGATCGCCGATGGCTGCATTATTCAGGGCACGGTGGAAAACAGCATTCTGTTCCGCGGCGTACACGTGGAAAAGGGCGCTGTGGTGCGCAACTGCGTGCTGATGCAGGATACCGTGGTGGAAGTGAACGCCAATGTGGAGTATCTGGTAACCGATAAGGATGTGCTGATCTCTGCAGGCAAAAAGCTGAGCGGCAGCGATACCTTCCCTGTGTATGTGGCCGAGGCGCACACCGTGTAATACGCCACCAACCCGGCTGCCATTCTCCCCGGCGGCCATTCGTGTGGAGGGCGGGAGCGCAAAAACTCCCGCCCTTTTTCAAAAAGCATAAGGAGGAAACTATATGAAGGTTTTGTATGCAGCCAGCGAGGCCGCTCCCTTTGCCAAGTCCGGCGGTTTGGCCGATGTGGCCGGTTCGCTGCCCAAAGCTTTGGTGAAAGATGGGGTCGACTGCCGCGTGGTGATGCCGCTGTACGGCGATTTGAAATTCCGCGACGAGCTGACCTATGTTACAAACTTCAGCGTGCCTGTGGGCTGGCGCAGCCAGTACTGCGGCCTGTTTACCGCAGAAAAAGATGGCGTTACCTATTATTTCCTGGATAATGAATATTATTTTAAGCGCAGCGGCCTGTATGGCTTTTATGATGACGGCGAGCGCTTTGCGTTTTTCTCGCGCGCTGTGCTGGAAATGATGTTCTATATGGACTTTACGCCCGATATCATCAACTGCAACGACTGGCAAACCGCACTCACCCCGGTATACCTGAACCTGTATTATCGCCATCTGGATAAGTTCAATAAGATCAAAACCGTATTCACGATCCACAACATTGCCTATCAGGGCAAATATGGCATGGATATTCTGGAGGATACCTGCGGCATTGGAAACCGCGATGCCCATATTCTGGAATTTGACGGCTGCGCCAACTTTATGAAGGGCGCCATCGAGGCCGCCGACAAGATCACCACTGTGAGCCCCACCTATGCCCAGGAAATTCTGGACCCGTGGTTTGCACATGGGCTGGACGGCCTGCTGCGCCAGAAGCAGTATAAGCTGTGCGGCATTCTGAACGGCATCGACACTGTGGTGAACGACCCTGCAACGGATAAGATCATTGCCGCCAACTATGACTCCAAAACCTTTAAAAAGGGCAAGGCTATCTGCAAAAAGGCCCTGCAGGAGCGCTTTAATTTGAATCAGGACGGCAGCCCCGTGATGGCTATGGTCACCCGTCTGGTAGGGCACAAGGGCCTGGATCTGGTGAAATGCATTGCCGAGGGCCTGCTGCAGGAGGGCATTGAGCTTGTAATCCTGGGCACCGGTGAATACCAGTACGAATCCTTCTTCTCCGAGCTGGCTGCCCGCCATCCCGGCCGTGTGGGAGTATTTATCGGCTTTAACAGCCAGCTGGCACAGCAGATCTATGCCGGCGCAGATATTTTCCTGATGCCCAGCAAGAGTGAGCCCTGCGGCCTGGCGCAGATGGTGGCCTGCCGCTACGGCACCATTCCCGTGGTGCGTGAAACCGGCGGCCTGCGCGATTCCATTCAGGATTCCGGCGACGGTAAGGGCAATGGCTTTACTTTTGGAAGCTATAATGCCCACGATCTGTTCCAGGCCTGCTGGCGTGCCAAGGAAGGCTACTGGAACAAGGAAGGCTGGCCTGTGCTGGTAAAGCGCGCCATGGAGCATGACTTCAGCTGGAGCGTTTCGGCCAAGAGCTATGAGGGCCTGTACAACGAAGTGGTAGGCCTTTGGTAACAGAATAATTTTTTGCAAAGCCCGGTGCTGCAGTCATGCAGCACCGGGTTTTTCCGTAAGGCTCTGTCACAACAAATGGTTGATTTTTGACGAGAAATAGCGTATAATAATAGTAAGAAACAGTACCACCGAAGGAGGTAATTGGATATGCCTACT
>SFIE01000049.1 GCA_004555405.1 Subdoligranulum sp.
TCTCTCAAAGCAGCTTGCTTATTATAACTCGCTGTGCTTCGTTTGTCAAGCACTTTTTGAATTATTTTTTAGCAGCCTTTCAAGTGAAAGCAGCCCTTCCAGCCTTTCGGCTGGTCGCTGTCGTGCGACAGCTTGCTTATAATACTACTCCCATCGCCTTTTGTCAACTACTTTTTCAAACTTTTTTCAAGTTTTTGCAAAATTCCTGCAAAACAGCCTTTCTGCGCCCCCTGCGCTTATTATATATATAATACCTTATATAATATAAAGAAAACTCCCCTCCTCGGCGCAAAAAAGGGCGCACCAAGCCAGTGCGCCCTCTTTTGCAGAGATAGAGATAATCAATAATGAAAAAATGTCCTTTATCAAGTGCCGCCGACCCGGTTTTGCATTTCCAAAGCCCGCAGCTTTTTTACAGCTCCTCCACCGAGCTGATCCCCGGCAGGTGATAGATTCCCCGGATCACGCCGTCCAGGCTCACGGTGGGGTTCATCTGCAGGGTCAGCACCACGCAGGGTTTTTTTTGTTCGTCATTGTTTCGGGTGATTTCCATATCCGTAATGCGCACATTCACGGTCTGGAAATAGCGCACCAGGGCATCCAGGCTTTCCTTTGCCTGATAGCCCACATACAGCGTGATCTCTCTCGAATCCGCCAGCATCCGATACTCCAGCTTGGAAAACCAAAGCTCCGCGATCAGATCCAGCAGCGTGGCCGTAATGGCCCCCTCGTAAAAGCCCGCGCCGCAGCACAGGCCAATGATGGCCGTCAGCCACAGGCCCGCCGCCGTGGTAAGCCCTTTCACCCGGTGGCGCCTGGTCACAATGATCGTGCCCGCACCGATAAAGCCGATGCCCGCGATCACCTGCGCGCCCAAACGGGCCAGATCCGTATAATAGTGCATCACCAGCACCAGATACAGGCTGGTCATGGTGGTCATGGCTGCGCCGAGGCAGATCAGAATATGTGTGCGAAATCCGGCACTGCGGCGCTTAAAGGCGCGCTCGATGCCGATCAGGCCGCCGCACAGCACCGTAAGCAGCATACGCAGCGCCACCGAGGCCAGCGTAAAATCCCGAAAGGGATCCAGAAAATGCAGCATGGGTCCAAACTCCTCTCCTTTTCCGGAATCCTCCGGACTTTCCCTCCCGGGCTGTCAGATTTCATCCACCGAAACAATGCAGTCCAGCTTGGCAATGCCGGAAAGCACGATCTCGTGAGCCATGCCCTTGGGCAGCCGCAGTGAAATGGTGGCGTTGGGCAGCCGCATACTTTTTGCCGAGCCTGTGTCCGGCTCCACATCGTAAATTTGAATTTCCTGTTCGTGCAGCAAATGGGTCAGCGCGCCGATGTTGTTGATGGATTCCAGCTCCACATAGATATTCATGTTGCGCGTATGGGCCAGCAGGCGCTCCACAAACACCGGAAATATGTGAATGCAGATAAACACCAGTGCAAAGCACATCACTGTGCCCTCGTAAAAGCCCGCACCGATGGCAAGGCCCGCGCAGGCGCTTGCCCACAGGCCCGCCGCCGTAGTAAGGCCTTTCACCTCCTGATGCCCGGTGACCAGAATCGTGCCCGCGCCCAGAAAGCCAATGCCGTTGACCACCTGCGCGCCAAATCGGGAAACATCGTTTTTCAGCCCAAGGTCATGGATCTGCATCGCCCACGGGCCGGTTTGCATATACACCATGTACTGGCTCAGCAGCATGGTGAGCGCCGCGCCCAGGCACACCAGCATATAGGTGCGAAACCCGGCCGGGCGGCGCTTGCGGCCCCGTTCGATGCCCACTGCGCCCCCAAAGGCCATGGCGCACAGCAGCCGCACCATGATCGAGGCCATATTCAGTTCGCGCAGATAAGCCAGACACTGCAGCATAACGGCACACCTTCCCGGGGCATTTTCCGTACAAGCCCTGTAAAAACAAAAAAACAAACAAAACCCCCTTGGTGGAGGTCCTGTTTGTTTTACTCATACTCTCACAAACATGATCCGATTTTCTTTAGCTTATCCCATTGCCGACAAAAAATCAAGCGATTCCCGGTTTTTATCCGATTCGCACAAGAAAATGGATTTTTGTTTGTTGAAGTAGCCAATAGGCTGCTGCCATATTTTCCGCATCCCGCTGTCACAGGCGTTTTTTGCGCATATTCCAAAGGCGCGAAGCCGCCATCACGCGCAGCAGCGGGCTGGAGCCGCTGCGGAAGGTCTGGTCACAGTGCTGCTCAATGAAATCGCGGAATTCCCTGTCGCGGCTGCCCAGCGCCTCTCTCGGCACCACAAATCCGCCGTACTGGTCACGGAAGATATAAAAATACTTTCCGTCCTCCCCCAGGCGATACACCTTGCTGTAGGGCAAAAACTGGTCGTTCTCCCCCAGCGGCACGCCCCGGATCCTGCTGCCGTAATCCTCGCCCTCGTCCACATCGTAGATCGGCGCCTCGGCAGGATGCTCCGGGTCCAGCGGCGTAACGGCCATGCCCGCGCGGTAAAACGAATAGGTGGAGGCCGGCAGCTTCACGCCGCCGTTTTTCATCTGCTCGATCATCTTGCGCGCGGGGCGTGTGGCGGCCTGCCGGGCGCTCACCAGCAAATACCCGCCGTAGGCGATCACCAGCATTCCCCACCACTGGTCCATATAACGAATGCCCAAAAGCAGCAGCGCCAGACTGATCACGGTGCGCGCCGCACGGTTTGCGCCGCAAAACAGTGCATACTGCATACGCGCCAGCGATGTGAGCGTTTCCTCGGTGTGCTGCATACGAACGGTGAATACGGGTTTTCTTGCCATTAAAGCCCCTCCTGCTTCGGGCCGGGCAGATCGCCGCGGCCAACCTGTTATTTTTTTGACTATCTTTTATTTATAATTAAGGTATAAATAGAAGCCCGGAAAATCCCGGCAAAACCATTCTAACCGAACCATGGCCGGAATGCAATACAGCCCCCTTGGGCAAAAAAATTTTCGCCTGCAAAAAACTTTTCCAAAAAAATGCAAAATTCGGCCTTGCTTCCACCCTTTTCGCCCCTGCGCCATCCGGCAAAATGTGTAAAAAATGTATGCCGATTTTAAAATTACTGTAAATTTTTCTTGACATACCCGTCAAATCATACTACAATCCAATCAAAAGGACCCGTTTTCTTGTTCATTTTGAGCAACGAGTCATTTTAGCAATGGCAATTCGCAAACATTTATGAAAAGTCAGAAGGAGACGATTACACATGAGAAAAGCACTTGCACTCTTGTTGGCATCCTCTATGGCACTCAGCCTCACCGCTTGCGGCGGCTCCGCTGCCAGCTCTGCAGCCCCTGCAGGCTCTACTCCCGCAGCATCGGCAGCAGACGAAGACGATTTCCACATCGATCTGAAGTTCTCCAACGTGTTCCAGCCCACTGAATGGAACTACAAGGCCAGCGAAAAGTTCGCTGAGATGGTGAACGAGCGCTCTGAGGGCCACATCACCGTTACTTACTACGGCCAGAACGAGCTGGACTGCTACGGCGACTCTGTTACCCAGGCAGTCCACGGTTCCAACTGGATCGGCCTGGAGCAGCCCGACCTGTTTGCCGACTATGTTGGCGACTGCGCCGTTCTGGTTGGCCCCATGCTGTACAGCACCGATGACGAGTACAACTACCTGATGGATTCCGAGCCCGTGCAGGACATTAAGGCACGCCTGGCCGAGGAGAACATCCACATTCTGGATACCCACTACTCCTTCGGTTTCCGCAGCCTGGTCACCAACCGCGACATCACCAAGCCCGCTGACCTGAATGGCGTTAAGCTGCGCGCTACCTCCAGCGCTCTGTACACCAAGACTCTGGAAGCCATGGGCGCTATCGCTACTCCCATGAGCTTCACCGAGTGCCTGTCCGCTATCAGCGCAGGTGTTGTGGAAGGCTTTGAAGGCTCCACCTCCACTCTGGCCGGTGCCGGCGCTCCCTACGAGCTGGTCAAGAAGGTCGCTCTGACCAACCACCTCATCGCTACCCGTTGGCTGTTCATGGGCGAGGACGTTTACCAGTCCATCCCCGAGAAGTACCGTACCATTCTGGACGAAGCTGCTGTTGAGTGCGGCAAGTGGGAGCAGACCTCCTGCGCTGAGGACGAAGCCAACCAGAAGGCAATGCTCGCTGAAAACGGCGTTACCTGGAACGAAGTTGACCTGGATGCCTTCACCGAGGCTTGCGCACCCGTTTACGACTGGATCGTGGAAGAATACGAGGGCGTCAACCCCGACCTGCATCAGGAGCTGGTCACTCTGATCAAGGATTACCGCGCCAGCAAGGCCTGATCCTTTTTCACAACAAACTAAGGCAATCCCGCACAATTCTCGCCTTACGGCTTAAGCACCGCTCCGGCGGCTGCGGCGCGGCATCTGTGTTGCCAAAATGCTCGATCATACACTCAGTATTATCTGTGCTTTTAGCTTAGCATCTGCCGCACTTCGCTCGCCGTATCGGCACTTAGAATGATGCAGTATCGCCCTGAATCATTTGCTTGAAACCGGGGGTTGCCCGCAAGGCCGGGCAGCCCCTTTCAAGCCCCTTTACCCGCTCTGTTTCTCGCGGCTTTCTGCGAAAAGCAGCCCCATCTTGCATTCTGAAATTCGGATTGGAAAAAGAGTATGAAACATAAAATCACCCTCAAATCGATCGTGACCAATCTGGATGCCTTCATCACCGGCGTTACCCTTTCCATCTGTGTGGTTCTGGTCAACGCCAACGTGATCATGCGCTATTTTGCCAACCACCCCCTGCAGTGGTGCGAGGAGATCGTTACCAGCCTGTTCGTGTGGACCGTGTTTATCGGCAGCGCCTATGCGCACCGCAAGCACGCACATCTGGGTGTGGATATCGTGGTCAACATGATCCACGGCAAAGCACAGCGCATCGTCCAGGTCGTAATGCAGTTTGTTGAGCTGATCATCCTGATCATGCTGACGGTCATCAGCAGCCAGTATGTCTATCACCTGATCTTCTCCAACAGCGGCAAGGTCAAGATTGTGCTCACTGAGCTTCTCCGCCTGCCCAAATGGTGGACGGGCATCGCCGTTCCCATTGGTTTCGGCCTTTCCACACTGTATTCCATTTACTTTATCTGCCGTGATGTGTTCCACATCGGTGCCAAAAAATCCACAGAAGGGGGTAACAAAGAATGACGCTTTCTTTTGCTGCTATCACCCCCATCCTGCTGGTATTTATTTTGTATTTTCTGGGTTTGCCCATCGTATATTCACTGTTTGGCGCAACCTTCTATTTCTTCTTCTTTGTAGACAGCACCAGCGAGGCCTGGCTGATCCTGCAAAAGGTGATGAACTCCACGCAGTCCTTCTCCATGCTGGCCATCCCGTTCTTTATCATGTCCGGTTCGGTTATGAACTACGGCGGCATCAGCGATAAGATGATGGACTTTGCCGAGTGCCTTACCGGCCACATGCGGGGCGGTCTGGCACAGGTGAACGTGCTGCTCAGCATGCTGATGGGCGGCTGCTCCGGCTCTGCCAACGCTGACTGCGCCATGCAGTCCAAAATGCTGGTTCCCGAAATGGAAAAGCGCGGTTACTCCAAGGCATTCAGCGCTGCCATCACCGCTGCCTCCTCGGCTGCTACCCCCGTTATCCCTCCCGGAGTCAACCTGATCGTGTTCTGCCTGATCGCACAGGCTTCTCTGGGCCGTGTGTTCGCCGCCGGTTATGTGCCAGGCATTATGATGGCTGTTTCCATGATGATCACGGTGGCCATCATTGCCAAAAAGCGCAACTACCCCACCAGCCGCGACAAATTCCCCCGCCCGATGGAGCTGCTCAAGCAGGCCATCACCTCGTTCTGGGGCCTGTTCTTCCCCCTTGGCATCATTCTGGGTATCCGCTTCGGCATGTTCACCCCCTCCGAGGGCGGTGCCTTCGCCGTGCTGTACTGCTTTGTCATCGGTAAGTTCGTGTACAAAAAGCTGTCGCTGAAAGAGCACCTGATCCCCATTTTGCTGGACAGCATCTCCGGCACCTCCAGCGTGGTTCTGATCATGGTTGCCGCCAACACCTTCGGCAACTACATGAGCTGGATCAACCTGCCCAAGATCGTGGCCTCGGCCATTCTGGGCTTCACCGCCAACAAGTATGTATTCCTGATGCTGTGCAACTTTGTGCTGCTGGTCATGGGTATGTTCCTGGAAGGCGGCGCTGCCCTGATGATCATCACCCCGCTGCTGCTGCCTGTGGCGCGCACGCTGGGCATCAACGACTATCACTTTGGTCTGGTTGCCATCGTGAATATTATGATCGGCGGCATCACGCCTCCCTTCGGTTCCATGATGTTCACCACCTGCGGCATCACCAAGTGCCCCATCAGCGACTTCCTCAAGGAAGTCTGGCCGTTCATTTTGTCGTTGTTCATCGTTTTGATGATCCTTACCTTCTGCCCGGTGCTGATCACCTGCGTGCCGGATCTGATCTACGGCGCAGCCTGATCGTAACCGAACATCATTCATCTATGCACCCATGCAAGAGGGATCAGCGATGCTGGTCCCTCTTGTTTTATTAGGCAATACCGCATAATTCTAAATGCCGATGCAGCGAGCGGGAAGTGCAAGCTGCTAAGCAAAAAGCGCAGGCAATACTTTGTGCTGCAAAGGTGAGCGCCGCCAGTGGCGGATACAGCGAACCGAAGCAGGGGCAGCGGTCGCAGAGTGCGAGGGGCTTTTGCTCCCGAAGGCGGGAATTGTACGGTGTTGCCTTTATTCTTTTTACGGAGTGTAAACGCTTATGATCGACTTAAAAAAGAAAAAACTGTTCCTGCTGGATATGGACGGCACCATTTATCTGGGCGATCACCTGTTTGACGGCACCATCGACTTTTTAAAACAGGTCAAGGCCAGCGGCGGGCGCTATCTGTTTGTCACCAACAATTCCTCACGCAGCGTGGATGCCTATGTGCAGCGGCTTCTGGGCATGGGCATCGGCTTCACCACCAAAGAGGATTTTCTCACCTCGGTGGATGCCACCATCTGGTATCTGCGCGCCCACGGCAAACAAAACGCCAAAATCTATGCCTCCGGCACCCGCACCTTCCGCCAGCAGCTGGCCGAGGCGGGCTTTACCATCACGGATCACCTGGAGGACGATATCGACCTTCTGGTAAGCGGCTTTGACACCGAGCTCACCTTTCAAAAGCTGGAGGATTCCTGCATTCTGCTGGGCCGCGGCGTAGACTGGATTGCCACCAACCCTGACTGGGTGTGCCCCACCAGCTATGGCTCTGTGCCGGACTGCGGCAGCGTGTGCCAGATGCTTTCCCGGGCCACCGGCAAAGAGCCCCACTTCATCGGCAAGCCCGAGCCGGACATGGCGCTGCTCAGCATGGAAAAATACGGCTGCACCCCCGAAGAGACCGTTCTGGTGGGTGACCGCATTTACACCGACATTGCCTGCGGTGTAAACGCCGGCATCGACACCGCCTTTGTGCTTTCGGGCGAGGGCGTGCCCGCCGACATTGAAAAGTTCGGCGTACACCCCACCGAAACCTACCGGGATATCCGCGAGATCCTTTCGCATATGCTGTAACGGGGGCCTTGTCCGTTTTTTTCCAAATAATCACAGCGCCCGGGTTTTGTCACCGTCCGTATGTTCAAACTGCCGATTCTTGGCTGTAAAAATCGGCAGTTTACCGGTTTTTGCCTGTTGTCTTGTTTTTTCTTTCCTGCGGGGGTATAATATCCTCAATAGGTTGATTGTTTCAGAGGAAGAGCGAAACAGACATCAGCACTAAGCTGTGTTTGCTGTGCTCTTTTTTTGTTGCACAAAACGCAAACGCAGCGCCATGCCCAAGGGGGCGGCATCCCGCGTCTTATGCTTAAACGCATGGTCTGCCCGGTGCCGCCTTACGAAGAAGGAGGAATTAGATGTACGATATTGCCATCATTGGCTGCGGTGTGATCGGCGCCGCAACCGCCTATGCTCTGTCTCACTACGAAGCCAAAACCGTAGTTCTCGAGGCGGAAAACGATGTCGCCGATTGCACCACCAAGGCCAACAGCGCCATTCTCCATGCCGGATATGACCCCGAGCCCGGCACCCGCATGGCCGAACTGAATGTTACCGGTGTGGCTATGGCCAAAGAGATCTGCGCAAAGCTGGATGTGCCCTACAAGCAGTGCGGCAGCCTGGTGCTTGCTTTGCAGGACAGCGATGTGCCTCACATTGAAAAGCTGTATAAAAACGGCGTTGCCAACGGCGTGCCCGACATCCAGCTGCTCACGGCCGACGAAGTCAAGGCCATCGAACCCCATGTGATCGACACCGTAAAGGGTGCGCTTTACGCCCCCAGCGCTGCCATTGTGAGCCCCTGGGAATATGCCCTGGCCATGATCGAAGTGGCCGTGCGCAACGGCGTGGAGCTGCGCCGCAGCAGCGCCGTCAAGAGCATGAAAAAGATCGACGGCGGCTTTGAGCTGGAAACCGCCACCGGCACCGTGCAGGCCAGGTATGTGGTCAACGCCGCCGGCATCAAGGCCGAGGCCATTCACGCCATGCTGGGCACTCCCCGCTTCCACATTCACCCCACCCGCGGCGAGTATTACCTGCTGGATAAGAGCGAGGGCGCCCGCGCCAACCATGTGATCTTCCAGTGCCCCAACGAGCTGGGCAAGGGCGTTCTGGTCAGCCCCACCGTACACGGCAACCTGATCGTCGGCCCCGATGCCGTTCGTGTGGAGGGTGACGACACCTCCTGCACCTCCCAGGGCCTTGAGTTTGTTAAAACCACCGCACAGCGCAGCATTCCCGATATCAATTTTGGCGAGAGCATCCGCAACTTTGCCGGTGTGCGCGCCAATGTGGACGTGGATGACTTCGTGATCGAGGAAGCCGCCGATGTGCCCGGCCTGATCGATCTGGCCGGCATGAAGAGCCCCGGCCTTTCCAGCGCCCCCGCCATTGCCCGCGAGGCCGTAAAGATCCTGGCCTCCAAGGATATTCTGGGCGCAGAAAAGACCAATTATAAAGACGGCCGCCGTCACATTCGCTTCAAAGAGCTTTCGCCCGAAGAAAAGGCCCTGCTCATTGCCGAAAACCCCGCATACGGCCGCGTGATCTGCCGCTGCGAAACCATCACCGAGGCCGAGATCCTGCACGCCATCCACAGCGAAGTGCCCGCCACCACCATTGACGGCGTAAAGCGCCGCTGCAATGCCGGTATGGGCCGCTGCCAGGGCGGCTTCTGCGGCCCCCGCGTGCTGGAGCTGCTCAGCCGTGAGCTGGGCATCAGCCCCATGGAAGTGCTGCAGGATAAAGCAGGCACCAATGTTCTGGTGCAGGAAACGAAGATCGGAGGAAAAAACCATGATTGATCTGATCATTGTCGGCGGCGGCCCCGCCGGTCTGGCTGCGGCCTGCAAGGCCTGGGAATCCGGCCTGCGGGATATTCTGATCATTGAGCGTGACAAAGAGCTGGGCGGTATTCTGAACCAGTGCATTCACAACGGCTTTGGCCTGCACCGCTTCAACGAACAGCTCACCGGCCCCGAATATGCCGGTAAATTTGAGGCCATGCTGGCCGACACCGGCGTAAAGGTATGGCTCGACACCATGGTTCTGGATGTCACGCCCGACAAAAAAGTGTGCTGCGTCAGCAAAGAGCGCGGCTATCAGGTGCTTCAGGCAAAAAGCATCATTCTGGGCATGGGCTGCCGTGAGCGCACCCGCGGCGCCATCGGCATTCCCGGCACCCGCCCTGCCGGCATCTACACCGCCGGCGCCGCACAGCGCTATGCCAACATGGAAGGCTATCTGGTGGGCAAGCGCGTGCTGATCCTCGGCAGCGGTGACATTGGCCTCATCATGGCCCGCCGCATGACTCTGGAGGGTGCCAAGGTGCTGGCCTGCGTGGAAGTGATGCCCTATTCGGGCGGCCTTACCCGCAACATCGTGCAGTGCCTGAACGATTTTGATATTCCCCTGTACCTGTCGCACACCATCGTGGACATTCAGGGCAAAAACCGCGTGGAAAAGGCCATTGTGGCCGAGGTTGGCCCCGACCGCAAGCCGATCCCCGGCACCGAGATGGAGTTTGACTGCGACTGCATTCTGCTCAGCGTGGGCCTGATCCCCGAAAACGAGCTCACCCGTCAGGCAGGCATCGAGATGGACCCCCACACCAAGGGCGCTGTGGTTTACGAAAACATGGAAACCAGCATCCCCGGCGTGTTTGCCTGCGGCAATGTGCTGCAGGTGCATGATCTGGTGGACTTTGTTTCCGCCGAAAGCGAGCGCGCCGGTGAATCCGCCGCCGCCTACGTCAAGCACGGCGAAACCAAGCCCGGCAAGGTGCTCACCCTGCAAACCGGCGCCGATGTGGGCTACACCGTGCCCCAGCGCATCCGTGTGGAAAATGTGGAAAAAGCCGTCAGCATCTCCTTCCGTGTGCGCCGCAACATCGGTGTAAGCGCCATCAAGGTCACCTGCGGCGACCAGGTTCTGGCCAGCTACAAGCGTGAGCGCATGGCTCCCGGTGAAATGGAACACATTGCCATGCCCCGTGTTCTGCTGGACAAAGCTGCCGGCGACACCCTGACCGTTTCTGTAGAGGAGGCCTAACGCACCATGAAAGAAGTAATTTGCATCTGCTGCCCCAAAGGCTGCCACCTGCAGGTGGACGAACAGAATGATTATGCGGTAACCGGCAACGGCTGCCCCAACGGCATCGCCTACGGCAAAGAGGAGCTCACCAACCCCACCCGCATCGTCACCAGCACGGTACGTGCCGAGGGCGGCCTGCACCCCCGCTGCGCCGTAAAAACCACCCTTCCCGTGCCCAAGGGCATGATGATGGATGTGATGAAGGTACTGGACAGCGTGGTGGTCACCAGCCCCGTTAAAACCGGCCAGGTGATCGTAAAAGACATCTGCGGCACCGGCTCGGACATTGTCGCCACCCGCGATCTTTAAGGCAGCACCGCGCAATTCCCGCCCGACGGCTTAAGCATACGCGCAAAAGCGCCCGCAAAGCAAAAAACTGCTTTGCGGGCGCTCTTTTTTGTTTTTCACTGGAAACCCTTTTCCTCCTATGCTATAATACTTTCATAGAACATCTGCCGCCGCGCCATTTTATAAAGGAGGAACCGCCGTATGCACCCGCTCACCGATGCCCTGATGGACGATCCCATCATTGCCGCCGTTAAAAACGAAGAATCCCTGGCTGCCGCGCTGGAAAGTGAGCGCGAAACCATTTTTCTGCTCTCCTCCACCCTGCTCAATGTTCACGATATCGTTGCGCGCATCCATGCGGCGGGCAAGCGCGCCATCGTTCATATCGATCTGGTCGAGGGGCTCAGCAGCCGCACCATTGCGGTGGATGCGCTGGTGGCCGCCTGCGGGCCGGACGGTATCATTTCCACCCACCCCAACCTGATCCGCCATGCGCACACGCTGGGCCTGCTCACCATTCAGCGCGCCTTTGTGCTGGACAGCCTTTCCCTTGACACCCTGTTCAGCCAGCAAAGCCTGTGCCAGCCCGATTTCATCGAGGTTCTGCCCGGCATCATGCCGCCCATCATCACCGAGATCAGCCAGAAAACCCAAACCCCGCTGATCGCAGGCGGGCTTATCCGCACCAAGCAGGATGTGCTTTCCGCCATGAACGCCGGTGCCGCCGCGGTGTCCACCTCGGCCCGCAGCGTGTGGAAATTGTGATCTGTCGAAAAGCCAAACCGCCCCGAAAGCTTCAGCTTCCGGGGCGGTTTTTTGTTTTTACTGCTTTGCCGTGCGGGCCTTTTGGGCTGCCTTTTCTGCGGGCAGCTGCAGCTCGGGCATCAGCTCACGCGCTATGATATCCAGCATACGCGAAAATTCGGCGCATTCCTCGGGGGTAAAGCGCTCTCGAATGCGCTTCATCACCGAATGGCGGTATTCGCGGCTGATATTGTAATAGCTGTGGGCCCGCTTGGTGGGGCGCAAATGATATTCACGGCGGTCGGTTTCCGATTGAATTTTTTCCACATAGCCCTTGCGCACAAGGCTTGCCACCTTATAGGCGGCATTGGGGGTGGAAATGCCGATAAAATTGCTGAATTCGGCGATGGTTGGTTCTCCCAGCGCCAGAATACATTCCACGCAAAAGGTTTCCACCGTGGTCAGGGTGGCCTCGCGGCTTTCAAATCGGTTTAAGATGCGCCTGTAAAACTGGATCTTGAATTTGGTATACAAAAGATCAAATGCCTCTTCCAGCATGGCTATTCCCCCTTATGGCAACACCGCACAATTCCCGCCTTACGGCATAAGCGGCGTTCCGGCGGCTGCGGCACGGCATCTGCGTTGCCAAAATGCTCGATAATACACAAAGTATTATCTGCGCTTTTGGCTTAGCAGCTGCCGCACCTCGCTCGCTATTGTACCACAATTTTTCCCATCAGAAAAGGGGGCAGCGCTGCCTTTTTCGGGGCGGGGCGGCAGGCTTTTGCCGCCTCGTGCTCAGTTCTGCGGGTCCGGGGCCTGAATGGCAAAGGTCAGCTCGGCCTGTGCCGCAGGCTTGCCGTCCACCAAGGCAACCGCCTCGCCAATGCCCACGGGGCCCACCCGGCGCACCAGCCGGCACTGCAGCTCCAGCACATCGCCCGGCACTACCTGACGGCGAAAGCGCGCATTTTTTACGCCGCCGAACAGCGCCAGTTTTCCCTTGTTTTCCGGCTCGGCCAGCACCGCCACCGCGCCCACCTGCGCCAGTGCCTCCAAAATCAGCACCCCGGGCATCACGGGCTGGCCCGGAAAATGCCCGCAGAAAAAGTTTTCGTTCACGCTCACGCATTTGCGCCCGATGGCCCATTGCCCGGGCTCATAGTCCAGAATGCGGTCCACCAGGGCAAAGGGATAGCGGTGGGGCAAAATCTGCGCAATCTCGCTTGCCTGCAGGGTGTTGGCCTGCTGGCGCACGGTCAGTTTTTCCATGGCTCAGCCCTCCCAGCGCTTCATCAGCAGGCATGCGTTGTGTCCGCCAAAGCCAAGGCTGTTGCTCAGCGCATAGGTCATGGGCATCTGGCGGCCCTCTCCGGGCACATAGTCCAGATCGCACTCGGGGTCCGGCTGCTGCAGATGCACCGTGGGCGGGGCAAACTGGTCACGCAGGGCCAGTGCGGTAAACAGCGCTTCCACGCCGCCCGCTGCTCCCAGCAAATGGCCGGTCATGCTCTTGGTGCTGGAAACCGCCAGCTTGGCGGCATGCTCGCCGAACACCCCGTGAATGGCAGCCGTTTCGCACTTGTCGTTCATGGCCGTGCCGGTGCCGTGGGCGTTGATATAGTCCACCTGCTGGGGGGCTGCACCGGCATCGGCCAAAGCCTGCTTCATGCAGCCCATCGCGCCCTCGCCGCCCGGGGCGGGTGCGGTAAAGTGATAGGCATCGCAGTTTGCGCCGTAGCCCACCACCTCGGCATAAATTTTTGCGCCGCGCTTTTTGGCGTGCTCCAATTCCTCCAGCACCAGAATTCCGCTGCCCTCGCCCAGCACAAAACCGCCGCGGCGGGCATCAAAGGGCAGGCTGGCCGCATTGGCGTCCTCGGCGTGCGAAAGCGCCTTCATGCTGGCAAAGCCGCCAATGCCCAAGGGGCTCACGCAGCTTTCTGCGCCGCCGCACACCATGGCGATCTCGTATCCGTCGCGAATGCGGTGAAACGCATCGCCCACGGCGTTGGTGCCGCCTGCGCAGGCCGTTACCGGGCAGCTGCACATCCCCTTTAAGCCAAACAGAATGGCGATCTGCGCCGCCGCCATGTTGGCAATGCTCATGGGCACAAAATAGGGGCTCACCCGCTCAAAGCCTTTTTCCAGCCCGCGGCTGTGCTGCTCCTCAATGGTGGGCAGGCTGCCGATGCCGCTGGAAACCACCACGCCGATCTGCTGCGCTTCGGCGGCGGCGTTCAGGCCGCTGTCGGTCAGGGCCTCCTTGGCAGCGGCCACAGCCAGCTGCGTAAAGCGTGCCATGCGGCGGCTCTCCTTGCCGCACACGGCCTCGGCGTCAAAGCCCTTCACCTCGGCTGCCACCTTGATCTTAAACTCCGATGCATCAAACTGGGTAATGGGGCCAATGCCGCACTTGCCCTCGCGGGCTGCCTGCCAGCTTTCCTGCACACTGTTGCCGATGGGGTTTACCGTGCCAAGGCCGGTGATCACCACTCTGCGTTTATTCATAGCTTATAATCCTTTCCTGTTTTTTCACATTGCCATGCCGCCGTCCACGCACAGCACCTGTCCGGTGATATAGCTGCTCTGCTCGTCGGCCAAAAAGGCCACGGCCCGGGCCACTTCCTGGGGCTGGCCGGGGCGGGCAGCGGGGATCTGCTGCACCATGTCTGCCCGGGCTGTCTCGGGCAGGGCCGCCGTCATATCCGTTGTAATATAGCCGGGGGCCACGGCATTGGCGGTTACCCCGCGGCTGGCCAGCTCTTTGGCCAGGCTTTTGGTCAGCCCGATCACGCCTGCCTTGCTGGCGGCATAGGCCGTTTGCCCGGCATTGCCCCGCAGGCCCACCACGCTGGAAAGATTCACAATGCGCCCGTAGCGCTGGCGCATCATCAGGCGGCTGGCTGCCTTGCAGCACAAAAATGCGCCCTTCAGGTTGGTGTTCAGCACCTTGTCGTAGTCCTCTTCCGTAAGGCGCATGATCAGATTGTCCCGGGTCACACCGGCGTTGTTCACCAGAATGTCCACCCGGCCAAAGGCCTTCTGCACCTGGCTGAACAGCGCTTCACACCCCTCGGGCGCAGAAACATCTGCCTGCACCACCAGGGCCTGTGCGCCCTTTTCCCGGCACAGGGCCGCCGTTTCCTCGGCGGCCTGCACCCCGTGCCGGCAGTTCACCACCACACAGCAGCCCTTTTCGGCCAGCGCCGTGCAAATGGCCCGGCCAATGCCCCGGCTGCCGCCCGTCACCACGGCCACACGCGTAATCTGTTCGCTCATACTCCGGCTCCTTTCCACTCATCCAGCAGGGCCTGCAGCTCGGCTGCCGTTTCCACGGGGGTACACAGCACCCCCGTGCCCAGGGTTTTCTTCACAAAACCGGTCAGCGCCTTGCCGGGGCCCACTTCGATCACACGGTCTACCCCCAACTCGCCCAAGCGGCGCAGGGTGTCCTCCATGTACACGCTGCTCTGCACCTGCCGGATCAAAAGCTCCGGGATGCTCTCCTGCCCGGTTTTTTCGCGGCCAAGGCAGTTGAACAGCACCGGCGTGTGCATTTTTCCGAAATGCTCGGTCTGAAAGCGCTGCCGCAGCACTTCGCCTGCGGGGGCCATCAAACGGGTGTGGAACGGGCCGCTCACCTTCAGCGGCAGGCAGCGCTTTGCACCGGCCTGCAGCGCCAGGCGCCCGGCCTCCTGCACGGCGTTTTTCTCGCCGCCGATCACGATCTGCCCGGGGCAGTTCAGATTGCAGATCTGCGCCGTGCCCAAGGCCGATGCCTTTTCGCAGCACTCGGCCAGCGCCTCGCGCCCCAGCCCCAAAACGGCGATCATGGCGCTCTCCACGCCCTCGGCCGCCTTGGCCATGGCCTTGCCGCGGCACTCGGCCAGCAGCACCGCCTGCGCCGGGTCAAACACGCCCGCCGCCTGCAGCGCCGAATACTCTCCCAGCGACAGTCCGGCCAGATAATCCGGCCGAATGCCCGCCTGCTGCAAAACCGCCGTGATACCGGCGGCAAAGGCCACCATGCAGGGCTGGGTGTACTGGGTCTCGTTCAAAACGCCGTCGGGGTCCTCAAAGCACACCTTGTGCAGATCAAACCCCAGCTGCTCGCGGGCCGCATCAAAGGCCTCGCGAAATGCGGGAAACGCTTCGTATACATCCCGCCCCATGCCGGGGTGCTGGCTTCCCTGCCCGGCGTATACAATGGCAAGCTTCATTGCTGCATCCTCCATTCGGTCATCACTTCGTCGATCAGCTCTTTCACTGAGCGCATTTTATCCAGTCGGCCCACATTCGAGCCGCAGAAAAACAGTCCGTTTTCCACATCTCCCTGCACCGCGCGGATCAGCGCGTGGGTGATGCAATAGGGCGCCTTGCCGGGGTCGCAGCTTTTCAGGCACCGGGCACAGCGCCGGGGCGGCACTCGCCCGCCCTGCTCCAGCCGCTGCACCAGCGGCGTGGCCAGCGCACGGCCCGGCATTCCCACCGGGCTGTGGATAATGCGCACATCCTCGGCCTTGGCCTGCAGCAGCACATCCTTGTATGCCTGGCTGGCATCGCATTCCCATGTGGGAATAAACCGGGTGGCCATCTGCACACCCGCTGCGCCCAGCCTGGTAAAGCGGGCCATATCCTGCCCGGTATACACGCCGCCTGCCACAAACACCGGGATAGTATGCCCAAACTGCTCCTCGAATTTTTTCACCTCGGCCAGCACCTCGGGCAGGATCTGTTCCAAACCCGGGCATTGGCCCTTCAGCAGCTCCTGCTCGTCAAAGCCCAGATGTCCGCCCGCCTCGCAGCCTTCCACCACCACAAAATCGGCGCAGCGGCCAAAATGCTTGGCCCAGCGGGTCAAAATCAGGCGCGCCGCCCGGGCGCCCGAAACAATGGGCGCCAGCGCCACATCCGCATCGCCCGCAATGCCGGGCAGATCCAGCGGCAGCCCTGCGCCCGAGATCACAGCGTCCACCCCCGCCGCAATGGCGGTTTTCACGGCATCTGCATACTGGGCCGTGGCCACCATGGCGTTGATGGCCACCATCCCTTTGCCCCGGGCGATCTGCCTGGCCTTTTCGATTTCCTTGGTAAGCGCCCGCAGATTGGCCCCGTTTGGATCTTTTTCAAAATCCGGCTCACGAAAACCGGTATCCGCTGTGGAAATGCATCCCAGCGCCCCCTGGGCGGCCACGGCTCCGGCCAGCCCGCCCAGCGAAACGCCCACGCCCATGCCCCCCTGCAAAATGGGCACCTGCAGGGTGCGCCCCCGGATCAGCACAGCGCCCCCAGCGCTTTCATGCGCTCCTGGCCGCCGTTCCAAAGCCCGGCAAGAATTTCCTCCACAGGGCGGATCTCGTGCAGCATTCCGCACACCTGCCCGGCCATCAGGCTGCCGGTTTGGATGTCGCCCTGCTGCACGGCGCGCCGCAGCGAGCCCAGCGTGTATTTTTCCAGTTCCATTTTATCCGCGCCTTCTTTTTCCCGGCGCAGATATTCCCGGCTCATGCGGTTTTTCAAAATGCGCACAGGTGCGCCGGTGATCCGGCCGGTCACCACGGTGTCGCTGTCCTTGGCCTTCAAAAGCGCCGCCTTGTAATTTTCATGGATGGGGCATTCCCGGCTCACCAATAGGCAGGTGCCCACCTGCACGCCGCAGGCCCCCAGCGCAAAGGCCGCCGCCATCTGGCGGCCGTCGGCAATGCCGCCCGCAGCGATCACCGGAATATCCACGGCATCCACCACCTGCGGCACCAGCGCCATGGTGGCCATTTCGCCCACATGGCCGCCGCTCTCGGTGCCCTCGGCGATCACGGCATCCACGCCGCACTTGGCCAGATGCACCGCCAGAATGGCTGCGCCCACCACCGGGATCACCACGATCCCCGCTGCCTTCCAGGCGGGCAGGTATTTGCCGGGGTTGCCTGCGCCGGTGGTCACCACGGGCACCTTTTCCTCGGCAGCGATGCGGGCAAACTCATCGGCCAGCGGGTGCATCAGCATAATGTTCACCCCAAAAGGCTTGTCGGTGCGCGCGCGGCAGTCTGCGATCTCCCTGCGCAGCGCCTCGCCGCTTTGCAGCCCGCCGCAGGCGATCACGCCCAGCGCGCCGCCGTTGGAGCAGGCCGCGGCAAATTCGCCGGTGGCAATGTTGGCCATGCCCCCCTGAATGATGGGGTAGCGTGTGCCCAGAATTTCGTTCAAAAGTTTCATGCATTTCCCTCCGTTTGGGCGGCAAGGGGGCGGTACTGCAGCAGCATGCCCGCCCAGGTAAGCCCCGCGCCAAAGCCCACACACACCAGCGTCTGGCCCGGTTTCATGGCCCCGCTTTCCCACAATTCATTCAGCGCCAGCGGCACGCTGGCTGCGCTGGTGTTGCCGGTGTGCGACAGATTTTTATAAAATTTTGCCGGGTCTGCCCCCAGCTTTTTGATGCTCAGATCAATAATGCGCTCGTTTGCCTGATGGCACACGAACCAGTCCACCATGTCCATGCTTTCGCCGCTTTTTTCCAGCACCTCGCGAATGCAGCGGGGCATGGCCTCCACGGCAAAGCGAAATACCGCAGGCCCGTCCATGCGAATGGCCGTGGGCTGCACGCCGGGGCCCTCCACGCGAATGGCATCGCCGCCCCGCGCGCCCAACGTCAGTGCAAAGGGGCCGTTCTCTCCCAGCGAAACCACCGCCGCCCCCGCACCGTCGCCAAACAGAATACAGGTGGTGCGGTCGGTCATATCCAACAGGCGTGAAAGCTGCTCGCAGCCCACCACCAGCGCATATTTGCCGCCGGTTTGCTCCAAAAGGCCCTTGGCCGCCGCAAGGCCGTACAAAAAGCCCGAGCAGGCGGCGTTTACATCCATCACGGGAATATTTTCCCGCAGCCCCAGCGCCCGCTGCACCAGGCAGGCCGTGCTGGGGGCCGCCCACTCCCCCGAAAGGGTGGCGCACAGGCAGCAGTCCATATCCTCTGCCTGCAGCCCGCTGCGCTCCAGCGCCTGCGCGGCCGCGCGGATGGCCAGCCCCGAAGCCGTTTCGCCCTCGGCGCAAAAGCGGCGCTCGGCAATGCCGGTGCGGCTTTTGATCCATTCATCGCTTGTTTCTACAATTTTAGCCAAATCGTTGTTGGTCACCTTGTTTTGGGGCAATGCGCCGCCAAAACTCAGCAGCTGCAGCGTATTCATGCGCTCTCCTCCGTCCCCCGGCCAATGCGGCGGAATTTTTCATAGCGCTGTTCCCGCAGCTGGGCGGCGCTCATGCCGCAAAGCTCTTCCAGGTTCTTTTGCAGGGCCTTGTCCACCTGGGCAAACAGCGCCCCGGGGTCAGCCTGTGCGCCGCCGTCCGGCTCGGCGATCACCTGTTCGATCACGCCGCCCTCCTTCAGATCCTGCGCCGTCAGCTTCATCACCCGGCAGGCTTCCTGGCTGCGGGCCGCATCGCGCCACAGAATGCTGGCAAAGCCCTCGGGGCTCAGCACCGAATAAATGGCGTTTTCCAGCATCAGCACGCGGTTGGCCACGCCCAGCGCCAGCGCACCGCCGCTGCTGCCCTCGCCGGTCACCACGGCGATCACGGGCACATCCAGCTTGCTCATCTCGGCAAGGTTGCGGGCAATGGCCTCGCCCTGTCCCCGCTCCTCGGCCTCCTTGCCCGGGTATGCCCCCGGGGTGTCGATAAAGGTAATAATGGGGCGGCCGAATTTTTGTGCCTGCTCCATCAGCCGCAGCGCCTTGCGATAGCCCTCGGGGCCGGGCATACCAAAGTTATACTTCATGCTCTCCTGCATATTGTGCCCCTTGCGGTGGCCGATCACCGTGACCGGCTGGCCGTGAAACAGGGCCACGCCCCCCAGAATGCTGGCATCCTCGCGGCACTGGCGGTCGCCCCGCTGCTCAAAGAAATCCGTAAAGATCCCGGCAATATAATCATCGATCTTGGGGCGGCGCGGATGGCGCGCCAGATACACCCGGTCCTCGGCAGGCAGATCGTGGCAGCTTTCCAGCAATTCGCGGCGGTCACGCTCCAGCTGGCGGCGGCGCAGCGCAAGCTCGGGGGCATCGCCCTGCAAAGCCTGCTCCTCGGCCTCCAGCTGCTCTACCATTTTCAAAACTTCCTTGATCATGCGGTTTTATTCTCCCCTTTCCGTTCATGCAGGCGCAGGATCTTTTCTAATGTATCGCGCATTTCGCTGCGGGGCACGATCTGGTCCACAAAGCCGTGATCCTGCTGAAATTCGCTGCGCTGAAATCCCTCGGGCAGCTTCTCTCCAATGGTCTGCTCGATCACACGCGGCCCGGCAAAGCCGATCAGCGCGCCGGGCTCGGCCAGCATAATATCCCCCAGCGAGGCAAAGCTGGCGGTCACGCCGCCGGTGGTGGGGTGGGTCAGCACGCTGATATACAGCCCGCCATGCTCGCCGAAGGCGGCAATGGCGGCGCTGGTTTTGGCCATCTGCATCAGGCTGAAAATGCCCTCCTGCATACGCGCGCCGCCGCTGGCCGAAAAAATGATCAGCGGCAGCTTTTCCCGGTCGGCATATTCCACGGCGCGGGTGATCTTTTCCCCCACCGCCGTGCCCATGCTGCCCATCAGAAACTGGCTGTCCAGCACCGCAGCCACCACGGGCATACCGCCAATGGCGCCCTTTGCGGTCACCGCGGCCTCCTTCATGCCGGTGGCACGGGTCTGGGCGGCAGCCTTCTGGGCGTAATCCGGAAACTGCAGCGGATCGGTGCCTTGCACATCGGCATCCAACTCACAAAAGCTGCCGTGATCCAGCACCAGCGAAAGCCGGTAATAGCCGCCAATGGGGGCATGATAGCCGCAGTTGGGGCACACCTGCAGGCTGCGGTTCCAGTTGGCGCGGGTGGCGCGGCGCTGGCAGGCCTTGCAGGTGATCATTTCGGGCTGCTCCCAGACAGCCTTGGGGATCGTGCGCTTGGCGGCTTCTATTTTCGGCTCCGGGCGAATGCCGCGGGGCAAAAGATTTTTCAGATCCATGTTTTGCTTCTCCTTTGTTGCGCAGGGGGTCAGCGCCCCTTTCTGAAAACGCCGCCGCCCCTGCTTTTTGGGACGGCGGCGTTTTGCGGTGTTCCGGCATGGCCGCCTGTGTTTTGCTTTTTACAGCAAAAAGTGTGCGGCAGCGCCTTTGAAACGATGGGGCCCAATGTGTTTGCCCTATGCACGGGCGGGCTGTGGGGCGCGCTGCGTGCGGTGCGGCCTATTTTACTTGTTGGCGTTCACATAGTCCAGCATATCCTGCAGGGTGTGCATATCGGCGATCTTTTCGTCGGGGATCTGCACGCCGCAGGCATCCTCAATGGCCATGTTCAGCTCCACAGCGTCCAGGCTGTCTGCCCCCAGATCCTCCATCAGATCGGCGGTCAGGGTCACCTTATCGGCATCGCAGCTCAGGGTGTTCAGTACGATTTCTTTCAGCTCTTCAAAAGTCATGGTTGTATTCCTCCAAAGTTGTATTATCTTGATGTTTTTAGTTAAATAGTTTTAAGCTTTTCGGCTGTGAACAGTATAACAGACTCCGCATGAATGTCAATCATTTTAGTTAAAATATTTTAGCTTTTACAAATTGTTCATATTTTCCGCCCATCGGGCTTTTGTGCCCTTTTCAAACGGCTTTTTGCCTTTTGGGCAGGGTTTTCCCTGTTTTCTGCACAATATTTTGCAGTTTGCTTTGTTTCTTTTTATAGATATGATAGAACAGCCGCCGTGCGGCCGTTCTACTTATTTCAGTGCCGTTTTTCTCCCCGGCTATTGCCGGGAACCGAAAAAACATGGCAAATTATATCATTTCGTTTCACTTCATGATATAATATTACAAACTTCTCTATGCATCCGTGATCCGGCAAAACTGCGCCCTGCCCCGCAGGCCCTTTTCCCCTGCAAGGCCGGGTGCCACCGATAGAAAGGCGCAGCTATGAGTGAAAATTTATTGGGCAAAGCCTCCGAAAAATCCGCCCCGGCCCCGGAATACGACACCAGCCCCGAAGCCTTTAAGCTGTACAATGCACTGTACCGCCAAAACGGCCTGCTGGGCAGTGAGATCAGCCTTTCTGCGGCCAGATCCCGCCGCCCCGCGGCCGAATGTGAGCTTTTTCACGATGGGCGCAGCGTGGTGCTCACGGTCAGCGGCGATACCGATTTCAATTTCAGCACCAAGCGGGTCATCGGCCTTTCCCGCAGCCGCATCGACTTTTTGAAATATTACCAGCACGAGCTGCCCATGGAGCAGCAGGGGGAATTCATTCACCTGCTCTCCGAATGCCAGCGGCATTTTCATTCCCCCGAAAACCTTTCGCTGATGCCCCAGACCGGCGGGCTGAACCTGGCCAAAAAGGGCATCGGCAACGACCGATTGGATGCCTTTGTGTTTTCCCTGAGCGAATACTACACCGGCGGCAGCAGCCTGCTGCTCTCCTATGCCTCCAACGAAAACCTGCCCTTTTTAAAGCGGTATCTCTCGCTTTTCAGCAGCGTGTACGATTATTGCCGCACCCTCTACGGCATCAGCGATACCCTTACCACCGCGCTGGTGGTTTCGGGCCGCCAGCCCATCGACAGTGCCCCCCGGGCGCTGGAATATATGCAGCTGGCCTGCCGCTTCTGGGAGCAAAAGCGCGCCCGCCTTGCCGCGCTGGAAACTTCCCCCTTCCCCGCTGCGCCCGCCGAAGCCTGAGCGCCCCTATATGCCAAAAAGCCCCTGCCGGATACAGCAAAGTGTATCGGCAGGGGCTGAATTTTTCTTTTCTATTATATATAGTATAAAGCGGCGGGGTGCTTCACGCCCCGTGTACCTCGCTCATCAGTGCTTCAAACAGCTCCAGATATTCCCGCTCCACCTGTGCAAAGGGCAGCACCTGATAGGAAAACGCCGTCTGCATCACGGGGGCCGGGCCCTGCGGGGCATCGTTCAGCAGCACCTTTAAATCATAATACAGCATATCATCGTCCACCTGCTTCACCAGCGCGGCCTCGCGGGCGGTGAGCGGGCTGCCCAGAAATTTTTGATAGATCACCGCCAGCAAGCGATTTTCCAGCACACGGTATTCCGGCAGGCTTGCCTTGAAGGGGCGGGGCACATCGCTTAAATAGGCTTCGCTTGCATCGTGCAAAAGGCACGCAAGCGCCACCCGGCTTCCCCAGCCCCGGGCTTTGGCCTCTCTTGCGCAGTGCAGGCAGTGCTGCCCCACCGAAAAAAACTGCTTCACATGGCCGTTTCCGCGGCACAGCAGCGAAAGGGCGTGGGCCACATCCTGAATGCGCACCCCCTCGGGGGCGGGCTCGGTGGGCGCAAAGTGCGCGCCCGTATAGGTGGTGATGGTCAAAGCCATGGTTTCTCTCTCCTTCCCGAATTTTCTTTTATCGTAACACAATTTTTGCCCATTTTCCACTCCGCTGTCCCTTGCAAAAGCTCCTTGACAATCCCTTTCGGGTGCGCTATACTCTTTGCAGGATAAAAGGGAGTAAAGGGTGTGCGGCTTTGCCCGCGCGCTGCACGGCTTCGTCATCACGGCATTCTGCCCGGGGCCCTGCGCACGATCTTGAGACTTTTATCACAGCTTTTTTGTCGGCTGTGGTGAGGGTCTTTATTTTTTTGCCTGTTTGCGATCGCTTCACCGCACACCATCCACCGTGTAAGAAAAAGGAGAAATGTTTCTATGGATCTGTTCAGCACCTTCATGGGCCTGTTTTCCAATCTGGGAAACACCACATGGCAAATGCTGGTCATGTGGGTCGTGGGCGGCCTGCTCATCTATCTTGGCATTGTCAAAAAAATGGAGCCCACGCTTCTGGTGCCCATGGGCTTCGGCGCCATTCTGGTGAACCTGCCCCTTTCGGGCGCCATCACCCAGGGCAGCACCGAGGGCCCCATCACCGCTCTGTTCCACGCGGGCATGAGCAACGAGCTGTTCCCCCTGCTGCTGTTCATCGGCATCGGCGCCATGATCGACTTTGGGCCCCTTCTGGAGCGCCCGTGGCTGATGCTGTTCGGCGCAGCCGCACAGTTCGGCGTGTTTTTCACCTTCTTCCTGGCAGGCTTTTTCTTTGACCTGCCGGACGCTGCCTCCATCGCCGTGATCGGCGCTGCCGACGGCCCCACCGCCATTTTTGTGGCCAACACCCTGCACTCGAAATATCTGGGCACCATCATGGTGGCTGCCTACAGCTATATGGCGCTGGTGCCCATTGTGCAGCCCCCCATCATCCGCCTGTGCACCACCCGCAAGGAGCGCCTGATCCGTATGCCCTACAAGGCCGGCAATGTGAGCAAGCTCACCAAAATTCTGTTCCCGGTGGTGGTCACCATCATTTCCGGCATCGTGGCCCCCACCAGTGTGGCTCTGGTCGGCTTTTTGATGTTCGGCAACCTGATCCGCGAGTGCGGCGTTTTGAATTCGCTGAGTGAAACCGCCCAGACCGTGCTGGCCAACCTGATCACCATCGTGCTGGGCCTTACCGTGGCCGGGCAGATGACCGCCGATCAGTTTGTGCGCCCCGACACCCTGCTGATCCTGGCACTGGGCCTTGTGGCCTTCGTGATGGACACCGCCGGCGGCGTACTGTTTGCCAAACTGCTCAATTTGTTCCTGCCCGCCGGTAAAAAGGTCAACCCCATGATCGGCGCGGCCGGTATCTCGGCCTTCCCCATGAGCGGGCGCGTGGTCAACCAGCTTGCTCTGAAAGAGGACAACCAGAATTTCCTGCTCATGTATTCCATCAGCGTGAATGTTTCGGGCCAGATTGCTTCGGTGATCGCCGGCGGCCTGATCCTCACCCTGATGATGGGCTGATCGTAAGGAGGTATTTGTATGATCCGCTTAGATTCCTGGATGCACACGCTGCCCATTCTTCTCACCGGCATGGTGGGCGTATTTTTGGTCATTGGTGTGATCGTGCTGGTCACGCTGCTGCTCAATGCCCTCACGGCCCCTAAAAAATAATCCCCGTTTCATATATTCGTTTCGTATAAAAGCCCCCGTTATTACAGTTTGTAAATTCTGTAATAACGGGGGCTCTCTTTTTTCATTGCATCTGCGCCGCAGCTTTTTTTCTTCACATCGCTGGTTTCTTAAGGCCGGGCGGCGGTTTTATTTTGTTTTTGGCGGCACTGCTGCCGTTTGCCCGCCTATCACGCCGGTCTGCGCCGCTTGGGGGATATTGCCCTGCAAAAAGGCCTGGGCATCCTGCACGCCCAGGCGGTACATTTCCTCCATACGGGCCGGATCTTTTTCAGTGCGCCGGATCTTTACCTCCTGCGAGGGGCGCAGCACCTGCACCCTTCCCTGCTGCTCCAGTGCCTGCAGTGCGTCGATCTGGGCGTTGTACATTTCGTGGCGGCGGCGCACAGCCAGCGCAAAGCGGGGCCATTTTTTGCCGTAAAAGGCTGCCGCCATTTTTGAGGGGATGGGCTTTTTGCGGTAGCCTGCCGGTTTGGTGAGCACCACCAGCAGCCTGTCGTAGCCCATCGAAAGCATTTTCTCATACGGGATGCTGTCGGCCACCGCGCCGTCCAGATATTCCTCCTGCCCCAGCTTTACCGGGCGCGACACAAACGGCATCGAGCCCGAGGCCCGCAGCACGTCCATCTGCGCAAACACGCTGTGAATGCGCTTGTATTCCGCCTGCCCGGTGCGCAGATTGGTCACCACCGCATAGAACGGCACGCCCGAGCGCTGAAAGGCCTCATCATCAAAGGGGTCCAGCTCGTGGGGCACACGCTCGTAGGCATAGTGGGTATCCACGATATTGCCGGTTTTTAACAGCGGCAAAAGCCCCATATAGCGCATATCCCGGTTATACCTTTTATTATACCGGATCACTCTTCCGGCCTGCCCCGAAAGAAAGTTCACGCCGAACAGCGCCCCGGCCGAAACCCCCATGATCCCGTCAAACCGAACGCCGTTTTTCATCAGTACATCCAGCACCCCCGCGGTATACAGCCCGCGCATGGCGCCGCCCTCTAAAACAAGGCCTGTTTTCATTGCATCTTTTCCTCCCCTTGCCTATGGCCCGAATTCAAATCTTCTTTTTTAGTATAAAGCATTTGCACACAAATTGCGAGAGGGTTTATCTGTGAGATATTTCGCGATGGATCTATCCCCCGGGGCCGTCGCCCGCAGCTGTGAGGGAAAAAACGATTTTATCCCCCAAAAACCATCGTGAAATTTCTCACACACTCCCAATAGATGTCGATGATGGCCGTAAATTTCTCACAGTGGGCTGCCCACACAGAAAAAAAACGAATAAAAAGCATTTTTTCTATAACTGTGAGAAAAAATACGATTCAAAAGCCCCTGCAGCCCACTCTTCGGCCTTTTTTACTGTGAGATATTTCACGGCCGTAAAAACAGGATATTCCGATGCTTCGT
>SFIE01000015.1 GCA_004555405.1 Subdoligranulum sp.
TACATGGATTTATATAACGGAAAAGTACGAAAATATGGGATTTATTGAGGTTTATGAAGGAATATAGAGATATGAAAAGGCTGTTTATCCAACGATTCCGAGTTTCATATATACTACATCTCCTTGATCCATCGCAAAAACTGCGTTTCCAATACGGATGGTTTTGCTGCCGCCCTTTCGCACATTTTCTGCGCTGCTGCAAAAGAGCCTAATGCAACATTGTAATTATACCAGATAGCACCTAACGCCACAAGCTTTTTTATATTTTTGCCCCGCACAAACAAGCCCGGCGCACGAAAGAAGGCTTTTCTTTCGTGCGCCGGGCTGTATTATGATTTTATGAAAATGGGTTTGGTTATACCGCAGCCTTGGCGGTTTCGGCGCCCTTTTGTGCCGAGAAATAGGCGCGCAGCGAGTTGACCACAATGATCACGCCCAGCACCATCAGCAGCACGGCAATGATCAGCTGCAGGCCCTCCACCAGGAACACGGCGCTGCCGGCCTGATAGGCTTTTACAAGGCCGATGGTGCGCTGCACCAGAGCGGTGCCCGTTACGCACAGCATAATGATCATCGGGGGGAACAGCATTTTGTTGCTGCGGCCGGTCACCTTTAAGAACACGCACAGCGTTACCAGCACCAGTGCGCTCAGCAGCTGGTTGGCCGAGCCAAACAGGGGCCAGATGTTGGCATAGCCGATCTGCGTAAGCACATAGCCGCACACCAGCGTGAGCACGGTGGAGAAGTAGGTGTTGCACAGCAGCTTGCGCCAGGGCTCAGCGTGCTCCATATCGTCCACGCTGAACAGCTCCTGGAAGCTCATACGGGCAATGCGGGCCACGGCATCCAGACTGGTGAGGGCCAGAGCGGAAACGCACATGGTCATAAACACGGTAGCCACATATACGGGCACGCCGAACATTTCAAAGAATCCGGCCACGCCGCGGCTGAAGATCTGGAAGGGAGTGCCCGTGGCGGCAGTGCCATCGGCAGCGGCGGCAGCACCGGCCACGCACAGGGCCAGCACAGCCAGCAGGCTTTCCAGCACCATAGCGCCGTAGCCTACCTTCAGCATATCCTTTTCGTTTTCCACGGTCTTGGAGGAAGTGCCCGAGGAAACCAGGCTGTGGAAGCCGGAAACTGCACCGCAGGCCACCGTGACGAACAAAATGGGGAACAGCGAGCCCAGCTTTTCGTTTTCAAAGCCGGTGAAAGCGGGCAGGTTCATGGCGGGATGTGCGGCAAACAGGCCGATCACAGCACCGGCGATCATGAGAATGAACATAAAAGTGGTCATGTAATCGCGGGGCTGTTTGAGCAGCCACATGGGCAGCACAGCAGCAAAGAAGATATAAACAAAGGTGATATAGCTCCAGGTGGTTTTGGCAAAGATCAGCGGGCAGGCCATGCCAACGGCAAACGAGGCCACGATGCACACAACGCCCAGTACGCCCTCTTTCCAGCCGGAAAGAGCCAGTTTTTTCTGCACAAGGCCAAACACCACAGCGAACACCATAAACATGATGCTCACCATACCGGCAGCGCCGTTGGTGCGGGCAGCATCCGAAAGAGCGGCCACGCCATCGGTGACGGTGTAGGCATTAAAGGTGCCTGCCACCATATCGGCAAAGGCGGCGATCACGATCAGGCAGAACAGCCAGCAGAACAGCAAAAACAGCTTGCGGCCCAGTTTGCCGATGTACTTTTCGATCAGCATGCCCATGCTCTTGCCATCGTTCTTCACCGAGGCATACAGGGCGCCGAAGTCAGTGACAGCACCGAAAAACACACCGCCCAGCAGCACCCACAGCAGCACAGGCAGCCAGCCGAATGCGGCAGCCTGAATGGCACCGGTGACGGGGCCTGCGCCTGCAATGGACGAGAACTGGTGGCTGAACACTGTCCAGCCGTTGGTGGGAACAAAATCCTTGCCGTCATTAAACTTTACGGCAGGGGTTTTGGCCTTGGGGTCAACACCCCATTTTTTTGCCAGCCAGCGGCCGTAAAGCAGATAAGCGCCCAGCAGCCACACAGCGGCGATCAATACGATTACCAAGGTATTCATAATGTTCTTTCCTTTCTCCGTTTCCCTCTCTACAAAGGGGATTGCTTGGATTTTTTCCAAAATAATCCCATTGCTTTTATTTGTCAACACCTACAAAAACACTTCATCGTTTTTGACTAAAATATACAATCAAATTTTTTCGATTTGTTTATTTTTTATCTTGCTTTTTTCGTGAGTCGTGTTCTCTCCTATGGTGAATTTAATTCATGTATACTGCTCAAAAAAGCTCCCCGGCTGCCCTGCTGCCGGGGAGAGGATTGTTGCATCGGTTGGATACGGTTTCTCTGCGCGCCGCTTCAGCACCCATAGCAGGCGCGGTTGGTGTACCATAGCATATACTCCGCGCGCTCGGCGGCAAAATCACACACATGCCGGCTTTGCTCGGTCCAGTGCTGCATACGGTCTTCGATCCCCTGCCCGCCGTACAAGCGCCGCAGGTTTCGCTCCATTTGTGTGGAAAGAAGCGCAAAATGCTCTTGCAGCGCAGGCAAAACCTTTTGTGCCCCGTATATTCCATCGGCCGCATAGGCCTGCATGGCATATTGCTTAAAGCGCAGCCGGAATTCCTGCGATTGCCACAGCTTGCACACCAAAAGCGGAAAGAAATTCTCTTCGTGCTGCGCGTCCCGGGCAATTTTCTGTTCCAGCTGGGCTTTCCATTCCTCCGGTGTGCCCTGGGAAAAATCGATCTCCAAAAAGCTGCCGATGGTGTCGATGGTCACAAACGACATGGTCATATCCAGATCATATAAAACCTGCCGCCACCGGCCGTCCCCCATAGAAGTGCCGTTGTTCTGTTTTGTTTTCCAAAACGAAACATTGTTGCTTTCCCAGTCGGAGTTCTGCAGGTAAAATTCTGCGGCCAGATAGCGGATCAGCTCGTCCACATCCATTTGGCTTTCCAGCCAGCGCATATCCTCTTCGCGGCGAAAATCGCGGCGGCACACCTCACTTCGGAACTCTGCAAAAGCCCTCTGTGCCTCACTTCCGCCGTTGGCGATCTCGATGCCGTAGTTTTGCTCCTGCGCCATCATGGATTTGAACTTGCACAGGTACAGCTGCTTTTTATCGGTTTCGGCCACGGCGGCCAAATGCCCGGTCACGGTGTTCTGCAAGGAATAAATGCCCCAGTATTCGCCGTCGATATACAGATCCACAAAGCTGTTTTCCACCGCACCGATCTGCTGCTGCGAGAGATAGTTTTTCCAGAAAGCATCCAGATACGGATAATACACCACATTATTATTGTGCTGCGCCCGCAGCTTGATGCTCTGGCCGGTTTCATCCGTGAACAAAAGGCTTTTTTGTTTTTCCAGCCGGGAGGCATTGCCGGAAAGCCGCATGGTGCCGCACTGTGAGCTTTGGCGCGTTCCATCGGCAGAAAAGATCTCGCAGTTTACCGCAACGCTTGCATCCGTCATGTAATTGGCAATGTTCTGGCTTTGCGCCGCGCCCAGCGCTGCGGCCGTCCAGTGCAGGCCGCCCGGCACCAGCAGGCCATTTTGGCTGTTAAAAAGCAGCTCGGGGTCTGTGCTGATGGACACTCGCGGAAACCCCTGCTCAGAGTTGACAAAATAGGTGGCGGTGGTGATGGTTTCTCCCAGCTTTCCGTCCTTGCAGGTTCTGGCCCGCACGGTCACCGCCTTGCTCACCGGTTCGAGCCTGGGCTGCAGATACTGCAGCATGTGCGCGGCGGAAACGCTGGTGTTTCCCGCTTCATCCGTCCAAACGAACTCGCGGGTGTCGCTGCCAAGGCTTTCGGTGGACGACAGCACCGACACATACCGGTTGGGCATTCCCGTAAGATCCCGGATCGGCACGCCCTTGGTGTACAGCAGGCTGCCGGTGTTGGGCTCGCTGCCATCAAGGGTGTATAAAATGATGGCATCCTCGTCCGAAGTTTCCATTTGCAGCACAAAGGGCTCGGTGTAGCTGCCTGCGCTGTGCGAAAAGGTCACGGCTTCTCCCGGCTGTGCAGCCTGTGCTTCGCCGCCCCAAAAAGCCGCCGGGTTGGCGCTGCCCGGTGTGGCCGCCGCAAAAAAGCCGCTTTGCTGGGGGGACTGCTGCAAACGGCCATAGGGCACATCCCATTTTTGTTTGGGATACACCAGCTTGTCCAGCACGGTGCCATTTGGCGCAGTGAGCGTGAGGGTGCCGCCGCTGCCGGAAAGGTGAAACGGCGTGTGAAAGCCTGTTTCGCCGGCACAGTCAAGGCCATCGGCATACACCACCAGATACTCCCCGGGGGCAAGAATGTATTCCGGAAACACCCAGGCATAGGCATCCCCCGCCTTGTTGGACAGGCCCACGCCCTTAAGCGAAACCGGCTGCTCGGAGGCATTGTACAGCTCCACCCAGTCCACCGGCTGTCCGTCTTGCCCTTGCAGGCCGCTCAGATTTTTGGCCATGATCTCGTTGATGCGCACCGTGCGGCTGCTTTCGGCATTGGCCTGCCCGGCCAGGCTGACCAGACAAACCAGAAACAGCGCCGCCGGGGCCAGCATGGCCAATACGCGCACCAGCCGACGCTGATATTGCTTTTTACGACACAAAGCACCCATACTCTCTTACTCTCTTTTCTGCTCAGCCGATCACTTCGCCGGAATAGGATACAAAGTTGACCGAGCATCCCCCCTGCAGCTCCATCAGCTGTTTTTGCAGGGCCTGCGGAGTTTGCTTTTTTCTGCCGGAAAGCGAAATCTCATAGGTGACCTCCTCCTCCCGGCCGGTGGCATTGCTCATGCGCACACGGTACGAGGCGGTGTTTTCTTTCAGCAGTGCCTCCATTTCCTCGGCAGGCATGGCCCCGGCGGCGCTGTGCACCACCAAAAGATAGGCGCTGCGCTCGTACAGATCCATTTTAAAGGCAAACAGCAGGGCGGTGATCACTGCGCTGCCCAGCACCGCAATGATATACATATTGGCGCCGCAGCAAAGGCCGATGCTGATGGCCCAGAACAAAAAGGCGATGTCACGCGGCTCTTTGATGGCGGTGCGGAAACGAATGATGGAAAGCGAGCCCACCATGCCCAGAGAAAGCGCCAGATTGCTGCCAATGGCCAGCATGGCCAGCGTGGTGATCACGGCAATGAGCACCAGCGTGCTGTTGAAATTTTTGCTGTACACAACGCCGGAAAAGGTTTTTCGGTATACAAAATACATCAGCAGTGCCAGCAGCACGGCCGCTGTGAGCGACAATAGGATCTGTGCGGGAGAAAGGGCGGTATTTTGCGCCAGCAGATAGCTGACCAGTTCTTTTTTGCTCATGGTGATAACTTCCTTGTGATTTTTCTATGCGGCTTTGCCCCGGGCAGCGCGTAGCCGCCGGGCTTATTCTTTCGGCAGCACCGCACCATTCCCGCCTTGCGGCTTATGCGGTATTGCCTTTCCTATTGAGTAAATCCATAGGTAAGCCATCATACCACTCTCGCCGCCGCATTCCATGGCTAACGGGTGCCATCTGTCACCTTTTTTCTCATTTGGGTACTTTTCGGGTAAAAAATGCACCAAAAAGGCTTCCCCTGCCGCTTGGGCGGGGGAAGCTTTGCTTATGGGGCAACAGATGGTAAAAGGATCTTGGGTTTTGCTTACACCTTGGGCAGCTTAAATACCTGGCCGATGTAGATGAGGCTGTAATCCTGAATGATGCTGCGGTTCAGCTCATAGATCTCGTTCCAGCGGCTGCCGTCAGCTTTGGGCCGCGGTGCGTTACAGGCAGATCTGCCTCGCACTGCTTTGCCACGCCCTGCAGCTTTTTTCCCGGGATGCCGCTGTGCAGCAGAGTCAGGGCAAAGGTTTCCTTGGGATTATTCACGGCAAGAGAGGTCAGCATCACCTGCAGCTGCGGAAGATAGCCTTCATTCAGGGTGGTCAAAAGATGGATCGGTTCCATTGGCATTTTCCTCGCCGCCTTGCTTCTCTGCGGCCTTTTCTTCCCGATTCAGAATGGCCATAAATTCATCGCCGGTGATGGTTTCTTTTTCGTACAGATAGCTTGCCAGCTCATCCAGCTTTGTGCGGTGTTCTTCCAGAAGTTTTCTTGCTTTTTCGTGCTGTGCTTTCACCAGCTCAATGGTTTTCTGGTCAATTTCACGCTGCGTTTCCGCCGAGCAGGCAAGGGAAGCATCGCCGCCCAGATACTGGTTGTTCACGGTTTCCAGAGCGACCATATCAAAATCCTCGTTCATGCCATATCGGGTGATCATGCCCCGCGCCAGCTTGGTGGCCTGCTCGATGTCGTTGGAGGCACCGGTGGTCACTTCTCCAAAAGCCACCTCCTCGGCTGCACGGCCGCCGGTAAAGGTGGCGATTTTGTTTTCCAGCTCCTGCTTTGTCATCAGATATTTATCCCCAGAGTCCACCTGCATGGTGTATCCCAGCGCACCGGAGGTTCTTGGAATGATGGTGATCTTCTGCACCGGGGCAGAGTGGCTCTGCAGCGCCGCCACCAGTGCGTGGCCGATCTCGTGGTACGCCACCACCTTCTTTTCCTGATCGGAGAGAACGGCGTTTTTCTTTTGATAACCGGCGATCACCACCTCAATGCTTTCTTCCAGATCGGCCTCGTTTACGATGGTGCGGCCATTGCGGACTGCACGAAGCGCTGCCTCGTTGATGATGTTGGCAAGCTCTGCGCCGGATGCACCGGAAGCCATGCGGGCGATGGTGTGCAGATTCACATCCTCGGCTGTTTTGATCTTTTTGGCGTGGACTTTCAGGATCGCCTCACGGCCTGCAAGGTCCGGCAGCTCCACCGGCACACGGCGGTCAAAACGGCCGGGGCGGGTCAGCGCCGGGTCAAGGGATTCCGGCCGGTTGGTGGCCGCCAGAATGATCACGCCGGTATTGCCCTCAAAGCCGTCCATCTCGGTCAAAAGCTGGTTCAGGGTCTGCTCGCGCTCATCGTTGCCGCCCATACTGCCGCTGTTTCGCTTTTGGCCAATGGCATCGATCTCATCAATAAAAACGATGCAAGGGGCTTTTTCCTTTGCCTGTTTGAACAGATCACGAACCTTGGATGCGCCCATGCCCACGAACATTTCCACAAATTCCGAGCCGGAAATGGAGAAAAACGGCACATCTGCCTCGCCTGCAACGGCTTTTGCCAGCATGGTTTTGCCCGTGCCCGGAGGGCCCACCAGCAGCAGGCCCTTCGGCATGGAAGCCCCGGCTTCGGTATATTTTTGCGGGTTATGCAGGTAATCTACGATCTCTGAAAGATTTTCCTTGGCTTCGTCCTCACCGGCAACATCGCTGAAGCGGATCCCTTTGGTGGACTGTACATATACTCTGGCGTTGGATCTTCCGGGCGCGCCAAAGCTCATGGCATTTTTTCCGCCCGCCTGCTCCATCAGCTTTTTGCCCATATACTGGCCAATGCCAATGAAAATCAGCAGCGGCAGAATGCCGGTTATAAAATAGCCGAGCAGCGGCGAGGTGGTTTTCTGCACTTCTTTGGTAAACTGGGCGCCGCAGTCATACAGGCGCTGGGTCAGGGTGGGATCGTTCATTGCACCGGTGGTGTAAATTTTCGTTTCGTCCTTATCGGTGAACAGGATCTCGGAGTCCTCCACCTCCACCTTGCCGATATTTTTTTCGTCGATCATGCTCATAAAGGTGCCGTAATCGACCTCCTGCACCTGCCGACGCATCAGTGAAGGCGCGAAAAATAAATTAAACAGCAGGAGAATGGAAATGATGATGACATAATAATATGCCAGCGGTTTTTTGGGTGACTTAACTTCTTTCATGAATGATCTGCTCCCTTCTGATCGTCGGCTGTCTGCGCTCCGATCCCTTCCATGGGCAGCCGCCGTGTTGGATCGGCCGCCTGCGCCCTTTTGCAAAGCCTTTCGTTAAAAATACAAAAGCCGCTTGGGGCCCTCTCCTTGCGGAGAGTGTTCCAGGCGGCTACGGCTGTTTATACAGCGGTGATGCAATGAGTCATGGGGTTCACCCCCCTTTCGCGCAATGCCATCAGCCTTCGATCAGGATGGTGTTGTTTTCGGGCAGGGCCTTCTTGGCGGCCTTGGGCATGCTGATCTTCAAAATGCCATCTTCAAACTTGGCGGCGAAATCCTTGGCCTCTACGCTCTCGCCCACATAGAAGCTGCGGCTGCAGGCACCGGCATAACGCTCTTGGCGGATATAACGGCCCTTCTTATCCTTTTCTTCCTTATCCAGGCCCTTGCTGGCGCTGATGGTCAGATAGCCATTCTTCAGATCCAGCTTGATCTCGTCCTTCTTAAAGCCGGGCAAATCGACATCCAGCTCATAGCTGTTATCGGTTTCGCGCACATCGGTTTTCATAATGTTGTGGGCGTGCTTGCCGTACAGGGCATTGCTTGCGTTCATGGCAGGCAGCATGGCAAAACCATTGTCAAAGAAATCATCGAACAGGTTTTCACTAAAAATACTGGGCATCATCATCATAAGTCATTCCTCCAATCGATCTTGATCATTTGACTCGGGGCAGCCGCCGCAGCCTTTGCAGCAGCGCCTTGCTTCAAATGCCCACTTATTAACAGTTTTGATTTGGTTCACAGGGCTTTGGGCGAACCCCTTTCGGATTCTCTTTCCCTTTGAACGCCTTTATTATAGCCCCGCGTTTTAGCACTGTCAAGCATAGAGTGCTAAAATTCACAAAAGAATAATTTTCTGTTCATATTTTATCTTATTTTTCCGGGCGGGTCATTCGATTTTCTCGCTGTTTCGTTTTTATTTATACGGCATCTTTTGCTTTTCAGCCGGGGCCGAATGTGCTACAATAAAAGCGGTTTCCGGCAATATTTCTTTGTCGCACAGCCCCGGGCCCCGCAGGCGATGCCCTGCCCGGGGCACGGCAGCACCCAGGGGAATATCCGCCTGTTCCGACCGGTTGGGAGGTTACTGTAAAAATATGGTTCGTTATCAGATCGGCACAGCTTTAACACCGCTTTCTGCCGAAAGCAGCGTTAGCACTCCGTTTGTTATATTGCTAAATTCGCAGGAATTAGAGCATTCTGCCCGCCTTGGCGCGCAGATCCCGCTTTTGTGCCACACGCCCTCGCCCAAAACCGCACAGCTGTGCAAGGCCGAGTGCCACCGCAGCCACATTTGCGGCACCATCACCACGCCCCGCCGCACACGCGGGCAGGCCGCCATTGCATTCGGCTATCTGCTCACCGCCGACTATGCCGTGCTGTGCGATGATTCCGGCGCTGCGCACACCATGCTGCAGCGCCTGTGCCGGGAAAAGCTGCTGGCGGGGCCGGGCATCGGCGGATTTTTCTATGGATTTTTAGAGCTGCTTCTGGCCAAGGATATGCACCACCTGCAGGCGCTGGAGGACGAACTGGACGCCATGGAGGATGAAATTTCCGGCGCGCGGCTGGAGGAATTCAGCCCCCGTATGTCGGCACTGCGCAAGGAAATTTCCGGCTGGAGCCGCTACTACACCCAGCTGGACGGGCTGGTGTGCGAATTCCTGGAAAACGAAAACGCTTATTTTGACAGTGATGAACTGCGCCTGTTTCATCTGGTGGAAAAGCGTGTGAACCGGCTTTTGGCGCAGGCCCAGTCCCTGCATGAATACGCCGTGCAGCTGCGCGAATTGTTTCAGTCCGAGATCGATATGCGGCAAAACCACATTATGAAGATCCTGACCATTGTTACCACCATTTTTCTGCCGCTTTCGCTGGTGGCCGGGTGGTACGGCATGAATTTTGCCTATATGCCCGAGCTGCACTGGCAATACGGCTATCTGGCCGTGATCATCGCCAGCGCGGCGGTGGTGCTGATCAGCCTTTATATTATGAAAAAGAAACACTTCTGGTAAACGCAAAAGCGCCCCGTGCAGCCGTTTTTCTACGGCGCACGGGGCGCTTATTCCATCCCTCTATGCTCTCTCTCTTATAAAGCCGCTTTATGCCGTGCAGGCATAGGGCTTTTTACTCTTAACCCTTGTTATTATGGATCTTCTGGTTGGCGTCGCCCTTTACGCGCAGGCGGGCAATGGCGCGCGCCAGCGTGACCTGTGCTTCGTGATATTCCCGAAAGCCCTGCTTTTGCAGCAGTGCCTCCCGGGCGGCATCGGCTGCGCGCTTGGCGCGGTTGGCGTCGATCTCTTCGGGGCGCTCGGCGCTGTCCACCAGCACCAGCACCTCGTTGTTTTCAATTTTCACCATACCGCTGGAAACAGCCGCCCGCTGCTCCTGCCCGCCGGGCAGGCGATACAGCATTTCGCCGGGCACAATGGCGCTGATGGTATTGGCATGGTGCGCCAGAATGCCGTATTGCCCATTCGATGTGGGCACGATCAGTGATTCGCACTCGCCTTCGTAAAAGCTTTCATCCGCCGCCAGAATATGCACCTTAAAGCTGCTCATACCTTGCCCTCTTTGATCGCAGCAGCCTTTTGCAGGGCATCGTCAATGGTGCCCACATTGTAGAAGGCCGCCTCGGGATATTCATCCATTTCGCCATCCAGAATGGCCTTAAAGCCGCGAATGGTTTCCTTCAGGGGCACATACACGCCGGGCAGGCCCGTGAATTTTTCGGCCACATGGGTGGGCTGTGCCAGAAAACGCTGGATCTTGCGCGCGCGGCTTACCACCTTGCGGTCCTCCTCGCCCAGCTCGTCCATGCCCAGAATGGCAATAATATCCTGCAATTCATTGTACTTTTGCAGAATTTCCTGTGTGCGGCGGGCCACATCGTAGTGCTCCTGCCCCACAATGTGTGCATCCAGAATACGCGAGGTGGAGGCCAGCGGGTCCACAGCCGGATAAATGCCCTGCTCGGAAATTTTACGGCTCAGCACCGTGGTGGCATCCAGATGCGTAAAGGTGGTGGCGGGGGCAGGGTCGGTCAGATCATCGGCGGGCACATACACAGCCTGCACCGAGGTGACCGAGCCGGACTTGGTGGAGGTGATGCGCTCCTGCAAAGCGCCCATCTCGTCGGCCAGTGTGGGCTGATAGCCCACCGCGCTGGGCATACGGCCCAGCAGGGTGGATACCTCGCTGCCCGCCTGCACAAAGCGGAAGATATTATCAATGAACAGCAGCACATTTTTATGCTGCACATCGCGGAAGTACTCGGCCATGGTCAGGCCGGAAAGCGCCACGCGCATACGCACGCCGGGCGATTCGTTCATCTGGCCGAACACCAGCGCCGTTTTATCCGAAACGCCGCTTTCCCGCATTTCATTCCACAGATCGTTGCCCTCACGGCTGCGCTCGCCCACACCGGTAAACACCGAGTAGCCGCCATGCTCCATGGCCACATTGTGGATCAATTCCTGGATCAGCACGGTTTTGCCCACGCCAGCACCGCCGAACAGGCCGATCTTGCCGCCCTTCGGATAGGGCTCCAGCAGATCGATCACCTTGATGCCGGTTTCCAGCACCTCGGCCACGGGCTGCTGCTCGGCAAAGCCGGGGGCCTTGCGGTGGATCTCCCACTGCGTGGTGTCGGGGGGCAGGGGCTGCTCGCCGTCGATGGGCTGCCCCAGCACATTGAACATACGCCCCAGGGTAGCATCGCCCACAGGCACCTCGATGCCGTGGCCGGTAGCCTGCACCTGCATACCGCGGGCCATATTTTCGCTGGCCCCCAGCAGAATGCAGCGCACCTTCTGCTGCCCGATATGCTGGGCAACCTCCATCACACGGGTTTCCCCCTTCACCTGCACGGTAAGGGCTTCTTTGATTTTGGGCAATGCGCCCGCTGAAAATTCACAGTCGATGACAGGGCCGGAAATGGCCGTGATCTTGCCGGTATTCATAGCCCGCACACCTCCTTTTGTTTTTTCTGTCTGTTGCGTTTTTGTGCCAGCGCACCCGCCGACACCTCGGTGATCTCCTGCGTGATGGCTGCCTGACGAATGCGGTTATACTCCACATTCAGCTCGGCCAGAATTTTTTCGGCATTCTGGTTGGCTGAGTTCATGGCTGTCATACGGGCGTTTTGCTCGCTGCAGAAGCTATCCACCAGCGCGCTGTAAATATAGCCCGAAACATAGCTGGGGATCAGATTATCCAGCACCTGCTCCACCGATGGCTCAAATTTAAAGGGCTTGTTCACCGCTGCCTCATGCGGGTGGCTGGCAAAGTTTTGCCGGCGAAACGGCAGCAGACGCTCCTCGTGGGCTTCCTCGCACAGGCCGTTTTTCATATCGGTGTAGATCACATAGATCTTCACGATCTTGCCGGCATCAAAAAGATCCAGCAGCACCTCACTGATCTCACGGGCGCGCTGCATGGTGGGATTTTGCGCGGTGTATAAAAAGCTTTTGGCAATGGGAATGTGATGCCGCGCAAAATACTGGCGGCCGTATTCGCCCACCACAAACAGCTGGGTGTCGGGGTTATCCGCCAGCTGCTGCTCGGCTTTTTTGATCACATTCTGGTTGTACATACCTGCAAGGCCCTTATCCGCCGTGATCACCAGACAGGCCGTGGGGCCGTGCAGCTGCACCTCGCCCTCGCCGGGATAAAAATAGCGGCTCTGCACATTGTGTACCGAGCGGAACACTCGCTTGATCTCGCCCTTCAGCGCTTCAAAATAGGGGCGGGTGTCATCCAGCTCGGCTTTGGCGCGGCGCATTTTCGTGCTGGCGATCAGATACATGGCGCTGGTGATCTTTTGGGTATCCTGCACGCTTTTCATGCGGCTTTTGATCTCTTTTGTATTCGCCATAGCGCACCGCCTTTACTCCGCAGGGGCATTGTCGGCGGCGAACTGCTTGGCAAAATTCAGGATCACCGCACGGTCTTCGGGGGTCATTTTACCGGTTTTATCCATCCGGCTGCACACATCGCTCAGGCTCACCTGGGCAGCCTGCAAAAGCTTGCGGCTGAAGGCAGGCACCTGCGCCGTGGGCACATCCGTAAACACATGGCCCAGCGCCGCCACCAGCAGGATCACCTGTTCATGCTGGGCATAGGGGTGATATTGCTCCTGCCGCAGCAGGGCCATCAGGGCTGCGCCATAGCGCAGCTGGCGCTTGGTGGCTTCGTCCAGATCGCTGGAGAACTGCATGAACACTTCCATTTCGCGGTACTGTGCCAGATCCAGACGAATGGCGCCGGTGGCCTTTTTCATGGCTTCGGTTTGGGCTGCACCGCCCACACGCGAAACCGAAAGGCCCACATTCACAGCCGGGCGCTGGCCCGCATGGAACAGATCGCTCTCCAAAAAGATCTGGCCATCGGTAATGGAAATAATGTTGGTGGGAATATAGGCCGACACATCCCCCGCCTGTGTTTCCACAATGGGCAGGGCCGTCATGCTGCCGCCGCCCAGTGCATCGCTCAGGTGTGCCGAGCGCTCCAGCAGGCGCGAATGCAGATAAAACACATCGCCGGGATAGGCCTCACGGCCGGGGCTGCGTTCCAGCAGCAGGCTGAGGGTTCGGTAGGCAATGGCGTGCTTGGAAAGATCGTCGTACACGATCAGCACATCCTTGCCGCCGCGCATAAAATATTCGCCCATGGCGCAGCCTGCGTAGGGGGCAATATATTGCAGCGTGGCCGAATCGCTGGCCGAGGCATTCACCACAATGCAGTAGTCCAGCGCATCGTTGCGGCGCAGCACTTCCACAAGCTGCGCCACGCTGGAAGCCTTTTGCCCAATGGCCACATAAATGCACACCACGCCCTTGCCCTTCTGGTTCAGAATGGTATCCAGCGCAATGGCGGTTTTGCCGGTTTGGCGGTCGCCGATGATCAGCTCACGCTGGCCGCGGCCGATGGGAAACATTGCGTCGATGGTGAGCAGGCCGGTTTCCATGGGCTTATTCACGGGCTGGCGGTCAATAATGCCGGGAGCCGGTGTTTCAATGGGATAATAGTCCTCGCCCTCAATGGGGGCGCCGCCGTCCACGGCTTCGCCCAGAGCGTTGACCACACGCCCCAAAAAGGCCCGGCCCACCGGCATGCCCGCCACCTTGCCGGTGCGGCGCACGGTGCTGCCCTGCATGATGTCAGCATCATCGCCAAAGATCACGCAGCCGATCTCCTCCTCTTTCAAATCAAGGATCATGCCCTTTAAGCCGTTTTCAAACACCAGAATTTCGCCGTATTCGGCATTGGGCAGGCCGCTCACGGTGGCAATGCCATCGCCCACCGTAAGCACGGTACCCACCTGCTCACCCTCGGGGCTGGGGGTAAAGTTCTGCACCGCCTCGCGGATCATCGGCATCACATTGGCATTTTTGCTGATTGCCGCGCGAATGGACTGCTTGAGCTGGCGGCTTCGGCCCTCCGGGGTCCAGTCAAAAATTTCGGCTAAGTCCCACTTATATACGCTGGTGCCCACTTCCATACGAAAGCCGTCGGCCACCGTATCGTCTTTTTTCCAGGTTATGCCCACTTCTTTCTGGTATTTATCCGCCAGAAACTGTTTTAATCTCTCCTGCTGCTGGGGGGTGGGCTCCTGCTTGCTGTAAAGGTAGGCTTCCACCTCTACTTGCTTGATCTCATGATCCATACAGGGTCAGTCCTCCTTTGGAGTTTGCTGTGCGCTGTCCAAAAAGGCATCCAGCGCATCCTTTTTGCTTGCCTGCCGGACGGCCTTGTCGATGGCCTGCATGGCCAGCTGCTCGATCTCGCGGCTGGCCTGGCTTACAATGCGCGCCTTTTCCTGCTCAGCAGCCTGTTGGGCCGCTGCAAGGATATGGGCCTTTTCGGCTTCGGCTTCGTCCAGAATTTTTTGTGCGGCAAGGCTTGCCTGCTGGGCGGCCTCGCTGTTTTTCTTGGCAATTTCCGTATTCAGCTGTTCCAGGCGCTGGGCAGCCTGCTGCTGTGCCTGCTGGGCCTGCTGGGCCTTTTGGTCGGCAGCATCGTTCATGGCCTGATAGGTTTGCTCGCGTTTGTCCATAAACTGCTTTACAGGCTTATACAGCAAAAGGTACAGCCCTCCTGCCAGGATCAGGAAATTGAACAGATGCAAAAGGATCTGCTGCCAGTCGATATTCAATGGCAGTCCCATGCTGCTTCGCCTCCTTTACAATACAAAGATGATCAAAATAGCAATGATCAAAGAATAAATGATGGCCGTTTCGATAAACACAAGGCCCAGCATCAGGCTGGTACGGATCTGGCCCGTGGCTTCGGGTTGGCGGGAAATGCCTTCGCAGGATTTGCCAATGGCAATGCCCATGCCCACAGCACCGGCGGCAGCGGCAAAGCCCACGCAGATGCTTGCGGCCGCAGCCTTGCTTCCGGTGGCGCTTTCGGGGGCGGTTTCGGTTTCAGCCTGTGCGGTAACTGCCGCCGTGGGGGCCGCGGGCTCATCGCCGGAAGCGGCAAATGCCGTTACGCTGCAGAAGGTAAAGATCATCAGTGCCAAAAGGCCCATAGCGGCCAGCTTTTTTTGAATGGTTTTCATAGCAATCTCCCTCTTTTAAATCAGTTGTTTTTTGCTTTGGTTTTATGGGCAGGCTCGCTCACTTCGCCGTAGAACACCGAGGTGAGCATGGTCAGCACATAGGTTTGAATGAGTGCGTGCATCAGGGTGAACAAAATGCCCACCACCACCGGCAGCACAAAACTGAGGCAGGTGTAGTAATACACAAGCTCGGTCACCAGCATGCCGCTGAGCAGTGCGCCGAACAAACGGAAGCTCATGGAAATGGGCAGCGAAAATTCCTTGAGCGTGAGGCCAATGCCCTTCAGGCCGTTGCCCGCAATGCCGCCCGACAGGATTACCAGATACGAAAAGCATCCCAGCGCAATGGCTGCGTTGATATCGGCCAGGGGTGCGGGCAGCGTGATGGGCATGCCGTGGGTGGTGATGCCCTGCAGACCGATCAGCTCAAACATGGTGCCTGCAAAGATATACACGCCCGCACCAAAGATGTAGGCCCCCAAAAATTTGTGCCGGTGGGGGCTGTTGGTGGAAGCCAGCTGATCAAAAAAGTGTACCAGCTCCTCCAGCACCAGCTGAAATTTTCCGGGCACCAGCGTAAACCGCGGGATCACCAGCACCCGCACCAGCGCCGCAAAGATCAGCAGCAGTGCCGTTACTGTAAAGCCCGAGATCAGCGCCGGGTTCACTGCTTTCAGCCCAAACAGGCTGATCTGGTTGTCGCCGTGCAGCACGGCATCCCGCATGGCGCCCTGCACGCTTTCGCTTTTCGGCGTTGGCCCGATCGCCAGCGCCGCCGCCAGCACCGCAATGAGCGCCAGCACCCAAACGGTTATAAACACCGTGCGTTTTCTTTTGCTCATGTTCGATTTTCCTTTCTAATCATGCTTTGTGCACAAAATTTTCTCTCGACTTTTGAGCACTTGTTTATTATAATGCTGTTAAGCCTATATGGATAATCTATAAAAAATATATATACTATATCATTTTAAGATAGAATGCAGGATACAAAATGAACATAAGCTATGATTATTACCGCATTTTTTATTATGTGGCCAAATACGGCAGCGTTTCGCAGGCTTCGCGCCTGCTGCTGAACAGCCAGCCAAACCTTACGCGCGCCATACGCAATCTGGAGGGCGAGCTTGGGTGCGTTTTGTTTTCCCGCTCCAGCCGCGGTATGCACTTGACGCCCGAGGGCGAGCGCCTGTTTCGCCATGTGCGCATTGCGGTGGAGCATATTGAGGCCGCACAGGCCGAGCTGACCGAAAGCACCAGCCTGCAGGGCGGCACGGTGTATCTGGCCACCAACGAAACTGCTCTGCGCTGCCTGCTTTTACCTATATTAAAGCAGTTTCGCCTGCGCTATCCGGGGGTACACATTCACATCAGCAGCCATTCCACCCTGCAGGCCGTGGCCGGGCTGCAGTCAGGCTCGGCGGATCTGGCCGTGGCCACCACGCCCACGCCCCACTCGCCCCAGCTGATCGAAACCCCGCTGCGCACCTATCGCAGTGTGGCGGTGTGCCCGCCCGAATTCACCGGCCTTGTGGGGCATGAGGTCACGCTGGCCGAGCTGGTGCGCCATCCGCTGATCGCACTGGGGCCCGATACAAAATCCTACGAGTTTTACTCCGACTTTTTCAGCCGGTATCATCTGCCGTTTCAGCCGGTGATCGAGCCCTTTACCGCCGACGAGATCCTGCCCATGGTGGAGGCCAATCTGGGCGTGGGCTTTGTGCCCGAGCAGTTCATTCAACCCGGCAACAGTGTGCATATTGTGGATCTTGCCGAGGAGCTCCCCGAGCGAAGCATTGTGCTGATCAAGCGCCGGGGCCGCCCGCTAAGCGTGGCCGCCCGGGCGCTGGAGCGCATGATCCTGGAGCAGGTGCATCTATAAAAAGCCACACAAACAGCACCGCCCGCCCCACTGCTTGCAGGGGGCGGGCGGTGCTTAAGCCGTAAGGCGGGAATTGTGCGGTGTTGCCTTACGTGTCTTTCAGCCATTTTTTCGTTTGCAAATGGCAGTATCGGCAGCGCAGATAGCGCTTGAAGTCCATGTTTTCAGGGCTGGAAAGCTTTCCAACCAGCACCTCCAGCGTGTGCAGCTCGTAGGGCTCAGGGGGGATGCCGCCGTACAAAAATTTTTCCATCAGCTGCGATGCGCGCATAAATTCGCCCGGCCTTACCCCGGGCACCTTGCGCACAAGCTCGTCATCGGTTTGCGCGGCCTGCCAGCCCAGGCAGTTGCGCACACCCCAAAGATTCAGCAGCTGGCGCGTGCGCTTATAGATCAGCCGGGCCCTTTGCATGGGGGATGCCTTGGCATACAGGCGCATTTTTTGGTGCCACACAAAATAGCGTGTAATTTCCAGCAGCAGCACCAGCACCAAAAATGCGATCATCAGCAGCGCCAGCATGCCCAGCCCCATGGCCGAGGCACGCCACAGCTGCAGCAAAACCAGCGGCTGCGCGCCGGTGTTTCCGGCTTTATCCAGCAGTTCCTGTGCGCCGGGCGCATCGCTTTGCAAGGCAGCGGTTTTGTGTATGGCATCGGGCAGCGCCACCATTTGCTGCAGCGTTACGGCATCGCGATAGCAGCCGGGGGTCACATCCACCGGCAGCCAGCCCACACCGTCAAAATACACTTCGGGCCATGCGTGCGCCGATTTTGCGGTAAGCTCCACCCTGCCGCCCCCGGCCGAAACCGTTTCTGCCGGGGCATAATAGCCCTCGATATAGCGGGCAGGAATGCCTTTTTGGCGCAGCGCCAGCACGGCAGCCGAGGCATAATACACATCGTTGCCCGGCACGGTGCCCTGCAAAAAATCCTGCAGGCTGTTTTGGCCGCCCCAGGCAGGGGCATCGGTGTAGGCCGTGTTTTCACGCAGCACACTGCGCACACGGTCAAGCGCTTTGTAAACGCCGGTGTTTTCCGCATCGAGCTCCTGCCAGAACATTTCCTGCAGCATAGGCTGCATTGATGTGGGAACCTGGGTATAACTGGCATACACAAAGCTGCGGTATACCTCTTCGGCCCGGCTGTAGGCCTGCTGGCTGGCATTTTGGGGGGCTTCCACCCATTCCTCGCGCACCGTAAGCTCGGCCGGGCGCGCCAAGGAAAGCTCGGTGATCTGGTAGCTTTTATCGCCAAACAGGCCGCAGGGCACAAGGCGGCTGTCCTTTTGCGATCTACTCCGCACCCCCGCTGTGCTTTGCACCGAAGCCGGGGCATACAGCATACTGCGCCCGGCGCTTTGCACCGAGATAGAAAGCCGGTTGGGCGCGGCGGTGCTTTGCCCGCACAGGCTCAGATACTGTGCAGGCTGGGTGAGGGGGTCAAATCCGTTTTGCTGCAGCCAGCGCAAAATGCCCTCGTGCTCGCCTGCATAGGCGGCCCCTGCCAGGGGCTGCCAGCCGTCCTGAGTGTATTCAGCCCCCACAAAGCCCCGCAGATACAAGTCTTTTTCCTGTTCTGTGACAACCGTGAGCCGGGTTTTCTCCCCTGCGTGCAGAATGTTCGCTTGTTCCAGCTGGCCCATTGGCAGCATTTCCCGGCCATAGCGCAGAATGCTGATCTGCTGCACGATGCTTTCCCGCAGATGCTGCATGGTTTGCATTTCGCGGCGGGGCGCTGTAAAGGCGAACACAAACAGCGCCAGTACGCACAGTGACAAAATGCGCAGCCCCTGCAGCGAGGGTCCCTGACCGGGGATGGACATCCAGATGCCCAGCAGGCCGCTTAAGTACAGCGCACAGCTCCACACCGACATACCGCCCGCCAGAAGCTGCGGCAAAAGCAGCACAGCGGCCAGGGCAGCGCCGGTATACACACGCCGCCGGATCTGCATACTGGCCGCCAGCTGCCCAACGCCCACTGCGGCAAACAGCGTAAACGCCAGGATATCGCCGTCCTGTATGGCCACATCAAACAAATGCACGCCGCCGCGGTGCAGCGTGTTCCACGAATAGATCACGCCGTTGAGCAGCTGCAAAAAGCCTGCTGCAATGCCTTTTCCGCCCAAGGGCAGCACCAGCAGCCACGGCGCAATGCGCAGCCCGCGCCGCACCGCCGGGCGGCAGGCAGGCAAAAGGCCCGCCATCCAGCCGGCCCAGCAAACATCCGCCGCCAGCGCCGGCAGCAGCATCACCGGTGCCCGCGGCCCCCACAGGGCACGCAGGGCCAGCATTACGCCGCCGATCAGAAGAACCGCATTCACCAGTGCCAGCAGGGCCTGCACTGCGTTGATGCGGCTATTTTGTTGTTTTAGCCCTTCCATGCGGGCCTCCTTTAATTTAAGCCTCGGCGCACAGAGTGCCCGGCGCCGTTTTTTCAGCAGATCACGCGAAAGCCCTCCGGGCTTTGCAGATCGGCGGGCAGCACCGCCATTTCGCAGGTGGGCGAAAGCGTGGTATACACGGGCTGTTCCTGCTGGGCCGCACACACCACCGAAATGCCTGTGTACTGCTGCACCAGCTGCAGGTTCTGCTCATAGGGGCCTGCCGATACGATGATCAGGCGTGTAAAGCACTGTTCCAGATGCGCCGCGCAAAACAGCTGCAGCCCCAGGCCCGCCTGTGCAGGCAAGGGCTCGCCCAGCCAGCCGGGCAGTCGGCGCAAAAGCTCTTCTTCACTGCGTATCAGATGGCGCACAAGGCCATGCCCGGCGGGATACAGCAGGCAAAAATGCTGCCCGCGCCGCAATATCTGCTGCCCCAGCGCCATCATAAGCGCCGCCGCGCCGTTCAGCTCGGCCAGAGTGATCTGCCCCTCATGGCGGGCAAGGCCCAGATCGGCCAGCAGCGCCGCTTCGTAATGGACGGGGTCGCTGGCTTCGCGCAGAAACAAATGCTCGTTCTTGCACGAGATTTTCCAGTGGATGCCGCGCACATCATCGCCGGGCACATACTCGCGGAAATCGTACACCTCGCCGATATCGCTGCCGCGCCGGTTTTGCGCAGCGCCTTCCCACTGCGCCGCACCCACAGTATCCAGCTGTGGTTCAAGGCGCACCTTGGCTGTGCGCGGCCACACCATGGTGTAGATCGTTTCGGGCAGCGGGGCCTGTGCGCAGCTGAGCGAAAGCATATCCCACACCTGCATACCGATGCAGCGCACCGAAACGCCGCCGCACGCTGCGGCAGGCACCCGCAGCTCGGCGGCAGCGCCCTCGTACAGGGGCACCATCAGCTCATACCGGCGGCTTGCGCTGAGCATATCGTTGCACACTTCCATTTGCACTAAGGCATATTGGGCTGCCAGCAAACGCCCCGTATAGCACGGGCGCAGGGTAAGCAGCATATCCTCTCCGGCGCGGCAGCTGCCCGGGCCGCACACCGTAAAATGCAGCCGCCGTGCATCCCGCCGAATGCACACCGCCTGTGTGATGCCCAGCGCCAGCAAAAGCTGCAGCATACAAAAAAGATACGGCTGGCCAAACAGCACCAGCAGCACGGCCAGCACCAGCACCGTGCCCAGATAGCCCAAACGGGTGGTTCGGCGGCTCATACGCCGTGCAGCGCAGCCGTCGGCTGCACCTTGTGCTGAATTTCGTTCAGCACATCAGCGGCGCTCACACCCTCTACACGGGCCTGCGGGCGCATGACCAAACGGTGTGCGCACACATCCACGAACACCGCCTGCACATCCTCGGGGATCACATAATTGCGCTCACGCAGAATGGCGCTGGCTCGGGCCATGCGCACCACGGCGGCAATGCCCCGGGGCGAAATGCCCAGCGCCACCATGGAATGTTCGCGTGTGGCTTCGCACAGGCGCACGGCATAGTCCAGCACGGCATCGGCAGCGCGCACCGAGGAAAGATACTGCTGCACTTCCATTACATTTTCAGCCGAGGCAATGCGATTAAGCCCATTCAGCGGGTTTTGATAGCGCTGTGCGTTTAAAATGCTGATCTGATTTTCGCGGCTGGGATAGCCGATGGTAAGGCACACCATAAATCGGTCCAGCTGCGATTCAGGCAGCGGCTGTGTGCCCGCCGCACCCAAGGGGTTTTGCGTGGCAATGCACACAAAGGGCGAGGGCAGCGGATGGGTGATGCCGTCCACCGTAACGTTGTGTTCCTCCATGGCCTCCAGCAGGGCCGCCTGGGTTTTGGGGCTGGTGCGGTTGATCTCATCTGCCAGCAAAAGCTGGCAGTCGGCCGCGCCGTTCTGATACTCAAAGCGGTTGGTTTCGCGGTTGAACACCGTAAAGCCCGTAATATCCGAGGGCATGGTGTCGGTGGTAAACTGAATGCGCTTTTGCTGCAGCCCCAGCACACGCGAAAATGCCAGTGCCAGCGTGGTTTTGCCCACGCCCGGGCAGTCCTGCAAAAGCACATGGCCGCCCGCATAAATGGTCATGAGCACCTTTTCCACGATTTCATTTTTGCCGATAAAGGCCTTGCCCACCTCGGCAACGATCTGTTTGGATTGTTCTACGATCATACCGTGCTGTCATCCTCCTGTTGTGCAGCATCGCTTTGCGATGCCTGCGATGCTTCCTCGGGTATTTCCGGCTGCAGGCCCATCATGGCGCGCAGGCGGTTTTCGGCCTGCAGCATCCGCTCGCTCACGGCGGCCTCGATCTGCTGCTGGGTGGCCGAAGTGCCCAGCTGTGCGGACACAGCGGCCCACAGCTTTTCGCGCGTGGCATAGCCGGTGAGGGGCGGGGCCCATTTTTCCAGCAGGGCTTGCTGCCGGTTTTCGCTCACCTGCAGGCGCAGGCATTCATCCGGAACGCCGAAGCTGAAGGCAGTGCCATCCGAAAAGCCCATCAGCTCCGGAATATTTTCGCCCACCGTTACGGTGATGGTATCCCCCTGCTGAACCCACGCTTCATCCATGGCAAAGGGGGTGTTGTAAATGCCTTCCAGCTCGTTGGGCAGCCACACTTTTTGCAGCCACCGGCTGCGGGCAAAGGCATTTTCATCCAGATAATAGATTTTATCGGTTTTCAGCAGGCCCAGTTTGGCAGGGTCACGCAGGTCGGCCTGGGAAAGGCCGGGCGTGGTTTTGGCCAGCCGATATGCCCCGGTCAGGGTGCCCGCCATGCGGAAGTGATACACCTCGCTGGCTTCGTCCACAGCATCCATGCCCAGCATGGTTCTAAGGTAGTTTTCCGCACGCAGCAGCTTTTCTTCCAGCTTTGCATCTACCGCATCGAAAAACTGCTCATCGCCAAAGCTTCCCCAACTCAGCTCGCCAAACCAGATCCGCCACCATGCATACATATAGCGGCCTTCGTTCGGCGTGTCAACATAGCCCAGCACGGCATAGCGCCACTGGGAGATATAGCTTTCTTCGCTGCCCTCCGGCACAGAAAGGCACAGCTTAACTTCTTCGTCGGCATTTTCCGGCCATTCCATATTAAAGCGGAACTCCATGCCCGGCGAAAAGAGCGTTAGCTGCGGCGGCTGCTCATCTGAAAAGGTGATCTGCTGCAGGGAATCGCAGCCATTGCACAGCCCCGCCTCAAGGGCAGTGCCTTCTTCTATTTCGCCGAAATGCAGGGCCGTAAGGTTTTTGCACCCGGCAAACACGGCCTTTCCCAGCCCGCACAGCTTGGGCAGCTGCACAGCGCCCTGCAGCCCGCTGCCGGCAAATGCATAGTTTTCCAAAATAATATCCTGTAAGCTGCCAAGATTTTGAATGGCAAAGCCGCCCTGGGCCGAATCGGCATAGGCCATGGCCCCCTGCAGGATCGCCGCCGTTCCCTGAGGCAGTGTAAACTGCGGGTCCAGCGTTTTGGTGGTGCGCAGCAGCGCCCAGCTGCCATGGGTGTCTGAGCAGCCGTATACGGCGTAGCCGCTATTCCCCAGCTTTTGCAGCGCATAGCTTTGCATATAAAGATACCTGGTGCTGGTCCAGTGATCGGTGTATCCCTCGCAGCCCTGCGGGGCATACATATAATAACAGCCCGTCGCTTTGTCTGTTACGATGGGGTCATAGCCGTTTTCCATCACGCCGCTGTGGGCGTTGGAGGCCACGATGCGCAGATTGTCGCAGCCCTTCAGACAGTCCTCACCAAAGGTGATGGTATCTTTAGACTGGATCAGCAGGATCTCCAGCGATTTGCAGCCTGCAAACGCCCTGCTGCCGATTTTCTTCACGCTCTCGGGCAGCACGGCCACACGCAGCTGCTCACAGCCCTCGAAAGCCCCATCGCCAATGGCATTCAGCTGCAGCGAGGTGCCGTCCGACAAGGTGATGGTGCCGTCAAAGAACACAATATCCTTCGGTGCGCTCAGCAGGGTTACGGTGTCGTTTACCTTCTGATACCAATATCCTTCTGCGGAATTCTGTGCCTCCAGTGCCTGCACGGTGTTCTGCAGGCCAAGGCTTTTCAGCTGCTGCTTCATGGCTGCCGTCTGTTCTTCGTTTGCACACAGGATATTCTTGATCTTACTGCCCGCAAAGGAATCGCCCTGCAGCTCAATTTTCCCCGCCCCGGGGGACAGCACCAGGGTTTCTACGGTGCTGCAGCTTTCATCGCTGAAGGCCCCCGCGGCGATCTTTGTAATGCCCTCCGGGATCGTATAGCTGATGCCGCTGGCGAATGCGCGGAACAGCTGTTCGTCCTTTTCGCCCTCGGTAAGCCCGTACAGATTCACGCGGTAGCCTGTTCCCTGCTGGTTTTGTGCATGGTCTACACGGTTGCCGTTTTCCGCCAGCTCAGCGGTATAATCATGCGCCAGCTGCAGCATTTGCTGCGGTGTTTCGGTTTCCAGTCGGCACTGCTGCAGCGACTCTGCCCCCTGCAGCGCAGGCAGCTCCTGCTCGCCTTGCAGCGTGATTTTTTCCAGCTGGTTATCCTCGGTAAACAAAACGCGCTCCACCTGCTGGGGCACCGAAAGCTCCTTGCTGGAAAGCGGAATGCCCAGATAGGCCGTTTGCGCCTTATTGGTCAGAATGCCGCTTGGGTCCGTGTCATAGCAGGGGTTTTCGGGGTCCACCACAAAGGCATTTTGGGCCTGCAGCTTGCCGCTTTCGCTGAGCATACTGTCCTCATCGATCACCACCACCGAGCGGGGAATGTCAATGGTTTGTGCCGTCAGCCCCTCGCCGGGGGTGTCAATCTGCACCGCCTGCACATTCTCGGGGATCTGGCATACTTCTGCATCAGCCCTGGCGCTGGCCCCGGTAAGGGTTTGCAGCGCCACGGAATAGCTGGCTGCGCGCGGCTGCGCATAGGTGGTTTGCCCGGCGGCGGTTTGCCCGTCCGTCAGGGTGAACTGTTTGATTTCTACGGTATACTGTTCGGTGTCGATCTGCACAGGCTCGGCAGGCTGCAGAATATGCCGCCCGGGCGTGCTGACCACATAATTCCAGCCCACGGGCTGGCCGTTTTCTTCCCAGCCGGGAAACAGCTTGTCCAGCTTGCCCGATTCGTTTGGGGCGTAGCCTTTCAGAATATCCTTTTGCCAGCGATACAGCAGCAGCGTGCCGCCAACGTCCGGATACTGGTCTTCCTCGTCGGCATTCAGGATCCAGCTGTTTTCCAAGCTGATATCCTGCGCTTCCAGCCGCTTATTCAGCACAAACACGCGGCTGTCGCTGATGGCACAGCAAATGGAATCGCTGCCGTTGGCGGTGTATCTTGTCCAGCCATCGGTTTTTTTCAGACGATAGCTCACCTTGATCTGCAGCTGCTTCGAGGGCAGCTGTTTGGGGATCACCGCCGGGAATATCGCTTTGCCCTCAGCCTGTGAAAGCCAGGTTTCGCCGTTATCAAAAGAAATATCGTCAATTTTAATATATCCGTTTTCGCCAAGGTCCTCAAAGGTCCAGTAGTAGATCACGCCGGACTGCTTGTCAAAGATCACCTCGGCATTCAGCGCGGAAAACACGGTTTTTTCCGTGATGGTCTGCCCGCCGTACAAAAAAGCACACGCGCCAAAGCCGCGGTCCTGCACGGACACTGTGGGCGGCTGGGTATACTGCGCGGCGGCTTTTTCGCTGTAGGGCAGCACATGCAGCCCGCCGCCGGAGGTGGGCTGCTTTTCTGCGGGCTCCGGGTCATAGCTGCCGGGCGGCGGGGCATCGGGCGTTTCGGGTGCCGGTGTGGGGGCCGGTGTGGGCACGGGCACGGAACCGCTGCCCGTGCTGCCGCTGCCGCTGCCGTTTGCCGTGCCGCCTGTGCCCTGCCCGGCGCTGCCGCTGATCACCGCATCGGCTTTGCCGCCGTTTACAATGTCATACACAATATCTGCGCCGCCCGCACCCGCAGCCCCCTGTGCCGTGTTCACAGTGTAGGTGCCGTCCGTTTGCTGCACACGGTCAAACAGATAGCCGCCGTTTTCGTCTTGGCCCACTTGGTTTTTGCCCGCCTCATCCTGCTGCCAGAAGGAATCCTTTTCGCCGGGCTGATCGCCGTTTTCGCTTGCCGCCGTGCTGTTTTCGGGAAACAGCAGCTGATTGTTCTGCATAGCGGGCGCATCGGTGCCGGGCGTAAAGCCGCCCCCGGCCTGATAGGCCAGCGCCAGCCAGACACTGCCTGCGCACACAGCCGCAGCGGCTGCACCGCACGCTATAATTTTTGCGAAAATTGGTTTCATTCCTGTTTTCCTCTTGGCAGTGCCGTATCTTTTTTATGGCAGCGATACGGCAGGGGCGGGGTGTTTGCTCAGTTGGTTTGGCGGCTTTCCTGCACCGCCTGCTGCAGGATCTTCCACAGTTCGTCAAAGTTTACGGGCTTGCTCAAATGGCCGTTCATACCGGCCTCACGCGAAAGGCGCTCATCCTCCACAAAGGCATCGGCCGAAAGTGCGTAGATGGGCACTCTTTGGGCGTCCGGCCGGGGCATGGCACGAATGCTGCGCGCGGCGGCCCGGCCATCCATTACGGGCATCTGCACATCCATCAAAACGGCATCGTAATAGCCCGCCGGGCTGGCGGCAAATTTTTCTTCGGCAATTTTGCCGTTTTCGGCCACCTCGATCTGCGCGCCGCGCTCTTGCAGGATCTCCACGGCGATCATGGCGTTGATCTCGTTGTCCTCGGCCATCAGCAGGCGCATGGGCCTGCTGACAGGTTCGATTTGTGCGGGCTGCTTTTGCGGCGCTTCCTCCTGCGGGGCGCTGGCCACGGGCAGCGAAAGAAACACCGTGAATTCCGAGCCCACATCCGGCTGGCTTTCCACCACGATCTGGCCGCCCATCAGGCGCACCATCTGGTCGCTGATAGCCATGCCCAGGCCGGTGCCGCCAAAGCGGCGCGTGGTGCTGGCATCCTCCTGCTCAAAGGGCTTGAAAATTCTTTCCAGAAATTCCGGCTTCATGCCAACGCCGGTATCTTTTACACGGATCATCAGATCCAGCTTTCCGCCCTGCAAGAGCATTTGCCGGAAAGTAACCGTTACCGAGCCTTCACTGGTGAATTTCATGGCGTTGGAAATAAAGTTGATCACTACCTGATTCAGGCGCAGGCTGTCGCCCAGCACCCAGTCGGCGGTAAGCTCCTCATAGCGCACCGCAAAGGCCACGCCCTTTTTTTCCATTTGGCGGGCAAACATATCGTCCAGGGTTTTGCCGAAGGCACGCAGGCTGAAGGGCGCGTTTTCCAGCTCCACCTTGCCGGCCTCGATGCGGCTCATATCCAGAATATCATTGATCAGCGAAAGCATATGATCCGAAAGCTCTTCGGCTTTTTCCACATACTGCATGGCGGCATGATCCGCGGGAATTTTGCCTTTCATCAGCGTGAGCATACCAATGATGCCGTTCATGGGGGTGCGGATCTCGTGCGACATACGAAACAGAAAGCTGGTTTTAAACTGGCTGGCGGCCTCGGCTTTGTCCAGCCGCTGCTCATATCCGCGCTCACGCTCGTGCATGGCCGTGCTGCGGTGAAAATGCACCAGCTCATACGCGGGGTTGCGGCAGGGCGCAATGCTCATGTGCAGCCACTGGCCATCGGCCATTTCCAGTTCGTATTCCAGCGGTTTTTCACAGCGCCATGCACGGTAGCTGCGCTCCATGCGGCTGCCCAATTCGGGGTTTTTGATGTTGCGGTACATGGCGGTGACATCGTCCTGCAGCTGCTGCAGCGAAACCCCCAGCAGCGCCTGCACATCCCCCACCGCCCCCAGCACCATGGAATCGTAGCGGCGCATCAGCAAAAAGGCCTCTGAGGCGTCGCGGCCGATCTCCTGCAAAAGCATTTGTTCCTCTTCGGGCAGCAAAAAAGCACCGGCGTGCGCTGTGCGGCGGCATTTGGGCCATACAAGCAGAGCCAGCGCGGCTAAGATCTCAAAAAAAGCGATAAGTACAAAATAAAAATGATCGCCTAAAAAAGTGAGCATTTGCATGATCGCAGTCATAAGCGGCAGATTCCTTTGTTTTTCTTGTGAACTTACAAAATCCAAAGCATTTTGTATAAATACCCTATTATATGAAACAAGTATATTGCATTTGCTGTGCCGGTGCAATGTTTTTTTGCCTTTTTCGCCATCTGTGTGCAGCGTGCGGCCGCGGCACGGTGCGGCGAAAAACAGAATTCTGCGCTGCTGCTTTGTTTCTTTTGTTGTTTCGGGTGCGGTTTTCTGCCCGGATTTTCTTTGCAGGGCAAAAAAGTTTGGGCTTGTTCTTTATTTTGACACAAATAGTCGATATAATAAAATTGTATTTTGTTGTTTATTTTATGGCGCAGCGGCGTACACGCTGCCGGGCAAAACCCCTGCGGTGCTGCCAAAGGAATAAAACAGCCGCAGCAAATGCTTTTTGGGGCGGCTGCCGACAGAAATGGTTTCCGTTTGATATTTTACAATCCGTATATTTTGTTTGTATTTTCCTGAAAGGAGTTTTTCTGATGAACGAAAAGATTCTTGTTGCGGATGATGACCGCAACATTGCCGAGCTTCTGCGCCTGTATCTGGTAAAAGAGGGCTTTACCCCCATTTTGGCCGCTGACGGCGAGGAAGCTTTCCACGCCTTTGAAACCGAGCATCCTGACCTGATTTTGCTGGATCTGATGATGCCCAAAATGGATGGCCGCACCGTGTGCGAAAAGATCCGCAAAACCAGTCAGGTGCCCATTATCATGCTCACCGCCAAAGGCGAAGTGTATGACCGTGTGCTGGGCCTTGAGCTGGGGGCCGACGACTATGTGGTAAAGCCCTTTGATGCCAAAGAGGTGATCGCCCGCATCAAGGCAGTTTTGCGCCGCAGCGCCCCCGCCGAGGAAAAGAAAGAGGGTGTGTATGAATTTGACAATCTGCGCCTGGATATGAGCAGCTATGAGCTGCGCGTAAAGGGCAAGATCGTGGATGCGCCCCCCAAAGAGCTGGAGCTGCTGGCCTGCCTGTGCAGCCATCCCAACCGTGTGTACACGCGTGACCAGCTGCTGGATGAGGTGTGGGGCTTTGAATATTACGGCGACAGCCGCACCATTGATGTTCATGTAAAGCGCCTGCGCGAAAAGCTGGAGGGCGCCAGCGAGCAGTGGCAGCTGAAAACCGTGTGGGGCGTAGGCTATAAATTTGAAGTAAAAGAGTGATCTTATGCGTAAAAGTGTAAGCCAAACCTATTTTTTAACCATTGCCACCGTGATTTTGTTCGGCCTGTTCTCCATGGGCATTCTGCAGATCGGAATGTCGATCCACTATTTCACCAACGAGCGGCGGCAGGCCATGGGCACCGCGCTGGATATTATGGAAGTGCAGGCCCAGTATTATGCCGATGCCGATCCTGACCATCAGGCGGCCGTGCAGAGCGACGCACTGGGGCAGCAGCTGGAGCTGATCAACAGCACCACCCAGAATATGCTGATGATCGCCAACAGCGACGGTTTGATCGTGCGCAGCGCAGGCTATGAGGAGCACATGAACGATGCCCACCTTACCCAGGCCGTGATGCAGCGGCTGGACGGCGGCGAGGATGTGTATGGCCGCGACGATCTTGGCGGCCTGCTGGACCAGAAATATTACATTCTGGCCCGCCGCATGAATGTGGGCGATTCGCATTTTTATCTGTTGGCCTGTATGCGCAGCTCTACCATCAACGAATATGTGGGGGATATGTTTTCCTCCTTTATTCTTTCGGCAGGGCTTACGCTGCTGCTTTCCAGCGTGCTTTCCATTGTGCTGACCAACCGCATCACCCAACCCCTGCATGATATTGGCGAGGCTGCGCGCCGGTTTGGCGGCGGCGATTTTTCGGCGCGTGTTGCCCCCAGCGGCGACGATGAGATCACCAGTCTGGCACAAACCTTCAACAGCATGGCGGTGAATCTGGAAAGCATTGATAAATCGCGCAGCCAGTTTATGGGCAACCTTGCCCACGAGCTGCGCACCCCCATGACCAGCGTGAAGGGATTTGTGGACGGTATGCTGGACGGCACCATTCCGCCTGAGATGCAGCACCACTATCTTGAGATCGTAAGCCAGGAAACCGGCCGTTTGGCACGCCTTGTGCAGAATATGCTGGACATTACCAAGCTGGAAGCCGGTGAATACAAGGTACACGCCCGCTCTTACGATGTGTGGGAGACCCTTACCGGCGTGCTGCTGGCCAACGAGCAGCGCGTTCTGGCCGGAAAGATCGTGATCAACGATCTTGCGCCCGTGCCCACCATGGTGTATGCTGACCCGGACCTTGTGCATCAGGTGGTGCAGAATCTGATGGACAACGCTCTCAAGTTCACCCCGCCGGGCGGCAACATCCGGTTTGATGTCAAGCGCCTGCAGCCCGGCATTGTGGAGGTGAGCATCACCAACACCGGCGAGGGCATCAGCCCCGAAGCGCTGCCCTTTGTGTTCCAGCGCTTTTATAAAGAGGATGCCTCCCGCGGGCTCAACGCCAAGGGCAGCGGGCTGGGGCTGCACATCTGCAAGGTGCTGATCACGCTTTCGGGCGGCACCATCCGGGTGGACAGCAAGCAAGGCGAGTGGTGCCGGTTCACCTTCACCCTGCCCGAGCCCCCCGCACCGCCCCGCCAGCGCCGCGGCGGCAAAAAAGAAGGCTGAGGCCACCCCCGAAAACTATCACAGCTTTCTCACATTCGGGCCGCTTTATGGGTTTGACATTCTTCCTGTATTTCGTGTACAATAGTGAACAGGTGTAATTTCCGGGTTTCCGGGTTTGCTTTGTATAAGGCAGCACCGCACAATTCCCGCCTGACGGCTTAAGCACCGCTCCGGCGGCTGCGGCATTGCCATAAAAAAAGGAGGATCTTTCCCGTGACTCAGCTCAGCCCTTCGATTTTATCTGCCGATTTTGCCCATTTGGCAAATGACTGCGCCGCCGTGATGAACGCCGGTGCGGATATGCTGCATTTTGATGTGATGGACGGCCACTTTGTGCCCAACATCAGTTTTGGTCTGCCGGTTTTGCGCAGCCTGCACAAGGCCCTGCCCGAAGCACTTTTGGATGTTCATTTGATGATCAGCGAGCCGATGCGCTATGCTGAGGAATTCGCCAAGGCCGGTGCCGGCATCATCACATTTCACTACGAGTGCGGCCAGGTGGCCGAAACCATTGCTGCCATCAAGGCCACCGGCTGCAAGGTGGGCCTTTCCATTAAGCCCGCCACCCCGGCCGAGGCCCTGCTGCCCTATTTGAAGGATCTGGATCTGATCCTTGTGATGAGCGTAGAGCCCGGCTTCGGCGGCCAGAAGTTTATGCCCGCTGCGCTGGACAAGCTGCGTTTTCTGCAGGATGCCTGCGCCCAGCGCGGCCTTGCGCCCTATCTGGAAGTAGACGGCGGCGTAGACTTAAAGGGCAGCGGCAAGGCCTGCGTAGAGGCCGGTGCCAACCTGCTGGTGGCAGGCAGCGCTGTGTTTGCCGCCCCGAGCCCTGCCGAGGCCGTGCAGGCGTTCCGTGCCCTGTAAGCACCGCCTGGCGCTATGCTTTTTGTAAACCCTTTTGCCCTTTTTCCGGGAGGTTTGTCTGCCTATGAATAAAAAGAACAGGGTGCCTGCACCGGATGCAGGCGCCCGCTATTACAGCGATGTGATCCTGTGCTGCATACCCGTGCTGATCATGAGTGTGTTCTTTTATGGGCTTCGCCCGCTGTTTTTGAGTTTTGCTGCCGTGGTCACCGGCAATTTGATCGACCGCCTGATGGCCTTTCTGCGTGACCGCCGGTATGACCCGCACGAGCATTCCAGCGAATGCTTTGCACTGGTGCTGGCGCTGATGATGCCGGCCTCGGTGCCCTATTATGTAGTGGTGGTGGCCGTGCTGGCCGGTGACCTGCTGGGCAAGGAAGTGTTCGGCGGCGTGGGGTGCTATCCCTTTCACCCGGTGGCTGTGGGCTATGCCATTGCCTGTGCCAACTGGCCTGATCTGATGTTCCGCTTCCCCCAGCCCATGACGCGCCTGCCCCTGTATGATCTGAGTCAGGTGCCGCTCATCGACGGTGCCGATATGGCCCTGCGCAACGGCGGTTTGCCCTCTGTAAGCAGTCTGGATCTGCTGCTTGGCAACTTTGCGGGCCCCATGGGCTCCACCTGCGTGCTGGTGATCCTGGCCTGCGGGCTGCTGCTGGCCCTGCGCAAAGATCTGGATCTTGTAAGCTCGTGCAGCTTTTTGGCTGCCTGCGCCGTGTTTGTGTGGCTGTTCCCGCGCCTTGGCGGCGTGAGCTTTGGCCTGCCCTGGCAAAATCTGGGTGTGCGCCTCACCATGCTGCGCTACGAGCTGGCGGCCAATTCGGTGATATTCAGCGCTGTATTTTTGCTGAGTGAGCCCGTCACCCGCCCCAAAACCCGCCAAAGCCGCATCATTTACGGTGTGTGCCTTGGTGTGCTGACCATGCTTCTCAAATACCATGGAAGCCGTGAAACCGGCGTGGCCTTTGCACTGATCATTATGAATGCACTTTCTTCCTGGCTGGACCGCGCCGTGATGCTGCTGACTGCACGAAAGGAGGCCCGCCGGCTTGAAAATCGATAAGGCCCGCTATATTGCGGAAAATTTTGACGAAGTTTGTACAAAAGACCGTGTGTTTTTAAATAACCCCGTGATTTTTCACTCGCTGGGCATTGCCCCTTTGGTGGTTATGGATACCAGCGGCCGCAACGCCCTGATGCTGTTTGCGGCTGTGCTGCTTTTGCTGCCCATCGTGCGCGTGGTGCCCATGCTGCTGATGGAGCATTTTGGCGAAAAAGCCCGCCCCATGCTGGTGTGCGGCGTGGCGGCGCTGGCCTACATTCCGGTTTATTTTATCCTGTATTTTATTTTTCAGAAAAATCTTTTGTCGCTGGGCATCTATTTGCCCATGCTGGTGTGTGAGCCGCTGGTGATCCAGCGCTTTGAGCACACGCTGGATGCCAGCATTTCCCAAACCGTAAGAAAAAGCATCGGCTTTACGCTGGGCTACGGCTTGGTTTTGTTTGTGCTGGGCTTAGTGCGCGAGTTTTTGGCACTGGGCCAGCTGTTTGGCGTGCAGGTTACCAAGCTGCTGCTTTTCCCGCTGGCTTCCACGCCTATGGGCGGATTCATTCTGCTGGGGCTTTTGGCCGCAGTATGGCAATATGGCCTGATCCGCTATAAAAAATATGTGAATATGGAGGCGAAGCGCACTGTATGAGCACCGTTTTTCATGATGTGAGCCTCTTTTTGCTGTATGCCGTTCTGGCGGTTTTTGCCCAGAACGCCATTTTCACCCGCAGCCTTGGCGTTTCGCGCATGATCGCGCTGGTGGAAGAGCCCAGTCTGAATTCTGTGCTGTTCGGCGGGCTTCTGGTGGCTGTGCAGCTGCTCGCCGCGCCCTTTGGCTGGGCCTATGCCACCTATCTTGCCCCCCTGATCCAGGCCTCGACGCCCATTCGGGCCGCCGTGCGCCCGCTGGCCTATATCCTGTGCAGCTTTCTGGCCATGGGCATTGTGTGGCTGGTGCTGGAGCATGGCATTCATTCGCCCCGCTGCTCTGAGCTGAAAATGCTTTTGCCCCTGGCCACGCTGAACTGCTGCGTGCTGGGCACTTTGCTGATCAGCGGCAGCCAGCACTACACCCTGGCCCAAAGCCTTGGCTTTGGCCTTGGCAGCGCCGTGGGTTATCTGTTTGCGGTGCTGCTGGTCACCGAAGCACAGCGCCGCCTGCGCACCGACGCGATCCCCCCCATGTTCCGGGGACTGCCCATTACCCTGATCTATACCGGTATTCTGGCCTTGGCCATTTACAGTGTGACCGGCCATATGCTGAATGTCTGATTTTTTGCCGGAGGGCAACCATTATGTCAAAACCAAAAAAAAATCTGGGCAAGCTGAAACATTATAAACGCATTTTCCACACCCGCGATCAGATCGTACACACCGCGCTGGCCTGGGCCGCAGGCATTATTGCGGTGTTTGTGGCGGGCTATCTTGCCGCCCCTGCCGTGCTGGATTTCGGCACGCACACCTGGTACACCGTGGTAAAGGGGCGCGATCTGGATTCTCCTTCCTCCGCGGCTGCATCTGAACCGGCACCGGCCCAGTCCGCCCCTGCCGAGTCTCAGCCCGAGGCCACCCCCGCCCCCACGCCGGTGCCCAAGGTGGATCAGGGCAGCTGGGCCTTTGCCAGCCTTTCCGGCTTCAGCAGCCCCGAAAAAATGGCCGAAACCGCCCGCCAGTATCAGGAAAAGGGCGTTCACTATGTGGTGATCCCTCTCAAGGACAGCACCGGCTATCTGTATTACCCCAGCACCCTGCCCGATGCCTCCAAGAGTGTGGCTGCCACCACCATTGATGCGGCCGCCGCTGCAGCCGCCCTGCGGGAAGCCGGGCTGGAACCTGTGGCTTCTCTTTGTGCTTTTCAGGACCCCATTGCCCCTTATACCAATCGGGATATGGGCATTCACTATCAAAACACCGAGTATTTCTGGCTGGATGCCGAGCAGGAAGCAGGCGGCAAGCCCTGGCTGGACCCGTGGAGCGAAGCCGCTGTCAACTATGTGGCAGGGGTGATCTCGGAGGTAAAGGCCATGGGCTTTAACACCATTCTGCTTTCCGGCGTACAGTATCCCAGCTATGCCACCTCCAGCTGCGGCTATGCAGGCGGCGGCACTGCCACTGCCAGCCATTTGGCCCAGCTGTTAAAATCCTGGAACGACACCCTTTCCGCCGACGGCGGCACCCTGTGGGTGCAGTATCCGCTGGCCGCCGTGGCCTCGGCTGACCCGGTTGCCGCACTGGGCGGCACCTATGCCGATCTGGGCGTGCAGCGCCTGATGATCGCCATGCCCGCCGAGGTGCCCGAAAATCAGGAAGAACTGCTCACTGCAGCCAAGGCCGCTGCCAAGAGCGCCAAAACCGAAAGCGTTACCGTAAAAACCGCCGACAGTGCTGTATTCCAGTAAAGGGGGAACCATTTTATGGAAAAAACATTTGTGCCCGCCGACATTCTGCTGCCTTCGGTGCAGTACGATCCTTCGCAGTGGGCCTGTGTGGCCTGCGATCAGTTTACCAGCGAGCCGGAATACTGGCAAAAGGCCTGGGCCTGTGCTGCCGGGCAGCCCAGCACCCTGCGCCTGATCTTGCCCGAGGTTTATCTGAACAGCGACTCCCCCCAGCGCCTGCAAGAGCGCATTGAATCGATCCACGAGCACATGAAAGTGTATCGTGTCGAGATCCTGCGCCGCAAAATGCACGGCTTTATGTATATCGAACGCACTCAGATGGACGGCAGCGTGCGTCAGGGCCTTGTGGGCTGTGTGGACTTGGAGGACTACAGCTACGAAAAAGGCGCAAAGCCGCTGATCCGCCCCAGCGAAAACACGGTGGTGGAGCGCATTCCGCCCCGTTTGGCCGTGCGCCGCGGCGCTGTGCTGGAGCTGCCCCATGTGATGATGCTGCTGGACGATCCCGAAAAAACCGTGATCGAGCCCTTGGCGGATACCTGCAGCGATGATGCCCTTGCCTATGACTTTGATCTGATGCTGCAGGGCGGCCATCTTTGCGGCTGGCGCATCACCGACGAGGCCGTGCAGCAGCGCGTTATGGCCGCGCTTGAGCGCTTGGCCAGCCGCGAGGTGTTTGATGCCCGCTATCCCGCCGCAGCCGGGCAGCCCCCGTTGATGATGGCCGTGGGCGACGGCAACCACAGCTTGGCCACCGCCAAAGCCCATTGGGACGAGATCAAGACCCACCTCACCGAGGAGGAGCGCCGTGATCACCCCGCCCGGCTGTGTTTGGTAGAGCTGTGCAATGTACACTCGCCTGCCATTCAGATGGAGCCCATTCACCGCCTGTTCACCGGCACCACCGGCCGCGAAGTGCTGGAAGCGCTCACCGCATGGAGCCGTGAAAACGGCTTTGGCCTGCAGCACGCTGCCGCCCAGCAGACCATTACGCTGGTGGACGAAACCGGTGCCGGGCAAACGCTGGGCTTTGCCAGCCCCACCGAGCCCCTGGCCGTTGGCACTGCCGAGGCATTTGTGGGGCATTTTCTGGCCAGCCATCCCGGTGCCGCCGTGGACTATATCCACGGTGCCGACACGGTGCGCGCTCTGGCTCGCAAGGGCGGCGTGGGCCTGCTGATGCCCGATTTTGCCAAGAGCGATCTGTTTAAGGGCGTTGTGCTGGGCGGTGTGCTGCCCCGCAAAACCTTTAGCATGGGCCATGCCCAGGAAAAGCGCTATTATATGGAATGCCGCGACATCGACCCTGATTTTGCGCGCCACGCTGAAAGCCTTTCCACCTGCCTGTGAGCGCCGCTTGCGCGCCCCTGCAATTACAATCTGTAAAATTTGTATATAATCAACAATAAGGATACTTCATGACATTTCAAGACCTTCCCCTGCAGCCCGCCATTTTGAAAGCCGTGGCCGAGGCCGGTTACACCAGCCCCAGCCCCATTCAGGCCGGGGCTATTCCCCCCGTACTGGCCGGGCGCGACCTTTTGGGCTGTGCGCAGACAGGCACCGGCAAAACTGCCGCCTTTGCGCTGCCCATTTTGCAGAATCTTTCTGCGCAAACACCCCAGCGCCCCTGTATTCGCGCTTTGATCCTTACCCCCACGCGTGAGCTTGCCCTGCAGATCGGCGATAGCTTTTCTGCCTACGGCAAGCATTTAAAGCTGCGCCACACCGTGATCTTCGGCGGTGTAGGCCAGCAGCCTCAGGTGGAGGCACTGCGCCGCGGCGTGGATATTCTCATTGCCTGTCCGGGCCGCCTGAACGATCTGATCGGCCAACGCCTGATCGATCTTTCCGGCATTGAGATCTTTGTGCTGGACGAAGCCGACCGTATGCTTGACATGGGCTTTATACACGATGTAAAAAAAGTGATCGCCAAGCTGCCGCGCCGCCGCCAGACCCTGCTGTTCAGCGCCACCATGCCCAAAGAGATCGAAGAGCTGGCCGACAGCCTGCTGCATGACCCCGCCGTGGTAAAAGTAGACCCGGTTTCCAGCACGGTGGACCGCATCGATCAAAAATTATATTTTGTAGAAAAAAAGCAGAAGATCGAGCTTTTGGCTTATCTTTTACAGGATAAAAGCATTGTCAATGCGCTGGTTTTCAGCCGCACCAAACACGGGGCAGACCGCATTGCCCGCTTGCTCAACAAGGCTGGCATCACAGCGGCGGCCATTCACGGCAACAAAAGCCAAACCGCGCGCGTCAATGCGCTGGAAGGCTTTAAGGCCGGTAAAACCCGTGTGCTGGTGGCTACGGATATTGCCGCGCGCGGCATTGATATCAGCGAGCTTTCGCATGTATTCAACTACGACCTGCCCGAAGTGCCCGAAACCTATGTGCATCGCATCGGCCGCACAGCCCGTGCCGGTGCCGATGGTGTGGCCATAAGCTTCTGCTCCACCGAGGAGCGTGAATATCTGGCAGGCATTGAAAAACTCAACCGCAAAAAGATCCCGGTAGTGACCGGCCACCCGTGGGAGGGTATGCCGCCTGCGCAGCCGCAGGCCGTGCAGCAGCCCGCACGCAAGGGCGCAGCCAAAGCCCGCAGTGCTGCCAAAGCAGCCCCCGCGCCTGAATTGGAAAGTGAGGAACCTATGCAGAACCCTGATCGCCAGCAGTCGGACGAAGGCCGACATCTTTCGGCCAGCGCCAAGCGCCGCCGTCGCCGCCGCCGTGCCATGGACCGCAGCGAAGCTGCTGCCCCCGCCGCACAGGCTGCTGCCAAACCCGAAGAGAAAAAACACCCGCAGCCCGAGCAGCGCCGCGAAAAGCCTGAGGCCAAAAAGCCCCATCAGCCGCGCCAGGCTGCGGCCCGCAAGCCTGCGCAGCCTGCCCTCCGCGCCGAGGAAGTGCGCGCAGAAAAACAGCCCCGCCGTGAAAAGTCACAGCCGCCTAAGGCAGCCTCTGTGCAGCACACACGCCGCGCAGCCGCCCAAAATAGTGAGGACCCCGGCCTTTTGCTGATCAGCCGCAAGCCCCCTGTGCAAAAGTTTGCCAGCTTTGAGGCTTATATGGAGGCTCACGGCGGTGCCACGGCCCCCATTGAGGAAAGCCCCGAAGATTAAATCGCTGTATTTTTGCGCAAAATCTTCATGTGGCCTTTCTGATTTTTCCTTTAAATCGCATTTCTTTCATCTTTTTGTGTTAGTGTTGTCTTTTTTTCATCGTTTTTCTGCATTCTGTACTTTGTCTTACAAAAAAATATATAATTTTGTATTTTCTATAGTTTATTTTTTCCTGCAGCTGCATTCAGTAATGTGATTTTTCATCTATTTTGTGCATGAATTCAGTCGTGTTTGTGCGCCGTAGAAAACCAAAACAAAAGCCGATTTCGCCAGAGAATTTCTATATTTTTCAGTTTTTTGGCAAAATCTTTGGAAATACAACAACTTATGAATTTTTTTGTTGACAAAGCTCCCACTTATTCGATATAATTTAGCTATGGTTTTATGGAGAAAAACCACGCTAAGGGTTAACGGTGAGGAACTTTCGAAGATAGCACAATATTATAAAAAATAAGGAGAGTGGTATTTATGACGAAATCTGAGCTTATCACTGTTGTGTCCGCCAAGAGCGATTATACCCAGGAGCAGGTTCGTGCGATCGTAGACTGCATGCTGGATGAGATCGTTCATCGACTGGCTCGCGGCGAAGAGGTTACCATTTCCGGCTTTGGCCGTTTTGAAATGCGTAAGCGCCGTGAAAAGCACTTCGTGAACCCCAAAACCAAGGATGTTCAGCTGCTCGCTGTCAGCGAAACTCCCGGTTTTAAGGCCAGCGGCAAGCTGAAGCAGAAGATCAAAGAATCCCAGAAGAAAACTCGTTGATTTTTTGCCTGTCACAAAAATTCGCCCCGGTGCTCTCTTTTCAGCGCCGGGGCATTTTTTATTCTGTTATCGCGCAAAACCTATCGTTTTCTGTGTGTTCACAGATCGTCGGCATCCTGCACAGGCACTTCGTTTTCGTTCTGCGGCACCCCCGTCCAGCTGCCCTCGGGGTCTGTGGGGGAATGCACCATCAGCGGGCTGGGCGGCAGCGTATAGCCGGGCTGCGGCGGATCGCCCGGGAACCCCGGCTCGGTCAGCGCTGCGCCGCCGGGCAGGCGTGAAGATGCCTGGGCCTGCTGCACCGCGCCCGGGGCGTTTTGCTGATCCGCCGTGTCCGGCAGCGCCACCCAAAAGCCCTCATGTTCATTGTTTTTCATGGATACCATCCTCCTTTTCGGGCCAGCCGGAAAATTTCGGCTGCCAAACCCACCGGCCGACCTTTTGAAGATTAGTATGCCCTCCTTCTGCCCATGCTATCCGGCAGAGGAGGGCTTTTGTATGCGCACTGGTTTGAAACCGTTTTTCATCAGCTTTTTGATCACTTTGGGCGTGCTGCTTCCCTTTGTGTGGTGCGGTACGCTGTATTACGATACTGCGCATAGCAGCGCCGAGCCTGCTGCGCAGCCGCAAAGCGGCGTGCCCATTCTTTCCGGCTCGCAGGACAGCGGCGCGTTTTTGATCGCACTGGCCCCTTGGCAGGAGTGCCCGGCGCCGAGCCTTGCGATTTTGCGGCTGGACTGCCCGCAGGCTGCCATTTCCGTGTGCCTGCTGCCATCCGGCACCGTTGTGCGTAGCCCGGGCGGCTCGGCCACATTGGCGCAAAGCTATTTGACCGCCGGGCCGGGGCGCGCCGCGCAGCTTTTGTGCGAAACACTCGAGCTTCCGCCGCTTTCTTATGTGGCCGCCACGCCCGGCGGTTGGGCACTGCTGCTGGGCGACCCCGTGCTGCGGCTGGATACCGCCTCGCTGCTCACACCGGCCCAGCGCACTGCCTTGGGGCTGGAGGGCGCGGTGGGGCAGCTCAGCCTGCCTCAGGCTGCGGCCTTATGCGCCCATGGTGCGGATCTGCTGCCCGCCGAAAGCGCCCTGAAGCTGCGTTTGGCTGTGTGGGAGAACACCCTGCAGCAATGCCGCCCGCAGCTGGCCCTGCTGGCAGATGCCATGCGCGCGCAAAGTTCGCAGCTGCTCACCAGCCTTTCGGCCACCGAGCTTTTGCGTCTTGAGAAAATGCTGCGTTTTCTTTCCGGTGCCGAAAGTGTGTCCGTGCGTGTGCAAACCATGCCCGGAAAAGCCGAGGGCCAGCGCTTTGCCCTGAACGAACAAAGCCTGGCCCTTGCCGCACAGCTGGCAGGATAAGCTCCTGCCGGCCGGTTTTATCCAAGCATGGTATGCGATAGAATAAATTTGCGAAAATCCTCTGCGTGTGCCGACAATATGCGCGCGCGTAAGGTCACCAGATAAAATATGCGATACGCGTTGGGATCATCTATGTGCAGCAGCTTCACATTTTCGTTTTGCAGCAGCTCGTTCCAAGGAACCACCGCCACGCCAAAACCGTTTGCCACCAGCGCCGCAATGGCATGGTCCTCGTTCATTCTGCACGAAACAGCAATGGTTTGCCCGGCGCGCTGAAACATATTTTCCACATAGTGCGTTGTATCCGCTGACAGCACGACCGGGTATTTTGCTGCATCGGCCAGCGAAATTCTGCTTTGCCGGGTAAGCTCGTGATCGCACGGCACCAGCAGCCCCATTTCATAGCGGGCCACCGGTTCAAATTTAAATTCCGGCTGATCCTCCAGATAAGAAGCAAAGCCGATCTCGCTGATCCCCTCGCGCAGATCCTGCATAATATGCGGTGTATCGCTTTGCCGAAACTGAAAAAACACATTTCCGCTCTGTGCCTGCTTTCGGGTTTGATATTGCCGCATCAGCGGCGGCAAATAGAGGGCAGCCATTGCAAAATTAGCTGAAATATCAACTATTTTTTTATTCGGATCACGCAGATCACGAATGCGCTGCACCCCGGCATCCAACTCGTGCAAGGCGGCGCGGGTGTGTTCGGCAAAAATACGCCCATAGCGGGTAAGCACCACATTCCGCCCCTGTTTTTCAAACAACGGTGCCCCCAGTTCGTTTTCCAGCGCCGCAATGGCACGGCTCACCGCGGGCTGGCTCACATTAAAAATATCGGCTGTATGTTGATAGTGCTGCGTATACGACATACTGGTAAAATAGCGCAGTTCCCGGATATTCATTTTCTCCTCCATTTATAACCAAATTGTTATGCTTTTGGTCGGAAAACGCTGTTGTTTCTCCACGATCTTTTTTGTATTCTAAGTATAACAAACGAATTGCAGTTGTGCAAAGCATTTTTGTCCACTTTGCACAGAAACGCGCAAAGGAGTGTATGGTTATGAATAGATCCGCATCGCCCGTGGTAATTGGCACCATTGGTGCCGGTTACGCCGCCCATCTTCATGGCAATGGCTATGAAAAAGTGCATGGTGTGCCCGTTCGCCTGAAAACCGTGTGCGATTTAAACCTTGCTCTGGCTGAAAAGGTAAAATCCCGCTACGGATACGAGCAGGTTGAATCGGACTATCACAAACTGCTGCTTGATCCCGAAATTGATGTGATCGATATCGTTTTACCGCCGTTTTTGCATACACGCGTTGCGCTGGATGCCCTGAAAGCCGGAAAACATGTGATCTGCGAAAAGCCTTTGACCGGTTATTTTGGTGAGCCCGGTCAGGAAAACATCGGCAACACCGTGCCCAAAAGCGAAATGCTTGCCAGCTGCATGAAAGAAATGGAGCTTCTCAAGCAGGCAGTGGCTGAATCCGGCAAAAAATTCATGTATGCAGAAAACTTTGTCTATGCCACTCCCGTACAAAAAGCTGCCGAGATCCTGCGCGCCAAAAAGAGCAAGCTTTTGTTTATGAAGGGCGAAGAAAGCCTGAAGGGCTCTTCCAGTGCCGTGGCGGGCAAATGGTGCAAAACCGGCGGCGGAACCTTGATCCGCACCGGCACTCATCCGCTGTCCGGTATGCTGTGGCTCAAATCGCAGGAAGCCGCCGCCCGCGGTGAAACCATTGGCATTGCGGATGTCACCTGTGATGTTGGCCGCACCACAACGATTTTGACCGAGGAAGAGCACCGGCACATCTCGGCTCGCCCCGAGGATGTAGAAGATTACGGCGTGATCAGCATCACATTCACCGATGGAACCAAGGCGCTTTGCCTGGCAAGCGACACTGTGCTGGGCGGCACGAAAAACTACATTGAAGTTTATGCCAACAACACAGCGCTGAATTGCAATATCACCCCCACCGATCTTTTGAACACCTATTTTCTGGATGAGGACGGCCTGGAAAATGTGGACATTTCTGAAATGCTTCCGGCCAAGCTGGGCTGGAACAAGGCTTTTGTAAGCGACGAGATCATTCGCGGCTACATGGGCGAAATGCAGGATTTTGTGGAAGCCATTGCCTATGATCGCGAGCCTGCTTCCGGTTTCCAGCTGGCCTACGATACCACCCGCGTAATGTACGCCGCTTATCAGTCTGCCGAGGAAGGCCGCCGGATCCAGCTGTGATTTTTGGATGATACGGTGTTTTTACTGTATGCTGAATGCCTGAAGTGCCCTGTGTGAATCAGCACTGCCGATTCACACAGGGCACTTTTGCGGTATAAAGCCGTTGATCCTGCCAGAATGTTTTCCGGTATCCGCTCAATAAACATCCTTCATCACAATATCCTGCAGATAGCGGTGAAAGTGTTCGTATTCCTCTGCTTTCAGCATTTTGGGGAAGCTCATCACCACCAGCTCATGCCCGGCATGATCGCGGTGGTAGGCGGGATGAATATGCGGATACGGATTTTCCACAAAGCCGCAGCGCTCATAAAACGCCTTGCGGCACACAGCGATCTCATCCACCGGCGGGTCGATCTCCAAAATCAGTGGCGTGGCTCCATAGGCTTTCAGAATCTTCTGCCCATAGCGATGGTTTCGCATGGCGGGCAAAACGCAGAAATGCTCGATATAAAGCGCCCCGCCGATATCCCAGTACAGAATTTCGCCGATCATTTCGCCGTTATCGCACACCACATCCAAGTGATAGTCCGGCTGATGCAGAATACTGCGCTGCGAAGCCGCCTCACACTGCTCATGCTCGGGGAAGCTGATTTTATAAAGCGCCATGGCTTTTTCGTAAAGCGGGTCGTTTGTATCCGTCAGTCGTTTGATCTCCAGGGTCTCTTTTCTCCTTTTGCCTGCTGTAACGGCATTTTATTCCAGTTCAAAATCGCTGGGCTGCAGCTCATCCAAAGCCGCATTCGGGTCTGCGATCAGGCGGCGGCTCTGGTTTAAAATGGCTTTTTCCAGCAGATTGCGCGCCATACGGCCATTGCCCGCTGCGGCAGCATTTTGGGCCTGCTGCTGTTCATAATAGGCGTGCAGCGGCAGCAAACAGGCTGCATCCAGCCGATAGCCCTTTTCCTTGGCAATGCTTTCGGTAATGCGGATCAGCTCGTCCGCCGTGTAGTCCGGAAATTCAATGCGATTGGGAAACCGGCTGGCAAGGCCGCTGTTGGCCGAGAGGAACTGCTCCATCTCGCGGCTGTAGCCTGCCAGCACCACCACCAGATCCTCGCGGTGATCCTCAATGCCCTTTACCAGTGCGTCAATGGCCTCCAGGCCAAAGCTGTCCTCTCTGCCGCGGAACAGGCTGTAGGCTTCGTCAATAAACAGCACGCCGCCCAGCGCGCTTTGGATCACGCTGTTGGTCAGCGGGGCGGTATGGCCCACATAACGCCCCACCAGATCGGCGCGGCTCACCTCTACCAGCTGGCCGCCGCGCAGCACGCCAATGGCCTTGAGATAGTGCGCCACAATGCGCGCAATGGTGGTTTTTCCGGTGCCCGGATTGCCTGCAAAGATCATGTGCATATTCGGCATGGCCACCGGCAGCCCTGCGGCACGGCGGCGGCTTTGGGCGGCCGCATTGTCGGCCAGCGCGCGCACATATTCCTTCACCGGCGCCAGCCCCACCACGGCATCCAGCTCTGCTTCAGCCTGTGCGCGCTCGGCGGCAAACACGCCGGGCAGCAGGCTTGTGATCGCGATCGTTTCTCCTTGGGCTTCCAGCACCGCTTCGCCTTGCCGTTCTGCGCGCAGCGTGACCTTGGCCCCGGCTGCCGGGCTGCGGGTGAGCTTGTACTCTGCCAGCGCCCGGTACAGGCGCTCTGCCTGCTGCACAATGGCCGCCACGCCCTCCGCCTTGGTGTAAACCCCTGCCAGCCAATCCCGCAGGGCAGCATCGGCGCTCAGCTCCAGTTCCAATCGGCTGCGGCAATTCTGCGCAAGGCGGTTCAGTTCCCCTGCCGCAATGGTTTGCAGCGTTTCAGGCATATAGGCCGCCGCGGCGCAGGAATCCCCAATGTGCTCGGCAAAGCCCGCACCAAACGCCGATGCAAGTTTTTCCGGCTTTTGCGTGCCAAAAAATACCAGATATTTTCCCTTGGGGGTCAACTGGCTTACGGTGCCCCCTGCCAATGCCGTGCCGCTTTCCACCAGAATGCCTTTCTGCAAAAGATAGCGGCTGTTCAAAGGCGCTGCCCCCTTTTGCACCAGCGCCGAAAGCGCTGCCCGGCAACTGGGCGCACATTCGGCCCACCCGTCAAAGGCAATGATCTGGCCCGGGGCCGAAATGGCGCTGTACAGATCCTGTAAAAACAGTTTTTCCTGTGCCGGGCCCGGATATAAGCTCAGCTGCATCTGTGCGATCTGCGGGCTTTGCAGCAGCCCTCGGGCAGCAAGCTCGGCTGCCACCATGCGAAGCGCCGAATGCCTTCCGCTGCCATTTCCGCCGTACAGGTAGATCACATTGCGGGCATTTTCCCCCTGGGGCGGCAGCAATGTGGGGCGGCGGAATGCCCGCACCAGACTTTGCAAAAGCTCCTCCTGTCCAACAAGCTGCGCAGCCAGCTTATCGCTGATGCCCTCCCAGCTTCCCTGCTCTGCGTTTTGCACCGCTGCAGCGGTTTGCTGCGGCTGAGCGGCCGGATCCAACAGGCCGTCATTTGCCATTTCACGGGTCAGCTCGGCGGTTTTCTTTTGCAGAAAATCCTGCATTTCACGCACCTGGCGGCTCACTTCGTCCACCGAAGCCTTTGCCCCGGCCTTTTCCGCAGCTTTACCCGCCCCGCTGCCGTTGCCAAAGAAATCATCGAATAAATCTGTATACCCCGATCGCGCCATTGCTGTTTCCTCCTGCGGCCTTTGTTGTGCGCCGCCATCCCGGCGCAAAACCTATTTTGATTATAGCACAAAACCCATCCCGGCAAAAGTTTTCATCAAAGATAAAAGCCGCCGACTTTTCCACAGGGAACCCGCAAATTGTGGAAAGATAAAGGCCTTGTTGGCCTGCATTAACTGCGGCGGCAGATTCTTAGGCTTATAGGCATGGCAAACACGGGCAGGGCAAACCCTGCCCTTACTGTGAAATCACGAAATAGCGCTTATAATTATACGCATCTTTCTCGGTTCATTGTAGGGGTGGGGCTCCGCTCCACCCGAAAAACCTTGCGGCGCCACAGGGCCTTAGCGGGCGAGCATTGCTCGCCCCTACGATAGAATCACAAAAGAGCAATATATTTTGCGAAAACTTTGCCCTTTGCTCGCAGGGGCCTGCATCGCAGGCCCGCCAACGGTGCGAGGGCAGATTTTAGGGTCAGCAGCCACGGCAAACGCGGGCAGAGCAAGCCCGCCCCTACTGTGAAATCACGAAATAGTGCTTATAATCAAACGCATTATACTTCGGTTTTGCAGAGCATATTTTCAAGGGCGTTGGATGCAGTGCAATCATTCTCTTTCAATGCGTGGGTATAGATGTTCATGGTTGTAGAAGCGCCTGTGCATGACCCAAGCGGTTGGACACGGTACGGACATCCTGATGTGCGGCGATCAGCAAGGTAGCTGAAGTATGCCGCAGTCCGTGATAGGGAATCATAGGCAGTTTGTCGGTTTCGTTCTTGTTGGCGTTGTAGTGGCGCAGAAGATCCTGCAAGGCACTGTAGGGCGTGTAGTAGCTCATCATGGTGCCGTTGTCTTGGGTGAATATCCAGTTGCCCCCTTGCCAATAAGCCCCGACTTTCTAAAAGAAATAAACGATACATTGAAAAAGAATGCCTCCGGCGTGCCGAAAGTGCGGTGGAATGCACAGAGCGTTTTACCCGTCAAAAGCGCACGCGGACCGGATGAAAGAGCATGAAACAAACAACCGAAGGAGGTGAGGGCTATGCTGACACAACTGCTGAACGAATCTGCACCGTCTGGGGAACAGGCTCAGGGGGCCGTGGCCTTCAGCCGCCTGGGCGATGGAAAGCCCCACAACAAAACGGCCGCCGGTACGGCAGGGGCACCGCTGGAGGTGCTGTTCTGCCAGGAGGGCAGCCTGGAGGTGGAAGCGCCCGGCCGCCGGGCGCAGGCCAAAAAAGGAACGGTTCTGCTGTTCAGCGCGGTTCCAGGCAGCTGGAGCGTCTGCGCTAATGCTGAATTCCGCGGGGCCGTGCTCACGCTGGAGCGGGCAGGGCTTTCGGCCTTTGGCAGAAAGTTTGGCGGCTTTGCGCTGAATGAGAACTCGGCCCACCGTCTGGAGGCCAGCGGCGGCTGCGCGCTGCTTCAGGCCTGCCCGTGGGAGGTGTCGGTGTTTGCATCGCTGGAGGTTCTTCCGGCGGAGGAACAGGCGGACTACCTGAAGCTGAAGACCGCTGAGATGCTTTACCTGCTGGGGCGGGAGGCCCTGCGCCTGTGTGCCCCGGCAGCCTGTGCCTATTATGACAGCCACCAGCGGGAGGCAGTGCGCCAGGCCCACGACGATATGCTGGCGCGGCTGAATGAGCCCATCACGATTGCCCAGCTGGCCGACCGGCATCACCTCTCCCAAACGCTGCTGAAAACCTGCTTCCGGCAGGTATACGGCCGGTCCATTCACGCCTTTCTTCGGGAACAGCGGCTGCGGAAAGCCGCCCAGTTGCTGGAGACCACCGGGCTGCCGGTGCTTCAGGTGGCGGCGGACGTGGGCTATGGCAGCGTCAGCCAGTTCGGGCAGGCGTTCCGGCGGCAGTATGGGGTTTCACCGGCTCAGTACCGCCGGATCAATGGCTGACACAAAATGTCCGTTTAGGACATCTTTGGTGCGAAAACGGCTTGATTTGGAAAAAGCCTATTTCTATAATAATTAGACAAAACAGGCAGGGCGGCAGAGCACAGGATGCTCCGCCGCCTTTGGGCACAAAGTACAGGAGGAAGGCTTATGAAACACCATCGCTTCTGGGCGTGGGCTACGCTGTTTTGCATGGTTATGACAATTCTGACCGGTTACAAAGAACGTTGAGCCGATGGGCTTTTGCCTGAGTCTCCGTAACATTTAG
>SFIE01000065.1 GCA_004555405.1 Subdoligranulum sp.
CGCTTTCTTTCACCAGGCTTTTCAGCGTTTCCTCCGTGCCTTCGCTGTCTGTATATCCCAGGAAGGCGATGCCAACGGTTCCGCCGCTTTCCTGTATGCTTTTCTGCAGGGCGGCAAGTCCCGTGTCCTCCTCCGCTTTGTTTGTGCACCCGGCAGCCAGCAACAGGCACAGCAAAACGGCGCATAACACAGATAGCTTTTTCTTCATGTCGTATTCCTCCTTTTTAGAGCGCAATTTTTTTCTCTCCCTTTATGCATCCGGCCGCTGATTTCCCTGCCGGATGCGCGTATACGTTTGTCCCCGGGTTGCCGCTCCTTTTCCTGCGGCGAGCTTCACCCCGGCCGCGCATTTTTTCGTATAATCTTGCAAAACGCAGTATAACATAAAAAAATTTTTTCCGCAACGGGCTTGCAGGATATTTCGGAAAAACAGCATTTTCGGCTGCCGTTTCGGCTTTGCGCCGGGCACGGCGGCAGGGAGGGTGCGTAATGCCCGAATCGCATCCGGCTGATTGCGCGAAGCTGCGCGGGACGGGACTCCGCCCGCCATGACAAGCTATACCTGCCTGAAACGACGCCGTCTGCAGCCCTCGCACACCTGTTGGGGATTTCAATACTCAAACTCGAAGGAAGCCCTGTCCGTTTTGAAACCGGTAGCACTCGCCGTTTACCCGCACCTCCCCTGTGACCCGGTGGTACATACTCAGAACGCTGTGTCTGCATTCCATAAACGGCACATAGCAAAACGGCCCCATAATGTCATGGCGCAGCGGCAGCAGGTCGCCGAAATGCACCGCCCCGAAGGCGGAAATCTCCGGTGTATCCAGCCGCAGGGTAAAGCCGCTTGTGTCAAAGCAGTTCTCGCCCAGGGAAATCAGATGTCCTTTCCGGGATAGACGCGACGCCGGAAAACCGGCATGCCACGTTCCCGTGTCCGTAATGAGCTGAATGGACCCGCCGCCGCTGTGGAAGGCGGGAATCACCGCCAGCGTGTGCTCGGGAGACTGGCACTTAAAATACCAGCCGCAGAACGCATTGCGCAAATAAAACCCCTTCTTTCGTTCATACTAATCCGGAGGTGATCGTATGGAATCCATTTGGCAGGAAACAAAGCTCCCGGCCTTTCCGCGGCTCCGGGGGGATGTGCACACGGATGTGCTGATTATCGGCGGCGGTATGGCGGGGCTCCTTACCGCTCATTTTCTCCGGGAAAACAATGTCCCATACGTACTGGTGGAAAAGGGCCGGATCGCCGGCGAAAACACAGGCCATACCACCGCCAAGATCACGATGCAGCACGGCCTGATTTACCACAGGATATTGCGCAGCGGCGGCATGGAACAGGCGCGGAAATATCTGCGGGCAAACACCCTGGCCTGCGAAACCTACGAGCGGCTGTGCAGCCGGATCGCCTGCGATTACGAGAAGAAGGACAACTATGTCTATTCCACCGCGGATGCCAAAAAAACGGAGCAGGAGCTATACGCCCTGCAGCGCCTGGGCTGCGACGCCGCGTTGTGCCGGGATCTGCCGCTGCCCATCCAAATTGCAGGCGCCGTCAAGGTCCCCGGGCAGGCGCAGTTTCATCCGCTGAAATTCCTCGCGGGCCTTGTGCAAGGGCTTTGCATCTACGAAAACACCTGCGTGCGGGAGATGATCGGCAGCACCGCCATAACAGACACCGGCAAAATTACGGCGAAGCAGGTGGTCTGCGCCACCCACTTCCCCTTCCTCAACAAGCACGGCAGCTACTTTCTCAAGCTCTATCAGCACCGCTCCTATGTGCTTGCCCTGCAGAACGCCGCGGATGTAGACGGTATGTATGTGGACGAGAGCGACGGCGGACTGTCTTTGCGCAATTACGGCCGGCTGCTGCTGTTGGGCGGCGGCGGCTCCCGCACCGGCAGGAAAAACGGCAACTGGGCGGAGCTGCGCGCTTTTGCCCGGGCGCATTATCCCCGGGCCCGGGAGGTCGGCTTTTGGGCTGCGCAGGACTGTATGAGTCTGGATCAGATGCCTTATATCGGGCAGTATTCCGCCCGTACCCCCCGGCTCTTTGTGGAAACGGGTTTTAATAAATGGGGCATGACCGGCTCCATGGTGGCGGCCCTGGCCGTCTGCGACCGCCTGACGGGCAGGACAAACGACTGGGCCGATGTGTTCGATCCCTCCCGCAGCATCCTCAAGCCCCAACTGCTTGTCAACGGTTTTGAAGCCGTGGTGAATTGGCTGACGCCCTCTGAAAAGGTGTGCCCCCATTTGGGCTGCGCATTGAAATGGAACCGGGCGGAGCATTCATGGGACTGCCCCTGCCACGGCTCCCGCTTCACCGCCGAAGGCACACTGCTGGATAACCCCGCCACTGGCGATTTGCCGGATAAAAACAGTGCTCCGTAAGGGCACTGTTTTCTTTTTGTCGGCGAAAAGGCAGTCGTGCCCTTGTATGTATCCGGTTATTGCGGGAAAAATCGGCTTCCGCGGCACAAGTATGGCACCATTTTTTCAAAATGCGGGCTTGTTGTATCATGCCCCTGTACCACAGCGCGGTGCAGAAGCAGGCGCGGCATTATCTGTGCGGCATTGTCGCCCTGATGACCCTTTGGCTGAACTGTAAGGTGCTGAAGTATTACATTTGCGTGGATGTAAACATCAGCCGGCAGCTCCGGCACCTTTTCACTCGCTGTTCCTCCTGCGAATTTCTGCATTCCCATTGTAGCGGAGAGAACAGCGGAAATCGAATGTGCGGATATGCAGACAGCAAAAAAGCGCCGTCTCGGGATCACTCCCAAGACGGTGCTTTTCTGTTGTGGATCAGAGCGAACACTTCACGGCAAAACCGCCGCTGAAGAAGCAGGTGTTCGTCTGAGTACCGTTTGCCTAATCCCATCAAGATTGATACAAGAAAGACTTTACCCTAAAAATAGGGTGTAAAGTCTTGCACGGGTATTCTGCGGGTTTCAAATTTACAGTTTTTATTATGAGGGTGGTTCAAACCGTATTACAAATACAAGAAAAGTTTATTTTTCAAACAC
>SFIE01000001.1 GCA_004555405.1 Subdoligranulum sp.
TTTATGGGCCGTTTCTCTTCCTGTTGATCTTGGCGTTGGAATGTTTTTTGCGCAGCTATGGAATCTTTGTTCCTCCGGCATCGGCCTTTGCTGGCTGATGTTTCCGGCCATGGTTCCGGCAGCGTGCAGCATTGCTTTTGGGAAACTGGCGGTTTTTCGCATATTCGAAGCAAACGAAATGGCACAGGCCCATCTGTTTTCGTTTGTCGTTTTTCTGTATCTGTGGAAAACCGTGGGGTTCACTGCCTTGGTTCTGCACCAGAAAATCCGCAGCATTCCATTGGAACTTTCAGAAACCGCCGCCGATCTTGGGGCTGCTCCGCTGCAGATCTTTTTTAAAATACAGCTTCCGATTTTGATCCCCGCCATCGCAGATTCTTTGGCGATTGCCCTGCTTGGCAGCTTTCGCCTGTTTCGTGAGGCCTATTTGCTGGCAGGCCCGCATCCGCAAGGCCGCCTTTACAGTTTGCAGCATTTTTACTACAACAATTTTGCTAATTTAAACGCGCCCCGCTTGGCGGCAGCGTCCATATTGCAAACCGTTATGATCGCCCTTTTTGCTGCGCTGCTTTTCCGAAGGGATTCAAGGCATGAAACACAGAAATAAATTGAATGCGATCTCCTGCATTCTCACAGCCGCCATGCTTTTCCCCATCATAAATGGGTTATGGTTTGTTTTTGTAGAAAATCGAATGAGTTTTCTGCAATTTATGTGCCGCGATGCCTCCTTCCGGCAGGCATTTTCAAACAGTACCGTGGTTTATCTTGGCTGTCTGGCGGGGCAGCTGATCACCGGGATCTCTGCCGGTTGGGGGCTGGCCCGATTTCATTTTTGCGGAAAACGGCTATTGCTTTTCTTATGCCTTCTTGTGGTCACACTTCCCCTGCAGGTTCTGGTGTTTCCGCTTTATCAGATATTTCAAAGGCTCGGATTGCTGGACACTCTGTGGGCACTTATTTTGCCGGGAGCATTTTCCCCCTTGGGGGCAATATTGATGTGGCACGCTTTTTCCGGTATTCCTGCGGAACAAATCCAAAGCGCCGAAGAACTGGGTGCGAATGAGGCACAGATTCTTTTCAGGCTTGCTCTGCCGCTATGCAAACGCGATGTGCTGCTTCTCTGCCTTGTCACCTTGGCAGAGCAATGGAATCAGCTGGAATTTTCCATGGCTTTCCTGCAATCTAAAGAAAACTACACGCTGTCCGTTTACCTGGCCACAAATGCCGTTTCTGACACCGTGCAGCTTTTGGCCGACTGCCTTTTTTCCCTTCTGCCGTTATGCGTAGTCTTTGCCGCCTTTCTTCTGGAATCCAAACACCGCAAATAAAAAACCACCGTACATTTTAAACAGCCGACATAGAGCAATGCTCTTGGTATCGATGCCTAAAATGCACGGTGGTTATTATTTTATTGCAGAAATGCCGGTATGCTTTTCATGCGGCTTTACGCCCTGCTTCAGGCAGCGCCCTGCAAAGGGCCCCTGAAAATCTTAGCGATCCAGATCGTCTTCGTTTTCCAGATTGTGCCACACATTCTGCACATCGTCGTTATCTTCCAGAGCATCCAGCAGCTTGGCCATAGAAGTCATCTGTGCTTCATCGCTCAGGGCGGTGGTGGTGCTGGGGATCATGGCGATATCAGCGCTCAGGAAGCTATAGCCCTTATCCTCCAATGCCTGGCGAACGTCCGAGAACATATCGGGGTCGGTGGTCACCTGTGCCATATCCTCGCCTGCATCAAAGTCCTCTGCGCCTGCATCCAGGGCATCCATCATCGCTTCGTCAGCATCTTTGTCTTCCAGATCCAGCACGATCATGCCCTTTTTGGTAAACAGATAGCTCACGCAGCCCATAGCGCCCAGGTTGCCGCCGTTTTTATCAAAATAGTGGCGCATATCGGCAGCGGTACGGTTGCGGTTGTCGGTCAGGGTCTCCACCATCATGGCAATGCCGCCGGGGCCGTAGCCCTCGTAGGTGATAGCCTCGAACTCGGTTTTGTCCAGGCCCTCAGCCTTTTTGATAATACGCTGAATATTATCGTTGGGCACATTCAGGCTCTTGGCCTTGGCGATCAAATCGCGCAGCTTGCCGTTGTTGTTGGGGTCAGAGCCGCCCTCACGCACAGCCACGCTGATCTCGCGGCCAACCTTGGTAAAGATCTTGGCCTTAGCGCCATCGGTTTTTTCCTTTTTACGCTTAATGTTGTTCCATTTGCTATGTCCGGACATATTGGTTCCTCCTGTATATCAGCCTTTTGCGGCAATAAGATCGCATTCTATCTTTGCCGCAGCAAAGATAGCCGTAATATTATAACACACTTTTTATATCATTTCAAATTTCTAAGCGCTTTTGGGTAATGATTTTTTATTTTTCCGCCGCTAACCTTGCCAAAGCCAAGCGGAAAGCCGTCAACCAGCACGGCGCACCAGCCCTTTTGCGCGGTTTTGGCCTCGATTTCCTCGCCCCGCAGCCATGCCTCTGTGCGTGCATCGTCCAGCGTGAGCTGTTCGCAGTTGCTGCACTGTGCGCCGTACACCATAAACAAATGATGTGCCGGTTCAAAGCGGCCTTTTTTGATGGTTCCGGCGCGAATGCTGCCGCGCACGATATGCAGCTTTTCCATTTCGGGCGGGCAGTCTATCGGCAGCACCACGGCCTCGCCTGCAAGGCGTGCCGGGCTGTTTTGCAGCAGGGGGAAATATTCTTTTGCAAATTCCGCCCATTCCGGCACAGGCTTCGGCGGCTTTTGCCTGGCTTTTTTGGGGGCAGGGCGCTGCGCTGCGGGGGCATCGGCCGATTTTTGCAGCCTGGCCAAAAAATGCCCCTCGCCGCCCTGACAGGGCCAGATGCGGCGCATCAGGCCGGTATCGGCCTGCGTGCCCAGCAGGCGGTTTGCTTCTCCGGGGCTGCCAAAGGCCTCTGTGGTGGGCAAAAGCGTGAATTCCGGATGCTTTTGCAAAAAAGCCCCCACCTGCGCTTCGTCCTCTTCGGGGGCAAAGGTACAGGTGGAATACACCAGAATGCCGCCAGGGGCCAGACACTGGGCCGCATTTTCCAGAATTTGCGCACCAAGCGCCGCACACTGCCGCACAAGGCCTTCGTTGTGCTGCGCCATTGCCTGCGGCTCTTTGCGGAACATTCCCTCGCCCGAGCAGGGTGCATCTACCAGAACACGGTCAAAAAAGCCGGGCAGCACCTCGGCGATACGATCGGTGGATTCGTTCAGGATCACCGCATTGGGAAAGCCCATGCGCTCAAGATTGCTTTTTAAGATTTCGGCACGGGATGCATTGTATTCGTTGCTGACAAGCAGCCCCTGCCCGCCCAGTGCCGAGCCCAGCTGGCTGCTTTTGCCGCCGGGGGCCGCGCACAGATCCAGCACGCGCATACCGGGCTGCACCTCTAACAGCGCCGCGGCCGAGCTGGCCGAGGGTTCCTGCGAATAATACACGCCCGCGTGATAATACGGGTGCCTGCCCGGCTTTACCTGCTCGCCCAGCAGCACAAGCCCCTGGGGGCAAAAGGGCGAAGGCTCACACAGCGCCCCCATGCGCCCCGCCACCTCCTGCACCGAAGCGCGCCGCATATTCACGGTAATGCCGCGCTCGGCACGCTGGCGGCAGGGTGTGTATAAGGTTTCGTAACGATCGCCCAGCAGCGATTTTTCGCGCTGTTCAAAATAGGCAAGGCTCATGTAAAGCAGTTCCCCCTAAAAATTTGAATAAAGCCGCCCTGAGCGGGGCAAACTTTGGTTGACGGGCAGAAAATGCCCGCACGAAAGGAGCTTTCAGCACTATGAATGACCGCAATTCCAAAAGCAGCAATTCCACGAATTCCAGCAATTCCACGAATTCCAGCAATTCCCGCGCCAGCGACAGCAGCACCAAGTCTTCGAGCAAGCATCCCAATCAGTACACCGATTCCAAAAACAGCAAGTAAGCATTAAGTCCTTTTGAAAAAAAGCTGTGCCCTTTACAGCCGCTTTCGCACAAGAAACTGCGTGTTTTCTTATGTGGAATAGGCCTTTTGGGCACAGCTTTTTGCTGTTTTGCAAGCCGGATGCTCAATCCTGCGTTTCCGGCTCAAACTCGCGCCATAACACATCCATCAGTTCCATAATGCGTTCATTGCGGCCCTTTAAATACAGCCAGCCCAAAAGGCATTCAAAGCCTGTAGAGGTGCGGTATTCCTCCACGCTGGCGTGCTTGGCCACGGTGGCCTTGTTGGCGTTTTTGCCGCGGCGGAACACCGCGTGCTCTTCTTCGGTGAGCATCGGCTCCAGCAGCTTCATTTCCAGAAACTGGCTGCGGGCCGATACATAACGCACGGCCTCGGTGTGCAGCTTGCCGGGCAAAAGGCGGCTGCGCTCAACAAGGTGCTGGCGCACCAAAAGCTCCAGCACGCCGTCGCCCATAAATGCCAAGCTGAGCGGATTCATTTCGCGGATATCCACTTGCGGTTCGGCTTCAAAAAGCATGAACTGCGCCCCTTTCTTTAGAACACATAGTCGAACTGATATTCGCCAATGAGAATGGTATCGTTTTCTTCCACGCCCTGGCGCACCAGCTCATCCAGAATGCCGCTTTCACCCAGCTGCGTTTGGAAATATTGCAGGCTTTCGTAGTCGTCTACATTGCTGCCTTCCAGAATACGCTCCAGCCAGGGGGCATCCACCGAGAAGGTGTGCGCCTCGGTTTTGGACACCGTAAAGCTGCGGCTGCCCTCCTGTGCCTGCTTTTTCACATACTCAGGCTGGAAGATCTGAATGGGCGGCAGCTCCTTCAGATGATCGAACACGATTCCGGGCAAATCGTCAAGCCCTTGGCGGGTGGCTGCCGAAATGGGCAAGAAGAGCAGGCCCTTTTCTTCGATATAGCTGCGGAATTCTGCAATCTGCTCCTCGGTGGCCACATCGCACTTGTTGCCCAAAACGATCTGCGGGCGCTCGGCCAGCTTGGGGCTGAAGTTTTCCAGCTCGGCGTTGATCATTTCAAAATCCTGCTTGGGATCACGCCCCTCGCAGCCCGAAACATCCACCACGTGCAGCAGCAGGCGGCAGCGCTCAACATGGCGCAGGAAATCATGGCCAAGGCCCACGCCCTCGCTGGCGCCTTCGATCAGGCCGGGGATATCCGCTGCCACAAAGCTTTGCTCGGGACCAACGCGCACCACGCCCAGCACGGGCGAAAGGGTGGTAAAATGATAGTTTGCAATCTTGGGTTTTGCTGCACTGATCGCACTGATCAGCGTAGATTTGCCCACATTGGGGAAGCCGATCAGGCCCACATCGGCGATTACCTTCAGCTCCAGCGTGATATGCAGGTCTTCCCCGGGCATACCGGGCTTTGCGAATTTGGGGATCTGGCGGGTGGGCGTGGCAAAATGCACATTGCCCCAGCCGCCCTTGCCGCCCTTGGCGATCACCACGGGCTCATCGCCCGAAATATCCGCGATCACCAAGCCGGTTTCGGCTTCCTTCACCAGCGTGCCGCGGGGCACCTTGATGATAAGATCAGGGGCATTTTTGCCGGTGCAGCGCTTGGCGCCGCCATCCTGCCCATCTTCGGCGTTGTACTTGCGCTTATAGCGGAAGTCCATCAGGGTAGACAGGTTATCATCCGCCTGAAACACCACATCGCCGCCGCGGCCGCCATCGCCGCCATCGGGGCCGCCGGCTGCCACAAACTTTTCGCGGTGAAAACTGACCGAGCCGTTGCCGCCCTTGCCTGCGTGTACCCAAATGGTTGCAATATCAATAAAATTTGCAGACATATATTCTCCTTTTTGATTCAGGGGAAAACGCATTTCGCGTTCAAATGATTTGTTTTGCCAAAAACACACAAAAAGCCGAGCCAAATTTGGCCCGGCTTTTTGATAAAGTGATTACTGCTTTACGCTGCACTTCTTGCGATCTTTGCCCATGCGCTCGAAGCTGACGCGACCGTCAACCAGAGCAAACAGGGTGTTGTCGCTGCCCATGCCCACATTCTCACCGGGGTGGATGTGAGTGCCACGCTGGCGAACCAGAATGTTGCCGGCCAGAACGAACTGACCGTCTGCACGCTTGACGCCCAGGCGCTTTGCCTCGGAGTCACGACCGTTCTTAGTAGAACCTACGCCTTTTTTATGTGCCATTGTTCAGTTACCTCCTTTTGCTTAGCCCTTGATAGCGGTGATCTCGACCTTGGTGTAGGGCTGACGATGGCCCTTGCGAACCATGCTGCCCTTCTTGGGACGATAGGTGATGATATTGAGCTTCTTGCCCTTGCCGGTCTTGATGACCTTAGCCTCAACGGCAGCGCCATCCACAACGGGAGCGCCAACCTTGACATTGCCCTCTTCGCCCACTGCCAGAACCTTGTCGAAGGTCACAGTGGAGCCGTCTTCAGCGACCAGCTTCTCAACGAAGATGGTGTCGCCTGCCTGTACCCGGTACTGTTTGCCACCGGTAACGATAACTGCGTACATAGTTTTAGCCTCTCTTAAATAAGTCTCGCTGGATATTGTAAGGGCGGCGGCTGCATTCAACCGCGCTTCGTCTGCCCACACCATGCGGCCTAAACAGTATAACACGAAAGGTGCCCCAATGCAAGCATTATTTTTACAAAATCGACTTTATTTTGCCAATGCCTGCTTTTGTGCCGCCTGCAGGGTGTTTTGCATCAGCATGGCACGGGTCATCAGGCCCACGCCGCCGGGCACCGGCGTGATATAGCCCGCCTTTTCGGCTGCTGCATCATAATCCACATCGCCGCACAGCTTGCCCTGGGCATTGCGGTTGATGCCCACATCGATCACCACAGCGCCGGGCTTTATCATATCGCCCGTCACAAAACCGGCGCGGCCCACGGCGGCCACCAGAATATCCGCGTTGGCGCACACCTGCTTCAGGTTTTCCGTGCGGCTGTGGCAAATGGTCACCGTGGCATTTTCACGCAGCAGCAGCATGGCGGCCGGCTTGCCCACAATGTTGCTGCGGCCGATCACCACCGCATTTTTGCCGCTGATGGAAACGCCCGTAGAGCGGATCATCTCCATGCAGCCCGCCGGGGTGCACGGCAAAAAGCATTCTTCGCCGATCATCATGCGGCCCACATTCACTGCGGTAAAGCCATCCACATCCTTTTGGGGCGGAATGGCCTCGATCACGGTTTTTTCATCAATGTGCGCCGGCAGCGGCAGCTGCACCAAAAGGCCGTGTACACCGGCATCGCCTGCCAGCTCGGCCAGCTTTTGCAGCAGCTCGTTCTGCGTGGTTTCGGCGGGCAGATGAATTTCCAGCGACTTGATGCCGCACTCGGCACAGTCCTTCACCTTGCCTTTCACATACACCTGACTGGCCGGGTTTTCGCCCACCATGATCACGGCAAGGCATGGCTCGATGCCCTTTTCTTTCAACTCCTTCACCCCTGCGGCCACGCGCTCTTTCACCTGGGCAGCCAAAAGCTTGCCCTCAATGCGGATCGCCATATACTTTTCCTCTCTATCCTCTATACTTTTATACTTTATTCTTCAGCCTGTGCGCTGTCGGCGCTTTTGGCCTTTTCCTGAATTTCCCGGTTCCACTCTTTGGTTTTTTGCACAAACTCGGCATGGCTGGCCGAAGCAGGCAGGGCTTTTGCACACACGCCGTCCGGGAATGCCTTGGCATAGGCATTCAGATCGGCAACTGCCAGATTTACCATCATAGGAGCCTTGCGGTAGATACGGCGGAAATGGATCTCCAGCGCCAGCGCAATGATCACGCTCACCGCTGCCACCAGCTGGCTGGCGCGCAGATTCAGCGCAGCCGACAGCATCAGCGAATCCGTGCGCAGCCCCTCGATCCAGAAGCGGCCGCAGCCATACCACACGGCATACAGCAAAAAGATCTCGCCGTGGAAGCAGCGCTTTTTCATAAAGCGGAACAGCATGAACAGCCCGGCAAAGCACCACAGGCTTTCATACAAAAATGTGGGATGCACCGGCATCGTGGGGTCCACCGTCATGCCCTGCGCCGCCAGCGAGGCCGCGTTGGCAGCAAGATAGCTTTTGGTGGCTTCGCTGTACATTCCCCAGGGCAGTGTGGTGTTGCAGCCAAATGCTTCCTGATTGACAAAGTTTCCCCAGCGGCCAACGCCCTGGCCGATCAAAAAACCCATTGCCACCAGATCAAACATCTGCAGAAGCGGGATCTTGCGCCATTTGCACGCAAGGCCGCCAAACACAAACGCGCCGATGAGCGCGCCGTAAATGGCAATGCCGCCGTTGCGCAGATCGATCATTTCCCACAAGCTTTGGTATTGAAACGGCGCCATGGCCACATAATAAATGCGCGCGCACACAATGGCCATCACTGTGCCGATCACCACCACATCCACCATACGGTCGGTGTCGATGCCGAAATCCGGCCCATAGCGGAAGGCAAACAGCAAGCCGCCCATAAGGCCCGCCGCCAGAATGATGCCATACCAGTAAATATTAAAGCCGCCCAGGGAAATGGCCACACGGTTCATGTGCAGGCTAAGCCCCAGGCCCGGAAACTGTACCAGATTGATCATTGCTTTTCACCTCTTACCTATTCTTTCGCCTTTTATGCTTCAGCCGGGTAAATATGCACCACAGCGCAGTTTTCACGCAGCAGCATGGTTTGCAGTGCTTCGTCGGCATCCTGCTTTGTCAGGCTGGCCAGCGCGGCGATCTCGTCCGAAAGAGTGCGGCCCTTCATAAAGGCGGCATTCATGGCGCCGGCGGTATCCTCCACATTGCCCAGATCCGTGATCAGGCTGCCGTAGGACTGATTTTTGCACAGGGTAAAGGTTTCCTCGTCCACACCCTCGCGGCGCAAACGCTCGATCTCGTCCCAGATCATTTGCTCCACCTTTTCCGGCTCGTTGCTTTCGCCGCTGAACATAAAACAGCCTGCCCCGCGCACCGACATAAAGTCGCCGTCAAACTCGGGGTTTACAAGGCCGCTGTCATACAAGCGGCGATAAAGCGGCGTCATGCCGCCGCAGATCAGCTCGCTGATCATATCGCACAGAATCGCGCGGCGGGTATCGCCGAATTCCACGGGCTTTTCCTTGTAGGCCAGCGCAAAGCAGGGCTTGGCCACCGGCATATACAGTGTAGAGGAGCTCTGTGCCACGCCCGCACAGTCCGCAGGCATCAATCGCTCCACCTTCGGGGCTTGCTGCACGGGCTTGTCCAGCCCGGCACGGGCGCAGGCAGCCAGCACCTGCTCTTTGGTAACATTGCCGGCCACCGAAAGCACCATGCTGCCCGGGCGGTAGAACGCCTTGCAGCAATCATACAGCATTTCGGGGGTGATCTGCGCAATACTTTCCACCGTGCCCGCAATATCATCCCGGATCGGATGGGCGCTGTACAGGCAGCGCATACTCTCGGTCAGCATACGCCAATCGGGGCTGTCGTCGTACATTTTGATTTCCTGCCCAATGATCCCCTGCTCTTTGGCAATGGTCTGCTCGGTGAAATAGGGTTTTCCCACCATGCCCAGCAACACATCCAGGCTTTCGTCGATCTGAGAGGTCGCCGTAAAAATATAGCAGGTTTTTTCAAAGCTGGTAAAGGCATTCGCCTGTGCGCCGGTTTTGGCATACAGCGAAAACGCATCGCCCTCATCGCTTTCAAACATTTTATGCTCCAGAAAATGCGCCGTACCCTCGGGCACCACTACCTTTTTGCCGTCCACGGTAAAAAAGCGGTCAATAGAGCCAAAATCCGTGCCATACACCGCGTGTACCGAGCTGTAGCCCGGCATGGGGCGCACCTGCACAGTGAGCCCGCTGGGCAGGGTGATGATCTCGTATTCAGCGGCCTTTACCGCCATTTGGTTGGTTTTCACTGTGCATCCTCCTTTGCCGTGACCAGATAGCTTACCGACAGGCTGTAACCGGCCAAAACCTGACGCACCTGTTCCTTGGTAACAGCCAGCAGTCTGCGGCGTGACTCCGCCGGGCTGCACAGCTGCTCCCCGCGGCAGATCTGCATATAATACCAGTTTTCCACGCCGGAAAGCGTGTCCTCCACGCTTTCCATGCCCGAAAGAATGCCGCGGCGGCAATCCTCAAGTTCTTCGTCCGTAATGGGGCCGTGCAGCAGCTGATCCAGCTCGTGCAGAATGGCCTGCTCTGCCTTGGCGGCATTTTTAGGCTCAACGCCGCTGTCCACCATCATCACGCCGCCCATCACACCGGCCGAGCTGCCGCAATAGTAGCAAAGGCTCTGCTTTTCACGCACATTCAGGAACAAGCGGCTGGTCACACTGCCGCCAAACAGCGCCATGGCCAAGCGATTGGCTTCCAGCTTTTCGCCGTTCAGGGTTTCGCTGGCTGCAAACAGCATACACAGCTTGGCCTGCACCAGATCCGAAAAGGTTTCGGTGTAATGCCGGCACTCCTGCCGGGGCATCAGCGTGGCAGGCTCCAGCGCTGCGGGCGCACGGTCAATGCTCGAAAGGCGCTGCAAAACCGCTTTTTCCACCAGCTGGGCGTTTGCGCCCTGCACCATCACATCCACAGTGGCCGTGCGCAGGATCTCATCATACACGCGCTTGAGGGCTGCGGCATCCAGCGCAGGCAATTCTTCCAGATAGCCGTCACGCTCGATACCGGCCTTGCTGCTGCCGTAAAATTTGCGGCGGGCCTGGCGCACGCAGTAGCCGCGCTTGTCGTTGATCTCGGCTTCCAGGCGCTGTGCCAGCGTGGCTTTTTCGATCTGCACGGCCTCGGGGTCAAACACGCCGTTGACCAGATACGGATCAAACGCCACACCAAGGGCGATCTTAAGATATTCCTGCGTTAAATTTTCGCCTTCCAGGGCAAATGGATCACAGATGCCCACGATCTCCACCGTGAGGATCCGGTTGCCGCCGTTCACGGCATTGTCCACCGCCAGATCGGCGCCGTACAGCTTGGCCAATCGGCGGGAAAGTTCGGTCATATCCGGGCAGTCGGCATAGCCGCGCTCCAGCACCAGCGGCAGCACAGCGGCGGCTGTGGCCTGCTCGCGGTTTGCGGGGAATTGAAAATGCAGGGTGATCCGGCATCGGTTGAATTTCTGGGAATCCAGCACCGTAATGTACGCGCCGTTTCCGATTTGTTTACGCTCCAATGGTTTTCCTCCATAACTTATTTGATACAATGCACGCAAACGGGGTGCAGGCCTGCCTGCCGCCCGTGGGACTGCCGCATCGCAAGCGCTTGTTACTGTGCGCTTTGTTCACTGTTAAAATCGCTGATGGTAAGCTTGGCCAGATATTCCTCCAGGCAGCCGCCGCTTTGCAGAATGGCTGCGGCGTTATCCACGCCCACATAGCGATAATGCCACGGCTCATAGATAATGCCCGTGATGGCGGTTTTATCCCGGGGATACCGCAAAATAAAGCCGTATTCTGCGGCGTGCTGGCTGAGCCAGGCAAACGCCGGGGTTTGTTCAAACGCCGTATCCAGCATTTGATGGTCCGGCGTTACGATATCGGCGGCAAGGCCGGTGTTGTGCTCCGAATGCCCGGGCGCAGCCACAATGGTGGCCGCCTTGATCTCGGCCTCCTCCTGCGAAACCCCCTCGGAAAGGCACTGCTCCACTTTTTTGTCAAACAGCCCTTGCTGGTATTCCACACTGCGGTAGCCCGAGCAGAGCATCAGCGAAACCCCGTCGGCTTCCGCAGCCTTGGCCATCTGGCGATAGGCCTCGGCGGCTTCGGTCTGCAATTCTTTTCCGGTAGCGGCATCTGCGGTTTCGGTTTCCACGGTGTAATCGTCGGGCAGCTTTACATTGGGGTTCACCAGCACCATGCGCCAGTCGCTTTGCAGCGAGGAGACCTGCGCACCGGCCAGCCCCTGCGCGCCCTCGCTGGTTTCATCGCTTTCCAAACCGGCCGCCTGCACAGCCTGCAGGCTCTGCTTGGGCAAATGGGCTTTTCGGTACATGTCTGTTAATCGCGAAATGCCGAAAACCACCCCTGCCAATATTGCCAGAATGGCCAGCACAAACAGAATTCGGTTGCGCAGGATTCTGCGCCTTCTTTTGGCCCGGGCGGCGCTGCGGGACATTTGAGCCATGACACTCTCCTTTTCTCAGGCGCGGCTGCGGCCTGCCATGGGTGATGGTGGGCCGTTCTGGCCGAAAAATGCGAAAAATAAGGGCAGCGCCGTGCATGGCCTATCACAGATTCAAGCTGTACGGCGCTGTCTTTTCTATTATACGCAGTTTGGCACTTTCTGTAAACCAAAAAGTATGAACGCCGCCAAAAAAGGGCTGCCCGCACCGGCCTGCCGGGCACACCGGGCCGGATTTGAAAAAATCTCCCCATACATCGTACAGGGAGATTTTACAGCGATATTTTTAGTGAATGAAGGCTGCGTGGATCGCGTTTACGGCACGGTCGGCATCCTTTTGATCAATGATCACACTGATCTTGATCTCGCTGGTGGAGATCATCTGGATATTGATCTGATTTTCAGACAAAGCCTCGAACATTTTGGCGGCCACCCCAAAGTGGCTCTGCATACCGGCACCCACAATGGACACCTTGGCAACGCCGGTTTTGATTTCGACCTCGCTGCCGCCAAAGCGGGAAACATTTTCATCCAGCAGCTTGCGGGTGTTTTCGGCCTCGCTGCGGGGCACGGTGAAGATCAGGTCCTTATTGCCGTCACGGCCGGTGGACTGCAGAATGATATCCACATTGATCTTTTTCTGTGCCAGTAGGCTGAATACTTTAAAGGAAGTGCCGGGCACATCAGGAACACCCACCAGAGTTACTACTGCAACATCCTCGTCCTTTGCAACGCCTTTGATCAACATACCTTCCATAGCCTTTGTAGCCTCCTTTACGAGTGTACCGGGAACGGGATTCAGGCTGGACAGCACTTCCAGTTCCACATTATATTTTTTTGCCAGCTCCACACTGCGGTTGTTCAGAACCTGTGCGCCCAAGCTTGCCAGCTCCAGCATTTCATCAAAAGTAATTTCTTCCAGCTTGCGCGCATTGGGGAGCTTGCGCGGGTCTGCCGTATACACGCCTTCCACATCGGTAAAGATCTGGCAGCGGTCAGCATGCAGGGCGGCGGCAATGGCCACAGCGCTGGTATCGCTGCCGCCGCGGCCCAGGGTGGTAAGATCTTCCATTTTGTTCAGGCCCTGGAAGCCTGCCACAACCACCACGCGGTTGCGGGCCAGCTCGCTTTCAATGCGTTCGCATTCCAGGCGCTTGATGCGTGCCTTGGAATAGGCGCGGTCAGTCTGAAAGCCTGCCTGCCAGCCGGTAAGGCTTACTGCGGGCACGCCGATCTCCATCAGCGCCATTGCCAGCAGCGAGATGGAGATCATTTCGCCGCTGTTCAGCAGCATATCCATTTCGCGCTCGCTGGGATCGCTGGTGATCTCGGCAGCCTTCTGGATCAAATCGTCGGTGGTATCGCCCTGAGCGCTTACCACCACGACAACATCGTTGCCTGCGTTGCGGGTGTTAGCCACAATGCGGGCCACATTGAAGATGCGGTCACGATCCCGAACGGATGTGCCGCCAAACTTCTGTACAATCAAGCCCATATCTACTATCCTCCAATATCTATTCATGCGCATTCACAGCAGCGTCTGCAAAGCTTTCGGCCCCGCCGAACGCGCAGCATGGCGGCCTCGCCGCCTTGGAAAACAATCTTCACAGCCTTTGCTGTTTTACTCCACCACAGCGCCCACATTGTCGGCCAGCAGGCGGTGCAGCGCAAAAGCACGCATTTTTTCATCCTCCTGCATGGCAGCCTCGGCACGCTCAAAGAAAAGCTCATCTTCTTTGTTCACCACCGCCATAATGGTGGGGCCTGCGCCGGAAATATAGGTGGCGTATGCGCCCAGATCGTTTGCCATGGCAAAGATCTCGTCACCGCCGGGGATCAGCGGCAGGCGGTATTGCTGGTGCAGCTTATCCTTGGTGGCCACGCCCAGCAGCTCGTAATCGCCATCGCAGAAGGCCGCCGTGGCCAGTGCCGCGCGGGAAAGGTTGTACACGGCATCTTTATGCGAAACATTCTGGGGCAGCGCCGCGCGTGCCTTTTCGGTGAGCAGCTTAAAATTGGGAATAAACGCCGCAAACACCAGGCTGGTATCAATATTCTTTTTTACGCTGTACACCTGGCCTTCGTCAAACACGCTGGTGACAAAGCCGCCCAGCATGGCCGGGGCCACATTGTCGGGGTGGCCCTCAATGGCCGTGGCCATTGTGAGCATCTGGCGCGGAGTAAGCTTGTTGCCCAGCATTGCGTTTGCCCCCAGAATACCGGCCACGATGCAGCTGGAGCTGGAGCCAAGGCCGCGCGCCATGGGAATGGCGTTTTGCTGTGTGATACGCAGGCCCGGCATGGGAATATCCAGCTGATCAAACACCGCTTTGGCGCTGCGGTACACAAGGTTTGAGGGGCCTTTGGGGATCAGTGCCCCATCCAGCGAAACGATTTCCAGCTTGGGGGCTTCCTCGAAGGTGAATTCATTGTAAAGAGAAACTGCCAAGCCCAGCGAATCGAAGCCCGCGCCCACATTGGCGCTGGTTGCGGGAACCCTTACTTTGATCACAGTGTATCTCTCCTTTTAATCTGCCAGCTTTTTCAGCACCAATGCCACGCTGCCGCCCAAAGCCTGCACCTTGGCTGCGGCCTGCTCCAAGCCGGAATCGTTACTCTGCTCTGCCAGATAAGCGCACTGGCCGTCCTGCTCGAACATCACGCTGCCCTTGCCGTAAATGGTTTGCAGCACAGCGCCGTTCAGCCCGTTCACACGCACATAGGCGGGGGCATATTCCTCGTTGCGGAACTGGCCCTCTGCCGGCTGGGCAGGCTGCCAGAACAGGCTGTCATGCACGGCTGCGCCGTTTTTCAGCGCATCGATCACATCGGCCACCACAGCGCTTGCGGTGGGCAGCTTGCCTGCGCCCTTGCCGTAGAACACCACATCGCCCAGCATATCGCCCTTTACCAGCACTGCGTTGAACACATCGTCCACACCGGCCAGCTGATTGCCGAAGGGCACCAGCATGGGCTCAACGGCAGCCGCGATAGAGCCATCTTTATTTTTGCGCGACCATACGATCAGCTTGATGGCGCAGTCCAGCTTTTCAGCTGCCTGCACATCCTGCACCGTGATATCGCGGATGCCGCGGGTGGGAATGTTTTGGGGGTACACATGACGCCCAAAGCAAAGGCTGCTTAAAATGGCGATCTTGCGGCAGGCATCGCGGCCATCCACATCATCGCCGGGATCTTTGGTTTCGGCATAGCCCAACTGCTGTGCGATCTTCAAGGCTTCGTCAAAGCCCATATTCTCACGCTTCATCTTGGTAAGCATAAAGTTGGTGGTGCCGTTCACAATGCCCTGCACAGCGGTGATGGTGTTGGCCGCCAGACACTGGTGAATGGGGGTGATGATGGGGGTGCCGCCGCCCACGCTGGCCTCAAACAAAAACGCACAGCCATGCTCACGCGCAAGGCCCAGCAGCTCGGCGCCGTAGGTGGCCACCATTTCCTTGTTGCTGGTGCACACGCTGCGCCCGCTTTGCAGGCACTGCTTTACATACGGATAGGCAAACTTGGTGCCGCCGATGGTTTCCACCACCACTTTGATCTCGGGGTCGTTCAAAATGGTGTTGATGTCATTTGTGAAAAGCGCTGCATCCGGAGAAGCCGAAAAATCACGCACATCCAAAATATACTTTACTTCCACGGGTTCGCCTGCACGGCGGCTGATGCTGGCAGCGTTGCGGCGGCAAACTTCCAACACGCCGCTGCCCACTGTGCCAAAGCCCATGATCGCAATTTTTGCCATATCGTTACTCCCCTTTTATCTGTATGATTTTATAAAGTTCAGCCAGCCTTACACGCCGCGGTAAACCTCCACCACGGTTCGCTGGCGCGAAAGGCGATTGAGCATTTCGTCCACGCTCATCTGCATGGTGCCGGTGCGAACGCTTACTTCCACCTGAGCCGCACCGTTTTCCGGCTTGGACTGGCTGATGGTCACCACCGAGCCGCCCGCTTCGGAAATTCCCGCCAGCAGGCTTTGCAATGCGCCGGTTTCGTCCAGCAAGGTGGCCAGCACGGTGATCACTTCGTTGCTGTTTTCAGCATCAAACACGCTGTCTTTATATTTATAAAAGGCACTGCGGGAAATATCCACCTGCTTGGCTGCATCGGATATATTTCGCGCCGCGCCGCTTGCCAGCAGTTCTTTGGCCTTGAGCACCTTCAAAAAAACCTCCGGAAGTGCCTCGGCATCCACCAAAAGAAATTTCTGACTCATTGCGTTTCCTTTCCTGCCGCGCCCTTATAGGGTATCGCGCAATAATTACTGAATGCATGTTCCATTATACTCTCTTGTTATTTTTGAAACAAGGCTTTTTCCCTTTTGTGCGCCCTTGGCGGGCTGTTTTTGTATGGTTGCACATTTTTGGAAAGGCTTTCTGTTTTTTGCTGGGCATTTTACCCACAGAACTGTTGCTATATGCAAACAAAGAGTGCAGAATGTTTTCTTGTCAAAAACATTCTGCACTCTTTTAGGCTGATTTGTAATCTTGCAATCTACACTTTATCCGTGCAGCGTACAAGTTCCCACCGGCAAATTATCCTCGGTATAATAACCGGTGGCTGCGGGGCATCCGGCGCCCGCCAGCAATCCGCTCACCGTGCAGTAGCTGGCCTGCACCACCTGATCGCTGTAGGGGAAGCTTCTGTATTCCAGATCACCCTGCACATTTTCCATAAGCTGCTTCCAGATATACTGGGTTTCATGGCCGTAGCTTCGGGAAGCGCCGATCTCGTCCATGTTGGTGGGCTTATCACAGCCCCACCACACAGCCGTCACATAATAAGGAGTCAGGCCCACAAAGGTGTAGGACTTCATTTCGGTGGCCGTACCGGTTTTAGCCACAGCATCCATGCCGCCGGCCTTGGGGGTTTGGCCCTTGGCCGTACCGTCTACCAGAACATTGCGCAGCAGGCGGTTCATGATGGTGGCGGTTTCCTCGCTGATGGCTTGTGTTACGGTCACATCCGGCATTTTGTCCAGATACAGATTGCCCTTGGAATCATACACCTCGGTGTAGTAATGGGGCGTGGTATACTTGCCGTCGTAGAAGATCTGGTAAGAAGCCGCCAGTTCCAGCGTGGAAAGGCCCTGTGTCTGGCCGCCCAGCACAATGGGGCCATAGTCTGCATCGGTTGCGGAAAGGCTTTCATTGTTCAGCGTGTACTTGGCAAAATCGTACATATTGTCAGCGCCGACATAGCTGCCCACATACACCGCGCAGGTGTTGAGAGATTGGCTGAGGGCATAAGGCACCAGCACATTTTCCTCGGAATATTTGCCGTTGAAGTTCACGGGCCAATCACGCCATGCCGCCGGATTGGCCAAGGCCGCCGGGGCGTAAATGTTGTTGGGGTCCAGCCCGTGGCGGCGGCAGTAGTCCGCATTCAGCACCTTGCGGTCCTCAGCGGTATAGAATGGTCTATCCGGCACGGCGCTGGAATAGTTGATCGCGCCGTACTCCAATGCCAGAGAATAGGCCGCAATGGGCTTCATGGTAGAACCCGTCTGATGCGGCTCCACGGCACGGTTGGTGCCAAGATCCACCGTTTTTTCGCCTACGCCGCCCACCATGGCCAGCACCTCGCCGTTATAATTCATGGTGGTCATGGCGGCCTGTGTGCGCACATTGCGGTAATAAACCGTGTTGCCGCTGGAATCCGTGCCGGTTTTCAGCGAGCCGTCATCGTTATACACCGGAATGTCCGTATCACTCAGCGAGGAAACCTCTTCCTGATGCCAATAAGCGCCGAACCATTTATCATCTTCATTCAGCATCAGCAATTCCATCTGGGTTTGGATCTGCGGGTCCACCGTTGTGTACACGCGCAAACCGCCGGTGTAAATGATATTGCGGGCTGCGGCTTCGCTGCAGCCTTCTTTTTCCATAATGTCCTTGGTAAGCTCCACGAACACCTGATCCGCAAAATACGAGTTGTTGGAGCTGTGCGTAACGGTTTGCTCCAAAGCGGCATTATCGGCCAGCACCAAGGGCTCGTTGCTGGCGGCCTTGAATTCTTCTTCCTCCAGCTTACCCTGCTGATACATGAAATACAAAATATCGTTGCGGCGCACCAGCAGCTCTTCCGGGTTGGTTTCGGGATTGTATCGGCGGGGGTTTTTGGTGATAGCCGCGATGGAGGCGCACTCGGCCAGCGTGCAATCCTTTACATCCTTGCCGAAATATTCGCGCGCACCCGCCTGCACACCGCAAATGGTGCTGTTCAGGCTGATGGTGTTCAGGTAGGCTTCCAGAATGGTCTGCTTGGAATAGCGATGGCACAGGCCCAGCGCGCGGAAAATTTCGCGCACCTTACGCATGGCATCCTGCTTGTCATCGCCTGTGATGTTTTTGATCAGCTGCTGTTCCAGCGTAGAAGCGCCCTGTGTGCTGCCGTACAAACGGTTGCCCGTGAGCATATTGACGGCTGCGCCGATGGTGCGCTTAAAGTTTACGCCCGGCTCTTTGTAAAAGTCTTTATCCTCGGTGCAGATAAAAGCCCATTTCAGATCATCGGGAATATCGCCCAGCTCCACCCAGATACGGTGGCTGTTGCTGCTCCACGAAGCGTATTCGTTGCCGTTGCGGTCATACAAAATACTGGTTTGGGCCAGCTTCAGGTTGTCCAGATCCAGCACCTGGGCATCCTCTTGCGTGACCTCGACAATATATTTGCTCAAGGCAACGGACACTGCGCAGCACACCATGGTGCCAATGCAGCCCACCACCACGATGGCGCGCCACAAAAAGCCCCAGAATCCGCGCTTTTTGCGCTTTGGCCCGGAGTGATTGGAACGCTGATTTTCTGCCGGTGCTGGCGGCTGCGGTGCGCGCTGCTGGCCGCTGGCGTTGCTGCGGCGGATCCGGCGAGGTTCGTTGGTTGGCATACTGTTTCTCCTTTTATTTTGAGGGAGCAGCAATTTTCTGCTTTGTCCCATCGAAATTTTTCTGCCTGCCGAGCCGCTGCGGCCACGGTGCGGGCAGTTGTATGGTCATGCTTTTTCTCGGCCTTTGAGTTTCATTCAGCCGATGGTATCGTTTATTATAGCACATTCGTTCTCCAAAAGTACAGCTTTCCCCTGTGAAAAGTATTTTTTTCGGCCAAAACGGCGCATACTCCCTGCAAAGGGCACTGCCCGCCTTTTATACAATATTATATAGGAGGAGCCATTGTATGAGCGCATTCCGACGCATGATCCTGCTGATTTTCTTTTTGCTGGCGCTGAGCGTGAGCATTCTGTTTTTATTTTTGCCCGACTATCTGCAGCCCCTGCCGCCCGCTGCGGCCTATTATCTGCGCGATCTCCACGGGCGTGTGGCTGTGTATCCGGCCGACTCCCCTGCCGCAGAACCGCTGCAGGTGTATGACATCTACACCCGGCTTTTGCCCGAGGAGGATGTGCTGGCGCTGCAGCAGGGTGTGCCCGTTGCCGACGATGCCTCGCTGCAGCGTCTGCTGGAGGATTACGGCCTGTAACTCCGTTTGTTCTTTTCGGCGGCGGCCTTTTGCCCTGCAAAATGCTTGCCTGTGCCCGGATTTTATGTTACAATGTGAATCGGGTAAATCTGCCGGGCGTTTTCCGGCATTTGAATAGAAAACAGACGGCTGCGCCCGCCGCAGCAGGCAAGGAGCAATAATATTATGGAAATGCAAGAAATTTTTAACACCGTACAGGATATTTTCCGCGATAATTTTGACGATGACGAGCTTGTGATCACCCGCGAGACCAGCAGCGATGACATTGAGGACTGGGACAGCCTGGAGCAGATCAACCTGCTGACCGCCATGGAAAAAGCCTTTGGCCTCAAGTTTAAGCTGGAGGATGTGCGCGGCTTAAAGAATGTGGGCGAGCTGCTGGATCTGATCGCCCGCTTGAAGGGCTGATGCCTGTTTGATAAAACAGCTTTTGGGCAATTCCCCTGACGGCTGGGCTTGCTGCCCAGCCGTTTTTTATTATCATACTGTGAGGTTTACCAATGAACAGCTATACCATTCACGATATGGTTCCCGGCCTGACCGAGAGCTTCACCGTAACCGTGACCGAAGAAATGATGCAGCAGTTTTATGCCATTACGGGCGACTGCAGCCCCATTCACATGGATGCCAGCTATGCCGCCGGGCGCGGATTTCCCGGGCGCGTGGTGTACGGTATGCTGGGGGCCAGCTTTTTTTCCACGCTGGCCGGTGTGTATCTGCCCGGTGAGCACTGCCTTTTGCACAGCGTGGAAAGCAAATTTGCCGCCCCGGTATTTGTGGGCGATACGCTTACCATCACCGGCAAGGTGAGCGAAGTGAACGAAACCTTTATGGAAGCCACCATCAAGGCGGCTATTGTGAACCAGAACGGCAAAAAAGTGACGCGCGGTGTGATCAAGGCCGGTCTGGCAAAGTAAGCAAGGAGGACTTTATGGCAAATGTATATCTGATCACCGGCTGCACCAGCGATGTGGGCACTGCCCTTGTGCGCCGGATTCTGAAGCAGGGCGATATCGTGATCGCGCAGGGGCGCGGCGATCTGGACAAGCTGGCCCCTTTGTGCGCCGAATTTCCCGGCTGCATCCACACCTATGATGTGGATCTTTCCAGCGCCGAGCAGGTGGATATTTTCATCAAGCTGATCGGCGAAAAGCACCCCTTGCCCACCCACATTGTGCATCTGCCCGCCCTGCCCGTGGTGAACGCCAAGTTCAAGAATTTTGACGAAGCCCGTTTTATGCTGGACATGAATGTGCAGGTGATGAGCATTGTAAAGATCTGCAAGGCATTTTTGCCCAAAATGGCCAAGGCGCGCTGCGGCCGGGTGCTGTTTATCCAAACCAGCTACACCATTGGCTGCCCGCCCAAAAACACCGCCGCCTATGTCATGGCCAAAAGCTGCATCGGCGGGCTGGTGAAAAGCCTTGCCGTAGAGTATGCCCAGTATGGCATCACGGTAAACTGTGTGGCCCCCTGCATGATGGAAACGCATTTTCTGGCCGATACGCCCGATCTCATTGTGCAGGCCAGTGCTGCGGATAACCCCATGGGCCGCAATGCCCGTGTGGAGGATGTGGTGCCCGCCATGGCATTTTTGCTCAGCGAGGAGGCCCGCTTTATCACGGGCGTAACGCTGCCCATCACAGGAGGAAGCGCCATTGAGTGAGGTTACGATGCGCCACGCCCGTGCCGATGAGCGTGAGCGTGTGATCGCGTTTATCAACGATCATTTTGACTGGAAGCTGCCGCTGGTGAATCTGCCGGAGTATTTCACCTATTATTACTGCGGCAAACAGCTGCAGTATGTGCTGGCCGAGCAGGACGGTGAGCTTCTGGCGGCGGCCGGATATATTTTAGCCAACCAGAGCGACACACCGGATGTGTGGGTTTCGGTGTGGGTGGCCAAAAAAGGCCACAACGGCGTTGGGCTGGAATTGATGAACAGCCTGCCGGGCCTATTGCACGCCCGCGTGGTGGCCTGCAACAACATTCGCCCCAAAACCTGTGTATTTTACCGCTTTTTGGGCTGGACGGCGGAGCGTATGCCCCATTATTTCCGCCTGAGCGGGCAAAGCGAATATCACCTGTGCCGCCCGGCGGATACGCGGGTGCTGCCGGTAACGGGCAGCCTTGCTTTGGAGCGCGTAGAAAACGCCCGGCAGCTGCAGGCGCTGGGCATGCCCCCCTGCCCCCACACTCCGGCCAAGGATGTGTGGTATATGAAGCGGCGCTATTTTGCTTTTCCGCACCTGCAATATGATGTATGGTGTGCCCGCGAAAACGGTGCGCTGCTGGGCTATCTGGTAACCCGCACGGTGGCCAGCGGCGAGCACGGCGAAATTCCCGTTTTGCGGCTCGTAGACTTTGTGGGTGAGGACTGTGTTCTGCCCCGCCTGGGCACCGCTATCGACCGCCTTTTGCACCGCGAAAAGGCCGAATATGCAGAGTGCTACAACGCCGGTATTCCGGCTGCCATCTGGGCAGAAGCCGGTTTTTCCCAGCGCCTTCCGGGCGACGGCAATATCATTCCCAATTATCTGACACCCCCGCTTTACGACAATACCGAATATTACTATTTTACCAATCAGCCGGAAGGCTTTACCATGTTCAAGGCCGACGGCGACCAGGACCGCCCCAATCTGAGCGTGGATTAAGCGCCCAAATCCCTGACCAAGCCCCCAAAATCCGCTGTTTGGCTGCCAAAAGCAACAGATTTCTTACAAAATGGAATTTCAGCAGAATTTTTGCTTTTAGGGCTTGCCTTGTGCAGACAAGTGTGCTACAATACATTATGTTATCACATTACTATAGTAAAGTGATAATGCAAGAAAGTATATATGATGTTCAGCACCTGTTGTGCAAGGAGTGAGTATTATGAAAAAAATGATTTCTGCTGTAATGGCCGGTGCTATGGCCGTTTCCATGACTGCCTGCGGCGGTGCCGCATCTTCCGCCCCCATTGCTTCCTCTGCATCTGCCGCTTCCTCTGCCGTTTCTTCGGCAGCAGCTTCCTCCGAGGCTGCCGGCAGCGATATGGAGTATGTGAAAAACAAGGGCAAGCTGGTAGTCGGCATCACGGATTTTGAGCCCATGGATTATAAGAGCGACAGCGGCGAGTGGATCGGCTTTGACGCCGATCTGGCCAAGGCCTTTGCCCAAAGCCTGGGTGTGGAAGCCGATTTTGTAGAGATTGACTGGGATAATAAGCTGCTGGAGCTGAACGGCAAGTCGATTGACTGCGTTTGGAACGGCATGACCCTGACCGACGAAGTGACCAGCAGCATGGAATGCTCCAACGCTTACTGCAACAACGCACAGGTGGTGGTGCTGCCTGTTGATATGGCCGAAAAGTATCAGACGGTGGAAAGCCTGAGCGATCTGAACTTTGCCGTAGAGTCCGGTTCCGCCGGTGAAGCTGCCGCCAAAGAGCTGGGCCTGAATTTCACCCCTGTAAGCAATCAGGCCAGTGCTTTGATGGAAGTGGCCGCCGGTACCTCGGGTGCTGCTATCATCGACAGCCTGATGGCCGGTGCTATGGTGGGCGAGGGCACCAGCTATGACAAGCTCACCTACACCCTGCCCCTGAGCGATGAAAAGTACGGTGTCGGCTTCCGCAAGGGCTCTGATCTGGCTGCTGCACTGAACGACTTCTTCGCTGCCAGCAAGGAAGACGGTTCTATGCAGACTTTGGCCGAAACCTACGGCGTGCAGGCCGCTTTGGTGAACGATTGATCCTTTACCGCAATTTTAGGGGACAATGCCGCCCCTTGCGTTAAAAAACGCCGAAAGCGCTTTTGAAAGGGCGCTTTCGGCGTATAACTTATAACGGCAAATTACATACGATCGGGTGAATTTATGGAACGAATCATGCAGCAGCTGCCCATTGTTCTGGGTGCCTTGAATGTGGGCTTTCTGCAAACGCTGAAATTATTTTTCATTACGCTTTTGGGTGCTTTTCCGCTGGGTCTTGTGATCGCCTTCGGTTCGCTTTCGCGCTTTAAGCCCCTGCAGTACTTCAGCCGCTTTTGCGTGTGGATCATTCGCGGCACACCGCTGATGATCCAGCTGCTGATCATCTATTATTTCCCCGGCCTGGTAATGGGCAACAACATTTGGGGCAGCGGTGAATCCGGCCGATTTGTGGCCGCCGCTGTGGCGTTTGTGGTAAACTACGCCTGCTATTTTTCCGAGATCTACCGTGGCGGCATTCAGGGCGTTCCCTATGGCCAGCAGGAGGCCGGTTTGGTGCTTGGCATGACCCGCAGCCAGATCTTTGTGCATGTTACGCTGCTGCAAATGATCAAGCTGATCGTGCCCCCTATCTCCAACGAGATCATCACGCTGGTGAAAGACACTTCGCTGGCGCGTATCATTGCCCTGCAGGAGATCATTTGGGCAGGACAGTCCTTCTTAAAGGGAAGTCAGGGCATTGCCGGTGCCATTTGGCCCATGTTCTTTACGGCGTTCTATTATCTGATCTTTACTGCCGTGATCACATGGCTTTTGAACCGACTGGAAAAGAAACTGAGCTACTTCCACTAAACTAACGGCTGATTGAAAGGATTTTGAAAATGGCATTCTTAGAGGTTCGTCACATCTGCAAGTCCTTTGGCCGCACCGAAGTGCTCAAAGGCATTGATTTCAGCCTGGAAAAAGGCGAAGTGCTTTCCATCATCGGTTCCAGCGGCAGCGGCAAAACCACCCTGCTGCGCAGCATGAACTATCTGGAGCTGCCCCAGAAGGGCACTGTTTCGGTGGGCGGTGAGATTCTGTTCGACTACGATGACCCGCACAAATTCAGCGATGAAGAACTGCGCCGCAAGCGCCTGCACTTTGGCATGGTGTTTCAGAATTTCAACCTGTTTCCGCAATATAATGTGCTGGACAACTGCACCCTGGCCATGGACCTGCTGGCCAGGGACAAAGCCAGGCAGACAAAGCAGCATTTTGATAAGGCTGCCAGCCACCGGGAAAACCAGCAAATCGCCAGCGATATCTTAGCCAGTGTGGGCCTTTCGGCCAAGCTGAAAAACTACCCCTGCGAGCTTTCGGGCGGCCAGTGCCAGCGCGTGGCCATTGCCCGCGCACTGTGCCTCAAGCCGGACATTTTGTGCTTTGACGAGCCCACCAGCGCGCTGGACCCTGAGCTCACCGGCGAAGTGCTGCGGGTGATCAAGGGCCTGAAAAGCAGCGACAGCACCATGATCATCGTCACGCATGAAATGGAGTTTGCCCGCAATGTTTCGGACAAGGTGATCTTCATGGCAGACGGTTTGATCGAAGAACAAGGTACCCCCGATGAGGTGTTTGGCGCTCCCAAGAGCGAAAAAACCAAAAGCTTTTTGGCCAAGAGTCTGGAAAGCATTTGATTTTTCACAATTTTACAAAAAATCGCCCCTGTGTTTGGCTTTTTCAAACACGGGGGCGATTTTTATGCGTTTCCGGCGCACAGATCAATAAAAGCGCTCCACGCCGTTTTTGGTCACACGCGCATACACCAGCGGGGCCTCGACAGGCTTTTCACCCTTGATCACAAGGCCGCTCTTGAACATTTTTTCGGCGCTGTCAAACAAAGCCTCATCGTCCGCATAGAAAGTGGCAATGCTTTGGCCTTTTTCCACATAGTCGCCGGTTTTCTTGTGCAGGGTAATGCCTGCCGCAAAGTCGATCTCGTCCGTTTTGGTCAAACGGCCTGCGCCCAGCAGCACGCTGGCGCTGCCGATTTTTTCGGTGTCGTGGCTGTAGATATAGCCGGTCTCCTCGGCCAGGATCTCACGGCTGTATCGGGCGGAAGCAAAGCGGCTGTAATCCTCCAGCACGGAAATATCGCCGCCCTGTGCGGCAAACATTTGCTTGCACTTTTCAAAGGCCGAGCCGTCTGCCACCGCTTTTTCCGCCATGGCACGGCATTCTTCCTCGGTGCCCAGCCCGGCCAGCAGCAGCATATTCACTGCCAGCTGATAGCAGACTTCGGTCAGATCGGCGGGGCCGCGGCCCTTCAGCACCTCCATGCTTTCCATCACTTCCAGGCTGTTGCCGATGTTGTGGCCAAGGGGCGTATCCATATCCGTGATCAGGGCCGCCACATTGCGGCCGTTGTGGGTGCCGATGGCAACCATCTTCTGCGCCAGCTCAATGGCCTGATCCACGGTTTTCATAAATGCACCGTTGCCGCAGGTGACATCCAGCAGAATGGCATCGCTGCCCGCTGCCAGCTTTTTGCTCATAATGCTGCTGGCGATCAGCGGAATGCAGTCCACGGTGGCCGTTACATCCCGCAGCGCATACATTTTTTTATCTGCCACAGCCAGGTGGCCGCTCTGGCCGATCACCGAAATGCCGATCTTATTCACCTGGGCAAAAAACTCTTCCTGATCCAGCGCGGTGCGGGTGCCGGGCACGCTTTCCATCTTATCCACCGTGCCGCCCGTGTGGCCCAGGCCACGGCCGCTCATTTTGGCGATCTTCACGCCGCAGGCCGCCACAATGGGGGTGATCACCAGCGTGGTTTTATCGCCCACGCCGCCGGTGGAATGCTTATCCACCTTGATGCCCTGAATGGGAGAAAGATCCACCATGTCACCGGAATGTGCCATAACATCGGTTAAAATGGCGGTTTCCTGATCCGTCATGCCCTTAAGGCACACGGCCATCATCCAAGCGGACATCTGGTAATCGGGCACCGAGCCGTTCACAAAACCATTTACAATAAATTCCAGTTCTTCGCGGGTGTGCTCGCGGCCGTTCTTTTTGGCCGTGATCAAATCATACATACGCATGGCTGCGTTTCCTCCTTTGTTCGTTTCAGCAAGTTCAACAGAAAAGCCCCCGGCAGGTTCGCCGAGGGCTTGCGGGTTTTGAATAGGCCGATAACCTGTTTATTTGGTTTTCATATACGGTTTTCCGTTGGCAGCGGGCGTGTGGGATTTGCCCACAAACAAAATCAGCACGATCACCGTTACCACATAAGGGATCATCGAGATCAGCTGTGCCGAAATGGCAGCGTTGCTGGTGCCGATCACAATGCGCAGGCCCGAGCACATACCAAACAGCAGGCAGGCGATCATTGCGCCCTGCGGGCGGAATTTGCCGAAAATAACGGCCGCAATGGCGATAAAGCCCTGGCCCACAATGGAAATGGGGCGGAACTGGTTGGTGGTGGCCATGGTTACGCAGGCACCGCCCAAACCGGCCAGAAAGCCGGAAATGCACACGCACACAAAGCGGGTGCGGATCACATTGATGCCCAGTGTATCGCAGGCACGCGGATGCTCGCCGCAGGCACGCATACGCAGGCCAAAGCGGGTTTTATAAAAGATGAACCACACCACGATCACACAGATGAAAACCAGATAGGTGGTGGCATAGGTGGAGAACACATTTTTCAAGAAGTTGGATACGACGCTGCCTGAGCTGAACACGCCGTTAAACAGCAGCGGGATCTTGCTGGAAGGGTCCAGCGGAACGGTATCGGAGGAATTGAAAATAGCCTTGGCCATCATCACAGCCACACCGGGGGCCAAAAAGTTGATGGCTGTGCCGGAAATGGTCTGGTCTGCGCCCAGATTCACGCAGGCAATGGCGTGCAGCACACCGAACAGCGCACCGGCCAGTCCGCCGCACAAAAAGCCGAACCAGGGATTGGCCGTGTAATAGCCCACCGTAGCGCCGGTGAATGCGCCAATGGTCATCATGCCCTCGATGCCGATGTTGACCACTCCCGAAACCTCTGAGAAGCAGCTTCCCATGGCCGCAAACAAAAGAGGCGGCGTATACAAAAGAGAAGCATAAATAATAATACCCAGATTGTTGATCAATACATCCATTATTATTTGCCCTCCTTCTTGTGCTTGCGGAACTTAAAGATATGGCTGATGGCGATAAAGAACACCACCGTGCCCATGATAACATTGACTACCTCGGAGGGAGCGCCGATCAGGTTCAAGCGGCTGCCGCCGTATTTGATGGCGCCGTAGAACAAGCCGCCAAAGAACACGCCCAAGGGGTTGGAGTTGCCGATCAGTGCCGCAATGATGCCCTGGAAGCCGTAGCCTTCCTGTGCCGTGAAAATGCTGATGCGCTGGCCCATGCCCAAAAGGTTCATGGCGCCGGCAATGCCGCCCATGGCACCGGAAATGCCCAGAGCCGTAAGCACGGCGCGATTTACATTGATGCCGGCATACTCAGCGGCATCCCGGTTGCTGCCCACAGCCTTCAGGCTGAAGCCCAGCGTGGTTTTTTCGATCACCACATAGCAGAAGATCGAAAGCAGAATGGCCACAAAAATGCCCCAGTTGGCGCTGTTGCACAGGCCCAGCTTGCTGATAACGCTCTTGGGCAGCAGGATCATGGCAGCTTCCTGCACATTTTTGGTAGCCTCGGCGTTGCCGTCGCTTTTGATCGCAGGCAAACCGGCGATATAGTTGGAAAGATAGAAGGCGATCCAGTTGAACATGATCATGGAAAGCACCTCGTTGATGCCCCATTTCACCTTGAGGATGCCCACGATCATACCCCACACAGCACCGGCCACCGCAGAGACCAGCACGCACAGGGGCACCAGCACAATGGCCGGGGCGGGCACCAGAATGCCCACTACGCAGGCAGCCATGCTGCCCACCACAAACTGGCCCTCGGCGCCAATGTTAAACACGCCCGTGCGGAACGAAAATGCCACCGAAAGGCCCAGAATGATCAGCGGGGTGGCATACACCACACTGTACGAAAGGCTTTTTGCATTTGCAAAAATGCTGGTAAACAGCTTGCCATAGGCAGCGCCCACATTGATCTGTACGGCTGCCAGAAATACTGCACCTACCGCGAAACCGACCACAATGGAAATGAGGGTTCGGAAAAACGCGCTCTGCAGAAATTTTTCTACTTTGCTCATTCTGCTTTACCTCCTGCCATCATCAGGCCCAGTTTGTTTTCGTCTGCTTCGCTGCCCAGCATACTGCCGTTGATCGAGCCGTCAAAAATCACATCGATGCGATCCGAAAGGCTCATGATCTCGTCCAGCTCAAAGCTGACCAGCAGCACAGCCTTGCCCTTGTTGCGCTGCTCCACAATATAGCGATGCACATATTCAATCGCGCCCACATCCAGGCCGCGGGTGGGGTTTACAGCGATCAGCAGATCTTTGTCGTTGTTCACTTCGCGCGCAATGATCACCTTCTGCTGGTTGCCGCCCGAAAGCGTGCCCGCAGGCTTCTGCACGGCATCGCGGGGGCGAATGTCGTATTTTTCCATCGACTCGCGCGCATGCTCCTCAATGGCCTTGCGGTTCAGGAAGGTGCGGTTTTTGGCATAAGGCTCATCGGCATAATTCTGCAGGATCATGTTATCGGCCACCGAGAAATCCAGCACAAGGCCGTGCTTCTGGCGGTCTTCCGGAATGCTGGACACGCCGTTGTCAAAGCCGAAGCGCGGGGGCTTGTTTGTAACATCCACGCCGTTCACGCTCACCTTGCCGCCGGTAGCCTTGCGCAGGCCGGTGATGATCTCCACCATTTCGCTCTGGCCGTTGCCGTCAATGCCTGCAATGCCCAAGATTTCACCCTTGCGCACCTGCAGCGACAGCCCCTTCAGAATCTCTACTCCGCGGTAATCCACGCCATGCAGGTCCTGCACATCCAGCACCACTTCCCCGGGCTGCATGGCGGGCTTGTCCACCTTGAACTCCACATTGCGGCCCACCATCAGGCTGGCCAGCTGATTTTCCGTTACATCGTCTACATTTACGGTGTCGATGTATTTGCCCAAACGAATGATGGTGCAGAAATCCGCCGCCGCCTTGATCTCCTTCAGCTTATGGGTGATCAGGATAATGGATTTGCCGTCCGCCGTCAGATTGTGCATGATATGGATCAGCTCTGCGATCTCCTGCGGGGTAAGGCTGGCGGTGGGTTCGTCCAGAATCAGGGTCTCTGCGCCGCGATACAGCGCTTTCAAAATTTCCACGCGCTGCTGCATACCCACGCTGATATCCTCGATCTTGGCGTCCGGGTCAATGGCCAGATTGTACTTTTCCGAAAGCTCCACCACATTTTTGCGTGCGGTGGCCATGTCCAGCGCCAATCCCTTTACGGGCTCCATGCCAAGGGCAATGTTTTCCGTAACCGTAAACGGCTGCACCAGCATAAAGTGCTGGTGTACCATGCCGATGCCTGCTTCGATCGCCTTCTTGGGCGAATCCAAGATCATGGGCTTTCCGTTTACCAAAATCTGACCGCTGGTAGGTAAAAACATACCGTACAACTGATTCATCAGCGTGCTTTTGCCTGCGCCGTTTTCACCAAGGATCGCGTGGATCTCGCCCTTGTGAACCGTCAGGTTAATTCCATCGTTGGCGGTAAAATCACCGAATTTTTTGACGATGTTCTGCATTTCAATGACTTTTTGTGAAAAATCGATATGCTCATGCGCCAAGAAAATCCCTCCTCTGAGTTTTATTTTCTTTGGTTTTCTTTTTCTTTCGGCCGCCGGTGTGTTCCGGCCGGCCAAAAGCAGCCCCGCACGGTTTTTCAGCCCACCTGCTTAAAACCCGTTGCGTGCCGAAGCTGCTTGTTTGAATCAGTTACTATTATAACATGGATTTCTGCCTTGTTCAACGAAATTTTCTTCTATGCACATACAGATTTGGCAACTTGTTACAATTTTTCCGTTTTTCCCTGCTGCGCTTCCCTGCCGCACACAAAAACAGGCAGCGGCCCTGCCCAAAGCAAAGGCCGCTGCCTGCGGATAGCATTTTATTTTTTACGCCATGTGCTGCGGCTGAACAGCACCAGAATGGGAAAGATTTCCAAACGGCCTGCCAGCATATCCATGATCAGCACCAGCTTGGAAAGCACGCTGAAGGAAGCATAGTTGCAGGTGGGGCCAACCGCTTCCAATCCGGGGCCAATGTTGTTAAAGCAGGAAAGCACCGCCGTAAAATTGGTGGTGGTGGTAAACCCATCGGTCGAAAGCACCAGAAAGCTGAAAACCAGAATGCTGGCGTAGGCTGCCAGATAGGCGTTGGTGTTTTCCAGCACCACCTCGCTTACCGGGCGGTTGTTGATGCGCACCACCTGCACCTTGCGCGGGTCCAGCACTTTATGAATGTTGCGGCGCAGGCTTTTGAACAGCAGCAGTACACGCGCGCATTTGATGCCGCCGCCCGTGCTGCCCGCACACGCGCCCACTGCCATCAACACCATCAGAATCGCCTTGGAAAAGCTTGGCCACAAATCAAAATCCGTGGTGGCATAGCCCGTGGTGGTGATGATGGTGGCCACCTGAAACGCTGCATGGCGCAGGGTTTCCTCGATCGTGGCATACATATGGCGAATATTCCACGCAATCAGTGCGATCGAGCCGAACACAATGCCAAAGTAAAGGCGAACCTCTTCGTCTTTCAAAACGCTGCGCAGATTGCCGATGAGCAAAAGATAATAGCAGTTAAAGTTTACGCCGAACAGCAGCATAAACACCGTACACACATTCTGCAGATACGGGCTGTAGCCGGCAATGCTGTCGTTTTTAACGCCAAAGCCGCCGGTGCCCGCCGTGCCGAATGCGGTACACACCGAGTCAAACAGCGGCATGCCGCCCACCAGCAGAAACACGGTGTTCAGCACTGTAAGCACGATATAGATCACATACAGCGTAATGGCCGTTTGCTTCATGCGGGGCAGCATTTTGCCCACATCCGGGCCCGGGCTTTCGGCGCGCAGCAGATGCAGCGTATAACCGCCCTGTTCACCGCGCCCGGAAATGGCCAGCAAAAACACCAGCACGCCCATGCCGCCGATCCAGTGGCTGAAGCTGCGCCAATACAGAATGCCGTGGGAAAGCTTTTCCACCTCGGGCAAAATGGAAGCGCCTGTGGTGGTAAAGCCCGAAACGATCTCAAAAAAGGCATCGATAAAGTGCGGGATCTCGCCGGAAAAATAAAACGGCAGGCAGCCCAAAAGGCTCATAATAATCCAGATCAGGCCCACGCAGATCAATCCCTCGCGGGCATAAAAGCCCCGATAGCTTTTGCGGCCCACAAAATACAGCACAGCCGATGCCAGCGCAATGCACAGCATGGCTTTGGCGAATGCCAGCGCGGCCGCAAACTCGTGGTAGCCCACGCAGATCAGAAGTGCCGGGATCATAAACACGGCCTCTACTGCCAATATTTTGGCGCTGATGCGCCCTATCATACGGTAATTCATGGGCGCTCCTTATGCAAAAATATCGTTCAGCTGATAAATGGTTTCGCTGCCGTTGGTCACGATCACCACACCGTCGCCCGTTTGATAGCAGGAATCGCCGTTGGGCAGCTCCACATGCGAGGCGTGGTTGATGCTCACCAAAAGAATGTTCGGCTTGATCTTCAGGCTTTTCAGCGGTTCTCCGCGATGGCGGGTGTTTTCATCCACACGGAATTCCAGTGCCTCTGCCCGGCCGCCCGCAATGCGGTGGGTGGTAATGGCTGCGCCGGTTTGGTTGCGCATGGCGCGCACATAGCGCACAATGCCGTTGCTGCATAGCTCTTTGGGGCACACAAGGCTGCCCACGGGCAGTGTGTCCAGAATGCCGTTCGGCTCCAGATGGCCCACCTTGGTGATGATCTGGGGCACGCCGTGGCGGCTGCCGTACAGCGCTATGATCACATTCAGCTCGTCCAAACCGGTCAGCGAAACCAGTGCATCGCAGCTGAACAGGCCCTCGCTTTCCAGCAAGGCCTGGCTGCTGGCATCGCCCTGAATGATATCCGCCTCCGGCAGCTGTTCGGCCAGCATCAGGCAGCGCTCGGGATTGTTTTCGATGATCTGCACCTGAATGCCGCTTTTCAGCAGCAGCTGCGACAGATAATAGCTGACGCGCCCACCGCCGCAGATCAGCACACGGTTCACCTTGCGGGTGATGATGCCCAGATTCTTCAGCAGACGGGTAAGGTTGTTGCTTTCCGAGGTGACAAAGATCTTATCCCCCTCGCGCAGCACAAAATTGCCGGAGGGCATAATGCACTCGCCGCCGCGGGTCACGGCGCACACCAGCACCTTGCAGTTCACGGCATCCACCAGATTGTTCAGCGCCACATTGCACAGCTTGCTGCCGGGCTCCACGCGCAGCTCCACAATTTCCATGCGGCCCTTGGCAAAGGGCTCACGCTTTAAAAAGCCCGGATATTTGAGCAGGCGCTCAATTTCGATGGCGGCCTGCTTTTCGGGGTTCACCGACATGGAAAGCGCCAGCAGATCGCGCATTTTATACACCTGATCGGAATATTCCGGGTTACGGATACGCGCAATGGTGTGAATGCGGGGGTTCAAGCTGTGGGCCGTCACGCAGCACAGCAGGTTCATTTCATCGGCATCGGTCACGGCGATCAGCAGATCGGCGTCTTTTACGCCGGCATCCACAAGGGTCGTCATAGCGGCGCAGTTTCCCTGCACGCCCAAAACATCATACTTTTCCACAACGGTCTGCAGCACCTGCGCGTTGCGGTCCACAACAGTAAGATCGTAGTCATTTTCGGCAGCCAGCTGCTGTGCCAGGGTGTTGCCAACCTTGCCAAGCCCTGCAATGATAATTTTCACGCGAGTTCCTCCTGCACCTTCTGCCTGCTTGCACAGGGCAGAAGGTCAATTTTAAAAATTCACAGAACTTTTAAAAAAATTTAATCAGACTATAATTTATTCAGTATAGCACACACCGTGCAAAATAGAAAGAGCGCCGCCCGCTTTTTGCGCATTTTCCCGCCTTTGGGGCCGCTTTTATCGGCTCAACCACGCCAGCGCAGAGGCCATGCGCTTTTCTATATCTTTAAAATGCCCGCCCGGGTGCACTTTATAAGTATAGCGTGTCACCATGGGGTCCTGATTGCAATGCCACTCGGCGGTGTGGGTGTTCACGCCCACCGACTGCATACGGGGATCGCGCGTTTTGGCTTCGCCGCTGCCCAGCGAAAGATACACCCGCAGGGGGGCTTTGGCACGGTGAGTTTCCATAAAATCCGCCCAGCCGTCATACCACAGGCTGCCCGAGCAGCTGGCCACGGCGCCAAAATCTGTGCAGGTGAGCCCGGCCCACAGGGCAAACAATCCGGCCAGCGAATAGCCCGCCAGCATACGCCCGCCCGGCCCTGGCGCAAGCTCGCAGCGCGCAGCAACCGCGGGCAGCAGCTGCTCACGGATAAAGGCCAGAGTTTCCTGTGCCTTGCCGCCAAAAGCCTCGCCGCCCTTTTGCAGCGCGGGGGCGGGCCATGGGGTGCAGTCGTTCTGCCAGTGCTCCACCTGAAATGCCGCCAGATAAAACGCCCCCGCATGGGCCTTTTCAGCCTCGGCCAGAATTTGGGGCACAGCCGCCATCATGGGCGCGTTTGCAGGCAGGATCACCACCGGCAGCGGCCCCGTGGCCGCCGGATGCCACACCAAACAGCTGCGCCCTGCCAGCGGAAAATATTCTATTCTGCCCTGCATACGCATTCTCCCCTTTTTTTCAAACTACCCGTATTATACTATAGCTGCGGGCAGGAATCAAAGTTTTTCTGCGGGCCGGTGTGATACACCGGGTTCTAATTGTGAAATTTTTGACAATACTTTTAGAAATATACTTGCACAATACTCAAAACTTATGTATAATGTGCTTAAACAAGTCGCTGTTTTATATAAAATAAGCGGCTGTTATACGGATAAGATCCTATGTAAAACTCTTCATAATACAATCGGGAGGTATACCAATGGAAACTTACGGCATTGAAAAAATGGGCATTATCGGCCCTAAAGCAGTCTATCGCAATCTCACCCCTGCACAGCTGGTTGAGGCTGCCCTGCGCCGCGGCGAAGGCACTTTGAGCAACACCGGCGCACTGGTGGTGACCACCGGCAAGTACACCGGCCGTTCGCCTGACGATAAGTTCATCGTTGACACCGAGGGCGTACACAACGAGATCGCCTGGGGCAAGGTGAACCGCCCCATCAGCCGCGAAAAGTTCAACGCCATCAAGGGCAAGGTTGCTGCTTATCTGCAGGGCCGTGAGGTGTTTATTTTTGACGGTATGGCAGGCGCCGACAGCAAGTATACCAAGAAATTCCGCATTATCAACGAGCTGGCCAGCCAGAACCTGTTTATTCATCAGCTGCTGATCCGCCCCAACGAGGAGCAGCTGGCCAACTATGGCGAGCCCGACTACACCATGCTGGTAGCCCCCGGCTTCAAGTGCGATCCCGAGGTGGACGGCGTGCATTCCGAGGCTGCTATTATGATCGACTACGAGGCACACTGCATCGTGATCTGCGGCAGCCAGTATGCAGGCGAGATCAAAAAGAGCGTGTTCTCCACCATGAACTATGTTATGACCAAGGAAAATGTGCTGCCCATGCACTGCTCGGCCAACATGGACCCCGAAACCCACGAAACCGCTGTGTTCTTCGGCCTGTCCGGCACCGGCAAGACCACCCTTTCGGCTGATCCTTCCCGTAAGCTGATCGGCGACGATGAGCACGGCTGGAGTCCCGACGGTGTGTTCAACTTCGAGGGCGGCTGCTACGCCAAGTGCATCAATCTTTCCGCCGAGAACGAGCCTGACATTTACAATGCCATTCGCTTCGGCAGCCTGGTTGAGAACGTGATCATGGACCCCGAGACCCGTGAGTTTGACTTTAACGACGGCAGCCTGACCGAGAACACCCGTGTCGGCTATCCTGTGGAATATATCAACAACAGCCAGATCCCCGGCATTGGCGGTATTCCCAAGGTGGTTATCTTCCTGACTGCCGATGCTTTCGGCGTGCTGCCTCCCATCAGCCGTTTGGATAAGAACGCTGCCATGTACCACTTTGTGACCGGCTTCACCAGCAAGCTGGCAGGCACCGAGCGCGGCGTTACCGAGCCCCAGCCCACCTTCTCCACCCTGTTTGGCGAGCCCTTCATGCCCATGGACCCCTCCGTTTATGCCGGTATGCTGGGTGACAAGCTGGAGAAATACGGCACCAAGGTTTATCTGGTCAACACCGGTTGGGCAGGCGGCAGCGCAGCACAGGGTGCAAAGCGCATGAAGCTGAAGTACACCCGCGCCATGGTTACCGCCGCTCTGAACGGCAGCTTTGACAACATCGAATTCAAGCATCACGATGTGTTCAATGTGGACTACCCCACTCAGTGCCCCAATGTGCCTGACGAAATGCTGGATGCCCGCGGCATGTGGGCCGACAAGGCTGCTTATGACGAGCAGGCTAACAAGCTGGCTACTATGTTCAGCGAAAACTTTGCCAAGAAGTATCCCAATATGCCCAAGGAGATCACCGAGGCAGGCCCCAAGGCAAAGTAAAATTATTTGTTTCCGCTTTCGGGAGGCATCTTTGGGTGCCTCCCGATTTTTTAAGTTGTACAAAAACAGGGAAAGTATTTATGATCAAACTCATCGCCAGTGATATTGACGGCACACTTTTGCCGCTGGGCCAGCGCACGCTGCCCGCCGAGACCCTGCATCTCATCGAACAGCTGATCGATGCAGGCGTGGTGTTCAGCCCCTGCAGCGGGCGGCAGCTTGCCAGCATCCGCAAGCTGTTTGGCCCCTTGACAGACCGCTGCGTGCCCATTTGCGATTGCGGCGCTGACAGCTGGCTGAACGGCAAGGCCGTACACACCCTGCCCATGCCCCGCGAGGCCGTGAACGAACTGCTGCACGACATTATTGCCCAGCCGCGCTGCGCCGCCATTGCCAGCGGTGTAAACGGTGCTTTATATGCCTTTAAAAAAGACTGGGACAACGCGGAACCCGAGCCCAGCCTGCACTCGCCCGATATGCTGCCCACCCACGCCCCCGAGGATATCCCATGCGAGATCCTGCGTGTTTCGGCTTTCTGCCGTGACGGCGGCATTGCCATGGACCCGGTGTTTCGCCCCAAGTGGGCCCCGCGGGGCATCAATGTTGCCGTGGGTGCGCCTGCCTGGCTGGATTTTTCGGTGGCTGATAAGGCGTTGGGGCTTTCGCGCGTGTGCGAAGCGCTGCATATTCCGCTTTCTGAAGTGGCCGCCTTTGGCGACAGCTACAACGATCTGCCCATGCTGCGCACGGCCGGTGAGCCGTGGTTGATGAGCATTGCCCGCCCCGAATTGCAGGCCGAGTTTGCCGGGCACATCTGCACCGACATCAACGCCCAGCTGCGGCGCTATCTGGCCGCCGCCGGGCAGCGCACCTGATGCGCCGTCTTGAAAATCCGCAAAAAACACCCCGGTGCCGCACAGTTTTCTGTGTGCGCACCGGGGTTTCTTACTTTCTATATACTTTCTGTTTTTCGGTTCGGGCTGTTCGGCCTTTACAGCCCGGCCGAGGCTGCCGCTTTTTCGGCATGTACATCTTCAAATGTTGATCTCGCCGCTGGACTTGATCTCGTCCAATGTGCGATAGATCTGGCCGCTGCTTTCGCTTTGCGATGCTGCGGGTGCGGCAGCGGCGCTGCCTGCGCTCTGCGAAGCCGAAGATGCTGCCATGCTTTGGCCGCAAGCAGAAAGGCTCAGTGCCAAGGTGCCGGCAATGCCAAGTGCTGCGAGTTTGTTCAGGTTTTTCATAAGATATTTCTCCCCTCAAATATAAATCTGGTTGTATCTGTCAATGAATCAAATCGGGTTCGGCAGCCTGTTTGCTGCGCGAATTTTTTCGCTTATTCTTATGTACACATTCGCTGTGTGTTTTGCAGCGGGCAGCAGCCGCGACATCGCTTTTGCACTGCTGCAGCTTTTGAGGGTTCCATCGCTCTGCTCTCCTTTCTTTGTTCACGCGTCGGCAAAAGCAATCTTACTCATGGCTTTTGCCGATATACGGCTTTCCCTTCGTATGCTTTGCATTATAGGCTTCATAACCTATTAAGTCAATAGGTTATTAGGGATTTCTGTATTTTGCACATTTGATTTTCCTATTTATCCTGTAGGTTTATGCAATATTATAAAAGCAGAGCGTGCCGCTGTGTTACAAGCTGCACGCTCTGCTGTATGATTTATGATCAAAAAGCTTACTTGCGCACGATGCTTGGCAGCGCCAAAACTGCCGTTTGCGCCTTGGTATCGAGGGTGATCTCGATGGTATTGTTCACATATTCGTGTACATTTTCGCACAGATCCAAAAAGTTTTCCACCGGGGCGATCACCGGATAATCATAGCCGTGGCCCTGATAGTGCATGGGGATCACCACTCTGGGGTGAATGGCATTGACCACCTGCTTTGCCTCGGCGGCATCAATGGTATAGTGGCCGCCCACCGGGATCATCACGGCATCCAGCCACTGCAGCTCTTGGGCCTGTTCGGGTGTGAGCAAATGCCCCAGATCCCCCAAGTGTGCCACGCGGATGCCATCGGTTTCCAGAATATGCACGGTGTTGGCACCGCGATGCTCGCCGCTGTGATGATCGTGAAAAACCTCTACCGTGCGGATGGTAAAGGGGTTTTCGGGGCCCGGCAGGATCTTGATGATCTCGGCCGCGCCATGGTCGGCGTGCTGGTGGCTGCACAGCACCTTTTGGGCGCTGAGGGTGGGCAGGCAAAGGCCGGGAACCTTGTCGGGGTAATAGGGGTCCAGCAAAACTGTGTAGCCCGCGTGCTCCACAGCAAAGCAGGAATGTCCATACCATGTGATTTTCATATATTACTCTTTCCTCTCTTTGCGGGGCAGCCGTGCAAAAGAATGCCCCGGCTAAAAATATCCTGTTCCTATCTTATCATCTTTATGGTAAAATAACAATCAGGAATCGATTCTATAACAAAGGTGGTTTCAGAAATGGGATTTGGCAAAAGCTGCTGCGATTGCTGCAGCAACTATGTGTACGATGCAGAGTATGATGAATATTACTGCGCCGTGGAAATGGACGAAGACGAAGCTGAGGCACTGTATCAGTTTCAAACCATCGGCTGCCCGTATTACGACCCGGGTGATGAATACAAGATCGTAAACAAGCAGATCTAAGGCAATACCGCATAATTCCAAGTGCCGCTCCGGCGAGCGAGGTGCGGCAGCTGTAAAGCCAAAAGCGCAGATAATACTTTGTATATTATCGAGTATTTGGGGGCGCATATGCCGTGCCGCAGCCGCCGGAGCGGTGCTTAAGCCGTAAGGCAGGAATTGTGCGGTGTTGCCCTAAGGCTCTTTCTCCCGCAAAATGCTCCAAAAAAGGCTCCGGCAGTTCAAACTTGTTCTGCCGGAGCCTTTTCTGTTTTACTGTGCCGATTCTGCTGCCGATTCGGCGTTTTCCTCGTTTTGCTGTGCCGAAATCGTCACCTCGGCATAGGCGCTGCCGGGCAGCCACGGGTTATCGGGCGAATACACCGTGTGGCGGCAAAGGTAATCCACCCAATGCTCGTAGCCGCTCACCGTGAAGTGCAGGCCGTCCGGCTGGGCGTAGTCTGCCGAAAGCTCGTTGTTTTCATCCACAAAGGCACTGTACAGATCCAAAAATTGCAGGCCGCGCTCATAGGCCATCCGGGCGATCTGATCGTTGATGCTCTGCAGGCGGCTGTTTTCCAGGCCGGGGGATTTTTCGGTGGTCTTGGGCTGCACGGGTGTGAGTGCCTGCACATAAATCATGGTGTTGGGCAGGGCCTCCTTCAGCATATCCAGCATTTTTCCGTAATATGCCAAAAAGCTATCGTCGTTGCCCTGTGCGCTGAGGGCGTTGGCACCCATCAGCACATACAATTTGGCAGGCTGGCGCTCACGCAAAAGATCCAGCGGCACCTCGCTGCCGCGCTCGGGATGCTTCATGGCTGCGCCGTTCACGATCTGGTTGGGGCTGCCGCCCACATAGCCGCAGATCAGTGCCCCCGACATATTGATGCTGTATTCAGTAAAGCCTTCGGTGATCGAGTCGCCCAGGAATGCTGCATCGCTGAAATAGCTGGTGCTCACCTGGCCGCACTCCTTGCGGGCGATCTGCTGATAACCAATGCTCTGCAGTGTGCCGCCCGTGTGCGGGCCAAACTGGCGCGGCTCGGCCGGAACCGTTACAAAGGTGCTGTTTTCAAACGGCAGCGGTGCCAGAATGCTTTCCCCCGCCGGGGTGGATTCGGCCTGTTCGGCCGGTGCTTTTCTTTTTCCCCCGTCAATAATACGGGTGATCAGCGCCGAAAGCAAAAGCAGCAGCGCCAACACCAGCGCAAAGCGAAGCCGCCGCTGCGCACGGCGGCGCGCACGGCGAAGCTCGGCATGGTAGCTGTTGCGGTAAGGCTCATATCCCATAGCGATCTTTCCTCCCCCATTTTCTCGGAATGTCATTTTATCATAGCACGCCTGCCGGAATAATTCCAGTAAAATTTCTGTGCCGCGCACAAAGCCCCGGCACCCCCATTATGCGGTGCCGCCCGCATTTTTATGCGAGTTTTCATAAGCTGCGCGAATTTCTTTCGGCAGGCCGTTCGGGATCATGGCGGGAATGCCTTCCTCATTGCCGTCTTTGATGGCCTGCTCGTAGTACCAGCTTTTGAATTTCAGCATATCCAGCGCCCGGTTCATTCGCTGGATCTCTTCTTCCATGTGTGCTTTTTTTGCTTCGATCAGGGCCTTTCGCTGCGAATAGGTGGCAGCGCCCTCGGTACACCATTCCATAAATTGCCGGATCTCACGAATTTCCATGCCCGCTTTTTTCAGGCATTCGATCACCCGAAGGGCCTCGATCTCGGTATCGCTGAATTTGCGAATGCCGGAAACTCTTTCCATTTTGGGAAAAAGCCCCTGCCTATCATAATAGCGCAGCGTAGAAATGGGCAGGCCGAACATATCGGCCACCTGTCCGATCGTGTACATACAAAATCTCCCATAACTTTTTTCAGAAGTATCTTGACCTAAAGTCAGGTTTAGGTATTACTATAAGAATAACACCAAGAATATAAAAATGCAAGGAGTGTTTTACGATGAATAAAAAGGTACTGGTCATTTCTTCCAGTCCCCGTAAGGGCGGCAACTCCGAAACGCTGGCGGCTGCCTTTGCCAAGGGCGCACAGGAGGCGGGCCATCAGGTAGAAACTGTGTATCTGCGAGAAAAGCAGGTTGGCTTTTGCAAGGGCTGCCTTGCCTGTTTAAATCTGGGGTACTGCGTCATCCAAGACGATGCTGTGGAGATCACCGCCAAAATGCATGATGCTAATGTGCTGGTGTTCGCAACACCCGTCTACTATTACTGCGTCAGCGGTCAGCTCAAGACCATGCTGGATCGTTCCAACCCGCTGTTCGATACGGACTATGCCTTTACGAAAGTCTATCTGCTTGCAGCGGCGGCAGAGGACGCATCGGAGACCTTTGCGGGTACAGAGAAAGCCGTGCAGGGCTGGGTAGACTGCTTCCCCCGCTGTGCGCTGGCCGGCACAGTGTTTGCAGGCGGCGTAAATGGCGTGGGAGATATTGCCGGGCACCCCGCGCTGGAGCAAGCCTATCAGATGGGCAAGGAGGTGTGAGCCATGGCAGTTAAACAAACGGCAGGCAGAGAGGCTTTGGGGGAATTTGCTCCTAAATTTGCGGAATTGAATGATGATGTGCTGTTTGGGCAGGTGTGGAGCCGGGAAGACAGTCTTTCCCTGCGGGACCGCAGCATTGTAACCATAGTTGCGTTGATGGCGCAGGGGCTGACGGATTCGTCCTTTCAATACCACCTGACAACTACAAAGAACAACGGTGTGACGAAAACGGAAATTGCGGAGATCCTGACCCACACGGCATTTTATGCGGGCTGGCCCAAGGCGTGGGCGGCCTTCCGTATGGCAAAGGAGGTATGGGCGGAGGACGACGCAGCCGATGCAAAAGCCAAGCATCAGAATGAAATGGTCTTTCCCATCGGCGCACCCAATGATGCCTTTGCGAAATATTTTATCGGGCAAAGCTATCTCGCACCGCTTTCTATGCAGCAGGTCGGTATTTACAATGTGACCTTTGAACCCGGCTGCCGCAACAACTGGCACATTCATCATGCCAAAAACGGCGGCGGACAGATCCTCGTTTGTGTGGCCGGTCGAGGTTACTATCAGGAATGGGGCAAACCGGCACAGGAGCTGCGCCCCGGCGATGTGGTAAATATTCCTGTTGGCGTAAAGCACTGGCACGGCGCAGCGCCGGACAGCTGGTTTTCTCATCTGGCGGTAGAGGTTCCGGGGGATGAAACCTCCAATGAATGGCTGGAAGCCGTGGATAACACAGTTTATTTTAAGGCAACAGGCAAGGAGGTCTGAATATGGAAAAACTGAATTTAACACAGGAATGGGACAAGGTGTTCCCGAAAAGTGACAAGGTGGATCACAAGAAGGTAACCTTTCACAACCGCTATGGTATCACACTGGCGGCGGATCTGTACACGCCGAAGGGCGCAGAGGGCAAGCTGCCCGCCATTGCCGTCAGCGGTCCGTTCGGTGCGGTGAAGGAGCAGTCCTCCGGTCTGTATGCGCAGAAAATGGCGGAGCTTGGCTTCTTGACGATTGCCTTCGACCCGTCCTACACCGGCGAGAGCGGCGGTATGCCCCGCTATGTCGCTTCGCCGGACATCAATACCGAGGATTTCTGCGCAGCGGTAGACTTCCTCTCCGTACAGGAGAATGTTGACCCGGAGCGCATCGGTATCATCGGTATCTGCGGTTGGGGCGGTATGGCGATCAATGTCGCCGCCATTGACACCCGTATCAAAGCGACCGCTGCTATGACCATGTACGACATGACCCGTGTGAACGCCAACGGCTATTTTGACAGTGAGGATTCTGAGCAGGCACGCTTTGAGAAGAAAAAAGCCCTGAATGCACAGCGCACGGAAGATTACAGGAGTGGTACTTATGCATTGGCAGGCGGTGTTGTCGATCCGCTGCCGGAGGATGCTCCGCAGTTTGTGAAGGACTATTACGCCTACTACAAAACGCCACGTGGCTATCACCCCCGCAGCCTGAACTCCAACGGCGGCTGGAATGTGACCTCCTCGCTTTCCTTCCTGAATATGCCGATCTTGCAGTACAGCAGCGAGATTCGCTCTGCCGTGCTGCTGGTACACGGAGAGAAAGCGCACTCTCGCTATTTCAGTGAGACAGCTTACAGCAAATTGACCGGCGATAACAAGGAATTGCTCATGATCCCCGGCGCAAACCACACCGACCTTTACGATCAGATGGACATCATTCCGTTTGAAAAGCTGAAAGCGTTCTTTGAAGAATATCTGAAATAAGACGCACCTTGTTTTTAACTTGTTGGTGGTCATGATATTTTTGCTCGCAGCCTGCGCCTGATGGAACAGAAAACTCTATCTCAACGGATGTGCCATCGACTGAAACGCAGCCAGACTACATTGAGGAATTTTCTACTGATGAACCAACCGCACTGCTGGACAAAAGACATAGCAGTTATTGAAATAAAAAAGGCTAAGGCAGCACCCCACAGTTTTGTTTGAAACGATGGCCAACACCGTTTCTTCGTTTTCTGTGCGGTGCTGTTTTTGCTTTTTCGGTTCCCTTTTATGCAGTATTGCCCTTTGCTTTTAAATACATTATAATAGAGATATTCTATTTTTGAAGGAGGGCTTTTGCATGACAATTTGTGTGTTCTGTTCGTCCATTGACGATCTGGCTCCTGTGTATCAGCAGGCTGCCGCTCAAACCGGCAAGGCCCTTGGCAAGCGCGGCATGACACTGCTCTACGGCGGCCGCAGCGCCGGGCTGATGGGCATTCTGGCCGAAAACGCCGGGCGCTCCGGTGCGCAGGTGGTGGGCGTTGTGCCCGAGCTTTTCCGCGGCGATGGATTTTTAAGCCCCTTTTGCACCGAGGTGCTGTATACCGACACCATGGCCAGCCGCAAAAGCGTGATGCAGCAAAGATCCGATGCTTTTCTGGTGCTGCCGGGCGGCATTGGCACCATGGATGAGCTGTTTGACACTTCCGTGCTGATCAGCCTGGGCCAGCTTACAAAGCCTTTGGCCATTTTGAATGTAAACGGCTGCTACGACGCACTGGAAGCATTGCTGAACGAATTTGTGCGCCACGGCTTTTTGAGCGAAGAAAAGCGCAGCCTTTATCACTTTGTTTCCACGCCCGAACAGGCGCTGGACTATTTTGAAGCGTTTTAAGGCATCACCACAGCATTTTTCTATGATTGATCAGAATGCTGCGCCGCTGCCTTATTGACAATTTTTTCTGACCGCTTTTGTTATTGTGAGGTTTTTTCATGTCGAATTATAAGCCGTTTCAGCAGCCCGGGGCCGGAAAAGCCCCCGGCTCCGGGCCTGAAATTCCCGTTTGGCTGCCCATTGTGTTTTTTCTGATCTCTCCGCCCCTTGGCATCGCCGTGTTTGTGCTGCGCGCCATGGTCATGGGAAAATTTCCTCCCGGCCGCGGCGGGCAGGCCCTGCCCACCGCTTCGCCCCACCCGGCGGATATGCCCTTGGCAGGCGCGCCGCAGGCCGAAGCCAGCCAAAGCAGCGCCCCTGCCAAAGCTGCAGCGCCCAAAAAGCCGGCCAGCCGCAAGAAAAAAGCTTCGGCTTCCTCTTCCGCCGGGGCCATGCCGCTGGCCATGGCCATTGCGGGCGCCGTGCTGATCTTATACGGCATCGGCACAGCCTCGGCCCCGGTGCAAATGCTCACCTACGGGCTGTTTTCGCTGCGCAGTGATCTGTGGCCGCTGCTTTCGGGCATCATCAGCATAGGCGGCGGCTGCGGTATGCTGGGCATGGCTGTGCGTATGCGCCGTTTAAAGCATCTGCGCCGCAATTTAAAAAACGCCGTGGGCAAGCGCGACAATATCACCCTGGCCGAAATTTGCCGCGTGCTTTCCTGCAATGAAAAAACCGCCCGCTCCATCGCTGAATCTGCCGTGAATCTGGGCGAACTGGGCTCCACTGCCTTTTTTGACCACAGCAGCGATGTGCTGGTTTTGCGCGGTGAGGCCCCGCGCCCGGCCCCTGCGCAGGCAGAGCCTGCCGCCACGCAGCCGGAAAATTCCCCCCAAAGCCAGTATCAGGCCATTTTGCAGCAGCTGCGCATGGCCAATGATGCCATTCCCGGCAAGGAAATGAGCGAAAAGATCTCGCGCCTGGAAGAGATCAGCGCCAAGATCTTTGATCTTGCCGAAAAAGACCCCTCTAAGGTGCCCCAGCTGCGCAAATTTTTGAACTATTATCTTCCCACCAGCCTGAAGCTGCTGAATACTTATGCCGAACTGGATGCACAGGGCATCAGCGGCAGCAACATCAGCCAGAGCAAGCGTGAGATCGAAGCCACTATGGACACCCTTTGCGATGCATTTGCCGCCCAGCTGGATAAGCTGTTTACCAGCGATGCCATGGATGTGAGCGCAGATATTGCCGCCATGCAGGCCATGCTGGCGCAGGACGGCCTGACCGACAGCGATTTCAACCTGCCCGTTTGATTGCCCGGCCTGCGTTTTGAAACCCCCGGGAAATTGTTGCCAATCTTTTTAATTTTTGTTCATTGATTGGCCATAACTGTGTGGTTAAATAGAAATATCAAAAATTAAGGGTATGCCGTGCGCTGCCCAAAGATAAAAGGCAGGCTTTGTAATTATGTTTCAGCGTTTCCGAAATTGGTTTTCCCGCTTTATGATGGGCCGCTACGGCACCGATGCCTTGAACCGTGCTTTGTGCATTGTTTCGCTGGTGTTTATCCTCATCGGCAACTTTGGTTCCCGTTTGTTTTACTGGGCGGCTTTGGTGCTGCTGGGCATCAGCTATTTTCGTATGCTCAGCTATAACCGCGAAAAGCGCTATGCCGAGAATATAGCCTACTACCGCGCCACGCAGCAGGTTCGCACCAAAATGAACCAATGGAAAAAGCGCTTTTCTCAGCGCAGGTATTATCATTACTACCGCTGCCCCCGCTGCCGCCAGCAGCTGCGTGTGCCCCGCGGGCGCGGCAAGATCGAGATCACCTGCCCCAAATGCCGGGCACAGTTTGTAAAAAAGAGTTGATCGCCTATGTTTGGATATGTAAATGTGAATAAAAACGATCTGACCCCTGAGCAGGCCGAGCGTTATCACAGCTACTACTGCGGGCTTTGCCGCTCGCTGCACAAGCAATACGGCTTTACCGGGCAGGTCACGCTTTCGTATGACATGGTGTTTTTGAGCATGCTGCTCAGCAGTCTGTACGAGCCGCTGGAGCAAACCGGCACGGATGCCTGTATTCCGCATCCCGTGAAAAAGCACACCTGGGTAGGCAACGAATTCGTCGATTATTGCGCCGACATGACCATTGCCCTGAGCTATTATAAGCTGCTGGACGACTGGAAGGACGATCACAGCTATGTGAGCCTTTCGGCTTCCAAAATGCTGCAGTCGCGCCATTTGGCCGTGGCCAAAAAATACCCGATGCAATGCGCCGCCATTCACAACCGCCTTTGCTGCCTCAGCCAGCTTGAGCGGGAAAACTGCCACGATCTTGACCGGGTGAGCAACTGCTTCGGCGAAATGCTGGCTGCGATCTTTGATGTAAAAAAGGATATGTGGAGTGTGCCTTTGCAGCAAATGGGCTACGCTCTGGGCAAATTCATCTATCTGATGGACGCCTACGAGGATCTGGAAAGCGATATCCAGAAGTGCCGCTACAATCCCCTGCTTGGCATTGCGGGCAAGCCGGGCTATGAAGAGCATTGCCATGATATTTTGACCATGCTGATGTCGCAGTGTGCCGAGGCTTACGAAAAGCTGCCCTGCATTCAGGATGCTGCTATTTTGCGCAATGTTTTATATTCAGGCGTGTGGACACGCTATCACATGCTGCAAACAAAGCCCAGCAAGAAAGAGAAAAACCGCTTCGGCGGCAAAAAAACTGTGCAGGAGCCCCTGCCAGACCCCAGTGTGAAGGAGCCGGAATCCGATGAATGATCCATACAGCGTTTTGGGCATTACCCCCAGCGCCACGGAAGAAGAGATTAAAAAAGCGTACCGCAGCAAATGCAAAGAGTTTCACCCCGATCTGCACCCCGGCGATGCCGCTGCCGAGGATAAATTTAAAGAAGTGCAGGCAGCCTACAGCGAGATCATGAAGATCAAGCAAAACGGCGGCAGTTATACAGGCGGCTATGCCGGCGGCGGCAGCGGCTACGGCGGCCAGCAGTATTACCGCTCGGGCTACGGCAGCGCACAGCAGAACGACCCCTTCGGCTTTGGCTTTGACCCGTTTGAAGCCTTTTTCGGCGGCAGCTATGGCTACAGCCGTGCCGGGTATGGCAGCGGCGCACAGGCCCCTGACCAAGACACCCGTATGCAGGCCGCCCGAAACTATATCAATGCGCGCCATTACACCGAGGCCATGCACGTGCTGGAATCCATTCCCATCAGTGAGCGCCGCGCCCGCTGGTATTATTATGCAGCCTTGGCCAGCAGCGGCCTTGGCAACCGCGTAAACGCTTTGGAATACGCCAAAAAGGCTGTGGAGCTGGAACCCGGCAACTATGAATACCAAAACCTTTTGGACCGGCTGCAAAATTACAGCCGCAACTACCGCAACATGAACAGCGGCTACACCACGCAAAGCTTTGGCGTGTGGCGCATTTGCCTGCCCTGGCTGCTGCTTTCGTTCTTTTGCCGCTTCCCATGCTTTTGCTACTTCTGATGGGATCATAAGCATTTCTTGGACAAATTATAAAAAACCTGTATTTGTTTTTTGTACACTTTATATAGCTTTTCCGGCACAGACATTGACCTTCACGCCAATGTCTGTGCTTTTATATGTGCAGCTCATAGACAAACACTGTTTTTATAAGTTTTGTTTATGAAATAAATCAGTTAATTTTTATCAAGTGAGGATTGATAAAAATTTAATTTAAAAGTTTTTGTATACATTGTAATTGTATCTCAACCATGCGCGAAGGGCTTTTGAGCGTTTTCACAGTTTTATGCATAACTCCTTGCAGTTTTTTAAAAGAAAGCTATAATAAATTCAGCTTAGATGAGCCAATGATATTTTATTGGGAATTTTTTAAAAAAAGCAAAACCGTATAGGAAATTTCAGGGTTTTGGCTCCCCCCTTTGCGGGCCGTTGGGGCCGCCCTGCTGTTTCCCGGCTGAAAGGCTTTTGGGAGGTATTGCGTTGTGAAAAAACTGTCTGCCCTGGCCGCTGCCCTTTTGGGCGTGCTGGCCTTTTCGGTTACAGCCATGGCCGAATCGCCTGCGGGGGAAACCGGCACGGCTGTGCCCTCGCTGCTGTATTGCATTCCCTTTGCAGGGATCCTGCTTTGCATCGCGCTGTTTCCGCTGGTAAAGCCCACCTGGTGGGAGGAACATCAGGCCCCTGTGGTGCTTGCATGGTCGCTGGCGTTCATTGTTCCGTTTGTGATAGGCTTCGGCGCACACCACACCGCCGAGGTGGTGCTGGAATGCATCATAAACGATTATCTTACTTTTATTGTATTGCTGTTCGGCCTGTTCTGCGTAGCCGGCAACATTACGCTGGAGGGCGATCTGGCGGGTTCGCCCCGCATCAATGTGGGCCTTTTGCTGTTCGGCACCCTGCTCAGCAGCTGGGTGGGCACCACGGGCGCCAGCATGCTGATGGTTCGCCCCATTATCAAAATGAATTCCTGGCGCAAGCGCAAACGCCATATTATGATCTTTTTCATTTTCCTGATCTCCAACATCGGCGGCTGCCTTACCCCCATCGGCGATCCCCCGCTTTTGATGGGCTTTATGCGCGGTGTGCCGTTTTTCTGGAGCCTGCGCCTGCTGCCCATTCTGGCCTTTAACGCCGCTGTGCTGCTGTTTGTGTTTTATCATCTGGATATGCGCGCCTACCGCAAGGATATTGCCGAGGGCCGCAAGCCCGATATCAGCAAGCCCGGCACCGAAATTCGCATTGCGGGCCTGCACAATCTGATTTTTCTGGCAGCCATTGTGGTGGCCGTGCTTTTAAGCGGCACCCTGCCCAGCCTGCCCTTGTTCCGCAATGCAGACGGCACCGTGCGCGGCATTCCTATTCTGGGTGAAGTAACGCTCACCTGGCCTGCCGTGATCGAGATTGCGATCATTCTGGCCTCGGCATGGCTGAGCTTCCGCACCACCAGCGCCAAAGTGCGCACCGAAAACCACTTTACCTGGGGTGCCATCAAGGAAGTGGCGATTCTGTTCATTGGCATTTTCATCACCATGCAGCCCGCTTTGATGATCCTGAAGGCCAACGGTGCAAGCCTTGGCTTGGATTCGCCTTACCAGATGTTCTGGGCCACCGGCGCACTGAGCAGCTTTTTGGATAACACGCCCACCTATCTGGTGTTCCTTACCACCGCCGGTTCTTTGGGCTTTACCGAGGGCATTGCCACGGCCTTGGGCACCGTGCCCGCCAAAATGCTGGTGGCGATCTCCTGCGGCGCTGTGTTTATGGGTGCCAACACCTATATCGGCAACGCACCCAACTTTATGGTCAAGAGCATCAGCGACGAAAACGGTGTGCGCATGCCCAGCTTCTTTGGCTATATCCTGTGGTCGCTTGGATTCCTGATTCCGGTGTTCATTTTGGATACCCTGATTTTCTTCTTATAAGGGGGTGCTGAACATGAAACAACATCGTGAAGAACGCATTGCACTGGCCACCCGCATTTATGAGCTGGACGGCGAGGTTTACCGCTGCCTGGGCTCCAATCTGGGCCGGGTTTTCACCGGCAAGCGCGATGCCACCATTGAAGAACTGGCCCGCCTGATGTGCAGCAGCGAAAAAAGCCATTATCTGCGCAGCGAGCTGGCATTGATCAGCAACATGGCCCGCACCATTCAGGACAAGCCCACCCGCGCCCGCCTGATGCGCGAATACGACTCGATCCTGCAGGAAGTGGAAAGCCTGCCCACCAGCTTTGGCCGTGTGGATATTCTGGACGAGCAGATGGCCAGCCTGAACGCCGCCAGCCTGAGCGACCGCTTTGGCAAGGGCGACCATCTGGTGATCTGCATCGGCCGCACCTATGGCAGCGCCGGCACGGATATCGGCTTTGCGCTGGCCGATGCTTTGCACATCAACTATTACGATACCGAGATCTTTACCGAGGTTTTGGAGCGTTTGGAAGCCGAGCAGGATCATGTGTCCGATTTCGTGAGCTTTTCCCACGAGAAAAACCCCAATGTAACCGGCGATATCCATGACCGTAAAATGACGCTGAAGCAGCGCATTCGCGAATTCAGCCGCTATCACGGCCTGAGCAAGCGCGATGCCATCTTCTTTAACGAATCCGATCTGCTGTGCGAAAAGGCCCGCACGGAAGACTTTATCATCATGGGCCGCTGCGGTGACCGTATCCTCTCGCACAACGGCATTCCGCATTTGAGCGTGTTTATCACGGCTCCGTTTGAAAAGCGTGTGCAGCGCATTATGGCCACCGATGATCTTACTGAAAAACAGGCCCGCAAGCTGCTGAAAACTCTGGACCGCCGCCACGGAAGCTATTATAACTTCTACACCGGCCGCCGCTGGGGTGACCCGAACAGTTACGATCTGTGCATCAACAGTGCCTCTTATGGCATTGAGGGCTCGGTTGAGCTGATCAAGCGCATGGTGGACCGCCAAAGCTACAAAAAACCCGCTTCCAACAAGTAACTGACCCGCACAAATAAAAGCCGCCTCAGGTTGGCATGGACAAAACAATGCGCCATGCACTCTGAGGCGGCTTTGTATTACCGGATCATTTCAGCAGCACGGGTTTTTGCGTAAACGAAAGCCCCATGGGGCTGGGGGTTTTGCGGCACAGCGCAGCAAGATCGGCTGCAGCGGCGTGCGCATTTGCCGCAAGGCGGCACGCTTCGCTTTGCTCTGCCAGCTTGGCAAGGCTGCTGCCCGCCGGAATGTCGGCGTGTTTTAAAAGCGGCAGCGCCTGCCCCTTTGCCCCCAGCACCAGCGCAAAGGGCGGCATTTCGGGCAGACTGTCGGTATACCCCAGCGCGGCATCCAGCACCAGACGCCGCAGGCGTGAATGGGCATACCGTTTGGTTTTTAAGGCATCATACAGCGCAGGCAGGCTTACCGCCGTGCGCACACAGGCCGCCAAACGGTTTTCCAGCCCTTCGTTCACGCCGCGGATATCGGCAATTTCCGCTGCCGTCATGGCGCGCAGGCGTGAAAGCACCGCAATATCGGCACGCAGCGGGGCAATGCCCTGTCCGGCGTTTAAAGCCGCCTTATAAAGCGCGTGGGTGTTTTGCGGCAGCCACTGCAGGCTTTGCCCGGTTTCTTCTTTGCTCCATAACCGGCGCACTGCACTGGCGCTGGCAAACTGCTGGCCGGGCTGGGCATCGGCACCGTGCGCCGCCCCCACACGGGCAATAGGCAGCGGCTGCAGGCTGCGTTTTTGGCGCAGGATCGCCTTGCAGTATTCCACCCCCAAAAGATCGTTGGGCTGCTCCAGCAGGGCGGCGGTGTGCGGATCGATCTTGCAGGCAGCCCTGGCTCTGGCAGCGGCAAAGCTTTGCCCGCCGCCCAGCTCGCTTTGCAGGTTGTGTGCAAGGGCCGGGGAATCCAACAGCTCTGCCAGTGCCATAAAGCCCTGCGCATCCGGCGTTTCAGCCCCGAATGCCAGCGTATCGCACCCAAGGGAAGCCAGAATATGCACCCCGGCAGCGGCAAAGGTTTCCGCTGTAGCACAGGCCCACGGGTTTGGCAGCGCCACCACAAGATCGGCCCCGTTTTGCAGGGCGGCCTGTGCGCGCACTGCAGGCGGCAGCGAAGCAAATCCGCCGCGCTGCACCACATCGCAGCTCATGCACACCACAACCGTTTGTGCGCCCAGTGCGCGCACCTGTTCGATCTGATAGGCATGGCCCTTGTGAAACGGATCATATTCTGCAATAATTCCTGCAATTTTCACTTTAACCCCCGCTTATATCTTGCAAAAGTATTTTCTTCATTATATAATATTTTTAGTAAACTGCCAATGTGGGAAATGTTGCTTTTTTTATGGCATGGCGCAAAGATGACGCTGATGCATAAAGCAAAGCGGCTTTCTCTCAAATTATTAGGAGGATGATTCCAATGAAAATTCTGGTTATCAACTGCGGTTCTTCCAGCCTGAAGTATCAGCTGATCGACATGGACGGCGAAAAGGTTCTGTGCAAGGGCCTGTGCGAGCGTATCGGCATGGACGGTTCTGTGATCACCCACAAGGTGGGCGGCGGCAAGTGGGAGCTGACCACTGACTTCCCCACTCACACCGAGGCTTTTGCTGCCGTTGTTAAGATGATGACCGAGGGCGAAGGCAAGGTTATCAACGATGTATCTGAAGTGAGCGCTATCGGCCACCGCGTTGTGCACGGCGGCGAAAAGTTCCAGGCAAGCTGCCTGGTCACCCCCGCTGTGATCGACACCATCAACGAGCTGGCTCCTCTGGCTCCCCTGCACAACCCCGCAGGCGTTCTGGGCCTGGAAGCCGCCAAGAAGGTGTTTGGCGAGAACATTCCCAATGTGGCTGTGTTTGACACCGCTTTCCACAGCACCATGCCCGCTAAGAGCTATATGTATGGCCTGCCCTACGAGTACTACGAGAAGTTCGGCGTTCGCCGCTACGGCTTCCACGGCACCAGCCATCGCTTTGTAAGCAAGGCTGCCGCCGAGTATCTGGGCAAGAGCCCTGCTGACCTGAAGATCGTTACCTGCCACCTGGGCAACGGCTCTTCCGTTGCTGCTGTTGACGGCGGCAAGGTGCTGGATACCACCATGGGAATGACTCCTCTGAGCGGCCTGCTGATGGGCACCCGTTCCGGCGACATGGACCCCTCCATCCCCGGCTACATTGAAAACGCCACCGGCATGACCCCCAGCGAGTTTGATGCCGTGATGAATAAGAAGAGCGGCCTGCTGGGCATTTCCGGCGTGAGCAGCGATAAGCGCGATGTTGACAATGCTGCTGCTGAGGGCAACGAGCGCGCACAGCTGGCCAAGGATATGCTGGTTTACCAGATCAAGAAGTACATTGGCGGCTATGCTGCTGCTATGGGTGGCCTGGACTGCGTTGTGTTCTGCGGCGGTATCGGCGAGAACGACAACGACCTGCGCGCTGCTGTGTGCGACAAGATGGAAGTGCTGGGCATCGGCGCCATCAACAAGGAGCAGAACAACAAGCGCGGCCTGGACATCAACGACATCACCGGCGCCGACAGCAAGGTGAAGGTTCTGGCTATCTGCACCAACGAAGAGCTGATGATCGCCCGCGACACCAAGGAGATCGTGGAGGCTCTGTAATTCAGAGTTTTCTGTGCATTTTCGGGGCAGCCTGTTTGCTTTAACTGGCACCGCTGTTTTGGAGTTTTTCCAAAGCAGCGGTGCTTTTTTGATTTTATAAAGGCATTTCCTCTGCTTTTCCCAAAATGCCGATGCTGCAAAACTGTCCTATAGAAAAAGCGCGCAGGCTATGCCCCAAGGTGGGCAAAACAGTCTGCGCGCTTTTTTATGCAGAGGCTTTAAATGAAGCCCCTATCCTTTTAAAAATGCTCCTGCGCTTTCCCGGCGCAGGATCGGCGGCTTTTAGTGGATCAGCGGGCGGCACACACGGTGCAGCTCGTATTCACTTTCGCAAACCACACGAACGGGCTTGCTGTAATCCAAGTGCAGCAGGCCCATGATGCTTTTGGCATCGGCGATGGCGCCGAAGTCATCATGCACGCCAATATCGGCCATGCTGGTGGAGGCTCTGTCAGAAAGAGCCTGCAGGTCCTTAATATTCTTGATTTTAATCGATTGGATCATAGGTCATTACCCTCCGTTTCTGATTGTCCTGAAGGGTGCCCTCTATGGCAATTTTCCTTATTGCCTCACCCTTCTTTGTGCATTATAGCACATAAACAGTCAATTTCAATGTGCAACTTGCACAAATTTAAGATTTTCTGAGGACTATATCAAATTTTTCACAATGTGGAAAAGCTTTTTGTGCAAGAATACCTATAAAATTGGAAGGTTTTCAAGCACCCGCGTTCCGCGGGTGCGTTTTGCTGCCCGGCCTGCACCTGCCTGTTGCCGGTACAGCTGCATTCCGGCATCAAAAAGGGCGCAGTGCCCCTTGCATGGCAAGGCACTGCGCCCCAAATTTTTATATGGTTTTTATGCGGTCGGCTGCTTTTGCAGGTTTTCCTGCCTATCGGCAATGCGCAAAAACACAAAGCCCAGGGCAAAAAAGATCGCCAGGCACCCCACAGCCGTGTTGATGGAGCCGCCTGCCAGCTTGACGGCTGCCAGCACAGCCGAGCCCAAAAACGATGCCCCCTTGCAGAAGATATCATAAATGCCAAAATACTCGCCCGAATTTTCAGCCGGAATGATTTTAGAGTAATACGAGCGCGACAGCGACTGAATCGAGCCCTGAAAGCAGCCCACCAAAAATGCCAGAATAGCAAACTGCGCCAGCGTGTGCAGCGTAAAAATATACAGGCTGATCAAAAAGTAGCCGCCAATGCACACAAACAGCAGCTGCACCGTGGAATATTTGTGCGAAAGCCGCGCAAACACCAGCGAACCGCCAAACGCCACCACCTGTGTGGCCAGCAGAAACACCACCTGCCCCACGGTGTTCAGATTCAAATCGGTGCCGATATTGATGCAGTTATCAATGATGGTGCCCACGCCGTCGATATACAGAAAAAACGCAATGAGAAAATACATCACCTTTTTATCGTAGCGGGCAATGTGCCGCAGCGTGGCAAAAATTTTGCCGAATGCGTTTTTCACGCTGCACAGTTCGGCCTCCACATAGTTTTTCTGGCGGTAATTTTTTATGAGCGGCAGTGTGACCAAAAGCCACCACCCCGCCGTGACCGAAAAACCGATGCCCTTGGATACCCCGTCGGACAAAATGCCCGCCATATCCGGGCCCAGCACATAGGCAACCAGTGCCACCGCAAACGGAATGCAGGAACCCAGATATCCCCACGCATAGCCGAAGGAAGAAACCACATCCATGCGGTCTTCTTCGGTGATATCCCCCAGCATGGAATCGTAGATGGTCTGCGAGCCGCAGTAGCATATACGCGCCAGCACATACACCGCCAAAAATACGAACCAACCCGTAACAAAGCCGTTGAACAGGCACGCCAGCACGCCCATGCACACAACGCCGGTAAAAATGCGTTTTTTCATGCCCTCATGGTCGGCCAGCACGCCGATCACCGGCCCCAGCAGCGCCACAAGCACTGTGGACAGTGCAATGGCCAGCGAGTAATACGCCGTGGCACGGTCGGAATCGATCTGCCCCGGCGCAGTGCCGATGGCGATGCCTTTGAACCAAATGGGGATCAGCGAGCAGGCCAGCATAATAAACGCTGAATTGCCCACATCATACAGCACCCACGAAAGCTCTTGCTGCGTAAGCCCGCGAAGCGGCTTGAGGCGATTTAAAACACGCAATATCTGATTCATTTCATTTCCTGCCTTCCGGTGCGCGCTTTTTGCCGCCCCAACTAAAAAGATACCGAAAATGTCAGAAAATGTCAATGGTTTTAACTATTTTACAGTGATTTTGCACAGCCAAAAGGCCGCCCGGAAAACACCCGGGCGGCCTTGTTTTTTGGGGGCTATATTGCGCTGTGCTTTCTGCCTATGCGGCCCGCGCCGCCTTAACGCATCGCTGCATCAAAACGAATTGCCGCAGCCCTTGCAGGTAAGGGAAATGCGCTTTTTCTTAACATCCACATCCAGCACCTTTACCTGCACCACATCGCCCACCTTCAGCACCTCACGCGGGTGCTTGATGAACTTATCGCAGATCTGGCTGATATGCACCAGTCCGTCCTGATGCACGCCAATGTCCACAAATGCGCCGAAATCGATCACATTGCGCACGGTGCCCGTCAGCTCCATGCCGGGCTTTAAGTCCTCCATGCCCATCACATCGCTGCGCAAAAGGGGCTTGGGCAGGCTGTCGCGCATATCGCGGCCCGGCTTGAGCAGCTCGGCCATGATATCCTCCAGCGTGGGGCGGCCCGCGCCGGTGGCCTGTGTGAGCTTATCCCAGCCCAGCGCCCGGGCGGCGGCGGGCAGCGCCTGAATTTCCGGCGTGCCGATCTGCGAAAGCGTAAAGCCGCACAGCTCCAGCAGCGCCTTGGCAGCCGCATAGCTTTCGGGGTGAACTGCGGTTTCGTCCAGTTTATTTTTGGCGTTGGGCAGGCGCAAAAATCCCGCACACTGTTCAAACGCCTTGGGGCCAAGGCCCTTGACCTTTTTCAGCTGGGCACGGCTGGTAAATTCGCCCTGTTCCTCACGGTAGGCTACAATATTTTTGGCTGTGCTGCCCGTAATGCCCGCCACACGGCTCAGCAGCGGCGCGCTGGCGGTGTTCAGGTCCACACCCACGCTGTTCACGCAGTCTTCCACCACGCCATCCAGCGTTTCTTCCAGCCGCTTTTGCGGCATATCGTGCTGGTATTGGCCCACGCCCACGGCTTTGGGCTCAATTTTCACCAATTCTGCCAAGGGGTCCTGCAGGCGGCGGGCAATGGAAACGGCGCTGCGCAGATTCACATCAAACTGCGGGAACTCGGCGGCAGCCAGCTTGCTGGCCGAATACACCGAAGCGCCGGCCTCGCTTACCACCATATACTGCACACCGCCGCCGATCTCACGGATCACATCGGCGGCAAACATTTCGGTTTCCTTGCTGGCGGTGCCGTTGCCAATGGCAATGATCTGCACACCGTGCTTTTTGATAAGCTCCTTCAGAATTTTTTTGGCCTGCTCCACACGCTTGAATTCCGGCACGGGATAGATCACCGTGGTGTCCAGCACCTTGCCGGTGGCATCCACCACCGCCACCTTACAGCCCATGCGGTAGCCGGGGTCCAGCCCAAGCGCCACCTTGCCCTTGATGGGCGGCTGCAGCAGAAGCTGGCGCAGGTTATCTCCAAACACCGTGATCGCACCCTCGTTGGCAGCATCGGTAAGCTCGGTGCGGATCTCGGTGTCCAGGCTGGGATGGATCAGGCGTTTATAGGCATCCAGCGCTGCCTGCAGCACCTGCTGTGCGCAGGCGCCGCCGGTTTTTTCGCGGGCAAACAGGCGTGCGCACAGTGCCCCGGCGCGCTCGGGGTCCACCTCGATATTCACCTTCAGATATCCCTCGCGCTCGCCGCGGTTCAGCGCCAGCACACGATGCCCGGCAATTTTGCTTACCGGCTCGGAGAAATCATAGTAAGGGCTGTACACGCTGTCCTCTTCCTTTGCGCCCACGCTGCGCACCTGCCCAAATGCATGGTAAAAACGGCGCAGCTCGGCGCGGCAGCGGGCATCGTCGCTCACGGTTTCGGCAATAATATCCCGTGCGCCCTGCAAAGCCTCCGCCGTGTCGGCCACCTGCTCGTTCAGATAGTCCCGGGCGGCGGCCTCGGGGTCAGTTTTGGCATTCTGCGCCAGGATCAGCTGTGCCAAAGGCTCCAGCCCTTTGGCCTTGGCCATGCTGGCACGGGTTTTGCGCTTGGGCTTATAGGGGCGGTAGAGATCCTCCACCTCGGCCAGCGTGGCAGCCTTTTCCAGCTGGGCAGCCAGCTGCTCGGTCATGGCCCCCTGCTCGGTGATGCTGCGGCTCACTTCGTCCTTGCGCTTATCCAGTCCGCGCAGATATTCCAGCCGTTCGCCCAGCTGGCGCAGCAGCTGATCGTCCATGCTGTCGGTGGCTTCCTTACGGTAACGCGCAATAAAGGGAATGGTGTTGCCCTCGTCGATCAGGGCAATGGCGTTGGATACATGGATCGGTTTCAGGTTGAGTTCCTGGGCAATTTTCTGTGCGTAATCCGTCACGGCTTTATTCCTCCGGTTTCATTGTTGTTTCGGGCTTGCGGCGGTGGCTCACAAACAGATACACCACCCACGCCAATGTGCAGCCCGCAGCCACAGCCGCACTTTGGGCAAGGCCGGGCGTGTGATAGGTGAACACGATCTCGTTTTCCCCCGCCGGGGCTGCCACAGCCATCAGGCCGCCGTCCACCCTTTCGATCCGGGCGGCCTGTCCGTTCACGGTGGCGGTGAAGCCATCGTCATACGGCACGCTGAAGAACACAAGGTTTTCGCTTGCAAGGGTAATATGGGCCGTAAATCCGTTTTTGTCCGCCGTAAACTGCGAGCAGGTGCTTTGCCGACGCTGGGCGCAATCGGCGGTGTAATCCTCATAGGTGCGGTTTTCCATTTCAGCGGCGGGCAGCTTTTGCAGAATGCCCTCATAGCGCCGGATCTGCTCATCGTCCAGCCCAATGGCCTTTACCAGCACATTGGCGCGGGATTCAGCCTTCACGCTTTCCAGATCCTGCATGGAAACATAATAGTCATAGGTAAAGCCCATGGGAATATAATTCTGGTTGCGGTATACCAGATAGCTGCCCAGGGTGTCGATCTCTTCCCAGCCGCGCACATTCTCTTTTTCAAAATCGGCCTGCTTTGCCTGCGGCACGATCAGGTATTCCACGCTCAGCAGCCCGCGCAGCGCATAGTTTTTCTGCTCCGGCTTGCTGTTCACATCGCGTTTCACACCCACCTCGGGATAGAAGGAAAGCAGCGAGGGCGCAACTGTGCTGTTAAAAAACTGAATGCACGGCGTTTTGCACCAAAGGCCGATGTTGTCGTAGCATTTAAAGGAATCGATGCGGAAAAAATGATCCTGATCGAAGTATTCTTCCAGCAGCGGGCCCTCACGGTAGCACTGCTGCGTATAGTTTTGATCCACCGTCCACTGATCCAGCTTGGTGTAGGCAATGTGTACCGAGCCGTACACAAATGTGCAGGCCAGCACCGCCGCCAGGATCGCCGCGCTGAACTGCGCCATTTTTCGGCGGTTTTTCCATAATAACCAGAACCCGGCCACGCCTGCCGCGCTGATCAGCAGCATCAGCCAGAATTTCGGCTGGTCCTTCACCACGCCGATGCTCCATGCTTCCTCTTTTTTGTTGGGCACCAGCGCCAAAGCGCAGCTGGCGGCGCACACTGCCAGCACCACGCCCACGCCCCACTGCTGGGGCAGCTCTTCTTCCAGGCCCTTGGCGGTGCAAAGGGCCATCAGCAGAATCGGCATATAATACCAGCGGGCGTAAAAGCTGCTGTTCATGGCATAAAACGCACTGTTCAAAGCAGGCACCAGCGCAAACACAAGGCAGGTACACAGAATGCGTTTTTCGGCCGTGCGCGGCTTATGCCGCAGCCATGTGAGCACGCCTGCGCAGCTTACCAGCGGCAGATAGGCCGCAAGGCTTGTCCATTTGATCACGCCCTCCGTCCACAGGTTCATCATATACGGGGCATCGGGCATCAGGAAATAGCTGAGCAGAATGGCAAAATACTGCTGCACCTTGCCGTAAAACAAAAGGCCGTAGCCGCTGGAAAGCGACACCGTGCGCGGATTCTGCACCAGCGAAAGCACGGCAGGCCATGCCAGCACGCAGCCCATGCCGCAGCCCAGCAGGCTTTCCAGTGCCAAGCGGCCAAACAGCTTGGCACTGAGCCTGTAGTTTCCGCTCCAGCATTGGCAGATGAAATAAATGAGCAGGAATAAGATCTGCCCCCAAAAGAAAAAGTAGTTGTTTAAAAGGTTCAGCGCCACCAGCACCGGAAACAGCCCCTTGCGGCCGCGCAGAACGGTTTCGTCCAGCGCATACAGCAAAAACGGAAACAGCGCCACCACATCCACAAAGTGATTGAAAAACACATTGTAAATGGTAAAGCCCGAAAAGGTGTACAGCATGGCCGTAAGCGCCGCCCAGCGGCTGTGTTTCACCCAGCGCCCGGCCCACAAAAAGGCGCCCGTGCCCGCCAGGGCAAACTTGAGGCACAGCATGGGCACCATGCAATAGGGCATGGCCCGGCTGGGGATCAGCAGGCTCAGCCACCAGAACGGGCTGCCCACCAGATAAAACGAGTAGCTGTTCACAAAGCCGCTGCCCAGATCGGTCTCCCAGCTGAAGCTGCCGCCGTTTTTCACAAAGGCATTGCTGTACTGATAAAAATTGATCTGCTGGCTGTTAAAATCACCGGCATAGTGAAACAGCCCGCCGTCCAGGATCACCCACGGCAGATACAAAAGCCCTGCCGCAGCAAAGCAGATCAGAAACACCCGCTGCCAGGTATACTCCCCTCCAAAAAGCTTTTGGAGGGCACGGTCTAATTTTTGAATCATGAAAATTCACCTTTTGCAAAAAAATTATGTTATACTGAAAGCATCGATCATCACTATAAAAGGATGTGTTTGTATGACCTTTGCCTTTAACGCACTGTTGGCCCGCATGAAATATATCACCCGGTGGAGCCTGATGCATTCCAGCCGCTCCGAAAGCCTGAGCGAGCACACCTGTGATACCGCCCTGTTGGCGCACACCCTGTGCCTGATCGCCCAAAAGATCACCGGCACACCTGTGCGCCCCGAAACCGTAGCCGTGGCGGCGCTGTATCACGATGCCAACGAAATTCTGACCGGGGATATGCCCACCCCGGTAAAATATAAAAACGAACGGCTGCGCAGCGCCTATAAGGCACTGGAAAAAGAAAGCGCACACGCCATGGCCACGCTGCTTCCCGAGCCTTTGCAGCCCGAGATCGAGCCCCTGCTCACGGGAAGCGCCCTCACCCCGGCAGAGGCCGGCATTTTAAAAGCGGCCGACCGCCTGAGTGCGCTGATCAAATGCATGGAGGAAATGCAAACCGGCAACCGCGAGTTTGCCGCTGCCGCACAGCAGCAGCGCGCCGCACTGGCCGCCATGCACTGCCCCGAGGCCGATTATTTTATAGAGCATATGCTTCCCTGCTACACGCAGAATCTTGACGAGCTTGCCTCTGGCGTATTCTAAGGCAGCACCGCACAATTCCCGCCTTACGGCTTAAGCGGCGCTCCGGCGGCCGCGGCACGGCATCTGCGCCCCCCAAAAATGCTCGATAAGACACAAAGTATTATCTGTGTTTTTGGCTTAGCATCTGCCGCACCTCGCTCGCCGTATCGGCACTTAGAATTATGCGGCATTGCCCTAAAAAACGTTTTTCTGCGCCTTATTCTCCCTGCAGTTCGTACACTTTTTGGATCAGCCGGTCCACATCCGAAAAATAGGTGAGCCGCCCGCATTCACGCCGCAGCTCGGCTGCGCCCCGCAGCCCGGCCATATAGTGCATGGCCTGCCCTCTTGCCTGCGGCATGGCCTTGTGTTCGCCCTCTCGCTCGCACATTTCGTACACCTGTGCGCGAAAAGCAGCCATGCGCTGGCGCAGCGTGGGGGCCTTTGGGGCAGGCAGGCCCTGCCAGGCGGCGGCTACCTGGGCAAACAGCCACGGGTTGCCCAGGGCTGCGCGGCCGATCATCACGCCATCGCACCCGGTGCATTGCCGCATTTGCAGGGCCGCTTCGGCACTGCCGATATCGCCGTTGCCCCACACCGGGATGCCAACGGCGTTTTTCACTTCGGCGATCGCCGCAAAATCGACCCCCGGCGCATACATTTTTTCCCGTGTGCGCCCATGCACCACCACCAGCGCAGCACCGGCCTGCTCACAGGCTTTGGCCACCTGCACGGCGGTTTTGCTGTCATCGTCCCAGCCGGTGCGCATTTTCACACTCACCGGCCGTTCGCCTGCATTCTTTACCACGGCTTCTACGATCTGCCCGCAAAGCGCCGGGTTCAGCATCAGCCTGCTGCCCGCGCCGTTGTTTACGATCTTGGGCGCAGGGCAGCCCATATTGATATCATAAAAGTCAAAATCCTCGCCCGCAATGCGTGCAGCAGCCTTTCCCATGCTTTCGGCGTCGCTGCCAAACAGCTGCACCCCGTAGGGCACCCCCTGCGGGCGGTCTTCCCAGCGCAGCAGCTGCAGCGATTTGCGATCATCAAAGCACAGCGCCTTGGCGCTGACCATTTCACTTACGGTAAAACTGGCCCCGTGCCCGGCCATCAGCCGGCGGGCAGCAGCATCGCTGAATCCGGCCATGGGGGCAAACGCCGCGCCCGGGCGCAAAGCTATGGTTCCAAGTTTCATGTGTGCTTCTCCTTGTATCATTTTCATTAAAAGGCATACCTGTTTAGTATAGCATAAACGGCTTACTTTGAAAAGATATTGCCCTGCTTGCCCGGGGATATAATTATTTTTTTCACAAATCTCTTGCAAATTGCTTCATCGGGTGTATACTAAAGTTGCTTAGGGTTTTGCCGCCGTGCTGCGGCAGCGAAAGCCTGAAATGCTTTTTTGCCCGTGTGCAGGTTGCAGCTGCGCACCCGGCAAAAGCCAAAAAAGACACGGGGGAGCCATGGCGGCAGTGCTGCAAATGGCTGAGAGGAAGGTTGGGCCTTCGACCCTTTGACCTGATGTGGGTAATGCCGCCGTAGGAAGTTTTTGTTTGCTTTACGCAGGGGCGCCCGCAGGGGGTGTGCCCTGCTTTTTTGTTGCGATCACTTTTTTGATAAAGGAGGATAGGCGGTTCCGCAGTATTTGCGGCCGGGCCGAGGGGGAGCGCCCTGGGCCCCGGAAATATGCAGCGATGGGAAGCCGTGTTCCGGCGTGAGAGGAAGCCATGATAGCTTCGACCGAACTTCCGTTTTGGGCCGTAATGCCCGTTTTTTTCGGAAAGCGCTGCTGCATCCGCCGCTTTCCCCTGTTTAAAAAGGAGAATCGCATTTTATGAATACCACCGTAAAAAAATCCACCAGAAAGCTTGTTCTTACCGCTATGTTCGCCTGCCTTGCCTTTGTGCTGAGCACCTGTGTTTATTTTCCGGCCATGGCTCCGTTTCAGCATTTTGTGGATGTGATCGCCGCCGTATTTCTGGGCCCCTGGTATGCCTGCGCCAGCGCCTTTTTGTGCGGTGTGATGCGCATGGCCAGCGGCCGCACCATTCAGGCTGTTACCGGCGCTGTGTTTGGCCCCATTCTGGGCGGCTTGATCTGGCGCAAAACCAAAAACATTTACCTTGTGTGGTTTGGTGAAGTGATCGGCACCGGTTTGTGCGGCGCTATGGCCTCGTACCCGCTGATGAAGCTGTTCTACGGCTTGGATGTGACCAACCCGTTCTATTACATTCCGTTCTATACGCCCAGTGCTGCCGTGGGCGGCGCCATGGGCATCATGGTGCTGGCCGTTCTCAAGCGCAGCGGCCTTCTGGACAAAATGCTGAAAGAGCTGTGATTCATTAAGGGGGCTGAAAGTATGATCCTGGATCTTTGCCGGCCGCTGGCACTGGTGCGCCGGAATGCGCCGCTGGTGCAGTGCATCACCAATTTTGTAACGGTAAACGACTGTGCCAATATTATTTTGGCTGCGGGCGGCTCGCCCTCGATGGCCCACGATGTGCGTGAGGCTGCCGAGGCCGCCGAGGGCGCAAACGCCGTTGTGTGCAACATGGGCGCGATCGAAGATGTGCCCTCTATGGTTGCCGCCGGGCAGCGCGCCAATCAGCTGTACAAGCCCGTTGTGCTGGACCCTGTGGCTGCAGGCGGCACGGCTTTGCGGCGGGAAGGCTCTGCCGAATTGCTGGAAAAAGTGCATTTCACCGCCATTCGCGGCAATGCCTCGGAAATTCGCTATTTAGCCGGGCAGCAAACCACCGGCAGCGGCGTGGATGTGAGCGCGCTGGATGCCATTACCGAAGAAAACCTGCCCATGGCTGCCGCTATGGTGAAAGCGCTGGCAAAGAAGATCGGCGGCGTGATCGCGGTTTCGGGCGTGCTGGATCTGGTTTCGGACGGCGAAACCGTGGTGGTTCTGCGCAATGGCTGCGCCACCATGGCCCGCATTACCGGCAGCGGCTGTATGCTCACCTCGCTGATCGGCGCTTTCTGCGGCGCTGACCCGGATGACCCTTTGGCTGCCGTTTGCTCGGCCATGGGCGTAATGGGCGTGTGCGGTGAGCTGGCCGAAAAGCGCCGCCTGCAAAACCACACCGGCAACGCCACTTTCCGCACCGATTTGATCGATGCCGTATTTAATTTGACCGAGCAGCAGCTCAGGGAGGGACTTCGCTATGAAATTTACCAGGGATGAGATTCGCAGCGCCATGCTTTTGTATGCCGTCACAGACCGCAGCTGGCTGAAGCCCGGCGAAGCCCTGCCCGCCGTGTGCGAAAAGGTGCTGGAAAACGGCGCAACCTTTTTGCAGATCCGGGAAAAGGATCTGGATGCAGACTCGTTCGAGCAGGAGGCCCGGCAGTTGCAGGCCCTGTGCGCTGCCCACAAAGTGCCCTTTGTGGTCAATGACAGCGTGGAGATCGCACTGGACATGAACGCGGACGGCGTTCATGTGGGGCAGAGCGACATCAAGGGCCGCGACATTCGCGCCATGATCGGCCCCGATAAAATTCTGGGCATTTCGGCCGGCACTGTGGCCGAGGCCGTGGCTGCGGAAAAAGCCGGTGCCGACTACATTGGCGTGGGCGCTGTGTTCGGCACCACCACCAAAAAGAACGCCCGCAATCTTTCTCTGGAGCAGCTGCAGGAGATCCAGCACTCGGTTCATATTCCCGTGGTAGCCATCGGCGGCATCAATGCTTCCAACATTGCCGAGCTTTCCGGCAGCGGAGTGGACGGTGTTGCCGTGGTATCGGCCATTTTCGCAGCCGATGATCCCGGTGCCGCCACAGAACAGCTGCTGGATGCCGCCCGAAAGATGGTGCAGCATGGATAAAAAATTTGCGATCTTTGATATGGACGGCACGCTGATCGACTCGATGGTCTATTGGCAGCGCCTTGCCTCGGAATATCTTTTCAGCCGCGGCGTTACCCCGGCGCAGATCCCCGCCGACCTGCCTGAGCGCATCAAAACCGTTACGGTCACGGGAGCCGCCGCCCTGTTTATTGAGCTGTTCGGCTTTTCCGGCACTCCTGAAAGTATTGCCGCCGAGATCAACGCCTTAATGGACGAGCACTATCGCCGCGACATTCCGCTGAAGCCCGGCATGAAAGAATACCTCACAGCACTTCGGCAAAACGGCACGGCGCTGTGCGTGGCCTCGGCCACCGCTGCCCCGCTGATGGAAGCCTGCCTTTCCCGCCTTGGTGTGCGGCAGGACTTTGCCTTTTTGCTTTCCTGCGAGGATGTGGGCAAGGGCAAGGACAGCCCCGAGATCTATTTGCAGGCTGCGCGCCGATTGGGCTGTGCCCCCTGCGATGCCGCCGTGTTTGAAGATGCAATTTTTGCCGCCAAAACGGCCAAGGCTGCGGGCTTTTATGTGGTGGGCGTGTACGACGATTCCGCCAAGGACCGCTGGAGCGAAATGAGCGCTTTGGCCGATGAAACGGTTTTACACTGGTAAATATGAAAGAAGGTTTTTTCTATGAGCGCAAGTATTGCCATTCAGGTTTTGCCCGAGGCCGAAAACGACCTCCAGCTTTGCCAGCGGGTGGACGCCGTGATTGATTACATCAAATCCACCGGCCTGCACTATGAGGTTGGCCCCTTTGAAACCACCATTGAGGGCGAAAGCTACGATCAGCTGATGGATATTGCCAAGGAATGTCAGCATGTGGCCATTCGTGCCGGTGCTCCCAAGGTGTCGGCCTACATCAAAGTGGTTTACCGCCCCGAGGGCGAAATTTTAACCATTGACCAGAAGATCGGCAAGTATCGCCGCGATTGATGCCGCTGGTTTATCACTTTTACGCTGTGCAGGGCTTTTGCGCCTGCACAGCGTTTTTCTTTCTGTGCGCTCCCTATAATTTAAAGGCCGGGCTGCATTTTCACGGCCCTGTGGGCTATTCATAGCCCCGGTTTTGTGCTATACTATGAATAAGTATTGCTACTATATAACAAAGCGAGGAACCTGCATGAAATTACTGGTCTTAGACGGCAACAGTCTGGTGAACCGTGCCTTTTTCGGCATCAAAGTGCTCACCACCAAGGATGGCCGCTTTACCAACGCCATTTACGGCTTTATGAATATTCTTTTGAACCTGCTCAAAGCGCACGAGCCCGATGAAGTGGCCATTGCGTGGGATCTGAAGGCCCCTACTTTCCGCCACAAAATGTACGATGGCTATAAAGCCACGCGCCACGGTATGCCGCCTGAGCTTGCCCAGCAGATGCCTGTGCTCAAGCAGCTTTTGGCCGATCTGGGCTTTGTGAGCGTAAGCTGCGAGGGTTGGGAGGCCGATGATATTCTGGGCACGCTGGCCGCCGCCTGCGCCGCCCGCAAGGACGATTGCCTGCTGGCCACGGGAGACCGGGACAGCCTGCAGCTGGCCAGCGAAACCACCACCATTCTGCTGGCCACCAACAAGGAAACCATTCCCATGGACCCCCAGGCCGTGCGCGAAAAATACGGCGTAGAGCCCCGCCAGCTGATCGAAGTGAAAAGCCTGATGGGCGATTCCAGCGATAATATCCCGGGTGTAGCCGGGATCGGCGAAAAAACCGCCCTGATGCTTGTGCAGAATTTCGGCACGCTGGACGGTGTGTATGCGCATATTGACGATCCGCGCATCAAGCCCGGCATGCGCGCCAAGCTGAATGCCCACAAGGCCGAGGCCGAGCTGAGCCGCACACTGGGCACCATTGTGTGCGAGGCCCCCATTGAAACCGCCCCCGGCAGCTATGCGCGCCAACCCGGTGACCCTGCCGCTGCGGCCAAATTGCTTTCCGAGCTGGAGATCCAAACCCTGATTCCCCGGCTGGGCCTTACCGAGGCCAAGGCCGCGCCCCGGCGCGAGCTGCCTGTACACGCGGCCGAGGCCATGCCCCTTTTGGCCGAGGGCGATTATTATGTTGCCATGCGCCCTGCCACCACCAAAAAAGAGGGCGTACACAATGTGATCGACACCCCCTCGTGCTGGTATGCCGTGCAGAACGAGCAGGTGTTTGCGCTGGAGGAAGCCCGCCTGACCACCCTGTTGGACGATGCCGCCGTGCGCCTGCACGCCTTTGACTCGGCCCCGCTGTACGCCATGGCCTTTGCCGCAGGCGGCGAGGGAAAAAGCATTTGTGAGGACGGCAAGCTGGCCGCTTATCTTTTAAACCCCAGCGCACGCGACTATCTGGTAAGCACTCTGGCCGATGCCTACGGCATTGAGGGCGAGTTTGCCTGCCCTGAATTTCCGGATGCCGGGCTGCTGATCCCGCTGATGCAGCGCATGAATGCCCAGGTGGACCAGCAGGGAATGCGAAAGCTGATGGACGAGATCGAGTTTCCCTTGGCGCAGGTGCTGGCGGATATGACCCACACCGGCGTGCTGGTGGACGAAGAAGGCATTCGCAGCTTTGGTGAAATGCTGCGCACCGAGCTGGAGGGCTGCCTTGACCGCATTTATGAGGCTGTGGGCTATGAATTCAATCTGAACAGCCCCAAGCAGCTGGGGGAAGCCCTGTTTGACAAGCTGGGCCTGCCGCCCCGCAAAAAGACCCGCAGCGGCTATTCCACCGATGCCGAAACTCTGGAAAGCCTGCAGAATTACAGCCCTGTGGTAAGCGATATTCTGCAATACCGCCTGTACCAGAAGCTGAACAGCACCTATGTGGAGGGGCTTTTGAAGGTGATCGGCCCCGATGGGCGCATTCACAGCAACTTTTTGCAAACCGAGGCCCGCACAGGCCGCCTGAGCAGCACCGAGCCCAATTTGCAGAATATCCCCATTCGCACCGAGCTTGGCAGCCGTATGCGTGCCTTTTTTGTAGCGCCCGAGGGCTGCGAGCTGGTAGATGCCGACTACAGCCAGATCGAGCTGCGGCTGCTGGCCCACGCCAGCGGTGACGAGGCCATGCGTGAGGCATTTTTGCAGGGCCGCGACATCCACCGCAGCACTGCCGCCAAGATGTATCACATTCCGGATGAAGAAGTCACCCCTGCACTGCGCAGCAGCGCCAAGGCCATCAACTTTGGCATTATGTACGGCAAGGGCGCTTTCAGCCTGAGCAGGGATCTGGGCATCAGCGTAAAAGAGGCCGACGCCTTTTTGAAAAATTATCTCGACACCTTCCCCGGGGTGGACGGCTATATGCGCTCTACCATTGCCGACGCCAAGGAAAAGGGCTATGTTTCCACGCTGTTTGGCCGCAGGCGCGCACTGCCCGAGCTGAGCAGCACCAATTTTCAGGTGCGCAGCGGCGGCGAACGCATGGCCCGCAACACCCCCATTCAGGGCACGGCAGCGGACATTATCAAACTGGCTATGGTGCGCGTGTGGCGCCGCCTGCGGGCCGAAGGAATGCAGAGCCGCCTGATTTTGACCGTACACGACGAATTGATCGTAGAGGCCCCCGAGGCCGAGGCCGCCAGGGCTGCCGAGATCCTGCAGCATGAAATGGAGCACTGTGTAAGCTATTCGGTGCCCCTGAGCGTAGAAGCCAAGATCGGCCGCAACTGGCTGCAAGCGCACTAACCCCTGAGGAGGAGCAAAAAATGTTAGTTTTGGGAATTGAATCCACCTGCGATGAAACCGCCGCCAGCGTGGTGGAGGATGGGCGCATCCTGCGCAGCAATGTGATTGCCACCAGCGTGAAAGAGCAGGCTTTATACGGGGGCGTGGTGCCCGAGATCGCCAGCCGCCGCCACGCCGAATATATCAGCGCCACCGTGGAAAAGTCCTTGGCCGACGCCGGCATTACGGTGCAGGAGCTGGATGCCATTGCCGTCACCTTTGCGCCCGGCCTGATCGGCGCTGTATTGGTGGGCGTAAACTTTGCCAAGGGCCTTGCCTATTCTGCGGGCAAGCCGCTGGTGCCGGTGCATCACCTGCGCGGGCACATTGCCGCCAACTATCTTACGCACCCCGAGTTAAAGCCCCCGTTTTTGTGTCTTGTAGCCAGCGGCGGGCACAGCCACATTGTGCAGGTGCAGGACTATACCCATTTTAAGGTGCTGGGCCGCACGGTGGACGATGCCGCCGGTGAGGCGTTTGACAAGGTGGCACGCACACTGGGCCTGCCCTATCCCGGCGGCCCCAGCGTGAGCGAAGCTGCCAAAACCGGTGACCCCAAGGCCTACCGCCTGCCCGTGCCCAAGGTGGAGGGCAAATACAATGTCAGCTTTTCCGGCCTGAAAACCGCTGTGCTGAGCGCCGTAAACACCGCCAACATGAAGGGCGAAACCGTTCATGTGCCGGATATGGCCGCCAGCTTTCAGGAGCGCATTGCGCAGATCCTGGCACAAAAGCTGCTGCTTGCCGCTGCCGACACCGGGGCCAGGCAGATCTGTTTGGCAGGCGGTGTGGCTGCCAACGGCCGCCTGCGCCAGCTGGTGAACGACGGCGCGCAAAAGCTGGGTGCCAAGGTGTATCTGCCGCAGCTGCGTTTTTGCGGCGACAACGGCGCCATGATCGCCAGCCAAGGCTACTACGAGTTTTTGAGCGGCAACACCGCCGGGCTGGAGCTGAACGGCCTGCCCACCCTGCCCATTGACTACAACTGTTCGGATTGATCCCACTCGCCCGCTGCCCCGCGCGGCAGCATCGTTTTTGTGAAAGGAGCTTTGAGTCCCCCCTATGAACCATTCCATCAAGCTTAGAATGATCCATATTGCAATGCTTACCGTTGCAGGAATGATAAACGCCTTTGGCATTACGATTTTTCTCACCCCCGTAAAGCTGTACGACAGCGGCATTTCCGGCACTTCCATGCTGCTGGAACAAATCACGCCCCCGTATCTGTCGCTTTCGCTGTTTCTGCTGGTTCTCAACGTTCCGCTGTTTCTGTTCGGCTTAAAAAAGCAGGGAAAAACCTTTACCGCCTACGCCATTTACGCTGTGGCCATCTATTCTCTGTTTGCATGGCTGATCACTGATGTTCTTCCCATTGATGTGAGCATGGCATCGCCCCTGGCCGGCACCGATCTTTTGCTGTGCGCTTTGTTTGGCGGCGTGATCTCCGGCATTGGCAGCGGCCTTGCCATTCGCTGCGGCGGCGCAATGGACGGCATTGAGGTTATGGCCGTGATCTTTGCCAAGCGCCTTGGCGTTTCCGTTGGCACCTTTGTGATGGTGTACAACATTCTTTTGTACATTGTTTGCGGCATTGTGCTGCAAAGCTGGATCCTGCCGCTGTACTCCATTGTCACCTACACAGCCGCACTGAAAACCATCGACTTTATCGTGGAAGGCATTGACCGCGCCAAGTGCGCCATCATCGTTACCGAAAAGCCCGACGAGATCTGCAAGGCCCTGAGTGAAGCCTTCGGCAGCGGCACGACCAAGCTGAACGCCAAGGGCGGCTACTCCAACCGCAGCAAGGGCATGGTGTATTTTATTGTGAACCGTTATCAGGTGATCCGCATGAAAAACATTGTGCAGAGCATCGATTCCACCGCCTATATCGCCATCAGCGAGGTGGCCGATGTTTTCTCGGTCAATAATAACAGCAACTGATTTTCCCTATCACAGAAAAGAAAAAATGCTATGCGTTCTGCCGGGCAGAATGCATAGCATTTCTGTTTTATGATAACTTCAAAGCCTTTGGCTTACTTTTGGTATGCCGCGGCCAGCTTTTCCAAAGCGGCAAGGCTGCGCTGCACCTTTTCGGTGTCGATGCAATAGGCCATGCGGAAATAGCCGGGCACGCCGAATCCATCGCCGGGCACCAGCAAAAGATCAAACTCCTTGGCCTTTTCGCAGAATGCCATGGAGTCGCTTTCCAGACACTTGGGGAAGATATAAAAGGTTCCGCCGGGCTTCACCACCGTAAAGCCAAGCTCCACCAGCTTGTTATAAAGCAGGTTCATGTTGGTTTCATACACAGACAGATCGCTGGTGCAGTCAATGCACTGCGCCACCGCCTGCTGGATCAGGCTAGGCGGGCAGTTGTGGCCTGTGCCGCGGCTGATCTGTGCCATCATATCCACCAGAATATCCGCCCCCTCGGCCTTGGGGTTTACGGCCACATAGCCAATGCGCTCGCCGGGCAGGCTCATGCTTTTGGAAAAGGAATAACAGGTGAGCGTGTTGTCGTAATACGCTGCCGGATAGGGATGCTCGGCCCCGGCATAGCGGATCTCACGGTAGGGCTCGTCACTGATCAAAAAGATCTCGTGCCCAAAGGCCGCGCTTTTGGCGCGCAGAATATCGCCCAGCCGCTGCATACTGGCGCAGGAATACGCCACGCCGCTGGGGTTGTTGGGCGTGTTGATCAGCACCGCAGCCACCGTTTCGTCCAGCATTTGCTCCAGCTTGTCAAAATTCGGCTGAAAGGTTTCGGTGTCGGCCGGCACGATCTCCAGCACGGCATCCAGCCCCGCCACATAGGGGCCGTACTCGGAAAAATAGGGCGCAAAGGTAAGCACCTTCTGCCCCGGAGTTACCACCGCGCGCAGGGCGTGTGCCAGCGCACCGGCAGCGCCGGTGGTGGGAAAAATATGCTTTGCTTCATAGGCAAGGCCAAAACGCCGCGCACAGCTTTCGGCCACAGCCCGGCGAAAATCCGGGTCTCCCTGATTGGGGCAATAGCCGTGCAGCGCCACAGGTTCTTTTTCGGCCAGCAGCTTTTGCATGGCCGCCGTAAACGCAGGCGGACAGGGCACGCTGGGATTGCCCAGACTGTAATCGAACACATTTTCATAGCCGATCTCAGCGCCGCGCTTCTTGCCGTACATGAAAATTTGGCGGATCATGGATTCCTGTGAGAGCATTTTTTTGTAGCGTTCAGCAAGCATTGTACTTTCCCTTTCCCTTTTCCTTCCCCGGCGGCTCAATCCCGCCCGCCGGTATAACTGTTTTCCATTTTGATCACACAGTTGTGATCCGGATAAACCGCCTGCACAGCGGCAGTCAGCTTATTTCTGATTTCTGTATGCGTTAGGCTGCAATCGGCAGGCACCACACAGTCAAACACCACATTGGTGTGTGTTTTGCCCACCACAATGCGCACATCGTGAATGCTCAAATGCGCGTGCAGGCCTTCGGCAGCCCGCTGCAGCAGCCCGCGCAGCTCTTCCACGTGTGGGTCGCTGGTCACGATAGGGTCGTAATGAATGGTCACATGCATCCCATCTTTTTGCCAGATGTCACGCTCGATATTATCGATCAGGTCATGGCTTTCCAGCACATCGGTTTCGGCGGGCATTTCCACATGAAGCACCGCAAAGCGGCGGCCCGGGCCGTAATCATGCACCATCAGATCATGCACCCCCAGCACGCCCGGATAGCTGCGCACGGTGTCCTCAATGTGCTTCACAAGGGCCGGGTCGGGCGCTTCCCCCAGCAGTGTGCTGAGCGTATCCCGCACCATGCCGATGCCGCCGTATAAGATGAACACGGCCACGCCAAGGCCCATCACGCCGTCCACGCGGGCAATGCCGGTGAGCTTGGTGACAAACAGCGATACCAGCACCGCCGCTGTAGAGATCACATCGTTGCGGCTGTCCGCTGCTGTGGCCATAAGCACCTCGGAATCGATCATGCGGCCAATGCGGCGGTTGAAGGCAGCCATCCAAAGCTTTACCAGGATCGATGCCGCCAGCACCGCCACGCTCAGCCAGCTGAACGCTGCGATCTGCGGCTGCCAGATCTTGCCAAGGCTCTCTTTGCCCAGTTCCAAACCGATGACCAGGATCATCACCGAAACGGCCAGAGCGGCAATATATTCATAGCGGGCATGGCCGTAGGGATGCTTGGAATCTGCCGGGGCGCTGCCCAGCTTAAAGCCCACCAGACTGATCACATTGCTGCTGGCGTCCGACAGGTTGTTTAAACCGTCGGCCAGAATGGCAATGCTGCCAAAAATCGCGCCTGCGGCTATTTTTCCGGTACACAGCAGAATATTGCACACAATGCACACAATGCTTGCAAGATTGCCATAGGCCAACCGCGTATCGGATTCCCCTTTTTGCTTGGGGATAAAAAGCTTCAGCAACAAATCGGTCATTACACACCGGCTCCTTTTATGTGATTTCGGATGATCTTATAGGGTCTTATAAGCGGAAAGAAAATAAGAGGGTCGCTCCGGGGGAACGGCCCTCTGACAAAAATTCTATGTTTTTTCCTTTACGGTGCAGCGGCTGTATTCTCAGCGGCGAATGCAGGCATCACGCTCGGCGCCCACCGAGATGTAGGCAATGCGGCAGCCAATCTGCTTTTCAAGATAGTTCACATAGTTCTGAGCCTCTGCGGGCAGCTCTTCAAACTTGCGGCAGGCAGTAATATCGCAGTGCCAGCCGGGCAGATACTCTACCACAGGCTTAGCCTCATCCAAAGCCTTGCCCATGGGGAAGCGATCGGTCAAAGTGCCGTCAGCCAGCTGATAGTGTGCCACCACGGGGATCTTTTCCATGTAATCCAGCACATCCAGCAGGGTGAGGGCTACTTCGTCGCAGCCCTGGCAGCCAACGCCGTAGCGGCTGGCCACCACATCAATGGGGCCTACACGGCGGGGACGGCCGGTGGCAGCGCCGTATTCATGGCCTGCCTCACGCAGCTTGTCTTTTTCCTCTTCGGTCATGGCCAGCTCGGCGGTGAAGGGGCCATCGCCCACGCAGGAGCTGTAGGCCTTCATGATGCCGATGGAAAGATCCAGCTTGTGGCCGGGAATGCCTGCGCCGATGGGGGCGTAAGCGCCGATCACATTGGAGGAGCTGGTGTAGGGATAAATGCCGAAATCAATATCGCGCAGTGCGCCCAGCTGAGCCTCGAACAGGATCTTTTTGCCCTCGCGGTCTGCCTTGTCCAGATAGTCGCCTGCATCGCAGATGTAATCCTTAAAGATCTCGGCGTACTTCTGGCACCATGCCCACATTTCTTCCAGATCGGTGGGCTTGGCGTTGTAGCAGCCCTCCATCACCAGATTCTTGCTTTCCACAATGGTGGCAAGGCGGCGCTTGACATTTTCGTCCAAATGCAAAAGATCGCCCATGCGCAGGGTCTTCTTCATGTATTTATCGGCATAGCCATAAGCAATGCCGCGCTTGGTAGAGCCAAACTGTGCGCCGGTTTTGGAAAGGCGCTCTTCCTCCAAACCGTCCTGCTCTACATGGAAAGGCATGCAGATGGTGGCGCGGTCAGAAATTTTCAGGTTTGCAGGGCTGATCTCAATGCCCTTTTCGCGCAGGCTGGCGATCTCACCGTCCAGATGGTGCGGATCAATGAGCATACCATTGCCCATCACGCACACAACCTCCGGGCGCAGAATGCCGCTGGGCAGCAGGTTCAGCACAAACTTGCCGCGCGGATTTTTCACCGTGTGGCCAGCGTTATTGCCGCCCTGATAGCGCACAACAATGTCATAATCCTGACTGAGCAAGTCGACCATGCGGCCCTTGCCTTCATCGCCCCAGTTGATGCCTGTAATTGCAGTAAGCATAATAATACCCCTTCAAAAAATCCAAAGGGCAGCCTTTTCCGAACTCCCTGCCCGGGATCCGCCACCTTTGTAATCTTTTCCCCCTGTTGGGGGGCAGCGGAAAAAGCAGCCGTCTTGGCCGTTTTCCCACATACACTATTATTATAGTAAATCCAATATGGTTTGGCTACCCCTTTTTTTTGCAAAAACATAAATTTCAGGGCATTTTTCCCTTTTTGGTGCCCGGCCCCGCCCAAAACCATCGGTTTTAGGGCCATGAAAGCCTTAGCTTTTGGGCTTTTGCCCGGCTTTGGGAGCCAGCTTGCGGCGCGTGCCGTCCGGCTCTACGATCACAGTGGCATCCAGCTGCTGCTTTAAATTTGCACGGAATGCCTGAATATACTCCTGGCGCAGCGCCTGACGCTCGGCCTGCTCGGCAGCGGTAAGGCCCTCGGGCGTTTTGCTTTTGCGGGCCAGCTCATTGATACGGTCGATCTTTTTTTGATCCATGAAAATCAATCTCCTGCATAATTATTATAATTTTATTATAGCAAGTTCTGCCTTTTGTGCCAAGGCAAAACCGCTTGTTTGCACACAAAAACAAAGGTGACCAGCTTTAAAGGCCAGCCACCTTTGTGATTTGCAGTGCCGCCCATAACAGGCGGCGGAGAGAAAAAAGAAAGGAGAAAGGAATATGAGAAACTCTGATGTTATTCAGAGTGGGATTGGTTGTCTGATTCCCTGCCCGCACCCTCGCAGCTTGTTGGCTGCGCGTGCTGGCATGGGCAGGGATTCAGTATAAGGGTAAAAACGCTCATGCTGCGTTTTTCGGCTCGCCACTTAGTGGGAACCTGTTTGGTTTCCCTTGACTGTCTATACTATACCCCTTAATTATTACAAAATTGTTACGAATTCATAAAAGATATGGTAACAAATTCTCCTTTGTGTTCTCTTCTTTTTCTTCGGCGGGTAAAAAGCGGTTTATCCCCCGCACAGATGCAAATAGTTCATTCGTTCTATCGTTTATTTTACACAAATAAAAAACACCCGGCCATACACCGGGCAGCATTTCTGCCCGCCGGCGGCTGGTGCGGGTGCCGAAAAAATGTATCTTGTCGGTCAGCCGATTCGGCAGCAGGCCGCAAAAGTGCGAAACAAACGGCTTTTTTTCACAGGCTCTACCGTTTCGGCAGCAGCACAGTATTTATCAGCCAGGCACACGATCCATGCTTCCCGTGTGGCAGGCGGCATGGGCGTGAGCGGAAACATATGGCGGTGAATGATATTTTCCTCACGCGGGGTCAGGGCAAAATCCTGCCGGGCGTTGCGCAAGGCCGTGCCCGGGTGATAAAATCCGTGCAGGCGGTGGCTGGGATCGGCCTTGTGCCAATCATACAGAAAATAATCATGCAGCAGCGCCCCGCGCACAAGGGCTCGCTGGTCGGTGCGGATCCTGAGCATCCGGCTCAGGCGCAGGCTGCAGGCTGCCACACGCACACTGTGGGCATACACACTGGTGCTGCCATGCTGAAAGCAGGCTTTTTCCTGTGAAAAACGCCCTTCGCGGGCCAACTGCCGAATGGTTTGGCGCAAGATCGGTTCCATAATGCCTTTCCCCTTTCTGTGTGATCACCGCTATTGTACCCGCAAACGCGCCCGGTGTAAAGTGTTATTTTTTGTAAGGCAGCACCGCATAATTCCCGCCTGACGGCTCAAGCACCGCTCCGGCAGCTGCGGGCCGGTTGACGGGTGCGTGGGAATGGGGTATGATGAAAGCACCGAATTTTTTCGGCAAACCGCACTGCACCAGCGCAGCGCTGCCGCCGCTTTACCGGCTGGGACAAAGCACGGGCGGCGCCGCTCAACATAGAAAAAGGAAGTGCCTTATGGCCAATCGCATCAATTATCAGCTTGAAATGGAAAAAGTGCTGGCTTCTCTGCCCGCCGGGGCAAAGCCCAAGCTGCTGCTGCACGCCTGCTGCGCCCCGTGCTCCAGCGCCGTGTTGGAGCGCCTGCGCGAGCATTTTTCCATCACCATTCTGTATTACAATCCCAATATCTATCCGCCGCAGGAATACCACCGCCGTGAGCAGGAGCTGGAGCGCTTTTTGCAGGATGCCGGTATGAGCGGCATTTCGCTGATCGAGTTGCCCTACGACCCGCAAGAGTTTTACACCGCGGTAAAAGGGCTGGAAGCCGAGCCTGAGCGCGGTGAGCGCTGCACCGTGTGCTATCGGCTGCGCATGGAGCAAGCCGCACGCTATGCCGCCGCCCACGGGTTTGACTGGTTTACCACCACCCTTTCCATCAGCCCCGTGAAGGACCCTGTGCGCATCAATCAGATCGGGCAGGAGCTTGCCCAAAAATACGGTGTGGCCCATTTGCCCAGTGAATTCCGCAAGAAAAACGGTTATAAGCGCAGCTTGGAGCTGAGCGCCGAATACGGCCTGTACCGTCAGGACTACTGCGGGTGCGTGTTCAGTGTGCGCAAGCCCGCCGAAGAAAAAAACGCTGACTAACAGGCCTTGCAATGCACATACTGATGGATAAGGGAGCACGCATCCCTTGCAAATCAAACAAAAAGGAGTGCATTGTTTTATGATGACCACTGTGACCGATGACTGCATCGGCTGCGGCCTGTGCGCAGGCAGCTGCCCCGCCGTGTTTCAAATGAACGCCGAGGGCCGCGCCGAGGTGATGGTGCCTGCCGTGCCCGAAGATTTAGAGCGTGAGGTAAACAGCGCAGCAGCCGCCTGCCCCGTGAGTGCCATCGAAGTGTTCTGAGCCGTTTTCCATCATGCAAAAAAGCACCCGACCTTGGAGCTTTTCAAGGTCAGGTGCTTTTTTATGGTTTTACTTTCGGGTCGGCACGATCTCCAGCCAGTAGCCATCGGGGTCCTGAATAAAATAGATGCCCATGGCGTGGTTTTCAAAGCAGATGCAGCCCATTTCCTCGTGCTTTTTGTGAGCGGCTTCAAAATCATCGGTGCGGAATGCCAGGTGGAACTCGCATTCGCCCAGATTATAATTTTGCGGATGATCCTTCAGCCAGGTAAGCTCCAATTCAAAATCGGATTCCTCGTTGCCCACATACACAATGATAAACGATCCGTCCGGCGCTGTTTTGCGGCGCTTTTCGGTGAGCCCCAGCGCTTTTTCGTAGAATGCCAGCGAGCGCTGCAGATCGGCCACATTATAATTTTCGTGGATCATGGTAAATTTCATGGTTGCACACTCCTGTTCTCTGTTGGCTTAAATGCCATGCTTAGCGCCGTCCGGCTCCGCCGCCGAAGCTGCCACCGCCACCGCCAAAGCCGCGGCCACCGCCGCCGCCGAAGCTTCCGCCGCCAAAACCACGGCCGCTGCCGCCGCCGAAGCTGCCGCCGCCCATGCCGCCGAAACCACCGCCGCGCGGGGGCTGCGGCGGGCGGGGAGGACGAGGCGGGCGCGGGCCCGGCCCGGGGCCGCCATAGGGCGGGCGAGGCGGACGAGGGCCGCGCCTGCCGCCGTAGAACGGGAAGAAGAAAAAGTTGCTGCGCCGATAGCCGTAACCACCGCCGCCACCGCCGCGAAACGCATTGGAGATCAGCACCACAAGCACGATCAGGATCACCACAAAGATCAAAATCGAAACAATATCGCCCACCGAGCTTACGCCGTAGCCAACATTTTGCTGCGGATAGTAGTTATACTCCTGATTCCCGGCTGCCGTTTGCCCCTGGCCGTAGCCGCCCGAAAGCGACACGCCGTAAACGCGGGCGATCTCCTGTGCAATGGCAAGGCAGGTTTGCTGCACACCGGCATCATAGCTGCCTTCCACCCATGCCTGCTCAAGATTGTCGTACAAAAGCGCCGAAACCGTGCCCGAGGGCATGGCATCCACAAGACCCTTGCCGGTGGCGCAATAGTAATTGTCGTCACCGGGCACAAGAAGCAGCAGCACGCCGTTGTTCTCGTTTTTGTCGCCGGGGCCCCACTCTTTAAATGCCTGCTCGGCATAGCTTTCAATATCGGTGCGCCCCGTGGTTTTCACGCTCATCACACCGATCTGTGCGCCGTAGCAGCTGGAGGAAAGCTCCACATTCAGGTTTTCCATATAGGCCGTGGTTTCGTCCGACAAAATATCGGCCGAATCGATCACGCACTGGCTGCGGTCGATCTGCACCAGATCGGCCGGGGCATTGATCCAGCTAATGGCAACCGAAAGCACCGCGCACAGCAGCAAAACCAGAACTGCCGTTCCCTTTTTACGCAAAAAGGGCGGCAATGCGCTTTCTATTTTGCCAAGCCCCGCCGCCTGAGCGCCGGTGGCCTCGTATGTTTCTTTTTTATCCATTATCTAAGCTCCATCAATTTCTGCTTCAGCTCGCCTTCAATGCGGCCCAGCTCCTGCGTGGCAGCCTCGCGCTTGGCCTTGCCCTCGGTCTGGATCTTATTCAATTCGTCCAGCGTTTCGATCAGGCTGCGGTTGGTCTGCTTCAGCGTTTCAATATCCACAATACCGCGCTCGGATTCCTTGGCAATATTGATGGTGTTCTGCTTCAGGGTAGCTGCATTCTTTTTCAACAGCTCGTTGGTCATATCGTTCACAGCGCGCTCGGCCTGCATAGCCTGTGTGCTGTGTGCCAGGCCCAAAGCCATTACCATCTGGTTTTTCCAAAGAGGAATGGTGTTGATGATGGTGGTTTGGATCTTTTCGGCCATCAGCGTGTCGTTGTTCTGCAAAAGGCGGATCTGCGGGCCCATCTGCAGGCTGATATTGCGGGTAAGCTCAAGATCATACAGCTTTTTCTCAAAGCGGTCGCACATATCGGCCAAATCGCGTGCTGCCTGTGCATCCTCGGGGCGGCCGCTGGCCTGTGCCTTGGCCAATGCCTGCTGCAGTTCGCCCTCGCGGGTTTCGGCCAGCTTCTTTTTGCCTGCCAGAATGTACATGCTCAGCTCTTTAAAATAGGCCTTATTCAGCTCGTACATTTTGTCCATCATGGCCACATCCTTCATCAAGGTGACCTGATGCTGCTCCAGCACGGACTGAATGTTTTCCACATTGGTTTCTGCCTTGGCGTATTTGGTTTTCAGCTGTTCGATGCTGCTGGTGCCCTTGTGGAACAGCCCGGCCAGGCCCTTGGGCTTTTCCTCGGTGGCATCAAAGTGCTTCAGCTCGTTCACCAGATCGCCCAGCATACCGCCCACTTCGCCCAGATCCTTGGTGCGCACCTTGCTGAGTGCGGTTTCGGAAAAATCGCCGATCTTTTTCTGGCAGGCCGAGCCGTACTGCATCACCTGCTGGCTGTTGGTCACATCGATCTTTTCGGCAAAGTCGGCCACCATCTTTCTTTCCTCGGGGCTCAGGGGGGTATCCTCCACCGTAACGGGCTCCACCTTTTTGGCCTCCTGCTGTGCGGCCTGCTCGGCGGCTTCGTCGGCAGCGGGGTCCAGTGTCAGGCTGGGTGCGGCGGGGACATCCAGCGTAAGCTCAGGGGCGGTGTTCAGATCGTTCAGATTCAATTCGGGCATGGTTTATATCCTCCTATTCATATGCATCCGAAAGGCAGGCAGATCGGCGGCTTTTCGGATACACTTTCATCATAAAGCACAGATGCTCTTTTTCAGGCAAGCCCCTGGCTTTTCAGAATCGTTTTCAGCACATCCAGATCTGCGCCGATATCCAGCGTGGCATCGGCGTACAGGCTGTCGAGCTGTTTTTCAAACGCACCGGCAATGGTGGATGCATTCTGGCAGATATCGCTGCGCAGCTGGTCGGCATTTTCGCCCTTGACATCCTGTTTTTCCAGCTGGGCGTAAGTATCCAGAATGCGCACGGCATCAGGCAGATAATAGTCGGCAAACCGGCGGATCAGCTTTGCCTGCTCGGGCTTGGCCTCCACCTTGCTCACAATGCTGCGGCCTGCGCGCTCCATCCGGGTCATGGCCTGCGAAAGCTGTTCGTCCGGAATGGCCTCGTTCAGCTGGTGCAGCTGATCCAGCCTGGCACTGATCTGCGAAAGCATGGCGTCGGTGTCCTGACTGCCTGTCATAAAATCCACTTCGTGAATTTCCACGCGGGTGGGGCAAAGCTTTCGGCCCAAAAGCCATGCGGCAAGGCTTAACACGGCGGCGGCTGCAATGCCGGGCAGCGTGTGCAGCGGCACCGGCAGCACGGCGCACAGCACCCACACCAGCGCAGCCATATAAATGGGCAGCACGGGCTTTTTGGTGGTTTTGATCTGTTTGCTCATGGTATGTTCTCCTTTACAGTTTGTTTTCGCAGCAGTCCTTCAGGGCCTCGCCCCAGACTTTTTGCAGTTTTTCCATGCCCCATGCGGCGTTGGCCGGGCTGGTGCTGGGCAATTTTACAGCCGGAATGCGGGTTTGCGGCCATGCGTATTTCTGATACACCCGCCACGAAGCCGCCCCGTTGCAAAAGATTTTTGTAATGGGATAGGTTTGGCACAGCTTTGCAATATCGTTGGGCTGCACATCACGAATGCTGGCATCGCTGGCCCCTGTAATGGTGCAGCAGCACACCGTATCCCACAAAGCCAGCCCGTTTTGCAGGATCAGCTGCTGCTTCTGCGCCGTGGTTTGCGGCACAGGCTTTTGCAGCAGCGCCGCCAGCAGGGGCCAAAAACGATTTTGCGGGTGGCCGTAGTAAAAGCCTACCTCCCGGCTTTTTACGCTGGGAAAGCTGCCCAGGATCAGCGCCCTGCTTTCGGGCCCGGCCACGGGCGCAAACCCCGGCCCCACACGCTGCGGCTCAGCCATTGGGGAAAGCCTCGGGGAAAAGCGTGCGGCAAAGCGCGGCCACGCCGTCCTCGTCCACATGGGGGCACACGGCATCGGCCAGCGCCTTTACCCGCTCGGGTGCATTGCCCATCGCCACGCCGCAGCCGGCCATGGCCAGCAGATCCACATCGTTTTCGCCGTCACCCACCGCCGCCACCTGTGCGGCATCCATGCCCAGCTTTTCCAAAAGTGCTGCAAGGCCGATGGATTTTCCCACGCGCTGAGGGATCACATCATAGTGCGTGGGATTATAGGGCAAAAAGCGAAGCCCCAAATAGCCGTATTTTTGCTGGAAACCCTGCACGCCCTGGGGCGTGATCTCACTGAAAGCATCAAACGGCATCGACTGCAAATGGCGGTCCTGATCTTCGCCGTCAAACACCATACTGGCGGTCTGGCCGCCTACACCGGCATAAAAGCGCTGCATTCTTTCGGCCTCTACATATGCATAATAGCCGTCATCAAAGGCAAATGCCAGCGGATATTCATCGTTTTCGCACCAGTCCACCAAAGCATACATTTCTTCGGGGGTCATAGTGTCGGCATACAGGCGCTCTCCCAGCCGGGTTTCCACCTGCGCGCCGTTGGCACAGATAAAATAATCCGGCTTCACACCGCGCAGCAGCTTGGGGGGTAGCGCCCCGCGGCAGCGCCCCGTGGCCACAGCCAGCTTTACGCCTGCCGCCTGCACGGCGTTCAGGGCATCGGCCACCGGGCGGGTGATCCTTTCCTCCCCGGTGGGGCGAACCGTGCCGTCAAAATCAAAAACCAGCAACTTATACTTCATGTTTTATGTTCTCTTTCGCGTTATTTTTTCGCGTTATTTTACATTCCCAGCAGCATCAGCACAAGGCCGGTGGCAGCGCCCATGCCCCACAAAAGCACCGTGATCATCAGGTTCTGCTTCCAGCTGGGATTGGCGCGCCACAAAACAGCCAGGCCCACCCCTGCGCCCGAACAAAGGCCCGCCACCATAGAGGCAAAGCCGATGGCGCCGGTTTGATACAGGCTTACCATCATTACGCTGGCGGCGCAGTTGGGGATCAGGCCGATCAAGGCGGCCACAAAGGGCTGCAAAACACCCAGCCCGCCCAAAAAGGCGGCAAAGGCATCCTGCCCTACCGATTCAATGACAAAGCCGATCACAAGGCTGAACAGCAGAATAAAGCCAAAGATCTCGGCTGTGTGATGCAGCGCCGCCCACACGATGCTGCCCTGCTCCTCGTGTTCCTCGTGGCAGTCCACCTCGTCGGCACGGCCGCGGAAGCCGCCGCGCAGGCTGGGGGGCAGCAGCTTGAACACCACAAAATCCAGCAGCAGGCCAAACAGCAGCGCAAACAGAATTTTTACCGCGATCAGGCGCATCATCTGGGGCCACAGCGTAGGTTCGGCGATCAAAAGCGGAATGGCTTCGTCTGAGGTGGCCAGAAATACGGCCATCATGGTGCCCATGGTGATCACACGGCTGGCATAAAAGTTGGCTGCCGCCGCCGAAAATCCGCACTGAGGCACACAGCCCAGCACCGCTGCCGCAAAGCAGCCCCAGCGCCCGCCGCCTGCCAGCACACGCTCAATGCTTTCGCCGTGGTGGCGCTCGATATATTCAATAATAAGATAGGCTGCAAACAAAAAAGGCAGCATTTTGACACTGTCGATCAGCGCCTCGAGAAGAACTTCAATAAACACAACGTCTCCTTACTGATTCAATTCGGGGTTCTGTGGGTGCTGCCTTGCGCCGCTGCATAAGCGGCACAGGGCGGCATCAATATTTTTTCATGGCCGGGGCTGCCAGCGTAAGGCCGCACCATGCAGCCTGATACAGCACTACGGCGGGCAAAACAAGCCCTGCCAGGCCGCCGGTAACTGCCAGCGCTATGCCAAACACACAGCTGGCCGCCACCGATGCCGTGATCGTCAGGCTGGCAGCGCGCCCGGCTGCACGGGCTGCCAAAGCGGCGCGAATGCCGCCCGCGGCGCTGGCAAAGCTGCCCAGATGCACCATGCAGCCGCCGGATGCCTCGGCAAAGGCCAGCCGAGGCGCCAAACGGTTTTTCTGTGCATTGTTCAAAAGGCGCACTTCGCCGGGGTTTAAGCCATAGGCGTTTTCAATATTTTCTCTGGAAATGCAGAAATCATCGCTGCTCACCAGCAGGCTGTAGCCCTCGGCGCGCAGCATTTGCAGGGTGGAGTGTACCGTGCGGTCGGTGGCATAGCTGAGCAGGAACATGCCGTACAGCCGGCCCGCCACCGCCAGATACACCGGGCTTCGCTGGCCCTTGGTGTAGCGGTTTTCATAGTCCATGCTGGGGATTTCGATGTTGTGCTCGGCCATCATTTCACGGTTGCCCATGATCACTCGCTGGTTGTCGATCCACGCAACAATGCCCTTGCCTGCGGTTTTGGTAACGCCTTCGGTTTTAAACAAAAGGCGGCTGTCGTTTTGCAGAATGCCCATGAACACTTCTTTCAGGCCATTGCTGCTGTATTGCATCACGCTGGCTGCATACAAAATAGCCAGGTCAATGCGCTCTTTGCGGAAGGTTTTGATGCCGTGCAGATGAATGCATCCGCTGGGGAACAGATCATCGCTGGTAACGTGCAGCAAATTGCTTTCTGCCAGCTCCTCGGCCGATTCCCAGCCCGGCACCACCGCGCCCACCCGGGCAGCGCCCTTGCTGCACAGCTCCATGGGAAGGCTGCTGCCCAAGATCGAAGCCAGCGGCGCACCCATGCACAAAAGCCCCGCTGCCGAGCTTACCGCCCCGGCAGCATCGCCGCCAAGGCCAACGCACAGAGCCGCCGCCAACAGGGCGCACAGCGTGAGCGCCCAGCTGAGATGCTGCAGGCGCGATTCGTTTTCGCTGTCGGAATAGCTGCGGCGCAAAAACTCCTGCAAGCGGCCCGCCGGGCGGCTGAGCAGCAAAATGGGGTCTTCTTCGTCCAGCCCCTCGGCCAAACGCAGCGTTTCGTCCTGATCGGTGCAAACGGCAGCGATCTCATGGTCTACCCCGGCCTGGATCAGCTCGTTGTTTTCAAAGGCCGAAGCTGCCTGCATATAGCGGCCTGCCTGATCCATGCACAAAAGCAGCACGGCAGGGCCTGCAAAAATTGTGATGTGCAGCGGGTCGTACCATTCGGTTTTCACCAAAAATACCGCCAGCTGCAGCATGGCACCCAGCATGGCCAGCATGGGCATGGTATCGCCGGTGGGGCGGCCCAGAATGCCGGATGCGCCGTGCCGGAGCATATCAAAGCCCAGCCCGCAGGCCGCCAGCATCACGATCATGTTCACCGCCAAAAACGGGGCCGGTGCCAGCTGGGGATCGATCATTTCCAAAAGGGGCAGTGTGCCGCCGCGGGCGGCAGCGCCCAGATAGATCAAAAGCAGTGCCGCAAGGCCGGCAAGCACCGTGCGCAGCAAAGCACTGGCCTTTTGTGCGGCAAGCAGTGCGTGCATTTCTTCGGGGGTGTCCGGGTCCTGCACAGCAGCGGCGGCACGGCGGGGCGCAAACTCCTCCTCGTCTGCCCGGGCGGCAGGCTCGGCGCCAAATTCAACGGTATTTTCCTCGGTTTCGTCTGCCTCATCCGAAGCACGGCCAAACAGATGCAGCGCCGCGCGCATTTTGCCGGAATGCGGTTTTTCCTTGCGGGGCTGCGGCGCTTCTTCGGGCTCGGGCAGATCCGGCAGGTCCAGCTTTACCGACATGGTATCGTTTTGCCCCTCGCCTAAATCGCGGCGTTCCTCCTGCTCGTACTGGGGCACTTCGGGCTTCTGCGCAGGCACTTCGGGCTGCTGCGCGGGTTCCTCAGGCTGCTGCCCGGCCTTTTCAATGGCCTCCAGCGCTGCCTGTGCCATGCTGGCCCGCTGGGCAGCACGCTGTTCCATGCGCTGCTTGGCTTCTTCTGCCAGCCGCTGTGCCTCGGCCTGCTGACGGGCCTGTTCGGCGGCCTGTGCCTGTGCTGCAGCCAATGCGGCAGCCTGCTGGGCAGCCTTTTCCCTGGCCTGTTTTTCGGCCGTCAGGCGAGTGGCCAGTTCTTCGGCGGCGCGCTCTTTGGCTTCGCGCTCAGCCTGCTCTCGGGCAGCCTTTTCGGCAGCCATGCGCTGCTGTGTTTCCTTGGCAGCCTGCTCCAGTGCCTGCTGGCGGGCCAGCTCACGCGCAGCCTTTTCTTCGGCCTGTCGGCGGGCCAGCTCAGCCTCACGCTTTTGGGCTTCGGCAAGTGCTTCGGCCTGCTGTCGGGCCAGTTTTTCTGCGCTGATCTGCGCTTCCCGCTGCTGCACAGCCTTTACAGCCTCGGCCAGATCGTCCTGCCGGGCGGGCTGGGCCTTGCTTTGCGGCATCTCGATGGCTGCCTGCAGCGGCGGCAGCTCCTGCGTGTGCTGGGTGCGCGGCTTTTTGCCGTGGTGCAGAAACCGGGCAAAAAAGCCGCCGGCCTCCTGCTCGTCGCACTCATAATACTCCCCGTCGTCCGCATCCGCTTCCGGCTCCTGCCCGGGGATCACCGCCACGGTTTTTTTGAAAAACTGCTCAAAGTTGTCGTCCACCGGCACTTCGTTGCCAAACGAACGGGTTTGCTCTAACGGGCCGGGCTGGGCCGGCTCTTTTTTGATCTCTGACAAAATGTCATTCAGCGTATCGTCCGAAGCCGTGCGCCCCGGCGTGTGATTTTTATTTTCAGCCATCTTGCCTTTCACTCTCCCCCGGTTTTTACTGCATACCGCGCTGCTGCATGATCTCGTAAAGCATCACGCCTGCAGCCACCGAAACATTGTAGCTGTCCACGCCTGTGCCGCGCGCAGCCATATCCAGCGACACCACACCGTCGCACAGCTTTTTCACCAGCGGGCTCACACCGCTGCCCTCGCTGCCCATCACCAGTGCAATGGGGCCGGTGAGATTGTTTTTGCGCAGCGACACACCGTCCATATCGGCGCAGTACACAAAAATGTTCTGTTCCTTCAGGCGGCGAATGCTTTCGCCAATGTTGGCCACGCGCGCAATGGGCAGCCGGGCAGCCGCACCGGCGCTGCTTTTAAGCACAGTGGAAGTCACGCCTGCGCCGCCGCGCTTGGGGATCACAATGCCGTGTGCGCCGCACAGCAGAGCGCTGCGAATGATCGCGCCCAGATTGTGCGGGTCCTCCACGCCGTCAGACAGCACAATAAAAGGTGCTTCGCCTTTTTCTTTGGCAATGTTCAGCAGTTCTTCCAGCGTGGCATACTCTACGCCGCTGGCAAAAGCCGCCACGCCCTGATGGCTTTCGGTGCCGCACATCAGGCGCAGCTTGTTGGTGTGGGCGCGCTTCACCACAGCCCCGGCATCCTTGGCAAGGGCCGTATAGTAGGCCGCCACCTGCGGGGGCATGGTGTCGCTCAGGAACACGGTATCCACGCCCCTGCCGCTTTTCAGCAGCTCGGCCACAGGGTTTTTGCCGTAAACCAGCTGGTCGCCCTCGTGTTCGGGGCGCTCGGGGCGCTCGGGGCGCTCGGCCTCCTGGGAACGGCGCTGGGCGGCACGGTCGGTGCGAGGGGCAAAGCGAGCGTTCTTATCTTTTCGTTCCATCATAGCTTTTTTCAGTTTGGCTTTTTTACAGCAGCCAACATTCTCCTTTAACTTTTCTCTATTTTCGGGCGGCATTTTAGGCAGCCGGGTCTAATGCGTATTTTAACTCATATATTATAGCATTCTTTGCGGTTTAATGCCACTGTTTGCGTTGGTTTTTTGTTTCTCGGCCATTTTTTTACATCTTATTCATAATGCGGGGCCAGCGCCCGCCAAAACGCTCTGCTGGATTTTGGCCCTTTTGCCGGGTTTGTATTCCTTTGCATTTTTGCCCCTTCCCTTCGTACCGGGCCTTCGGCAGTATCTTGAAAAATAAGCAAAAACCGGAAAAAAACCGTTTCCACAGCCACTTTCCGCTTCATTTGTTCATTGTCACAGATTTTGCTTCTGTAATTTGTCACTTTGACTAAAAGCGCTGTCGGGTTCTTGTTTTTCCGGCATTGGAGCGCATTTCTTCACCTTTGGGTTTCGGCAAAACGCGATTGCTTTTATTTGTAAATTGGCTTATACTGGTCTTGTATAGAACGGCTGAAAAGCTTTGTTTGAATTTGAAAGGTAGGTAGTTTATTATGCTGGTAAACGCAACCAATATGCTCTTGAAGGCCCGTGACGGCCATTACGGTGTAGCCCAGTTCAACATCAACAATCTGGAGTGGACCAAAAGCGTTCTGCTGCAGTGCGAGGAAATGAAGAGCCCTGTGATCCTGGGTGTTTCCGAAGGCGCCGGCAAGTATATGTGCGGCTTTAAAACCGTTGCCGCCATGGTAAAGGCCATGGATGAAAGCCTGGGCATCACGGTTCCCGTAGCCCTGCATTTGGATCACGGCACCTATGAGGGCGCCAAGGCCTGCATTGAGGCCGGTTTCACCTCCATCATGTTTGACGGCAGCCATTATTCCATTGAAGAAAACATTGCCAAAACCAAAGAGCTGGTGGAACTGGCACATGACAAGGGCCTGAGCATCGAAGCCGAGGTGGGCTCTATCGGCGGCGTGGAAGACGGCGTTGTGGGTGCAGGCGAGATCGCTGACCCTGAGGAGTGCGCTAAGATCACCGATCTGGGCATTGATTTCCTGGCTGCAGGCATCGGCAACATTCACGGCGTGTACCCTGAAAACTGGAAGGGCCTGGATTTCGAGGCATTGGAGCGCATCCATCAGGCTACCCATAATATTCCCCTGGTGCTGCACGGCGGCACCGGCATCCCCGACGAGATGATCCACAAGGCCATCACGCTGGGTGTAAGCAAGATCAACATCAACACCGAGTGCCAGCTGGTGTTTGCCGCTGCTACCCGCGCTTACATTGAGGCAGGCAAGGACCAGCAGGGCAAGGGCTTTGATCCCCGCAAGCTGCTGGCTCCCGGTGCCGAGGCCATTCGCGCCAAGTGCGCCGAAAAGATCCAGCTGTTCGGCAGCGAAAACAAGGCCTGATCTTCTTTTTAAAAATTCCGCTTAAAAATTCCGCAGAATTTTGCCGGGCAGAAAGTATTTTCTGCCCGGCCTTTTGTAAGCCAAAAAACGCCTGCTCCGGTTTTGCCGCAAAGCGCACCGGAACAGGCGTTTTTCTATAATAGATCGATCAATCCAGCTCGTTTTCGCTGGCCAGTTCTTTAATGGTGGTAAGCAGTGCCGGGATCATCTGCTTTTTGCGGCTCACGATGCCGGGCAGAATGGCCATACCGTCCTTTACATCCGCATTAAATGCCTTGCGGATCACCTTATCGGCATTCTTGCCGTTCAGCAGCAGCTCGGTGGTGCTGGTGCGCACATCCGTGAACATATAGAACACAAAGCGCAGCCCCTGCTTTTCGCGGGCGGTTTCCAGATAGGGCCCCACCAGCTTTTCGCTGGCCTTGCGGTTTTTCTCGGTCATGTAGCTGCCCTGGCCCACGCCAAACTGAATGTCGGCAGTGCCAAACACCTTGTAGTCGCCGTTGAAAATTTCTTCTGCGGTTTTTCCGGTCACATCACCGCCCGCGCCAAACATGGCGTCGCCATATTCCTCAATGTCCACACCGGCAATCTCGGCCAGCTCTTTGGCGGCAGCCTTATCAAACATGGTGCAGGTAGGGCTGCGGAACATCAGTGTGTCGCTCAGAATAGCGCTCAGCATCAGGCCGGCCATTTTTTTGTCGGGCTTGATGCCGTTTTCCTGATACATGGCGTTGATGATGGTGCAGGTGCAGCCCACAGGCTCGTTGCGGAAATGCACAGGGCCGTCGGTTTCGGTGCCGCCGATGCGGTGATGGTCAATGATCTCCAGCAGATCGGCCTGATTCATGCCTTCTACGGCCTGGCTCATTTCGTTGTGGTCCACCATGATCACCTGCTTGCGGTGCAGGTTCATCATGTTACGGCGCGAAACCACGCCCATGTAGCAGCCATCGGCATCCAGCACGGGGAAATAGCGATAGCGCACGCTGGCCATGATCTTGCTGGCCTGCTCTACCGAGGTGTCGGGGGTGAAATTGATCAGCCCTTCTTTGGTCATGTAAAATCCGATGGGGGCTGCCTGGCTGATCATCTGGCCTGCCACGTAGGTGCTGTTGGCAGTGGTAAGCACCACCACGCCCTTTTCTTCGGCCAGCATACACACCGTGCGCGACAGCTTGGCGTTGGCACACACAATAATGCAGCCTGCCTCCATTTCGATCGCGGCCAGCTGGCTTTCGCTGCGGTTGGCCACGATCACGATATCGCCCTTGCTCACGGCGCGCTCCACTGCCTCGGCATTGCCCGAACCCACAATGATGCGCCCCTCGGCGTATTTGTTTTCCACGCTGCCCACCACTACACTGGCTTCAAGCGTTTCCATGATATTTTTGTAGCTGGTATGGGTTTTGCTGAGCACATAAGGGTCCAGACTATCCATATTGGCCGTGGCGATATCCTTCACCGTGATCACGCCCTGCAGGTGCTTTTCATTGTCCAGAATGCACAGCGTATCGATTTTTTCATCACGCATGGCCATCCATGCACGGCGCAGGGTCATATCCCCCTTCACGCCTTCCATTTCGCGGATATCCACATCACGGATCTGGGGGCTGACATCCATCAGCAGGCGCGGCACAGGCACCTTGAAGCGGTTCAGCACAAACTCGGTTTCACGGTTCAGGTTTCCGGCACGGCAGGGCACGCATTCCTTGTTGCCCTCCACCTGATTTTTCAGGTTGGCATAGGCAATGGCTGCGCAGATAGAGTCCGTATCCGGATGCTGATGGCCGATCACATGGATATGGTGACGGTTGAGTTCCGTTTTCATAGGTATGATTTGCTCCTTTTCAGGTGATTGCTCGTTCGGCCGTGAAACGCCGGCCGGGCAGGCTTTCTTGTTTTATCTTTTTGATTATAGCACATTGCTGTGCCCTATGGGAAGTAAAAACTCTTGATCGCAGTGATAAGGCTGCTTTATTTTTTCCGGATTTTTTCACACCATGTGCAGCCAAAACTATTGACAAGGCCGTTTGCATGAATTAAACTTGAAACAAGTATGCAATACACACTGTACTTATAATAAAAGAGGTTGTTTATGGAAAGAAAGGATTTGCGCAACATCGCGATCATCGCCCATGTTGACCACGGCAAAACCACTCTGGTAGACCAGCTGCTCAAGCAGGCTGGCGCTTTTCGCGAAAACCAGCAGGTGGCCGAACGCGTGATGGACAGCGGCGACATTGAACGCGAGCGCGGCATTACGATTCTGGCAAAAAACTGCAGCTGCATTTACAACGGCGTTAAGATCAACATTGTCGACACCCCCGGCCACGCTGACTTTGGCGGCGAGGTAGAGCGTGTTCTGAAAATGGTAAACGGCGTTCTGCTGCTGGTTGACGCTGCTGAGGGCTGCATGCCCCAGACCCGCTTTGTGCTGCAGAAGGCTTTGCAGCAGAACCTGAGCCTTGTGATCGCTGTGAACAAGATCGACCGCCCCGATGCCCGTATCAAAGAAGTGATCGACGAAATTCTGGAGCTTCTGATGGACCTTGGCGCCACCGACGAGCAGCTGGACAGCCCCATGGTGTTCTGCTCCGGCCGCAACGGCACTGCCAGCTATGACTGGGTGCATCCCGAAGAGGCTACCGACATGAAGCCCCTGTTCGACACCATTCTCAAGTATGTCAAGTGCCCCGAGGGTGACCCCTCCGCTCCCTTCCGTATGCTGTGCTCCAGCGTGGACTACAATGACTTTGTGGGCCGTATGGGCGTTGGCCGCATTCAGGACGGCACCGTCAAGGTTGGCGATGCTGTGCAGGTTTGCGACTGGCATGACGAAAGCGTAAAGATCAACGGCCGCATCACCAAGCTGTTTGACTTTAAGGCAAACGGCCGTGAAGCCTGCGAAACCGCCTCTGCCGGTGATATCGTTGCCTTTGCCGGTATTCCCGATGTGAACATCGGCAACACCATTTGCAACCCCGGCAAGGTTGAGCCCCTGCCCTTCGTGAAGATCACCGATCCCACCGTGGAAATGACCTTTGCCGTAAACGATTCCCCGTTTGCCGGTAAAGAGGGCAAGTTTGTAACCAGCCGCCAGATCCGCGACCGTTTGCAGAAAGAGCTGCTGAAGGATGTTGCCCTGCGCGTAGAGGACAGCCCCACGTCTGATTCCTTCCGTGTGATGGGCCGCGGTGAAATGCACCTGTCGATTCTGATCGAGACCATGCGCCGCGAAGGCTACGAGCTGCAGGTAAGCCCTCCCCATGTTTTGACCCATGAGGAAAACGGCAAAACCATGGAGCCTATGGAGCGCGTTGTGATTGATGTGCCTGAAGAATATCAGGGCGCTGTGATGACTGCTCTGGGCGCACGCAAGGCACTGCTGATGAACATGCAGCCCATGAACAGCCGCTCTCGCCTTGAGTTCCGTATGCCCAGCCGCGGCCTGTTTGGCTATCGCAGCCAGTTCCTGACCGATACCCACGGCGAAGGCATTATGAACACCATTTTTGATGGCTTCGAAGAGTGGCAGGGCGACATCAGCACCCGCAGCACCGGCTCGATCGTGAGCTTTGAAACCGGCGACGCCGTGACCTACGGCCTGTACAATGCACAGCAGCGCGGTACCCTGCTGATCGGCGCCGGTGAAAAGGTGTATGAGGGCATGGTAATCGGCTACACGGCCGATGGCAGCGACATTGATGTGAATGTGTGCAAGACCAAGCACCTGACCAACACCCGTGCCAGCGGCAGCGACGATGCGCTTCGCCTGGTCCCCATCAGCCCCCTGAGCCTGGAGGGTTCGCTGGAGTTCCTGGCCCCGGACGAACTGCTGGAGGTCACCCCCGAGCATCTGCGCATTCGCAAGCGCGTGCTGAACCACGAGCTGCGCATGAAGGCTTACGGCAAAAAGAAAAACGGCTGATCTTTCCGCCGATAAAAATTTGTAAAAAAGCAGCACATTCTGGCTTCAGAATGTGCTGCTTTTTGTATTGCCAAGGCCATGCTGCTGTGATTTTGGGCCTTTATTTTATGCGCACTTATACAAAATGAAATCGCCGCAGTCCAAGGTGCGCTTTCCGGCGAGTTCCATGCTTTCGGAAGCCTCCAGGCCTTCGCCCCTAAACCTTTCCCTGATCACGCCAGCGCAAACAGCCCCACACCATGCACCAAAGCGGTGTCGGCGTGGGGCTGTTTTGCCTGATTCAGGCTATTATTTACAAAATTACCGTTACACGATGTTCAGGAATACCGTAATGATCGCCGAGTTTACCAGATTGATAAACAGGCTGCCCACCAGCGGCACAATAAAGAATGCGCTGGGCGAAGAGCCGTATTTGGAATCGATCACCTGCATATTGGCCATAGCCGTAGGCACAGCGCCCAGGCCAAAGCCGGTTTGGCCAACCGTCATCACGGCAGCATCGAAGTTTTTGCCCATCACGCGGAAGGTAACAAAAATGCCGAACAGAGCCATCAGGATCATCTGTGCGATCAAAATCACCAGCATAGGCAGGGCCAGATCGATCAGCTTCCACAGCTTCATGGTCATCATGGACAGTGCCAGGAACACCAGCAGAGAAATGTTGGAGATCATAGAAAGCTCAGGCAGCTTCAGATCCAGCTTTTTGCTGTGATCCGAGATGTTTCGCAGAATAGCGGCGGCTGTCATAGCGCCTACCGATGCGGGGAACTCAACGCCGGTCTTTTTGAGCATTACAGAGATCAAGGTGCCTACGCCAATGGTGAACAGCACCTGATAGGCGGCAGCGGTCATGCGCTTTTCGTCTACAGGAACCTTCTTTTCGTCCGAACCGAATTTCATATCCATGGCTTCGGGGTTCGGCTTCAGGTTGTTATGCTCGATCAGGTAACGGCCAACAGGGCCGCCCAGCAATGCGCCGCCCACCAAGCCGAAGGTAGCTGCTGCCGTTGCAATGGTGGTGCCTGCATCCAAACCGGCGCTTTCCAGAATCGGGCCCCATGCAGCGGCTGTTCCGTTGCCGCCCACCATGGGGATCGAGCCGCAGGCCAGACCAACCAGAGGATTCACGCCCATCACCTTGCAGATCACAACGCCAAGGCCATTCTGGAACACCACCAGAATGCTGGAAAGGATCAGGAACACGATCACCTGCGGGCCGCCCTTTTTCAGCAGCTTCCAGCTGGCGGTATAACCGATGCCTGCATAGAACAGCAGGCTGAAGAATTCATTGAACGAGCTGTCCAGCGAGATCTTGCACAAACCGGATACATTCAGCACAGTAATGGCAATGGCAAACAGCACACCGCCCACCACAGGTGTGGGGATACAGAACTTGCGCAGAACCGACACATGGCGCTTGATAAAATCGCCCAGCATCAAAACCAAAATTGCTATCGCTATGGTATAGTACACATTTAAGCTGATTTCAAGCATAAACTTTTTCCCCTTTCTTACAGCGTCGCTTTTTATACCTGCGGAACGCCATCCTTCATCAAAGTTTTTCCATCGGCCACGATCGTGCCGTCCTTCATGATCACATCATAGTGGCAGGCAGCCTTTACGGTGCCGCCCAGCGTGATGCTGGTGCCAATGCCGATGTGGCAGGTGCCGAACACGCCCTCATCCTCCAGCATAAAGCCGCAGAAATGGCACTTGGGGTTCAGGCCCACGCCATGCTCCGCGATATTGTACACATTGGGATCGTTTTTTGAGGCCAGATTATCTGCCAGCATCTTGGCCTGACGGCCGCCCGAAATATCCACGATGCGGCCATTTTCCACCCTCAGCGTAACAGGCTCTTCCAGCACGCCGATGCCGATATAAGGAATGCTGCCATCGGCCACAATCACACCGTTTGCGGTGCCCTCCAGCGGGGAAACATTGGCTTCCACCGTGGGCAGCGTGGAAAACTGGCCCGGCTCCACCATGCAATACAGCTTATTGCCGCGGCGACCCTTTGCCGAATATTCCAAATGGGTTCCGCTGGGAGATGTAAGCACGATTTTTTCTGCGCCTGCCATGCCCTCGGCCATGGCGGTACACACACGCTTTGCCTGCTCAAAATCGCCCTCAATGCCGCCATGCATCATCATTTCTTCTGTGAAATGGGTCAGCACCAATCCGCGCGAGCCTGCGGCAATGGCTTCTTTCACCGCGTGGGTATGTGTGATTGATTTTCCCACCACGCTGAGGAATGCATCGCTGGCTTTCATGGCTGCTGCAATTTCCTTGGGCGGCTCTTCGCTATCCTGCGTGCGGGGCTCCATAATGCAGATCGCCGGTTCGGCGCCCACACGGTACACTTCGGTGGCAAGCGCCTGTGCAATGCTCATGCGCGAAAGCTCGGTAACGATCAAAACCTGCTCGCCCGGCTGGATCTTTGCGCATACATTGACGACCTTGCTGGCCCCACGGGACATATAGATGTTTTCCATTTGCTTTGCTTCCTCCTTTTTTTCATCAGGGTGCTTTGGAAAGCCGGGATCGCTGTGTTTGGGAAGTTCTGAGGGCCGCTTGGGCCGTTTGCAGCAGCAAAGGCTGCTGCCTTTACATAAAAACACAAAAACCGGGGCATTTCAGCCGCACCGTGGGTGGGTGAACTCTCGTTCGATTTCTATATTCTATATTATATATAAACATTGTAGCACAGCTTGTCTTCCCTCTCAAGAGGAAGACGGAGATCATTTTCTGAAAACCCGGCTTCAGAAGACGTATGGATCTCCATCACCACAGTCCGGCGCTGTTTCTTTTCCCGCCCGCAGGCGGGGCGTCTTTTTATTACGCAGAGAGCTTGCCCCTTTTGGAGCGGCCCAAAAGGGGCGAAAAGGCCGCTCAGGGGGCCGGCTGGGCCGGATTTGCGGCGCTTCGCGCCGCGCATCCTCATCCGCCGTCCCCCGAGGCCCCCCGGATACGAAGGCGTCTGTTTTCGCACAGGCAGTTGCGGCCGGCGCGGCGCTTGGGGATACAGTGCAGCCCCCCTTCTGCTGCCGCCCCGCGG